>CAYGFY010000004.1:0-122903 GCA_964349365.1 uncultured Bacteroidales bacterium | reverse complement strand
AAAAAACCATTCCACCCCGAGGCGTAATCTCTTTACTGGTATGGGATAGCTCGAAATTCATTGAAATATTTTTCTAACGCTAAGCACTGGGATTTTAAAGTGTAAAAATATACTTTTTTCCCTAACGCGTATTTTGGGTTCAACTTCTTTGCCCAAAAGGGAGATGGCTTCCAAAGATTCTTGCTCACCTTCAAGGCACCCGTAAACGTTGAAGAACTGACCGAAAGCACCTTGAAGATGCACGTTTGGGAAACACCTTGCACATTCTTTTCTCGGAAGAAACAGGAGGGCGGAGCTTCGAAATATTTGACACCAGTGGTCGCAGGGTAATGGCCAAGTCACTCGGATACGGACTCAGACACTCTGAAAAACTCTTATTAAACACTGGAGTTTACATTGTAAGGATAACAACCCAAAGCGGGCTGCATACTCTAAAAATTTTAATTAAATAACAGAAGGCCTGCAAGCCATTTATCAAATTGAAAAACCACGAGTCATGAAAAAAGTACATATTATCCACAGAGCTATCATTGTTACTGTTTTTGCCCGCCATTGGCCTTCTGGGTCAAGGAACGCCGCCCCCACCGCCTCCAGGCCACGGAGGTGGTGACGATTATCCCACGCCAACAGGCCACGGGCTGGCATTTAAAGCCGTCCTTGGACTGGCGTACGGATGCAAGAAACTAAACGACGCCCGCAAAAGCTTTCCCTCTGCAAAATGATCACACCCTTAATGCAAAAACACTCTCGCAGCAAAATATGCTGCGAGGGTGTTTTCTTTTCTGACTTAATATCCTACTCCGCCAAACTCCTTTCATATCCCGGTCATTGCGGGCTTGACCCACAATCCCATATCGGGCTTCCCATTTATGCGCGATGAATCGCATCTCTGCGGTCAATCCAATTTAATGCTGACTAAAAGACGCAAAGCATTGCGTCTCTAAAAATCACCAATCACTCTTCATTCTTCACTCTTACCTAAGATGCAGCATGCCACGTCTCTACTATTCACAGTTCACTGGTTTTTCGTTCTGTCGTTCTATCTTTCAATCGCTTTTAACCTTTCCCTTTTCACTCTCGGCACTTAATTGTTTCCTGTCTTTATCCCAAAATTCTTCTCTATTTTCAAGAATCTTATTATCAAGAAACCGGGTATGGTGCATAGCATTACCCAAAGGAAAAAGTTTTGGTAGCCGATTATTTCTTGTAGCCACCCCGAAAACATCCCTGGCAGCATCATGCCAAGAGCCATGAAACCCGTGCAAATTGCAAAGTGAGCGGTTTTGTGCTCACCGTCGGCAAAGTAAATCATGAAAAGCATATATGCTGTAAAACCGAAACCGTAACCAAACTGCTCGATTGCCACAGCCCCGGCAATTAGCCAAAACTCGGTTGGGGTGGCAAACGAAAGGTAAACGTACATTAAGTTAGGCAAGTTAATAGCCAGTGTCATTGGCAGTATCCAAAACTTAAGTCCTTTTTTCGAGGCCATAAGTCCGCCAAGAATGCCTCCAAGGGTAAGGGCCAATATTCCGATAGTTCCATAGATTAGACCAACATCGGCCGTGTTAAGTCCAAGTCCTCCAATTTCGCGTGCATCGAGCAAGAAGGGTGCTGCCATTTTTACAAGTTGAGCCTCGGCGAGCCTGAAAACCAACAAGAACCCAAGTGCTGCCATAATGCCTTTCTTGCGAAAGAACAATGCAAATGTTTGCAGGAACTCCACCACCGGGCTCTTGCCCGAATTGCTAACCGCTGGCTTGTCGCTCGAGGGGCGGGGTAACATGAAGCGGTGGTAGAGGAAAAACACCAAGAACAAGCCGGCCAATATGAAAAAGGTTAATGACCATGCCAAAGGTATGTTACCAGATTGCCCTTCGAAATTTGCCCTTGCAGGGCGGTCTAACCTTTTGTCGACCTGCACGGCAACCAACGCGGCCTTGTTCCAGTTGTCGCTGTTGAAGACCAATCTTTCGCCCCTTGCAAGTTTAAGGGTTCCATCACCACTTTTAAAACCAGTGTTAAGAACCACTTCCTTCCCCTCTTGCGGTGAGGCTGAAAGGCTAACTCCAATTACTACAACATTTCCCTGCATTGCATCGAGGCTAAGATCAGCATCTTTTTTGCGGCCAAAAATTTGCCTGAGCCAACTCTCTACAAATCCTGTATCATCAACCACAATTGACTGGTTGTTAATTTTTGTAACGGTAGCCCCAGTCTCTAACTCTTGGCTTTCAATTTCAGTTGCAACATCTTTTACCTTACTCTCAGTCTTTACAAACCCGTTTTGGGCGTTTAGTTCATCAATAACCTTGAAAATTGAATCGGCTTCCTGTTTTGTAATATTTGCGGTGCCCAGTTGCAACAATTCTGACGAAACCACAAAACCAAGTTCACCTCCGTTTACAATCTTTTGAGGTTCGGGCAACCGTGCAACGGTTTCATACTGTGGGCTAGCAACCACGGTGAATCTAACAGGTTCTTGCCCGGTAAAAACCTCAAAAAAACCTGCCACAATAATCAACAACCCCTGTCCGGTGATCATTGCTATGCGGTAAAAAGTGCTCCTGATGCCAACGAAGTATGCCTGCTGGTGCTCCTTTAGCCCTAGCATGTAAAAGCCGTCGGCTGCAATATCGTGAGTGGCCGAACTAAATGCCAACAGCCACAAAAACGCCAAGGAAAATTTAAAGAAATTTGGTCCGGGGAGAGTTAAGGCCACCCCTGCGAGGCCTGCACCTACCACCAACTGCATAGCAATTATCCACCATCTTTTGGTTTTGAACATATCAACCAACGGGCTCCAAAGTGGCTTAATAACCCACGGCAGGTAAAGCCAGCTGGTGTATAGGGCAATCTCGGTATTTGAAATACCAAGCCGCTTGTACATAATCACCGAAACGGTCATTACCACCACGTAGGGAATACCCTGCGCGTAATAGAGCGAGGGTATCCAAGCCCAAGGAGAAACTTTTCTTTCTTTTTCCATTTTTAATTATTTTGAATTTATTTCGAACGCTGATTTTACGATTTGCCAAGCAGACCCTTGTTTTAGATGATTGTATTTCAGGCTGAATTTGGGGCATTGAGGCCTTGCAAAGCAAGCAAAGTGAGAAAACCCAAACACTAAAATCACAATTAGCACTTAATAACAATCAACCTTTCTAGCCCCATAAACTTCTTAGACGATCATAAACCATTAACCATCAATAAATTTTTTCAAGAGCTGCCTCCTTGAAATAATGTTCGAGGATTTGCTCGTAATTGTAACCCAATTCGCCCATGACCGCGGCACCAATTTGGCATAGACCAACACCGTGTCCCCAACCTGCACCTGTTAGCGTGAATGACTGTGGAATGCCGTTTACAAGAGACCCCTTTTCAATCACAAAAGCCGAACTGTAAAGGTGTGATTTGGAAAATGCCTTGCGGATTTCAAGCTCCTTGCCGATAACAATACTTCCGCTTGTCCCGACAATTCGCAATTTAACAAGTCGGCCCGAAGTGCCCCTTTCAACGACCACGAGGTCGGTTACTTGACCCACGTCAACATTTATTCTACTTTTCAAAAGTTGCCGAACCGCATCTTGCAGTAAGGTAACCTTCCAGCGAAAAAAGTCGGATGTTTCTTGATCGTAGCCTTTAAGAACCTGTTTCAAAATATTCGCATCCGTTGTGTTGCAAAAAGCTCCTGGCGATGAAGTAATCCATGGAATTGCATTGGTTTCTTGAGTGAGGTCAAGAGAGTTTTCGGGTGTGATACTGTCATGGTCAACCACCCTTGCAAGGTAAGGGTGGTTAACAGGCTCCCAGGCGTTTTCGAACAACTCGGTAACGCCCCCGCAACATTTGGAGTATCGAGCATCGCAAATCTTTCCGTTAAAGGTCAGAACCTGGCCCCGTGTTTTGTCAATGGCATCATTAACTTGTTGGCGGGTTACGGTTGTAAGGCCTTGATACCGCTGGCAGTGGTCGTCGGCGCAAACATCGAAGTTTTTATGGTCTTCGCGGTCGTACCAAACAATTCGTTCGTCGTTGCCACAAAAAAAATCTTGCTTTTCGGTTGCCATTACCTGCTGCTTTTTTTCGATTTGCGCCAAGAGCCAACCGCGTGAAACAACGGCATGAGCCTTTAGTAATTCTTCTGATGAATCGGGGCTCATTTCCGATGATATTACACTCGTAAGGTAGTCTTCGACGGGCAATATGTTTATGGCAGAAAGATGGTTTTCCTCTTTGATTATCACGAGCTTGCCTGAAAAATTTTGAGTTTCTTGTCGTTCCCAGTGAAAGTTTATTCCTATTGTTACATTTTCAAGATCGAAGGTTCCTTCGACAGGGTCAATTGGATTAAAATTGGCAGGCAAATCCAAAGGGGTTTTTTGGTTTTCAACCAAAAGAAAAGGGGTTCCGTTTTCAAGAACAACCTTAATGTTTCCGACAAACTCTTTGCCCGACGATTGATCGAGGTATGGAGTGTTAAATCTTACCGTAACTTCATTGCCAAAAAGAATTCCGACTTTAATGTTGGGTTCCATAAGTTAGTTTTAGAGTTGTTTTTCCATTCGCCAGAAAACCCTTTCAATCTTGGCATTGACAAAATGCGAGTAGAATGCAATTGGTGCCACCCAGGGTATTATGGCTTGTTTGTGCCCTTGATGGCGCATGTCAAGGAGGCATCTTTTTAACAGGATGGTTCCAACGCCCTTGCCTCGCATGTCGGGATGGGTTCCCATTGGCCCGAACCAGCCGGTACCCTTGTTGTTGGCGTTGTGCGCGGAAAATGCACGTAAACTTCCGTTAATAAAAGCAACATGAACGGAGGGTGGGTTGTCGGCCATTGCCATATCCAACTCGTTGTTCCAAAGCTGCCATTCGGCGCAAAGTAATTCTTTTATTTTTGGGGTGTCGGCCTGTGTTGCCCTTCTTATCTCAATATCGTGGTTTTCGAGATTTTTTTCCTCGGCACTCGTGTTTAGGTCGAGTTTATCCAAATAGGCAACCATATTAATAGATTCGCCAAATTGCTTGAAACCCATTTTGAATGCAAAGCACACTGCCGGAGTGTATCGGGGGTCAATGCCGGGCATGAAGTAGTTGAGCGGCACATCGTAAATTCGTATGGTTTTGGCACCTTTCTCCTTTAAACGCTGTTCGGATATTTCGTATAGCCGGGTAGCAATTTTTTTACGCCTAAAACTTTCGTGAACACCCATTAACTTGATGTAGCCAAGTTGTTGTCCTCGCACGTCGCGACGTGTGGCAAACATCATCCCTACAATTTTGTCATCGATATAAGCCGAAAGGCAAAGATCTTTATCGGCCATCGGGTCGCCCTCCAGCTTTTCTCGCAGCAGGGTTGGGCTTACATAATCGTGTTCGCAACAATCATTCAGAAATGCCGCCCACGAATGGTAGCATTCAGGCCAGCCGGTAATTATTTTTGGTTCCACGGTGTTAATTTAAAAATAATTTTGGAGCACAAAGTTTATCAAAACTAACAACCAGCAGGCAATAAGCAGCAACCAAACGACCTAAAAATATGTCCAAAGTTACTACCCGCCAATGGCAAATCATAAATTTTGCACCCTGCCTAACCTTTCAACTAAAAGCTCCCATTTTTCATCGGAAAGAGATACTTGCCGCATTGTATCCTTGCAGGTTTCAAAGTTCATTTTATGGAAGTCTTCAATGCGGGGCAAAACGAAAACCCCCGCCAAATCTACAGAACCCGGGCTGAACAAAATCTGGTCGGCACTTTGGTCAAAGTATTGCCACGGGCGGTGAACCTCACGTGGAAAAACAAAAACCTTGTATTGGCCATTTTGGCAGTTTGCCAACAGGTTTATCATTGGTTCGTCGGTGGTTTCTTCCAGGCTTTGCAATGCCAAAATGATCTTTGAAAAGCTGATCTCAACTTTACTTGCATGGCTGCTGCAAATGACCAGGGCCTTCCTCAGGTTTCCGCTCATTGACCAAATTTTACAACCGTCAGATTCTAACACAAGGGTGTTTTCAGTCTTTTCGAAATCGGCAAGCAAGGGCAAAAAATTCTTGTTTCCGGCCTGAAAGTGAAAATGATCGGGTGCCGAAGCCCCGCACCTCGGGCCGTTGTAAAATACCACGTACTCTTCAAGTTCCCTGGCCAATTGAAGCATTTGCAAGATTCGTCCTTCAATTTTTTGGGGCAGGTGTTCTCTTACGGGAATGGTCAGGTGCTTTGTGAAAATTGGGAAAGGATTTACCAAAATTAGCAACTCATCGCCAAAGGAAATTGCCCTTTGGCTCGGTGGTAGGTTGGCGTGGCACAGAAAGCATTTACGTTCGCTTATTGATTTCGGGTCGACCTTTGCAGACGTTGATGCGAGTCTTTCTGGATTGCTCTGCAAATATATTTCCAACCCGTTGCCAATTTGAATTGACTTTGAAACAACCTTCTGCAAGCCTTTATAATTGGCCTTGGCAAGATCCCAATTCTCCAACTGTTCTGCAAAAAGCGAATCAACCAAACTCGCCAGACTAGGATTTTCGTTGTTTATTTCCAAAAAATTCATTACCAATATTTTGAATAATTATTTTCGTTGCCTAGGCGCATTGTTGGCAGGATAAACGCCTGGGTTTTCCGTTATTCGTTAATCCGTTTTCTTGCCAACAACTCAATGGTTCTAATCCTATCCTTGTAAGTATTGTGGGCATTCATTTTTTGCACGTCGAGCGAGGCATCTGTGTTGTCGTCCCACCTGCGGCACAGGTAAAGTGGCTCGTAAATGCGGCCAATTTGGTAATGGCGCGAAATGGCCAAACCGAGAGCATAATCCTCACCGTAACTTACATTCGGAACTTTAATTGATCGCAAAACGGGGGTGTAAAAGGCCCGTGGGGCTCCAAGTCCGTTGATGCGCAAGGCATTGTTTCGGCCATTATCGGGTGTCCACTCCTTGTGGTCAATGATACCAGGTGGGATTTCTTCAAGCTTGAAGTTTACCATTTGATAACTTCCAACCACCATTGCGCAGTTTTGCTCGTAAAAGGCATTTACAATGTTTTGCACCACGTTCTGGTCAACGTACAAGTCGTCGCTATCCAACTGAATTGCAAACCTGCCGCAAAGGGGATGAAAAACACCTTGGTTCCAGCAGCCTCCAATGCCGAGGTCATCGCGCTGGGGTATCACGTGAATTAACCTGTGGTTTTCTTTTGCCAAGTTTTGAAGCAGCTCGGTGGTTCCATCGGTACTGTGGTTATCAACGATTATGAGATTGAAGTCGAAATTGGTTCTTTGCATGAATACCGAGCGGACTGCATCTTCAACCGTTTTAATCCTATTTCTTACGGGGATTATTACCGAGGCCTCCACCGGGAAGTTGCTTTCATCATATCTTACCGGCTTGAAAACTGGTTCGAGGTAGCCGCCAATTGCCTTGAGGTGGTCGGTGCAGGCATGCTCCATTTCAATTTGCACAGCCCTGTTTCGCGGGTCCACGTAGTCAAACATTTTTTCGCCCGACTTTCGGGTGTCGGTTTCCTCTTCTATATATAGATTCTCGGGAATGCGGAAAATGATACTACTTGCCGAAACCTTCAATCGCAAGTCGTAAAGGCCGGCAAAATTGTAATCGGCAGTCATTGCACTTGCAGCCCCTTTAACCTTGCTAGTGCGGTAAAATAAAATCGAGCCAAAGTTGAAATCATCGCGAAGGCTCCCTTCTTGATAATCAATTACTGGCAATGGCGACAGCTTGCCCGACTTAACCTGATAATGGTCGGAATAAACAAGCCCAGCTCCGGTATTTTCAGCCACCTGCACGAATCTTTCAAGGGCAAAATACCCAATTTTAAGGGGCAGCGACTTGGTGTAAACAAGAGTGTAAGGAGTGTTGGAAAGGGATGCAATTTGTTTGATGGCAGCGGTTGTCTGGATTGATGAAACCTTCACGTAACTGGCACCGCATGGTAGTTCAAATTCGGGAGCATCACTGCCCAAAATGAAAACCGATGCAACCAGTTGACTTGAACTCAGCTCGGCAATGGTTCTTTTAATGTTTTGTTCGTTGCCGCTGGCAATGAAACAGGTAATTTTTTTTTCGTTCATAATTTTGGTGTTTATTTTTGTGGATGTTTATTTTACTAATTATTACTATTTATTACTGTTTGTTCAAAAACTCCAATGCTGCCTTCATTAACTTTCCCCTTTCGGCGGGGCAAATTATTGATTCTATTGGAAAACCCAGCGACACTGCCTTGTGGCTACCTTTGTGCATGATTCCTGCGCTGGTGCCGTTTACATTGTAACGGTATATTACCCTCGAGTAATTTCCGGCTGGCTCAATGGCATCTGGTGCCTCCACAACGTAAAAGCCTCGTTGATGCTCTGCCGAAAAATACAACCTTCGCGGAAACGATTTTCCAATATCATCTGTCGAAATCACATCGCCAATATTTGAGGCATTGTTAGTGCGCCATGTATAACCAAGAATATCCGAAGCAAATTCTATTGCATCTTTATCATTGTACAAGGTTGCATCGGTTCCGATGTAAGCACCCGATACAAGCAAACCCTTGCCCTTTCGAGAAAATTCTGCCAACCAGATAGTTAACTCTGGCGAAAAGACTCTAAAATCTACCTTGGTGCTGTCAAGGAAGTTTTTTACGCCCAATTGTTCGCCAAAAATAATATTTGCAGCCCAATAATCATCGGATTTTAACAAGTTTCTTTCAATCGCCGCCCTTGAAGACGAGACGAAAGAATAACCGGCATCCCTTACTGACGCTCCGTGCACCGATACAAAATCGAAAGTGTTTCCCGTTAAAACCGTGCCTTCCATATCGGCGTGGCTCGCTCCCCAACCCGGGCTGTCATCGTCGAGCCAAGGGCTTGAGCGGTCAAAATCGTATTGGTTTCCGGTGTGTGTTGCATTCTTGTTAAAAAAAACTCCTTGGTCCTTCCACCATTCAATGCCGGCAAATTTGCCATCGTCAACCATTTTGGGGCCACTTACCCTGGTAAACCCATTAACAATCAAGAGCAATTCAAGTTGGTTGGGCAGAATTGCCGTGGCCAAAACTTCGGATGGAAAGCTCTCGCCGCCGCCGTTGAGTGCTGTTACCTTGAACGAGTACATTTTGCCGTACTCGGGGAGCTCAACCAACAATTTATTGCCCTCAACAACAGTTCCGTTATCAAAACCAAGGTCTTCGGTCCTTTTGTAAACCCTGTAATGAGTTGGTTTTGCTGTTGGTTCGAGGGGGTCGTGGGTTGGCTGCCAGTTTAACGCAACTGTTTTGTCTTTCACCCGTTCAATAAAGAAGTCTTGAGGAGGTAACGGTTGCACCACGGGTTGGCGACCTTCATTGGCGGAAACGAACCTCAAAATGGCCTTGTATATTGAACGACTAACGGCAAACTGAAATCGCGGGTCCAAGCCGTACCGCATATCGGCCAAATTTTGGTGAGAAAGAAGTTCCAGAAGAATTGCGGGCACCTGCGGACGCCAAGATTCGCTGTACTGTCTATCCCAAATTGCCCTCAGGTTCCAGTTTGGATTGAAAAGTGCCCTGATGTCTGAAACAATTTGGTCTTGAATCAAATCAGTTAGGTCGCGACTCGCGAGCCTTGATACTCCATCGCCAAAACGCCCCCTGTCAGTTTGGGTGCTGTAAATTGCCAAGGTGCCCACAACCGAATCGTTAGGGGTTATTCCGGCATCGGTGTGGAATGATAGCGCAAGGTTTATTGGTATTCCCAGCCCACCTTTCACGGTCTTTGTGCCAAGATTGAAAGCATCGCCCATGAGGTAATTAACCCATTCGCCGCGGCTCATAAAGTCATCGTTGTAATCGTTACGACCAAAGTTCAAACTATAAACAAGGCTATCGGGCATACCGGCATATTGCAGGTAGTAGCGAGCTGCCTCGTGATACCTTGGCCTATTGCTAATTTGATAGTTTCCGCATGGAGAGCTTTCACTAAAAAGCTGTGCGAAAAGCTTCCCGCTATCGTTTGCCGAAAGGCCACGAGCCTGATGGTCGAGGCACGGCTTACGGGCACTGTTGCCCATGCCTCCACCAAGCCTAAGTGCATCGGCGGTAACAAAACCGCCATCATCGGTGCCATAAACCAAAAAACTTCCAATTTGATGGTTTTTTCCCTTCTTGAAAAAAAAACGGCCAAGGTATGTCCAGGTTGGGCCTGCAAGCGATTGATTGATGAAAAAAGTTGTTGTGCCTCCCGTGTGGTTTACATTGCACCTAACTTGCTTGGAGTTTCTCTTGTTTCGCCCCCACGAAAAGTACACCGAGTAGTAACCGTCTTGGGGAATATCGGGAATGTACTTGATGTATGCTTCGGAGCCTGCGTTGGTACCAAGTTGCAAGTGGGTACCCATTTTAAAGGGATTCTGACCGTGAAAAAGGGTATCAGTCACTTTAAACCCGCCCGAAACTTGTCGCCAAGTTTTGTAGCCCGAATTAAAAATCAGAACCTCTGAATCTCCTGTTGACCCGTCGGCATCAACTATCACTTCATTGGTTTGCAAGCACCTTTCGCGGGGCATAAGCACAACAGCCCCGGCATTTTCGAGCATTGGGGTTATTAGTTTGGTTGCATAATTTATGGTAAATAAATCTTCTACTGTTCCAAACAGCCTTGCTCTTTGCCACTGCCACCTATCCTTGGCCGAATCGAAGTAATAACCGTGGCTAGGCCAAACAGCCAAGTGACTGCCCGACAGACCAGCGGCAAAGTGCCAGGCTTCTGCCCTCGAAACCAAGGGGGCCACCCTGTGTGGCTTGCGAATCCTAGAGTTATCGACGGATTGACCACCCTTCCGCAAGAGGTTGGGGATAAACTCCTCCAACCTGATACCGCGGCTAAACAATTCAAGCGAGTGGTCTTTGTAAATGTCTCCCAGCCTGTGGCGAATCTCGGCTTCTATTTCTTTAACAAGGTCAATCCTAATTGGTAGGTTTGCCAAACTTGGGTTGAAGTAAACTCTCAGTTTCTTTCCTCGCTCCACCACCCTTACATCATCAACCTTTATTGTTCCTACAAACCTACCGTGTTTGAAAAATGTATTAATCCCTGCCAATTTCCTGAGCGCTTCTTTTGGGGTCGGAGGGGATTTTTGTGGTGACGAGCCGCCCCAAGCAACTTCGGGTAGAATAAAACTCACCGTTGCAAGTATCAAAAGGATTGACAAGTTTCGCAATTTGTTTGCTGTGGGCATTGTTGAAAAATTTTGTTAATCGCCAGCAAAAATAGGATTTAGTTTTTAAGAAATTTAAAAAATATTTGTTTTCGTGAAAATTGCATCAATATTTTATTCGGGTCGATTTTTTTACGTTTAGGTTTTGCCAATTTCGTTATTGGCTCAAATTAGGTTAATGAAATTGATGAGGTAAGCCTTAAAATTTTAATTTTGCGCAACGATAATTCATGAATAATGCTAGGCAACTGGAAATTCACGGCTTTTTTGACGTTTGCAAGCGGGTTTATCCTCTTGTTTATTATTGCTCCCTTGGCAGGTTTGTTTTTGAATACCTCACCTCCGCGGTTATCGGAGGCAATAAACGATAGTGCCGTTATTGGTAGCATACGGCTAACCTTGACGAGCTCTCTGCTTGCAGTTCTTTCTTTTGGGGTTTTGTCAGTTCCTTTGTCATTTCTTTTGGCTCGAAAAAAGTTTTTTTTGAGCAATCTAATCAATGGCATTATTGACCTTCCGCTGGTTATTCCTCATTCGGCGGTGGGAATAGCCCTGCTGGGGGTTCTTAGCCGGGGTAGTTTTTTGGGCGGTGCAGGCGAGTCGGTTGGGATTTCTTTTGTAGGAGGTCAGGCTGGTATTGTGGTGGCAATGGCATTTGTAAGCCTCCCTTTTTTGATAAACTCTGCCCGCAACGGCTTTGCAGCGGTTCCCGAAAGGCTCGAAAAGGTTGCACTTAACTTGGGTGCCTCACCTTTGAAAGTGTTTTTAACCATATCGTTGCCACTGGCCAAAAGGCATATTATTACCGGGTTCACGATGATGTGGGCGCGAGGCTTGAGCGAGTTTGGTGCAGTGGTTATTATTGTTTACCATCCAATGGTTACCCCGGTGCTGATATGGGAGCGTTTCACCTCTTTTGGGCTGGAGCACACCAGACCGGTGGCTGCCATTTTCGTGGCAATATGCCTGGCAATTTTCGTGGCAATGCGGTTATTATCAAGAACCATTAGTCATGATAGAGGTTAAAAACATTAGCGTTAAGTTAGGCGATTTTTCGCTGCAAAACGTATCGTTTGCAGCAAACAACGGCGATTACCTTGCCCTGCTTGGAGTTTCGGGAGCAGGCAAAAGTGTGATTTTGGAAATAATTTCCGGGTTGCTTAAACCTCAAATGGGAAAAATTTTGCTCGATGGAACCGATGTAACTTCTTCAAAAATTCAAGAAAGGAAGGTTGGGGTTGTTTACCAGGATCTTTCGCTTTTTCCACACCTTTCGGTGTTCGAGAACATTGCATACCCCCTGCGCATAAGGAAGAAGGCAAAAATGGAAATTAAAGCCCAGGTTGGCAATTTTGCCGCATTGGCAGGGGTTTCGCATCTCTTGAACCGCAATCCAAACACCCTTTCAGGAGGTGAGGCCAAAAGGGTGGCCATAGCCAGAACACTGGCATCGGGGGCCAAGGTGCTTTTGCTCGACGAGCCCTTGTCAAACCTCGATGTAAGTCATAAAAGCGAGCTGCGTGGATTGCTGCGCGACATTAACCGAACAGGAATCACCATTATTCATGTTACCCACGATTTTACGGAAGCCACAACTTTGGCCAACAAGGTTGCAATAATCGAAAATGGCAGGCTAATTCAATTCGGAACCCCCGAAGAGGTTTTTCGTCATCCGAAAACCGAATTCGTTGCAAGGTTTAGCGGGATGAAGAACATTTACAGGGCCAACCAAATAACCAAAGCCGATAATAGTGGCCTGAAGAAAGCAATTATCAACGAATCGATTTCGATACATTTCCTCTCCGAAGCCAATCCCAAATCTGGTTTCGTGATGGTTTCGGAAGAGCATGTTTTAATTTCTGCAAAGCATTTGGAAAGTTCGGCCCTGAACCAGTTTAAGGGAAGGGTAAAGGAAGTTTACTTCGCCCTATCGGGTATGGAACTGGTGGTTGACATTGGTGTCGAACTGGTTGCTTCGATCAGCCAAAGCTCCCAGCAAGCCTTGGAAATTGCGCCAAACAGAGATTTATGGGTAAGCTTCAAGGCATCCTCCGTGAAATTTGTGGAGGCTTAAATCATTTCCCTTATTGATTCACAAGAGTCCCAAATTCGGCTCAAGAAAAAACCGAAGTCCTATTTGCGCTTGCCAAGCCTGGAGCAAGCAAACCAAAGCTCGAACAAAAAGGCAATTAAGTTGTTAATGAATTAACAATCATGAATTCGTTAAACCAACTAAAAAAAATGAACTTAACACAAATTAAACTCGAAAATATCGAAAGATCATTAGCACCGTGGATCGAAAGAAACGCACTAACACTTCTTAGGATTAGTATAGGAATCGTATTTGTTTGGTTTGGCACCTTGAAATTCTTCCCCGGATTAAGCCCGGCCCAAGACTTGGCAATAAATACAATAACGCTTCTGACTTTTGGAATTGTTCCGCCTACTGCAATAATTTTGGGGCTGGCACTTTGGGAGGTATTGATTGGGCTTGGATTCCTTACCGGAAAATTCATGAAAGCCGGCATAGTTTTACTTTTGGCGCAAATGACGGGAACCTTCGCCCCAATATTTTTTTTCCCCGAAGAGGTTTTTACAAAAATACCCTATGGACTTACACTTGAAGGGCAATATATTTTCAAGAACATTATAATAATTTCTGCGGCACTGGTTTTGGGCAGCCGAATTTTCAAAAAGCCGTCTTACAAAGGGCAAACACAAGATAATATGGCGAAGTAAAACCGCAATTCGATGCAGGTTACCTTAGTATAAAATGTTTCGAAAACCTTCGACTGCAAATAAAACTTTCATAACTTCGCATGACAAATAACAATTCAAGGCGAATGAAAAACCCGAAAATTTTCTTTATTGTAATTTTTGCTCTTTTTATAGGGTTGCTGCAATCATGTGGTATCAAGGCCGAAAAACCCACGAACAGTTACGTGCCTGCACCAAAGAACATAATATTCTTTATAGGCGATGGTATGGGATTCAACCATGTGCTTGCTGCCAATTTGTTTCAAGAAGGGGCGGCCGACGCTCAACTCTACGAACAAAAAGGCTGGACTATTTTAGCCCACGCGACCTATCCTGCCATGACCCACAACACAGAAACCGAAAAGTTTTTCAGCCACGGATACAACCCAAGACTTGCCTGGACCGACCCCGAGAATCTCAAAAGGGGAGCTACAGACAGTGGGGCTGGCGGCACAGCTCTTTCAACAGGTGTAAAAACCTACAACAAATCAATAGGAATAGGGGTAACCGGCGACACTTTGACCCACATTAGCCAGGTGGCAAAAAACCTTGGAAAGTCGGTAGGAATTGTTACGAGCGTGCAAATATCGCATGCCACCCCCGCTAGTTTCAGCGCTCATAACATAGACCGGCAGAATTATGTCGAGATTGCCAGATACCAGCTATTTAATACCCGTGTTGATTTGATTTTTGGAGCCGGCCACCCGGATTTTAACAACAATGGGCAGCCCTCGCAAAATAACGATCGCTACGTTGGTGGCCGTGAATTGTGGAACCAGTTAGTGCGAAACGAGGGAAAAACTTCTTTTGAAGTCGATGGCAAAACCCATAAGGTTCTCGACTCAAGCGGCGATGGTAAACCAAACCCTTGGACTGTAGTGCAAACTCGCGAAGAATTCAAAGCTCTCGGCACTGGTAAGACCCCACCGAGGGTGCTGGGAGTAGCACAGGTCAACTCAACCTTAAACCAAGCAAGAACCCAAGTTGATGGAGAAACTCTTCCATTTGACTCGCCTCTCAACAAGAGTGTCCCTACCCTGGAAGAACTGACCAGGGCATCGCTAAATGTATTAAGTCAAAATCCCAAAGGATTTTTCGTCATGATAGAGGGGGGAGCCATTGATTGGGCAGGGCACGATAACAACTTGCCCAGAATAATTGAGGAGCAGATTGATTTGAACAACTCCATTAGGGCAGCAATTGAGTGGGTGGAAAAATATAGCAGCTGGGACGAGACTCTAATAATCCTTACCTCCGATCACGAAACAGGTTACCTAACCGGCCCAGGCTTCCCCGGGGATATTAGTTCAAAAGTTGAAAATGCCGGCAAGGGCAAATTGCCGGTTCACAAATTCAACTCGGGAGCGCATACCAACATGTTGGTCCCATTTTACGCCAGGGGCAGAGGTCAGGAAATTTTTGAATTACTGGCCGGGGAAAAGGATCCAGTATTTGGAAGATACATGCAAAACGTGCAAATCCCTCAAGCTATTTTCTTGATGTGGGGCAGCCAAAAGGAACGTTAATTAAAACTCTCGCTTCTTTGCAAGTAATTGGTTTAAGCATGCAAGGCCGCAAAGAAATGACGGCCTTTTTTCTATACACGCACTAAAAAACCCAGGACAGAAAGTTCCTGTCCCGGGCTCACCAATCAACTAACCAAAACAACGCCATGAAAGTAAAACAAAAAAAAATAAAAAACAAGAAATATTTTGTTTTTTTTTTAAGTTTCACAAGTTTAACGCATTTTTATTTCATATTGTTGCGGCAGATTGCAAGTTTTTATTAAAAAATTGTTAAAAAACCTTTGTGAAAAAATTGCTTTACAAGAATTTGAGTGTTTGCAGACAATAAAGTATTTTTTGCCAAGTTCTCTCGATGTCATTGTCTAACCCCACCGAGAATCTTATTAGGCCATCTGACAGGCCCATTTCTTTTTGAACCTCCAACGGCACTTCGCTAGATGTGCTTTTACCGGAGTTGCTAAACAAGGTTTTGAAGTAACCCAAACTGACTGCAAGGTAACCCACGCCAACTATTTGCATCATTTCCATTAGTTTGGTTGCCCTGTCGCTGGTTTGCATATCAATGGCAATTAACCCTCCAAATCCGAACTCGGCATTCATCAATTTTTTCATTAATTCGTGCTGAGGGTGTTCTAGCATTCCGGGATAATTGAACTTAAGTCCTACTTCCTTGAATTTTTTCGCCAAATACATTGCATTATGGCCGTGCTGCTTCATTCTAACATGCAGGGTGTGCAAGTTTTTGTGAATGCTTGAAGCCCTTAGTGGATCCAAAACCGGGCCTAGCAGCATTGAAGTTCCTGTATTAACATCGGCCAATGCATTAATAAATTCGGTGCTTCCGCATATGGCACCGGCAACACAGTCGTTCTTCCCGTTAATAAATTTTGTCATGCTGTAAACCACAATGTCGGCGCCAAGCTTGGCGGGTGCAATTATCATTGGGGTAAAGGTGTTGTCAACAACTAGCCTTGCTCCATTGTTTTTGGCTATTTTTGAAAGTTCGGGTAAATCAGAAACCTGAAGCATGGGATTGGTTACTGATTCGGTGTAAATCATTGTAGTGTTTGGCTTGATGGCTTTTTTTACTTCTTCGAGGTTGGTAATGTTAACAAATGTCACCTCAATCTTGAATTTTTTCAGGTAATTGTCAAGAAATGCGTACGTTCCGCCATAAGTTGTGATACTTGACACAATGTGGTCGCCAGTATTGCAAAGTTGTAGAATTACATTCGTTATGGCCGCCATTCCCGAAGCGGCAACCCAAGCACTTTCGGTGCCTTCCATTGCCGCGAGGGCATCGGCCAAATACCTGTTTGAGGGGTTCCAGTGGCGCGAATATAAGAAACAACCTTGCTCTTCGCCTTGAAAGGTATCCAACATTGTTTTTGCCTCCATGAAGGTGTAGGTAGCCGAGTCGGTTATTGATGGATTTACGTCGCCATACTCGCCAAATTGAAGTAGGTCTTGAATGTTTGATGCAGGATCGAATTTCATGTATTGTTAGTGGTTAGGGGTTTTTTGCAATGCAAAAGTATCCATTATTCATGATTATTGGTATTTAATTAGAGAATTTTAAGATTTCAAAAGAATTGCCTACAATTTTCAAGTAATTATGATTATTTTTGTAAAAATTATAAACAAGATGAACCTATTTAGCGAAAAAGGCTTTCAAATAGACGGCATCGACAAGAAAATTTTGGAGGTGCTCTCGGCCAATGCAAGGATGCCGTTTCTCGAAATTTCGAGAATATGTGGTATAAGCGGTGCGGCAGTACACCAAAGAGTGCAAAAACTTGTTGATTCCAACATTTTAGACGGCTCGTTTTTTAAGCTTAGCCCCAAGGGGTTGGGTTATTATACCTGCGCTTTTATTGGCGTTACTATAAACCCTCTCAATGGCAGTACCCACGAAGAAGTTTTTCAAACAATAAAAGGCATTCCTGAAGTGGTAGAATGCCACCACATTTCTGGTCGTTACTCGCTTTTTGTGAAGGTTTACACCAAAAGCAACGAGCATTTAAAAAAAATAATAGTTGAAAAAATTCAAACCATACCCGAGGTTTCATCAACAGAAACTTTCATCTCACTTGAAGAAGGTTTTTCCAGACAGGTTCCAATTACCGAGGGTAATATCTTTTTCTTTGATTAAACTCTGAAACAAGCACAAATAGGTGAGCCAACAACAAGTGTGAAGGTCTAAGACCGGAAAATTGAAACCTGCGCATGGAAAATTGCAAAAAAAACAGTTTTGTCGTTCAATTTCTCAATCGGTCGGTCATTAAATCACTCCCTGCCCCTCCGCTTTGCGCCCATTGCTTATTGCTGCTTGAAAAGTAAGTATTGTAAATTCATGCTTGGTTAAACAATTAATATTTTATGCAATGCGAAAAAGGATTTTGGTAACTGGCGGCGCCGGGTTTGTTGGTTCGCACCTCTGCGAAGAGCTTCTTAAACGTGGCAACGAAGTGTTTTGTCTTGACAATTTCTTCACGGGGCAAAAAGAAAATGTTGTACACTTGCTCGACAACCCCTATTTCGAAATGATCAGGCACGATGTTACCATTCCATTTTTCATTGAAGCCGATGAGATTTACAACCTTGCTTGCCCCGCCTCGCCGGTACACTACCAGTACAACGGAATTAAAACTATCAAAACTTCGGTAATGGGTGCAATTAACATGCTAGGGCTTGCAAAACGCCTCAAGGCAAAAATATTGCAAGCATCCACCAGTGAAGTTTATGGCGATCCGGAGCTGCATCCGCAGCCCGAAAGTTATTGGGGCAACGTTAATCCAATAGGCCCAAGGGCTTGCTACGATGAGGGCAAAAGGTGTGCAGAGGCGCTGTTTGTCAATTACCATCGGCAAAATGGGTTGAAAATAAAGATTGCCCGAATTTTCAACACTTACGGCCCAAGAATGCATCCGAACGATGGCCGCGTGGTTTCGAATTTCATTGTGCAAGCCCTGAAGGGCAAAAATATCACAGTTTTTGGCAATGGAACCCAAACCCGAAGTTTCTGCTATGTTGATGACCTGGTTAATGCATTGATACTGCTAATGGATACACCAAACGAGGTAACTGGCCCGATGAATTTGGGCAATCCTCGCGAGTTTACAATGCTCGAACTGGCCGAAAAAGTTTTGACCTTAACCGGATCAAACTCAAAGATAACCTTCGAACCCCTACCGCAAGATGACCCCGTGCAGCGACAGCCCGATATAGAACTTGCAAAGAAAACAATAGGTTGGGCTCCAAAGATAGAATTGGAAGAGGGTTTGAGGCCAACCATTGAATATTTCAAGAACACGCTTAAACTATAGTAAATAAGCCCTGCCGTGGGAAAAATGAAGACACTGGTAACAGGTAGCCAAGGCCAACTCGGGCTGGAGTTGCAAAAGCTGGCCGTTAATTACCCTAATCGCAATTTTCTTTTCGTTGACAAAGAACAACTTGACCTTACCGACAGCCAATCGGTCAGGAATTTCTTTGCAAACCATCAATTTGACTGTGTTATTAACTGCGCGGCATACACCAATGTTGATGGTGCCGAGGACAACCAAAGGGAAGCCGAAATCTTAAATGCCGGTGTTCCGCAGTTGTTTGCAGAACTTTGTAACCAGTCAGGCAGCTTGCTGGTACACCTTTCTACTGATTATGTTTTTGATGGCAATTCGAAGGTGCCATATAGCGAGAGTGATATACCAAACCCCATAAACCACTACGGCAAGACCAAACTTCAAGGCGACAATTTCATAAAGGAAATTGCTGAGCGAGCTATTATTTTCCGCACTTCTTGGTTGTATTCTGTTCACGGTCACAATTTCGTGAAAACCATTTTGCGCAAAGCCCTGAAGGGCGAAAGCCTCAAGGTTGTCGATGATCAATTGGGCACGCCAACCTATGCGGCCGACCTTGCAACCACAATATTGAAGGTTGTTGATCTGTTGCCCGATGGTAAGTTTAACATGCTTTACAACTTCACCGGCCTCGGTGAGGCTTCGTGGTTTGATTTTGCCAAAACAATTCTCGCAGTAAAGGGATTTGAGCTTAAGGTTGAACCTGCCAAAACTATTGACATGAACCTTAAAGCCAAAAGACCAGCATATGGCGTGCTGTGCAAAAAAAGAATTATTTGCGATTTTGGGATTGAAATTGCCGGGTGGAAAGAAAGCCTGAAACGTTGTTTGGAAGTGCTGCAATAAACTATCAAACATTTTGGCAACTCAAATAAACTCCCCGGCAGATTTCGCAGATTTGCCCGTAATTTGTTTTGGTTGCCCAAGGGTAATTACCTGCATTAATCGGCTAGAGATCTGCGAGCCATTTTTCAATCACGAACCCTGCTGGAGCAATTAAGGTTGCAACTGGTCATGAAACCCACGTCGTGAGGCAAATAAAAACCGTTTTTCCACAAAACCAGAGCTGGGAAATAGCTTTCGCAAAGCTTGGATTCAAAAATCCCGTATAGTTGGTTTAATAAATTGCATCCGTTATCCAAAAGAGTTTTACCACTAATTCACCATTAAGAAAAAATCCCTTCTGACCAGCAGCCGTAACCAAACACCAATTACCAGTCATAAATTTAGAGGCCATTGCTAGAAGGTGCATCCAAATACCAAAATTTAATAAATTTATGGCTCCAGTTGCAGTTTTTTATTCTGATACTGCGCCAGCACGAACCTCAAATCGCCATAGGTGAATTCACTTCCCAAAACTGCCATTATGGCACCCAAGCTGTTGGTTTTAAGTGTTTTGGCGGCTTCAAGAATCATCTCAATCTTTTCGGGGTCAACCAATTGGTTAACATCCAGCAATCCGCGCCTTACGAAGTATGACAGGTGACTTTCAATGGTACTAATGGCAAGGTTCCTTTCAACTGCAATTTCATCAATGCTCTTGCCAGATTTGAATAATTCCAGGGTTTCATCCCTCGAGAGAATCTTGGGTTCCTTTTCCTTTTTGGGCTTCTCCTTTTTGCCTTTCCGCCTGTTTTCGGTAAATTGGGCAAAATCGCGGATTATCGACTGCCCGAGTTGGTATAGTTCTGGATATCTTGCCTTTTGCTTGTCGAGGTTTGAGTTCTCGATAATGGATTCAATTAGTTTCGAAAGTTTGTAAATGGCTTTTAGCTTGCTCCTAACTGCAGACTCAATTGCTTCGAGCTCACTTAAGTATTTTTTGTTGACACCCTCTTCCGAAACCACCTTTGCGTGGTTAAGTATGTTTTCTGATGCCTTTTGCAAAACTGGCATGAAGTAATCTTGACCCCTACCCAGTCTTTCTGCCAAAAAGGTTAGCTTTTCCTTGCTGTCAAAGGCGTGGTATCTGTGTAGTTGGTCAATGAACTTTCGAGCCACCTCGTCAACCCCCTCAATGGCCTGCTGCTGCTCCTTGAGCCATGGAATGTAATCAAATTTTTTAGACTTGCCCTTTCCATGGATAATTTGGTAAATTATGGCCTGGTATTGGCTCGATAAGGTTTTGAAGTTGAAAATTTTTTCTACCTCGTCTTGGGCAAAAGCCAGCGTCTCTTTTTCAAGTTCTTGACTTAACTCTTCGCCCGATTTTTTGTTTTCGGAAAATGATGAAACCGAAGCATCGACATCGAACGACCGAGAGGGCAGGGGAGAGACAAGCAAAAGCCCGTCAAGGCTCCTTAGCCTTGACAGGGCGACATATGCCTGCCCCGCCGCAAAGGCATCGGCAAAGTCAATGATTGCCTTTTCAAAGGTAAGCCCCTGGCTTTTGTGTATGGTTATTGCCCAGGCCAGCTTAATGGGTAGGTGGGTGAACGTGCCCTCAACCTTTTCTGATATTTCGTTGGTTTCGGTATCGAGGCTAAACTTCTTGTTTTCCCAAGTATAGGGCTCTACGGTCGCTGGTTCGGAGCCATCGGGAAAGGAAACCAAAATTGAGTCGTCGTCGATAGAATCAACAATTCCAATCTTTCCGTTAAAGTAGAGCCTATTACCCGAATAATCGTTCTTGATGAACATAACCTGCGCCCCCTCCTTTAGTTCGAGGGTAAACTCAACGGGGTACTGGTGTTCGTTAAAGGTGCCGTCAATCCTTGCATTGAAGGAGTGCTTGCGTCCGGGAAGTTTTTCGAGGGCTCGTGCATTTATCCTGTCTGCCTTGTGGTTGTGGGTGGTGAGGTAAATCCACCCCTCCTTACTTGTGGGGTCAATGTTTGGCTTGTACTTAGATTGCAGAATGGATAAGGCTTGCGATGATACTTTTCCCGTTCTGAAGTTTTCGAGTAACTCTATGAACTCCTCGTCAGATTGTCGGTATATTTCCTCTAGCTCGAGGTAAACCAGCGGCTTGTCTTTTAGCACGTTCGCATCGAAAAAGAACATGGAGTTGTAGTGCCATTTTAGCAATTCCCACTCTTGATTTTTAACAACTGGAGGCAGCTGGAGCAGGTCGCCGATAAAAAGCACCTGCACTCCGCCGAAAGGCCGTGATTTGTTGCGCCTCACGTGTCGCATAACAAAGTCGATACCATCAAGAATATCGGCACGCAACATACTAACCTCGTCAATGACCAGCAACTCCATTTCGCGAAGCAAAGCCCTCTTGGCACTGTTCATTGTTTGTTTTGACAGAAGCCCTTGGTGCGTGGTAACATTCTCGCTAAGGTTGTTAACGTTAACGCCGTCGAGGCTTGGAACGATGGTTCCAAAAGGCAGGTGAAACAACGAATGAAGCGTTACCCCGCCAGCATTTATGGCAGCGATGCCCGTTGGTGCCGCCACCACCGCTTTTTTATGGGTGGTAGCAATAAGCTCACGCATAAATGTTGTCTTTCCGGTGCCGGCCTTCCCTGTCAAGAAAATATGGCAACCAGTGGAGTTCACGAAACTGCCAGCCAGCTTTGCCGCATCAATTGCCTCTTTCATATCAGTAGATTTGTGCAAAAATAAAAAAACGCAATCACAAGAGTCTGCGTTTTTAAAAATAAATTGGATTGATGCTAAAACTTATACTTCAACCCGACCTTTATGAAAAACATATTCATATTGTTGCTAACCAATGGATGAGAAACTAAATCCTGAATTTGGTAAACCTTGAAAGCCATACTTGCATCGAAAAAAAGACCCCTCTCGCCAGCACCGGTTTCAAAACCCAATAGTGGAGCAGCAACCAGCCCGTAGTCAGTATCCCCTCCTTCAGACCTCCTTATCGCTCCCGCCGAAATGCCAGTATAATGCGAAACTGGAAGCCTATCGGTAATGATAAAAACACTCGATGCCATTAACTCGGTGATGGTTAAATCTCTCCACCGCGAGGGGAGCCAACTCACATCATAAACCGCCGCAACCTGCAGCCTCTGGCTAACCTGGTAGCCGGCGGTCATTTATATCCCAAGCGAATAATCCAAAACTTGGTTTTCCTGATAGGGGAAACCTGCCGTGCCCGGCAGGCCTACGAACGGCTGGGCAGGCAAGGTGGCTGCCGCACAAAACATTGAAAAAGCAAAAACTAATGTTCTCATAATGTTAAAACTTGAAATTGTAATAACAGATGGGAATAGCGGAAACAAGATGCGTTGCCTCAATTTGAGGGTTGAAAAGGGGGAGTCTAATTGATGAGAAGGCATGAATCCCGTTCGCTCGTAATAATAGTAGTATGGGTTCTTTCGGTTGTAAACGTTAAAAATGCTAAATGACCAAGTGCCAGTCCCCCAAGATGATGCTCTCGAGTAACTTAGCGAAACATCGAGCCTGTGGTAATCTCGCATCCTGAACGAGTTGACCTCGGGGTAATGAAAAACCTCTTGGTAATCCAAGTCAAAAAAACTATCATAACTCGCATCGAGGTAGTACCTTTCGGGAGCGAGCGTTACTGGGTAGCCAGAGCCAAATGACCAGGTTGCCTCAAAGCTCAACCTGTCTGATATTTTATAGTTCCACAACAGGCTAATATCAAAAGGCCTGTTGTACTTGAACGGGAAAACATTGCCGTTGTTAAGGTTTTCGAATTGCGTGTTGGCGTGCGCAACGGTAACTCCCAGCCAACCGGTTGACCTGCCAGATGTTTTTTGCACGAAAAACTCAACGCCGTAATTGGTGCCTGCTCCATCGCGCTCAACCACGTTTTCCCATCTCGCCAAATTGCCTGCCAATGAATACCCGGGCTTGAATGCAATCATACTTTCCAGTTTCTTGTAATACCCGTCCAATCCTATTTGCAAACCACTTTTTGCAAATGATTTTGCAAAACCAGCGGTGTATTTTTCAGCCCTGCCAGGTTTGACACTTTTTGTTGTTGGCATCCAATAATCAGATGGGAAACCTACTCCAGAATAGCTCAACAAGTGCATGAATTGATTGGTGATGGAGTAAGCCCCCTTTATCGAAAAACCATCAAAGAGCCTGTAATTAAGGTTAATGCGTGGCTCCAAAAAGCTATAGAAGCACCCTTTAACCAAAAACCAACTCCCCTCAAGCCGATGTTGGCATCCAAAGAGCCAACCGAAAAGTCGTTTTCAAGGTAAACGCTGCTTTCCACCGCCGAGGTTAACGAATTGTACTCAAGGTTCACGTTTTCGCCGGAACCAATTCTGTTGAAAGTTTCGTCATTGGGCCTTACTGAGTGCAATGTAGCGTTTGTCCCAAATTTCACGGTAAGGTTGCTTGATGCCGAATAGGTGAAGTCTGTTTTGAAAAGTAATCAGCTACTCCCGTACATATGGTGCTTGTAACCAGGTCGGGCGTGGAACCATTCCTTGGTATTTCATTGTGGTGGGTTTGACGGAACCTGTATCGAGTACCAGCAATTAATAAATTGGCGAAAAGCTTTTGCCCGAACACTTTGTTATACCTCAACGAAGCCAAGTAACTACCCCATCTGATACTTGTATTGTCTTTATGGGAAATTGAACCTCGGTTTTCGGCTACCTTGTCATCGCCAAAGTAAACGTTGAAGAACAACCTGTCGGTTGGGCTCAACCGGTAGTTTGCCTTTAGGTTTAGGTCAATGAAGTTGTAATTAATCCTGTTTTGAAAAAGCAGTTTATATGTGGGTATCAGGCATCCACTTACTGAAACCAAGTAAGAACCATTTTCCTTAACAATAGGACAATCTAGCATCACCTTGGAAGATAGCAATCCTATTGTCCCATGACCTTGAAACTCGTTAAGGTTACCATCCTTTAATCTAACATCCAACACCGACGACAACCTACCGCCGTAGCGAGCAGGGAAGCCGCCTTTAATAAGCTGACTGTCGCTAATGGCATCGGCATTGAACACCGTGAAAAACCCTCCAAAGTGGCTTACGTAATACATTGGCACATCATCCAAAATTATGAGGTTTTGGTCGTTGCTGCCACCACTTACGAAAAGCTCGCTCCTGCCCTCGCCCCCAGATTGTACACCGGGGTCAATTGATAGGCTTTGATAATGTCAACCTCGTCAAACAGGTTTGGCATCTGCTTAATTTCTTGCATGGCAAGGCGGGTGGTGCTAATTTCGGGGGTTTTGGTCAAGTCTGAAATCCGCGAACCTGTTTCTGTAAAGGTTTCCAGCTCAACACCGGGGGTTAGGAAAAAATCGTGCTGCCTGCCCTTAATTGCAGAGGCTTTAATCTCGATACTGTTATACCCAACGTAAGAGCCCCTGAACAAACTATTTGGATTTGATTCGTGGGTTATCGAATAAAAACCATGCTGGTTTGTAACCACACCTCTACCGCCAATAACTTCAAAAATAGTTGCCCCCATTAATACCTCGCCAGAAGCTTTGTCATAAACAAAACCACTCAAAGTCAACCTTCCTTGAGAAAATGCTTTGGCCAATACAGAAAAACAAAAAAAAGTGAAAAGCAGGTTTCATTCTGCAATAATTTCCTCGATTGACAGCCGAACAATTGAAGGATAAAAACTCGCCGTATTCTTTTGCTTTGTTCAACGCAAACGTGACAGCCGAGCAATTGAAGGATAAAAACCGGAGAAAAGCCCAAACCCGTTTGTAACATTGCTGTAAACAATTATTGGTTCGGTTGACCCAAAAAGGGCATTCTCAAGCCGTACCTGACGAGCGTGATAAAGGGTTGTGTAGTGCCTATAGTAATCTTCAGAAACGTTTTTAAGCTGAGCAGAAAGAATATCGGCGGGGAGGAGGGTTACCCAACTTCCATCAACCTCGATGGTTCTGCGGCTTGGACGGTAGAAAAGAACAACCTTGCATTCCTGTCCTTTGAATGAATTTCCCGAAAAAAGCAAAGTTCGTGGGTAAAAAACATTCTCCGACAATGGATTGGGATAATAAGGCTCGCTGGTTATGAATGGATTGGAGGAAGTGGAATGATGAAAATAAATAGGATTAAACTCATTACCAACACTTGAAAGAACCACCTCGTAAAAGTTGTTTTCATCAGGCGGGTCGTTAAAGGTTTTGATTGATCTCGATTGGATTTCATCGCCAAAGTTCCCTGAAGGTTTTCGCACGGCAACCCTTTCAATCTCTACGTTGACCATGGGAACTAATGAAGGGATTACCGTTTCGGCATATACGGATTCGAATCCAAGGGCCGAAACCTCCACCCTGTATGCCTCGCCGGGCATCGGTTCTTGGAGTGGTGGGTGGTAAACGGGGTAAAACCTTTTATTGTCCTCGCCGTTGCATGTCAGTTCCTGAAAAAAACCCCATTTCGGAATAGGTTAACCGTAGCGTTGGTAACAGGAAATAATGGGCTGTTATCAAAAATATTCCGGCAGGGATAAACCGCCACACCGTTTTGCTTGGCACCCCCTGTCACGAAATCCCACGGAGAAAGAGCCGATTACAAAACAAGCCTTGGCTCTATTTCAGGTATCTCGATTTCGATATCGGTTATGCACCCTGCCATGAAAACAAGAAAAAGCGCAATGGCTCCAGATTTATGAACGAGCTTCATTTCTTTCCTCTTTTTTATTCTTCAGTTATCAAACGCTCCAACTGCCCCATTGTTGTTTGCCCATCGTAGCTGGTCACGGTAGTGTTGGTCTATCCATACCTCGTAACCAAGGGGCGGTGTGTTTTTGTTAAGTTTATTCGGATCAACCTTAACCTTGAAATAAGAAGATTCGGCAAAAAGATTTTCGGTAATAAGTTCGATGTTAATTATTGGCCCATCCACATCATAGTTTTCATGGTTAAAATCATCCCCTTTGCTGAAGGCATTAGCCGCCTCCATAGAAAAGATGTCATTTTTGGCCTCAAGTGGCTAGTTGCCTTCGCCTTGACTTATCACTTCCAATACCAGTGTATTGTACTCCAAAAACTTGTTTGCCGCATTTTCATCTTCCCAATACACTCTAAAATACTCGCTATTCACGTTGTTTTCATCGTAAACTAGCAGGTCTTTAACGAAGTAGCCAGCGTACTCATCAATAAATTCAGGTGGTTCGAGGATCGTTTGCGGTTCTTCCTTTGCACAGCTAAACATCAGGGCAAACGAGATAATCAATGGGGTCAGTTTGTTTTTCATTTTTGTTTGTTTTTGTGGTTAATACTTCTCAGGTTAAAAAAACAGGCAGGCCATCGCGCCTGTATGTAAAGGCAGGATGGCCAAATTCAGTCAAACCGTTGCCGGCTCAACCAAGATATTAGACCGTCGATATCGACCGGCGAAAAAAGAAAACCGAAAAAATTAGGAGAAAAGTAACGCCCACACGAATCAACGCACCACGAAAATCGCCAAGCCGCTAAGGTCGCGCACCTGTGTGTGTGTGTGGAGGCATTGCATAATTAAAGTTTGCAAGTTTGTTTGAAAGACAAAAGTAAAGAAAGTTTTTAATTCGACATTGGATTTCAACATTTTCGACCAAAATAATAGGTTTTACCATTTTAGCCGAAAACATCAGGAACGATATTCAAAAAAAACGTAACCACAACCGGCTGAGTTTTAAATATTATTTGGCTTAAAATACAGTTAATTTCCAGCAGCCTCTTGCTCGGCCCTTTGTTTCATTTCTTCACTAGCAGTAATAGCGAACTCCACCCGGCGGTTTTTTATCCTACCTTCAGGAGTATCGTTTGAATATTTGGGTTGGTCGGGACCAAAACCAATTATCGAAAGCCTTTCTGCACTTATCCCTTTAGAAACCAGATACTCAGCCACTGATCTTGCACGGTTTTCGGATAAAGTTTGGTTGAAAGCTCTGCGTCCGGTAATGTCAGTATGCCCGTGTACCTCTACATCCGTATCAGGAAACCTCTTCAAAATAAGGGCAAGCTTGTATAGGTTTTCTCTTGCTTCAACGGATAGGTCGAACCTATTAATTTCAAATAAAATATTATTAGGAAACTCAACTATGATACCTTCTCCAACTCTATCTACATTGACCCCCGGAATTTCTTCTTCAATTTCCGTGGCAGCCTTGTCCATTTGGTGACCAATTATTGCACCGGCGGTGCCACCAACAGCAGCCCCGATAACGGCACCAGCGGCAGTGTCGCCAGCAGCTTTACCAATTATGGCTCCGAGAACGCCCCCGGCAACGGCACCAATTCCTGCTCCTTTTTGAGTGGAGGTGCAGCCTTGAAAGAGCAATGCTAATGAAATAATTGCAACAAAAAATGCATTCTTGATTCTCATAATATTTTGATTTTGCAAGTAATTAAATATAAACATTAAACCAAAGTTAACAAAAAATGTTTTCTTTGGCAACTATTGGAAAAACTATTTTTCTGAAAAGCCTACAGCCACTCCTCCACCAGGAGCCAACCAAAGGTCAAGAATACTTTCATTTGAAACTTCAACTTCCTCAATTTTGTAAGCCGTTGGGTTTTTGTCCCAATGTGCATCGGAAGCATCTGAATAAATGGTTGCCATGTATTTTTTCCCTGGTTGTAAAAAGTCGGTTTTTATACTAACCGTTCGTTCATCTTGATTAGTAATGCTTCCCAAAAACCATTTGCCGGTGTTTCTCTCCTGTCGGGCAATGGTAATGAACTCTCCAATTTCACTATCGAGCACTTTGGTTTGCTCCCAGTCAACACCAACATCCCTAATAAACTGAAATGCGGGATGTCTCTCGTAGTTTTCGGGAAGGTCGGCGGCCATTTGCAGCGGACTGAAAATAATAACGTAAAGTGCCAATTGGTGAGCCAATGTGGTGTTAACTTGATTGTTAGGCCTTGTTGGACCTAGTTTTATGTTGAAAATACCCGGGGTATAATCAATTGGCCCTGCGAGCATTCGCGTAAATGGTATTATGGTTAGATGATTTGGAGGATTACCGCCATCTGTGGCCCAAGCGTTGAATTCTTGCCCTCGGAGGTTCTCGCTGGTAAAAAAGTTGGGATAGGTGCGTCGAAGGCCTGTTGCCATAACGGTTTCGTGTGAGTTGACGGCTACTCTATGCTTGGCCGCCTTTTCAAGAACTCGCTGGTAGTGATTAACCATAATTTGGCCATTGTGATACTCGCCAACAGGAATTATGGTTCCAACATAACCGGTTTTAACGGCCTTGATGCCAAGACTTTCTATTAGCTTAAAGGCAGTGTCGAGTTGGTTTTCGTAGGTTGTTACCGCTGCAGACGTTTCGTGGTGCATAACAAGCTTTACACCCTTTTCGCGGGCATAATTGGCAACTCCAAACAAGTCGTAATCTGGGTAGGGGGTTACGAAATCGAATATTCCTTCGCGGTCTTGAGTGCCAATCCAATTTTCCCAACCGGTATTCCAACCCTCTACCAAAACTGCCCCAATATTGTTTTTGGCTGCAAAATCAATGTATCGTTTGGCATTTTCGGTGGTGGCACCGTGCCTGCCACCTGCTTTACCCCAAGTTGATTTGTCAATATGCATTTCCCACCAAATTCCAACATATTTTGTTGGTTCAAGCCAAGAAACGTCATCGAGTTTGTTGGGCTCGTTAAGGTTAAGGATTAGCCTTGATTCAATTAAATCTCCTGCCCTTTCGGCAACTTGAATCATCCGCCAAGGGGTGCTGAACGGAGTTTCCCGCCTGACCTTGTAATCAGTATTCTCAGAACCCACAAGGTTGGTGGTCATAAGCAGGTTTGGGTGGTCAACCTCTAAAGTTATGGCTGCGTAATCCATTAATGCCGCTTCATGGAAACTCAAGTACAAACCATCATCGGTTTTCATCGTTACCGGTGTTCCAACGGCATTAACAGGGATGTGGGTTTGGGCCAGGTTGGGGTGGTCGCGGTATGCAAGGGCATCAATTTCGGTGAAGCGAGTTTCGGAATAAAGATGCTCGTAAATATCCCAGTCTCCAGGAATCCACCAAACCTTATGGTCGCCAGTAAGTTTAAACTGAGTTCGTTCCTCGGCAATTAGTGCCTCGCGAAGGTTTTCTTGTTTTGGGAAGTGGTACCTAAAGCCCAATCCATCATCGTAGACCCTGAAAACAATATCGAACCTTCGTTTTAGCCCGCTTTTTTCAGCCATGGAAACAACCATTTCATTGTAGGTGTTCTCAACCAATCGTTGTTCGCCCCAGGGTTGCTCCCAAGTTTCAGAGAAACTGGAAGTCTTGGTTTTCAATATTTTCAGGTCGTTGCCAATGGGTGGCATGTCAACAAAATGGAATGAAACAAATGAAGTGTCGATTAAAACGCGTTCGTTGCGCTCAACCAAGTAAGCAGCCCGCCCATCATCCAGAGTAATTAAAGAAACCTTCAAATCTTCTGAAGGAGATTTTAAAACTTGGGCATTTTGACCAGAGCACCCAAAAATGAATATTATAAACAGAGCATCTAAAAACAGCTTGATTGTAAGTTTCATTAAAGTATGAATTAGATGTTAACATTTAGAAATCAGAATCAGAACACCCTTAAGCATCAATAATAAGATTTTTTATCGGCGACCGTGTCTATCTGCTGGCAGAGACTCAGAGCACACAGACTTAAACCGACGAGCCTTAAACAATTTATATTTTTTCAACAAATCCGGCAAGACTTTTACAATTTACTGCCCAACATGTCAACCCCTAAACCTCCGTATCGTCTTCTTCATCGAAATCATCTACCTGTGGCTCGGGCAAGAGTTTTCCGTTTGCTTGTGCGTCAAGCGTTTCCACGCTTTTTAGCTTTCGTTGAATTGCCCTGGTCCGCTTGCCCATTACCTCGTCAATTTGATTGCTTGCAGTTTGAATGTTTTTTTGTGCCTTTTCTAGCATCCCTCCAAATGACTCGAACTCCTTTTTAACTGACGCAAGTATTTGCCAAACCTCACTGCTGCGTTTTTGAATTGCCAATGTTCTGAAACCCATTTGCAGGCTATTTAGTATTGCAGCCAGTGTAGTTGGTCCGGTAACAATTACCTTGAAATCGCGTTGCAGTTGCTCAAGCAAGCTCGTGCGTCGAACAACTTCGGCAAAAATACCCTCGAATGGCAGAAACATTATCGCAAAGTCGGTAGTGTTAGGTGGGTCTATGTATTTATTGTGAATGTCAGCGGCCATCTGCTTGATGGTGCGCTCAAGTTCCTTGCTGGCAGCATCTATAAGCGCAGGTTCGCCGGTTTCGTATGCATCGAGCATTTTTTCGTATCGGTCTTTCGGAAACTTTGCATCCATGGGCAGGTAAACCACATCCTTGGTATCTTCCCTGCCGGGGAGTTTAAGGGCAAATTCCACCGATTCAGACGAGCCTTTTTTTGTTCTTACGTTGGCCTCGAACTGGTCAGGAGCCAGCAATTGCTCCAATAGCATTGCCAATTGTACCTCTCCAATGCCACCACGGGTTTTTACGTTGCTCAACACCTTTTTTAGTCCTCCAACATCCTGGGCTAGAGTTTGCATCTCGCCGAGGCCTTTCTGCACGCTTTCGAGCTGCTTGCCCACCAATTCGAATGATTGCCCCAAACGCTCGTTAAGGGTTTTTTGAAGCTTTTCGTCAACGGTTTCGCGCATCTGCTCGAGCTTTTTTTCAGTGCTTTCCACGAGCTTGTTCTGCTTTTCTTCCAAAATCAAAAATTTTTCGCGCTGAAGATTGTTGAAGGATTCAACGTTCTTGTCAAAGGTTTCCTGAAAGCTCTTGAAAACCTTTTCTAGCGACTCCCGCATCAACGCGTTGTCGGCCTTTGACTTTTCGGCCATGAGATTTAGCCTTTCCTGAACTTGAGAGTTAATAAGTTGCAACTGTGCAACATTGTTGTGGTTTATGGTCTTGAAGCTGGCCAGTTGTTCCTCGCGCAAAAGTTTGAGGCTTTCGGCGAGTTCCTTTCTATTTTCCCTGGTAAGCAATGCGGCCTCCTCGCGGTTCAATCGAAACTCTTCTTTTTGTCCCGTCTCCAGCTTCTTTAAGGTGCCACCAATGTCAAGGATTTGTTTTTCGACGACAACCAATCCTTTACTTTTGGAAAATAATAGCAAAAGAGCCAGGACAATAATAACCGCCACCAAAACCGAAACAACAATTATGGATACCTGCATTTTTTTTTATGATAAAGGTATAATTTTTTTCAAAATGTGAAGTATTTCTTTATTCCGTTGGCAAGATAAATCTATTCCTGCGGCAAACCAATTCGTGAACCGGGGAATTCACGGGTGCCTAAAAGCAAATCCGGCAGAAATCATTCCAAGGAACACCAGGATAAATGCCACGCCTAACTAGAATCCCACGGGTTGTTGATGGAAAAATATCCGTTTATGTATTGGCATAAGGTGAAGTTAGGCAGGTGCCGTTATTAAAGGCCAGAGGAAATGCCAAATCCGAATTACTTACTTCTGTACGTTGTTTTGCTTTTTGGAGGCCTGTGTTTCCATAAAGGATCCAATTGGTATGGTTTAATTTATCGGGAGGCTTATCGCCATGGTGAAGCACGCGTTGTGTTAAAGTTCTACATTTGGTTTTTAACTTTTTCTTTTTTTTGGGGTGCAAGCCGTTGTTGATGTTTTATTGATTGTGGTGGATGATTTAAAAACTCGGTGGTTCGAATTCCTTGCAACTTTAGTTTTTGTTTTAACCCCCGCGATCGTTGCTTTAATGGCTTGCAATAAACTATAGCCCAAGCTAGTGGAGGCCACAAAATATTACAGTAACCGAAACGGTGAGCACCGGTTGAAGGTTAATTTCAACGTGGTTGATTAAATATTTCATGTTTTCAAAAAGCCAATGACCCGTGGTCAAATTCAGATTTCTCCTGGTGCTTGCTGCCTACCCCATGACTAAGTGTTTTTACTGTTGTTGTGTATTTTTTTATTAGTTTTTTGGTTGCAAGTCATTATTTGCAAGCATTGCTTTCGGGTATTCGGGCTTTCCTTTTCTTGAATCCCTATTATAAAAGGTGCCAAAAAAAGTACGCTTACTTTGATTATCGGGCAGCTCGCATGATGGGGGAGGTCTGGTTTATATTTAAGAAAGGCTACTTGGAGGCCTTTACTCCAGGGGATGGTATTTGCAAATATTAATTGATGGCCTTATTTTTGCAAGGCTCACCAATTTGATTTTGATTTCAATGAGGCATACAAGCCTGTTTTGCAGAAATAGAATGGTGAAATGGAATTGGCAATTGGCCAAAAAAAACCACCTCGGAAGAGGTGGTTTTTATAAACGGGCGGATTATTACTACTTTACCCTAGTCCATTTGGAAGTTCTGCCGAGTGCCCTAATACCAACAAAACCTCTTAGAGACAAAGTGTTGTCATCGTCAAGTTTCATGAAAGCCTTGTAGGTTTTGCCGTTCTTGGGGTCATAAATCGTACCATCCGACCACTCCTTTTTTCTTTCATTATAGGTGAAACCTTTCAGGATTTCAAGATTTAACAAAGGACGACTCTTAAGGTTGGCATTTGGGTTCTCTTTGTCAAGTTTTGGATTTCCGTCTTCATCGTTAGGTTCCTTTAGCCAAACGATTTTGCCAACGAACTGCCCATTAGCAGCCTGGGTTATCTCAATGTGAGAATTTTCCTCTTGGCTAAGCCACAAACCTACAAGTTTGTTGGCTTGCGCAAAGGTATTAAGGCCAAAAAAGCCAGCGATGACAAGAAACAAGAGATGTTTTTTCATAATTTTCAATTTAAGTTTAATTGATAAACGATAACGAAACGGTTGCCAAAGGTAACATAAAATTTAAAACAAAGAATTAATTGGAATTTTTTGCGGTTTTCCTTCAATTGGCTTTTGAACATAAACCCCAAAAAGATCAACCTCCAATGTTGTAAAAATCGTTATTTTGATTCTTTGTTCCCTTCTCTGGTTTTCCGCAAAGTGCTAGCTCTATGGCTTTACCGGGGCCATGCTCCCTTACGCTGTATTCTGCCGTTGAAAACAGACACGGCTTTATCATTCCATTGCTTGTTAGCCTCAGTCGGTTGCAGTTGGTGCAATCACCACCTGTTCCTCCCCTTACAACTCCAAAAACTCCCTCGTTGAGGCTCATTTTGGAAATTAGGCGCAGTTCCAAATGGTTTTGATCGCAAAAATTCTTTATAGAATTTGCATCCTCTTCATCATCAAAGGTGTTGACCACACAGTTTATCTTGATTGGATTAAGGCCGGCCGCTTTGGCGGCATAAATGCCGTTCAAAACCTCCTCTATCTTACCGCCACGGGTTATTTGGAAGAATTTTTCGGGATCTAAAGTATCGAGGCTTATATTGATCCTTTTAAGTCCGGCCTTGGCAAGGTCGCCGGCAAATTCGCCGAGCAGCAATCCATTGGTGGTCATTGCTAAATCCTTCACGCCCCTAACTTGGGCTAACATTTTAACTAGATCAACAACACCTTTTCTTACCAGAGGTTCGCCGCCCGTGAGCCTAATTTTGTCAATGCCAAGCGGCACTGCCACCTTGACCACCTTAACAATTTCTTCAAATGAAAGGATTTCGCCGTGATGCAAGAACTTGATGCCATCCTCTGGCATGCAATATCTACAGCGGAGATTGCACCGGTCGGTAACCGAAATCCGCAAGTAGCGTATCCTGCGGTTAAAACGGTCTAACATGTACTTTATCTCCCTTTTTTATTTTTTCCACACCCCTTTGAATCTGCATTATTGCATCGGCGTGAATAAGTGCGTGAACGTGAGCCGAGCCCGTGTATCTTACCGGAATTACCTCGCTGCCATTTTTTATTTGTACGGGCAAAAACTCGGTGCGGTCATCTTTCTTCCTTGAAAAATCCACGCCCATTTCGAGTTTGATTTCCAATGGTTCGGATTTTAACCCCATCATCTTGTATAGCAAGGGTTTGGCAAACAATTCGAATGTTATGAATGACGAAACCGGGTTTCCGGGAAGGCCAAAAACGTAACAGTTTTTCGTGCTCCCGAAAACCGTTGGCCGACCCGGTTTTATGGCAACCTTTTGAAACGATACATCAACCTTGTTTTTTTTCAGTATCGCTGGCACGAAGTCAAATTCACCCATTGACACGCCACCAGTAAGGATTACCATATCGTATTGTTTTAGTGCCGAACTAATGGCTTTGTCGGTCAGGGCTTGGTCATCGGGAATAATTCCCAAGTAATGGGGCGTGCAGCCCATTGCACTCACCTGCGCAACCAACTGGTAGCCGTTGCTGTTTCGAATTTTTCCGAAAGGTGGTTTTTGGTCGGGCTCGACAAGTTCGTCGCCGGTTGACATTATTGCCACCCTTGGCTTGCAGTAAACAAGTGGATTGGCGCATCCAATCGAGGCCAAAACAGGAATGTGATGTGGCTTGATCAATACTCCCTTGTCGAAAATCTTTTCACCTTCCTTAACCTCCTCGGCCTTTTTGGCAATGTTTGCGGAGGTTTTTTTTCCTTCAAAAACTATCTTTCCATCTGAAGTCTCGCGGGTGTATTCTACCATTAGTATTACATCTGCCCCTTCGGGTACCATTGCACCGGTCATTATTTTCGTGCACCGGTTCTTGCCAACGGGCAATGTGGGGAGTTGGCCGGCAGCAACAGTTTCCAACACTTCAAGTTCATACTCCGTATCCTCCTTGCGGCAGGCATACCCGTCAACGGCAGCCTTGTTGAAAGGGGGCATATTTACATCAGAAAACACCTCCTCGGCCAGAACACGGTTAAGAGCATCGTTTAGGCTAACACGTTCCTTTTTGGTTACCCTCACGTTGTTTAGAACTAATTCTACGGCTTTTTCTAAAGTTATCATTTATAAAAATTTACAAATCAACAACTTGGTAGGTTTGTTCCAACAAGTCAATGGAAAGAAATTTATTCTGCAAAATATTGCCCTTTTTCAAAAGAACCTTCAAAACCTCGGCCACCTGAATTGAAGCAGCAAGGGCGGGTGTGAACGAAGGATTTCCGAAATAGGTTTCGGCTCCTTTCTCGAACTCCGGAGGGAAGATTTTATCAATTGTTCCATCTCCCGGCATAATGGTGCTAACCTGTGCGTACCAGCCTGCAATTGCCCCCAAAACCATTGGTATTTCCAACTTTTCGCAGTGCTTTTGCAGCAAGCGTCTGGTTTTTAAATTATCCAGCGCGTCGCAAACAACATCGTGACCTTTTAGAATCCTTTCGGCACTCTCATCGGTAAGCAATTCTTGAATGGCAACCGCATTAATATCGGGATTAATGGTATTAACCCTTTCAAGGGCAATACAGGACTTATTCCTGCCAAGATTTTCGGGCGTGGAGAGTAGCTGCCTATTAAGGTTTGAAGATTCGAAAACATCGCCGTCAACCATGGTGATTTGGCCTATTCCTAACCTTGAAAGCATTTCGATAATGTATCCACCCAGGCCGCCGCAGCCAACCACAACAACCTTGAAGTCCATTAGGCGTTGGTTCTCTTCCTTGCTGAGCATGTTCTGGTTGCGTATGTACCTTTCCATTTTTCAAAATTTTTACGAAATTAGTAAAAAGTTGGCAGCCTAATGCCATAAGTTGAAAGTTGAAATGTGTGGCTGTTAATTTGTTTAGTTGTTTCGTTTAACTGCCCGCCCGTCGGAGTTTTTAAAAATTATTAAAAATTATTAAAAAATTTTAAGAAAATGTTAAGAGCAAAGTAGTTTTTTTATATCTTCATGGCCTGGTCTTGCATTAGGCTTGGAGAATTTGACGTCATTTTTGATTTAACTTGTAAGTCTTTATCAGTTAGGTTTTTATTAGCAAAGCTCTACTTTTTTTAAAACATGATTCTTATAGCAGATAGTGGATCAACCAAAACCAGATGGGTTCTTGCCGATAAAGTTTCGGGAAGTTTGCAAACTTGTACTACCCAAGGGATAAATCCTTTTTTTCAAACCACCGACGAGATTCTCAAAACTTTAACTTCCGAGTTCGATCTTGCCGGGGACAAAATTGAGGAAGTTGCTTTTTATGGTGCTGGTTGCGCTAATGCCCAAAAGAACAAAATAGTGGAGGATGCACTACGGAAGTTTTTTGCAACAGGAAACATTTTGGTGGCAAGCGATTTGCTTGGTGCAGCCCGGTCGCTTTGCCTGCATTCAAAAGGCATGGCTGCCATACTTGGTACAGGCTCAAACTCCTGCCTGTATGACGGAAAAGATATTATAAAAAACGTTTCGCCATTGGGCTTTATACTCGGCGATGAAGGGAGTGGTGCTGTTATGGGTCGCAAACTTGTGTCAGATGTTTTGAAAAACCAACTTCCAAAAGAACTTATTGATCGCTTTTCGGATTTTTGCGGCCAAACTGCTGCCGAAATTATGGATAATGTTTACCGAAAGCCCTTTCCAAACAGATACTTGGCAACCTTTACGGTTTTTTTGTCAAAAAACATTAACGAGAAACCCTTGCACAACCTGGTAAGGGCATCATTCAAAGAGTTTTTTGAGCGTAACATACGCCAATATTCCGAAGAAACCGAAATTAAAACCATACACTTTACAGGTAGCATTGCTTGGCATTTTAATGATGTTTTGCAACTTGCCGCCAATGAATGTGGTTATGAAATTGGGAGGGTAATAAAAGACCCAATCGAGGGCTTGTTAGAATACCACGTTTTGCAGTACTGTCCACCAATATAACTTTGGCAAAACCAAATGGAGAAATTTGAACTAAACATTACCGAGTCGCCCTCGCAGTTCGAGAACCTCGACAAGATGTCGGTTTCTGAACTAATAACCGCCATAAACCAGGAGGATGCCAAGGTACACGTTGCCGTGCAAAAAGCCTTGCCACAAGTAGAGGCACTAATAGTTGAGATACTGAAGCGCATGAAATTGGGTGGCAGGATTTTCTACCTTGGTGCCGGTACTAGTGGCCGCCTGGGAGTGCTCGATGCTTCGGAGCTTCCACCCACTTTTGGTGCCCCCGAAGGGCTGGTTGTTGGATTAATTGCCGGAGGCGACAGAGCACTGCGAAAGGCCGTGGAGGCTGCAGAAGACGACCCCGAAAAAGCTTGGGAGGAATTAAAGGAAAGGGGTATCGACGAACTCGACACTGTAATTGGGATAGCCGCATCGGGAAGCACTCCTTACGTAGTAGGAGGTTTGAAGATTGCCCGGCAAAATGGTATTCTCACGGGTTGCATTACCTGTAACCCTTACTCTCAAGTGGCAATGGAAGCTGAATATCCAATCGAGGCCGTTGTTGGGCCAGAATTCGTAACCGGAAGCACGAGGCTAAAAGCTGGAACGGCTCAAAAGATGGTGCTTAATATGATTACCACCACCATAATGATAAAATTGGGAAGGGTTAAGGGAAACAAAATGGTAAACATGCAGCTAACAAACCAAAAGTTGGTAAAAAGAGGCACTCGAATGATAATGGAAGAGTTGGGAATGGAGGAGGTAAAAGCCCGGGAACTTCTTTTGCAGCAAGGGTCTGTCAAAAAAGTACTCGACACCTTTTGCAAGCCCAGAGATTGAAAGAGTTTTTTTAGTATTTTTGAACAATTTTTTTCCCGGAAATGGTCAGTTAACCACATTTTTCTTGCAAACCTAAATTAGCGGCATAATTTAATGATAATCACTATAAAAAACTCAACTTTCTAATCAATCATAAACACCAAAACTAATCATTATGAAGAAAACCTTTGTAATTCTGGCCTTTATGGCAATCCTTGCCACCAATGCCCTTGGTCAGCAGAGGCTAGTTACCGGAACGGTAACCGATGCCTCCGACGGAACAACCATTATCGGGGCAACAGTTGTAATAAAAGGTACCACCACAGGTACAATTACCGACATTGACGGGTCGTACTCCATTACTGCCTCTGCCGCCGATGTACTGCAGTTCCGTTTCGTTGGGATGGAGACTGCCGAGATTCTGGTCGGCACTCAAGCGGTTATTAATGTTGCGCTCCAACCCTTGGCAACCATGCTCGAGCAAGTTGTTATTACTGCACTGGGTATCAGAAGGGAAGAACGCACGTTGACCTACAACGTACAGAGCGTTGGTTCCGAAAGTATTATGGCCTCCAGGCAAGAAAACGTTGTTAACTCGCTTCAAGGGCGGATTTCGGGAGTCCAAATTACATCAACCGGCGGCGCACCCGGGTCATCATCAGAGATTATCCTCAGGGGTGCAACCTCAGTTGATGGCGACAACCAGCCCCTGTTCGTAATTGACGGGATACCCATTTCAAACGCCACAATGCGTGGCACAACAAACCGTGCCGCCGACATTAACCCCAACGACATTGAGTCTATCTCTATTTTGAAGGGTGCCGCGGCTGCTGCCCTTTATGGAATTGATGCAGCCAATGGAGCCATTATCATCACAACAAAGAGGGGCAAGGAAGGTGTTGTAAGTGCAGGTGTTGCAACTTCCACCACCCTATCGCAGGTAGGTAAACTCCATGGCTTGCAAAATACCTACTCGACAGGTGCTGCAGGCTTGTTCAACCCTCGCACCTTAACTCACTGGGGGCCTCCTTTACTCAGAAGCGATAAGGTTTACGACAACCTTGGCAACTTTTTCCAAACAGGTTTGGCCAACAAGGTTGATGCCAACGTGCGTGGTGGTGCCGGAAGCCTAACCTATTTCTTGTCAATTTCTACACTCGGCGAGGAGGGAATTGTGCCAAATACTTTTTTCGGCAGAAACTCGGCAATGCTCAACGCCTCCGTGAAACTTAACCCCAAAATTACCGTAACCACCACTTCCAACATAATTAAAACCAACAACAAGATGGGAATTTTCAGCGCTAGTGGTGGGTGGTTGCAAAATGTTTACAGGTGGCCTCGTTGGGACAATATGGCCCAATACTTAAACGAAAATGGAAGCGAACGAAATGTTTGGATACCAATTGACGGCAACTTGGTCAACGTTCCAGACAACCCAATGTGGAGTGCTTACCATCAAGTTCGCAACGATAACGTTAGCCGCAATATTAATTCAATAAATGCTGTTTTCCAGGCAACCGAATGGCTAACATTCAACTACACCGCTGGCCGCGACTACTTCCAGCAGCATTACAAGGCAGTTCACGAACCCGGCTCCGCGGGTTCGGCCAATTTTCAGGGAGCTATTAGCGAGTTTAATCGCGAAAGCGAAAAGATTACCTCTACCTTCCTTGCCACTGCCGACTATCCTTTTAGCGAAAAACTGCGGATAACGGCAATTGCCGGACACAACGCTCAATCCGATTTTGCAAGGAATACTTTCGTTGAGGGTGAGAGGTTCAGGAATCCAACCCTGCACTCAATTAATAACCTTATTAACGTGCGAAATACCCAATCAACCTCCAGAAGGAGGATTGTTGGTGTTTTTGGCGACGTTACCGTTGACTACAATCGCATGTTGGTTCTAGGTTTTTCGGCCAGAAACGACTGGTCGTCAACCTTGCCCTTGAAAAATCGCTCTTTCTTCTCACCATCAGTTAGTGGTGCCTTTATTTTTAACGAATTACTTGGCTCGAACCAGAAGGTGCTTTCTTTTGGTAAGGTAAGAGCCAGTTACTCGCAAGTGGGTAAGGATGCACCTCCGCACAGGTTAACCCAAACACTATCCCAATTTTTCGGCATTGGTGAAGGCTGGAGAAACGATGCATTTGCAGGTAATCCGAACCTTAGGCCAGAAATTACCCAAGAGTTAGAGTTGGGAGTTGACCTTAGGTTTTGGGAAGGTCTCTTTAGTGTTGACTTCACCTACTACAGCAGGATATCAAACGACCAAATTATCCAGCCCAGGGTTACACCGGTAACTGGTGCGATTCTGCAAGCGGTAAACTCGGGCTCGGTTGAGAACAAGGGAATAGAAATATTGCTCTCCGTAAAGCCTATTAGGAGAAAAGACTTAGATTGGGAATTTTCGCTCAACGGTTTTGGAAACAGGTCGCGTCTAACCAAGCTGTTCGGCGATTTGGTGGAATTTCCGGTAACATTCGGGCAGGTTTCCTCGCAAGCCATTGCCAGTTCTTGGCTGGGAGAGGCTCTCTTCGGAATAGTCGGAACCGATTACTTGCGCAATGATAAAGGGCAGGTAATAGTTGATGCAAACGGATACCCGAGAATTGACACAAGAAAAAGGTACATTGGCAACCGTGAGCCCAAGTTCTATTACGGCTTTAACAACAATCTTAGAATAAAAAACTTCGAGATTTCATTCCTGATTGATGGAGCCATGGGTGCCCAGTTGTTAAACGCATCAAGTCAAGCACTCCTTTCAAATGGTGGTCACAAAATGCTTGAAAATTATCGCAACCGCGAATTCGTTTTCGATGGGGTTGTAGAGCAAGCTGACGGGTCATTTGTTCCAAATACCAGACCAATATTTATAGACCAAGTTTTCTTTAACAACTTCTACAACCTTGCTGGCACAAACTTCGTGGAGGAGGTTTTCTGGATAAGGCTTAGAACGGTCAACTTAACTTATAACTTACCCAAGGGATGGTTGTCGGGCATAAGGCTCAAAGAGGCAAGCATTAACCTTAACTTGCAGAATTCCCTTTTGTTTACCAACTATTCAGGAGGCGATCCGGAAGTAAATAATGCTGGTCCTGGTGGCGGTGCAAGCGGAGCAGGAACCATGGGCGTCGATTTTTTCCAGGTGCCGATAAGAAGAGCCGTTACACTTGGTATTAACCTTAAATTTTAATCGTCATGAAAAAGAATATTATATACTTAGCAGTATTTGTGGCTTTGTTTGGGTGCTCCAAGTTCTTGGACGTAAACGAACCGCTTGACAGTGACCAAAAGACTACTCCCAACTTTATGCTACCTGCAGTGTTGGGCAACATGGCATACTCGCTGTACTCTCATGCCGAGGCCAGCGCCTACGTTACTCAATACGTTACTACCGAATTTGGCACTAACGCCGTCAAGGACAGGTGGGATTATCGTAACATCCTGCGCATTAACCCCTGGCGTCGTCACTATTTCGATGTTGCCGGCAATGCCAACAAGATGATACTTTTTGCTCAAGAAGAAGGCTCGCAAAACTACGTTGGTGTTGGAAAAATAATGATGGCCTTCTCTTACCTGACCTCAACCGATATTTTTGGCGACATGCCAGTGTTGCAGGCCTTTACTGGTATCTACAACCCCACCTACGATACTCAGGAAGTGGTTTATGCCGAGGTTGCCAGAATGCTTGCCGAAGGTATTGAAGCGCTAAACTTGTCAACTCCTCAAAATAGGGCAATGACCAGTGCCGAAGATCATATTTTTGGCGGCAACATTAATCATTGGAGAGCCTTTGCCCACGCCATCAGGGCAAGGATGCTACTAAATACGGCAAACTTTAAATCGGGAGGCTACCAACAAGTTTTAAATGCAATTGACCTTGCAAAAGCATCATGGATGGAGCCGCTTTACGCCTATAGGGACGCCCCGTCAACTGACTGGCACATTAACATGTGGGGCCCTTCGCGCCCAAGCCCACAGTGGGATTTTACCGATATCAGGAACTCTCTCAACACTTCTGTGAGCACCACTTTTTTCATGAATGCCATGAACCTTTCTGGCCAGCTCGACCCCCGACTTTTCAAACTTACCACTCCTGGCAGAAACGGTAGATACTTAGGAGTTCCCGCAAGCGCAGGTAGGGGTGCCTTGAGCATCGATGATTTTGCAAATCTTTATAACGGTTACTGGACTAGAGACAATTCTCCGATAGTATTCATTACAACCGAAGAGTTGTGGTTTATAGAGGCCGAGGCGGCGTTTTACTTGCCGAACCCAACCAGGGCATACAATGCATACATAAATGGCATTAGAGCAAACTTCCAAAGGCTTGGCGTTACTGCCGATGAAATGAATGCCTACTTGGCTTCTCCGGCAGTTGCCCAAAGTGCAGCCGCTCTCAAAATAAGTGACATTATGTTGCAAAAATACATTGCACTTTACTTGCAACCCGAAACCTGGGTTGATATGCGAAGGTACAAGTACTCCACCAGGGCCTACCCCGGACTCGAATACCCGGTTAACGCCCTTCCTGCTTATAATGGTGCTTGGCTCCAGAGGCTTCCATACGACCCGCAAACGGAGTACATCTACAATCCAAATGAAATGGAGCGCCTTGGGGCCAGAAATCCTAATTGGGTTGTCACCCCATTCTGGTGGGTTATTAATTCAACACTGTAAAAACACCAAAAGTACATAAAGATGAAAGTAATTAAAAACCTAATGCTTTTAGCGGTTGCCGCCACTATGGTTTTGTCATGCGAAAAAAATGACCCCCTCGGTGATCAGGGTATTCTTACCGGCAATTTAGCTCCATTTAACCTTCTTGCTCAAATGCCCGACGCCAAGGTTAACGATACACTGATGCTACGCACGGTGGCTTGGGCAACCAACGACGACATGAACAATATTTCATTTTTTTACAGGGGATTCTCGGTAAAGAATTACTCTGTTAGAATGCAAATTACCGTTAGCGGCGCCCCGAAGCTTTTTCAGGTTACTCATAGAACCGATTCGTTGTTTATTCCAAGAACACTTATTCGAAGCTACCCTCAAGCCGGAGAATCTTTAAATCTTTACTATCAAACCGCCGAAAACGCATACGTAATTGTTTGCCCGTTTGTGGTGGCAACCGGTTTTAGCTTGTTGGTGCAGGAGGGGCCTGCTCTTATTAATGCCATGCCGAATTCCGATTTTTCCGCCATTGTTCACAAAATTAGTTTGCAAATGAACCGTGCGGATGTTAGGCAACTATGGCCATCGGCTCCAATTACATGTTTTGAATTTGATGCCAACGGCAACTTTACAGGCAACCTTACCGAGTTTGGTTTTAACTACGTGCGCGAGAATCTTACCCGGGCACTACTCATTCAGCATTTGATAGAGGCAACCGTTGATGACAATACCCGCGGCACCATCGAGTCGGTGGCCACGGTTGCAACCACGAGCAGAACTTCATCAAGAAATTTTAGGATAATCAAGTAAATCTAATACATTATGAAAAACAAAAGATTTGCATTTGCATTAATTGCCACATTCTTGATTGGGGCATTACTTACATCATGCGAGAAGGAAAAGGAAAAGATATGGGGCGAAGTGGTAACCTTTTTCACGATCCAAAACGTTGATAACCTATCGGCACCTACTACCATTAGGGTTATAAATGCGACAAAAAACGCCGAATCTTACCATTGGTCTTTTCCTGGTGGTTTTATCGTTATAAATGGACAGCCTACCGAAGAAAACACCTTTACCGGAATACAGCCAGAGGGAGTTTTTTACCCTGTTCCGGGCAATTACGTTGCTACTCTAAAAATTATGGCCGATGGTAAGGAAACCTCTCACACCATAAACTTTACTGTTGCAAAACCCACTCCTGTCATCATGCAGGATCCAACAGGACTTGTTTATGGCGATTTGGTAACCTTTTGGGTGGAGTTTTTTAAGTACCCTGGGCTTTCAGACCAGGTAACGTACTCCTGGAACTTGGGTAATGGCGTAACATCAACCGTTGCCAGGCCACAAACAACCTACAACCTGCCAGGTACATATACTGTTACACTACAATTATTTGACGGGGTGGAAATCTTGAATGTTTCCAGGCAGGTTATAGTTCAGGCGGAGATAGCAAAAACACTGTTTATCACAAATGCTATTGACCAAAGCCTTTACAAGATGATGCTCTATTCTGGTGCCATAGCACCTCTTGAGCAACTGCCCATCAACGTTGGGTTGCATCCACTTTCGGTAAGTGTATTTCAAAATCGTCTTATTGTTTCTGTGGCCGGCGACCACATAAGGTTTGCTCCTGCCGAAACACCCCCTGACGGATTCATTTTTACAACCAATCTGGCAGGAGGGAATAGGTACACCATTACCCAACCCAGTGTTATGGAACACAACTATGTTGCTGACCCCTTTATTTCTACCGTTGGGCCAGATGGAACCGTTTATTGGTTGAATAGGTTTCAGGGTGTTAGAAAAATTGACCATCGAGAAGTAAATGGAGAGTATCCGGCACCATTTGTCTGGGACGTCCCGGCTGTTATGGCCACGCACCTAGGCGTGCCTTCTACTTTTGGCTGGACAGATGGAGGGGTACGCATTGTCAACAACGAAATTTGGTACAGCAAGCACGGCACTGGTCGCGGCCTGTATCGGTTTGCAATGGACGGTAACTTTATTGCTAGAATTGAAGGTCTTTTCCAAATCCAAATACGTTGCTTCGAAGTAGACACCCAGAATAATCAGATTTACTTCGCTGTAAACAGGGCTTCGGGCGGATTGGCAAGTGCCGGACTTTATGTCTCGAATATTGACGGAACCAACATTCGTCTGATTGACCCCCTGGATAACTTTTCAATGCAGGGAGGCGAAGGAGAAAGAACCTACGTTACATCGATAGTGGTTGATGCCGAGGGTGGCTACATTTACTACCCGTTCAGGCATCAGAGCGATATAAACACTGCAGGTCAAATAGTTGGCAATGGTTCCTTGTCGGGAGTTAGGCGCTGGAAAATGGATGGTTCCAAACCGCCAGAATTTTTGGTCACCGGAATTGTTCCCTTCGGCATAGGGATTGACCATGTTAAAAGATAAAAAGACAAACTGCCAAGGGGGGGGTTGCCAAACCGCAAAAACCTCCTTGGTTTTAAAACAAAACCGATGATTAGGAAGCTTTTAATTTCATTTTTCATTTTTCAATTTGCACTTTTGGTTGTCTATGGCCAACCTGGCAGGGAGCTTAGAGGCACATGGTTTACCACCGCCTGGCGTATTGACTGGCCCCCGCTTGGCACTGCACAAACCCAGATTAACAGTATGATATCGATGTTCAACCAGTTGGAGGCTGCCAACATTAATGCCGTGTTTTTTCAGGTCAGGCCATTTGCCGATGCTTTTTACAGGTCTAACTACGAACCATGGTCGCACCTGCTCGGGGCAAATGCCGCAGCCAGGGGGGTTGACCCTGGTTATGACCCTCTTGCACTTGCCATAAAAGAAGCTCACAAACGCGGAATGGAGCTTCATGTTTGGCTCAATCCATACCGTTTTGAAAGTACTGCAGGTGAATTTGCCGGAAGGCCGGGTAATTATGCCCAAACACACCCGCATCTGATCATAAATCATGATAATAGAACTTACTTTAATCCTGGACATCCCCAAACCACGCAGCTAATCAAGAACATCGTGGCGGATATCGTACACAACTATAACATAGATGGGGTGATTTTTGATGATTATTTTTATCCGTCGAACATGCCAAACTCGCTTGATGATCACACCTTTGCAGCATTTGGCACCGCTGCATTCATTAATCGATACTACCCTGACATTACCCGGGGAAATTTCAGACGTGCCTCGGTAAATAATATGATAAAAGAGGTTAACGACACGATAAAATCAATCAACCCTGCTTTGGTTTTTGGCGTAAGTCCAGCTGGCATATACACCACAAATTCGGCAGTTGCAGCTTTTTACGGCACAACCCTGCCCGTAGGTATAACTGGTAATAACAATTGGGCAACAATTAATTGCGACCCCCTTGCCTGGCTCAACGAAGGTTCGATAGATTACATTTCGCCACAACTTTACTGGCAAATAGGTGGCAGTCAGGATTTTGTTACACTAACCCAATGGTGGGGCTTGCAGGCAAAACGATATGGTAGGCATAACTATCCAAGCCTAGGATCGTATAGGTTGTACTCGGCAAAAAGCGTGGAAATTGAGGGGCAATCTCTTGCCGAGCAAAATGCGGCAGGCCGATTAGCCTGGGTTCAGGAGGATGAAGTCAGCGATTCAGAAAAAAGTGGTTGGGCGGTAACCGAAATTGGCAACCAAATTATTGCCAATAGGGCTAACCCGAACAATACGGCACAAGGATTGATTTTTTACAACACGAACAGTCTTTTGAATCCTTCCAAAAATTTGGCCGGATACCTCCGAAACGACTTGTTTTCACAAAAAACAATTTTTCCTCAACTTACTTGGTTGCCTAACCCAACCTTGAGCGCACCCGAAATAACCAGGCTAGGAGTGGTGGGAGGCGATGATTCTGTTGTTGCAATGGATTTTAATTCCAATCAAAAAAGGTTCTTGGTTTACGGCTGGACACAACAACCCACTTCAAAAAATACTCCTCCAAACTTCGTCCAGGTTGCATTCAAAAATCAGTTCAGCAATGTCATGCATCGCAACAACCAATTCTTTGCCGCCTCAGAATTGGCAAGAAACAACGCAATTGGGCCAATGTCGGCACCCAAGCAATGGATTACCCACAACCCTCCGCAGGTAACAATTGCAAATGGTGCCACTCTTTGCAACGGCGCTTTAATTACCTGGACAGGAGTTCCTGCAACTGAACAGTACCACGTTTTATTTTTTGACAATCAGCAAGAATCTAATATTATTCATACAGTTAATACTACTTTAAACCCTTCGCTTGAGATAAACAACATAAACTTCGAAGGACAAAGGACATACTTTTACAGGGTTGCTAGCATAATTGGCACCGGGGTGGCATATTCCCAGTTAAACTCATTCACCGCAGGTTTCCCGAGGAGAATTACCGTTAATCACCCAGCCCAAGGCCAAGGAATGGTTCCGCTAAGCACGGTTGCCCAATGGCAGGTAATGCCGGGGGTTTCAAGTTACTCGTTGCAAGTTGCAACCAATGTTTCTTTTGAGCCAAGTTCCATAATTATAAATCAAACTGGAATTGGACAAAATATTTTCAGTTTCTCATTGCCCCACGGAAACACCCAATACTTTTTGAGAGTGGCAGGTGTTAATAATTGTGGAACCGGTAATTGGTCTTCAACCATAGGTTTTACAACCACTACCGTGGTAAGTGTAGTTGAACCCGAAATCTCTTTAGTAAACGTTTTCCCCAATCCAACAACAGGCACGGTTTACCTCCCATATCTTACTGTTGTCGGGGAGCGGACCGTGAGAATTTTCAACAACGCAGGACAGGTTGTCCTAACTTCTTCTTTTACCAATCCCGACCGGATTGACCAAATTGATTTGAAATCATTGCCCACGGGATTTTATTTCGGGGAAGTTAAGTTGAAAAATGGTGATTTGTTTATGTTCAAAATTTTGAAAAATTGATGCAATGAAAGCCCTGAAAATTTTTTTATGTTTGGCAACCATTTCATTTGCCATAAACATCCTGCAATCCCAGGCTATTGCAGTTGATGAGCCTAGCTTGCTGGTTGCATCTTCAGGTCAGGGTTGGGTTAACCCCAAATGGTCGCCCGATGGAAGGCATATTGCCTTTTCGCCCGAAGGGTACGGTGGTATTTGGATTTTGACAATTGACGAAAAAGAGCCAAGGCAGATTTCTGAAAATCAGGGTATTGGTTTTGGTTTTTCATGGTCGCCAAACTCAATGGATATTCTGGTGCGCTCGTCGGAATATGTTGACAATAGAAGGCTTCAATCAATAAAAACCATCAACGTTGCCAATTCGAAAGTCATAACCCTCGTTGAGCCAACACGTGGAATAAAAACGCTACCCATGTGGGTCAACAACGGCAATGGTGTTTTGGTGGTAGTAAACGAAGTTTTGGAATTGAAGACTATTGCCGATGGAAACAAGGGTTGGAATTCACATCTTGAAATCCAACCGGTTATTTATTCTTTAGATGGGAAAATGTTTGTTGCCTACCCCGAAAAAAACCAAAAGCAAGAAGTTGCTGATTTTGGATCAAGGACAATTTTCAATGTTACCCTTTCGCCATCAGGCAAGAAAATAGCCTTTCAGGTGGCCGCAAAGGGGTTGTACTTGATAAACTCCGATGGTTCGGGACTTCGGCATCTTGGTTATGGCGAAAGGCCAAGTTGGTTTCCAACAGAAGATTACCTCGCGGTGATGAAAACCACCGATGACGGTCATATCTTCACTTCCGGCGCCATCTACGCTGTTTGCCTCGCCACGGGGTTAGAAACCTCCTTGGTTGATGTTCATGGCATTATTGCCTTAAGTCCTTCTGTTTCGCCCGACGGCAAGAAAATTGCGTTCGAGAACCATACCAATGGAGACATACTAATTGTTAACCTTGAAAACTAAGCCGAAATGAAATCAACAAGAATTATTGCGCACGAGGCCCTATTCATGGTTTTTGGAATTGCGATTATTGCTTTTTCCGGCAACCTGCAGGCGCAAGTTACAGGCTTAAACAACTGGAAGTTGTACATAGACCAAGGACACTCCATGAAGGAAAATATGGGCATACACGGATATTCAGAAGCCGAAAAGGTATTGCGGATTGGTTTGGCCTTGAGGCAGTATTTACTCGAAATGACTGACATACAGGCCGTTTACGTTGCTCGCGAGACTGATTTCGACAATGTTTCCCTTGGCGGAAGAACCGATCAGGCCAATACCCTTGCCGTTGATTTCTACTACTCCATTCACAGCGATGCCGGGCCACCCGAAGCCAACAGAACGTTGATGCTTTACGGGGGCTGGAGAAACAACGGCGTGATAGTTGAGAAAACCCCAAATGGAGGTGCCGCGTTTGGAACAATTCTTAACGTTGATCTGCCCGGGGCAATGAGAATTCCCACTTCTGGAAATTTTGCTGACAGAGTTTTTTACGATCCCACTCCTAATCACCACACCAACCAGTTTCCTTGGCTTTGGGTAAACAGGCAAACGAATATGGCTTCGTTGCTTAGCGAGGGCGGGTTTCATACCAACCCCACTCAAAATCAGAGGAATATGAACGCCGAGTGGAAAAAGCTGGAGGCCCTCGCCGCGTTTTGGTCTATTCTTCAACACCGGCAGGTTCAAAAACCTGCCATCGGGGTTGCCCTCGGGTTTATTACCGATGTGGAAACCAACAAACCTTTGAATGGCATTACCGTTCAGATTAATGGCCAAACCTACATCACCGATACTTTTGAATCCCTTTTCAGTAATTACACCAATGATCCCAACTTGCTGGGCAACGGTTTTTATTTTTTCGAAAATCTTACCCCCCTGCAAACTTATGAGGTTACATTTACCTCGCCTAATCATCAATCCCTCCAAAGCAGCCTTACCATAGCTTCGAACGTTACTGGCCCCATAACCCAAAACCTGAGTTTCCTCGACGTTGCACTAACATCCATCGTGCCTCCGGTGGTTGAACAGGTTCAAACTTCGGGAAACCTAACTGATTTTGTACCCGGCACCGATGTTAATATTAGGTTTAGTCGAAAAATGGACAGGCCAACGGTAGAGGCCGCCATTTCAATTCAACCCTCTGCCCAGTTGAGTTATTCCTGGACCAACGATTTCAACCTGGTAATTAACACAAACCAGCTTCAATACTTAACCAATTATATTCTTTCTATTGACGGCGGCGTAGCCAAGGGCCTTATAACCGGGCAATTTCTTGATGGCGATGCCAATGGCACCGAAGGTGGAAATTACACGATAAGTATTGCCACATCGGCCGAAGATACCGCCCCTCCGGTGTTGTTATCGCATTTTCCGGCGCAAAATCAACCCGCAAATATTTTGAGGCCAATAATCAGGTTGCTTTACGATGAACGAATTGTTGGGTCTTCGATAACTCAAAATTCTGTTGTATTGACTCCAGTAGGTACCAATAATATAGTGCCTGGGGTTGTTCAGCATACATATTTGGGCAAAAACACGCTAATTCACTTTTTCCCAACGCAAGACCTGAACCCGTCTCTTTCGTACACGGTCAGTATAGCTGGGGGGTTGACCGATATTTTTAACAATCAAACCGTTCCGTTTGCGTTCAACTTTTCAATTTCCGCCCAGGTAGTTACCAATCTTACCGTAATTGATAATTTTAACGGTGGAATTGTAAATTGGTGGGCCCCGCAACAGGCAGGCCAAACCCTTGGTATTGTTACCGGAAATACAGGTCGTTTTCACGATTCTTCAATAGTTAACCATACCACGGGTAGTACCGGAAGCATGCGCCTTGATTACGAGTGGCAGGAAGGCTTTGCAGGCACCCCGTACATAAGGCAGCACTTGCCCCCGGGTGCAAGCCAAAACACCATACGGTTCAACAGGACCGATGTGTTGCAGTTCTTCCTTTTTGGCGATGGAACTGGCAACGAGGTGCGGCTGATGATTCGAGATGGCTCAAATCACCTCGAGGCTAATGCCTGGATACCAGTTGCATGGAAAGGTTGGAAATTAATCTCTTGGGACTTGACCAACGATCCTATTTTCGGATGGGTTAACGGTAACGGAGTCCTCGAGGGATCTAACTTTTTCATTGATGGCTTTCACTTGCGCAAGACCGCAACCTCCCAACTAAAGGGATCTCTTTACTTTGATGATTTGAGATTCGTGAGGCAAACTCCAGTTTCCACCCAAGATTTTCGAATTGCCAGGCTTAATGTTTATCCAAACCCCACATCGACACGAATAAACATTGCTTCGGATGAAACAATATTGCTTGTTCAGGTTTTTTCGATTGATGGAAAATTAATTACTCAAACAGAACCTTTAAAAGAGCTTGCTGCAATTGATGTTTCTGACTTGCAAAGAGGCACCTACATAGTAAGGGTAATGTCAAGTAGCGGTCAAATTAAATCGTTCTTGCAAGTTTTAAATTAAACAAGACCTTTTTTTCTTTTAAACCAATTAATCAAATGCTTATGAAAACTAAATTTACCACTGTGCCATGTATGGCAATTCTGTTCTTGGTATCGGCCTTTGGCACTGCTTTTTCACAAGAAAATCCTAATTTCCGCAACATTGACAACTTTGAGCCTCCTACCGCGGTGTCATTGTGGTGGACTCCTAATGCTAGTGGAAGCACCACGGGAATTATACTTGAAGAGGGAGGAAACGTGGTCACGTACAGGGTTTCTGATACCGAAATCTTCAACCCGGCCTCAGGGAGTACCATGTCGATGAAGCTTGGCTACAAGTGGGATGCCAACAGGCCTTTGGGTGCAGGTAGTCACCTAATTAGACAACATTTGCCTGAATCCACTTTAGCCGGTCCTGTGTCAGATGCAGTTGCCCGGCGTTTTTTACCACATCAGGCCATCGAAGTATTCGTGCATGGAGACGGTTCCGGCAACAGGTTCCGATTTATGACACGCGAGAAACGCACGGATGTGGCTGGAGGTCAGCTTGAAGGATCGCAGTGGTTTACTATTGACTGGACTGGCTGGAGGCGCATAACCTGGAGGCTTTCCGAAGATCCAGTAGTCGGTTGGGTAAACGGCAATGGCGTTTGGAGTAACGATTATATCGTTTTCGATAGTTTCCAACTCACCTGGAGCGGGCAATCTCAGGGTGTTTCGGGTGCCGTCTATTTCGATGACTTGAGAATAGTTGACCCATTTGGCGTAAATTTCACGGTTCAAGACGCGGGAGGCAACGCGGTTGCCGACGCCTCAATTAACATTAATGGTAAACAGTATGCCGCCGGATCTTACAATCTCAACTTATTTCCTGGATCATACACCTATTTCGTAAAGAAAAGTGGATTTGTTACCGCTTCCGGGACATTTACTGTTGATAAGGAAAACTTAACCATACCTGTTGTCATGACCGGCGGTGCCGATGCTCAACATACCCTGGCATTCACCGTCTTTGATGTTGGCGGCGAATTAGTAACCAACGCCACCATCAAGCTTAACGATGTTGCTGGCACTCCCGGAAACTATTTCTTCACGGTTCCGCCCGGATTTTACAACTACGAGGTTACCGCGCCAAATTATTTCCCCGTCAAGGGCCTTGCTAAGGTTGTTAACTCTAACGTTTTCGTTAACGTTGAGCCAACCATTTACAATGCAGTTACTCTAACCTGGAGAGTAGCTACCACCGCCGCCACGGCCGACCAACGCCTTGAAAAATACAGCGTTTGGGTAAGCAAGAAAGACGCTCCAAGCGGGGTTCCATTCAACCCTAATAATTACGAGATGGTTTTTGAAGAAACACTACCTTCAACTATTGGTTCAATGGTTTTCCAAAGTCGCTCGGCTAACCTGGCATGGCACCATTCCAAGGATGCAAGGGTGGCTTTCCGTCACCACGATGTAACGGGTATGGATCGTATCGTTATTGACGATGTTAGGATTGTGGCTTCCAAAACCTTGGACCTACCAGCAACGGTTATTGACGAGAACTTCGATGCAGGGGTTACTGACCCAATCAATCCTCAATGGTTGCCCGAAGGTTGGCTTGCCGTGGATTTCGACAACGATGGCCACAACTGGTTCTTTGGTGCAACAGCCCAAAACGGCTATATGCTTAGCAGGTCGGGAGCTCCCGGGAAAAATACTCTCACACCTAACAACTGGCTTCTAAGCAAACAAATTACACTCCCGGTAATTGCTTTTTACAACCTAACCTTTGATATCAAAGACCATCTTAACAATACCGTTGAGGGTGCAATGATTACCTTGAACGGCAAACCACACGAACCAGGTAATTATGTTATAAGTGTTCCGGATGGTACACACCAATTTGTAGTATCAAGGGAAGGATTCGTTTCGAGTACTGGTACAGCAACAGTTTTTGGCTCAAACCGAACCGTAGTCGTTACGCTTCAGCCAACACCCAGGACCGTGGTCTTCAATGTTGACATGAGACATAGGCCTGGCGGTTTTACCCCCGGCGATAACCATACAATTTTCATTACCGGCAACTTCCCTGGTGTTGATTGGGCCGCTCCCGGTAGCATTCCTGCCTCACAATTAATGTCGGCCACTGATAATGTTTTTGTTTTTACCAAAACAATGATGTTGCCGGTAGGAACATACAGTTACAAATACTTTGATGCTCCCTCTTTCGACAGCGGTGAGTGGCCGGGGTCTCCAAATAGGCAGGTTACGGTTACCGGTAATATGACCGTCAACGATTGGTTCGGTCATATCGGCAGCCCTACCAATGTTGATATAATTGAAAATGCACAAGTTAGGGTATTCCCAAATCCTGCAAGATCAAACATCAATATTACCTCGGGAACAAACATCAAAAAAGTTAGTCTGATTGACATGTTAGGACAAGTTGTTTATTCCGCCGAAGTAAATGGCAACAGTCATATTTTTAGCATCAATTCACTACGGGCAGGGGTTTACTTTGTAAAAGTTTACTCTGAAAATGGAGTCGTTACACAAAAGGTTCAAGTACAAAAGTAGCTCTTTCTTCAAAATTCGGCAAAGCCGTCGAGGAATCTAATTCCTTGACGGCTTTTATTTTGCCATTATTCATAATTTTGCAGCAAAATTTCCATCAAAATGCAACGATTTCCACTTGGTTTTTTCCCTACCCCTGTTCAATACTTGAAAAACCTCTCTCGAAAATATGAAGGTCAACGACTTTTTATAAAGCGCGACGACCAAACTGGCCTGGCCTCGGGAGGAAATAAAACTCGTAAGCTTGAATATTTGGTGGCCGATGCCTTGAAACAAGGATGCGACACGATAATTACTTTGGGTGCCCAGCAATCAAACCATTGTCGCCAAACCGCCGCAGCCTGCTCAATAGCAGGTTTTGAAAGCCACCTTGTGGTTAGGGGAGAAGAGCCGGCCATAAAGCAGGGAAACCTCCTGTTGTCGTACTTGCTTGGCGCAAAAATACACTACGCCGGCGACGAAATTTCCCAGGGTTTCGTTTCGGATGTATTATCTAACCTAAGAAACCAAAACAAAAAGCCCTATTTAATTCCATACGGCGGCTCAAACGCCATAGGCATTCTTGGTTTTGTGGATGCAATAAAGGAGTTGAAGCAACAAATAACCGAAACCGGAATAGAGTTCGATTATATTTTCTTTGCAAGTTGTTCGGGAGGCACTCAAGCCGGGATTACATTGGGCAAGAAGCTTCATGGCCTTTCGGCAAAATTAATGCCGGTGAGTATTCAGAAACCTGAGGGAAATTCTCAAGATTTGGAAACAGTAGTAATTGATTTATGCAATGAAGGCAGCAAGGTGCTAAATGAAAATCTTACTTTTTCGCCAAAAGACGTTGAATCCGTAAAGGGTTACGATGAAGCCGGATATGGAGTTCTAACAGATAACGAACGGTCTGCGATTTATGAACTGGCTACCACAGAGGGTATTATTTTAGATCCAGTTTATACAGCTCGGGCGTTTTATGCCATGACCAACCTAATGAAAGAAGGTGGCCTGAATGAAAGTTCAACCATTCTTTTTTGGCACACCGGAGGGCTACCAGCCAATTTTGAATATTCGACACAATTGCTTTCCAAGTAAAGAAGAAAAGCAGGGAGCAGCATAAATGAAAAAGAAAAAAGGAAAGCTAAAAAAACTTGTAAATGTTGAAAGGCAAAGTTTTTAAATTGAGAAGTTAACTCCTTCCATTCTACTGTTTTTGATTTTTAATATATTGACAATTACCAAATTGGTCCAAACATGAATGGGCTGCGGGAATTGCCAAAACCATCATGCAACATAATAGGGTTCCTTCGATCTGAGACCGAAAAACCCGCCCCTATGCTTAAATTACTGGAAACCCTATATTCCAGGTTCATCGAAATGCCCCTCGAGATATTGTTTACAGCTTCAAGGCTACTTGCATGAAAAACATTCGCAATGGTGTTGCGAGCAATCCAAGTGTTTCCAAATAATGATAACTTGTTGTTTATTTTATACTCACCCCCAACAAATGCGCTAATCCCCCAGAAATTATTCGACGAAATTTGGCTACTGCCCAGATCGGTGCCAATGATTGGAAAAAGAGACAATGTGCGTCCGGAGAATTGAAACAAGGAAAGCTCAGCCCCTGCGAAAATAGAAAAACGGTTCGAAATTCTATGCCTTATAAATGGACTTGCCGATTGCGATATGAAGGAGCCTCCGCCGAAACCGGTGTGGTAAGATGCACCAAAATTGATGCCCGTGGTTGTCATTGAGGATTGCTTTTCGTTACCCTCTGTCAATTCTGCCGATGTGGGGCTTTGCCCCAAAAGGATTGTTACTGCTAGCAAGAAAGCCCCCGAAAGAAGAAACTTGTAACTTGACGGTTTCATAACAATACATTTAAAATTATGCGGCAAATATACTATTTAAACATTTTTTTTGCAAATATGTTGCAGGATTTAACATTTTGACTCAAAAAATGCCTAAATTGCATGGCATTTTTCCCAACAAAAATAATGACTGGCGATGAAAGAGTACAATGTTGGCCTTTTGATGAGTGGCGGAGGAACGCGTGGTTTTGCCCACCTGGGGGTTTGTGAGGCATTGTCGGAAATAGGTATTAAGCCCGACTTGATTGCCGGAGTTAGCGCGGGAAGCATTGTAGGTGCTTTCATTGCCGATGGCAAGACTCCGACTCAGGCCTTCAAGTTGCTGACCAGCAAGTCGTTGTTCGATTTTGTCAAGATGGGCTTTCCCCGCAGGGGGTTTGCCAGGATGGAGGTCTTTGAAAATATGCTTAGGAGGGAACTTCAGGCCAAGAACATCGAGGACCTTTCGTTACCGTTAATGATTTTTGCAACTAATTTGAACAAGGCCGAACTCGATCTCTTTGAAACAGGTGATTTGGTTGATGCCATAATTGCCTCCTCTTCAATTCCCGTGCTTTTTGAACCTCGAAAGATAAAAGGCCAAATGTATCTTGACGGGGGTCTGGTAAATACCTTCCCGGCCGAAATCATCAGGAGCCATTGCCGGACTTTAATTGGAGTTAATTTACACCCTTTGACATTCGAGGTTAATTTTACCAACTTAAAGTCTATTGCCGAACGTTGCTTCCATATTTTAATGCGCAATAATGCAGCAAATAAAATGGATATTTGCGATTATTACATTGAGCCCCAAGAGCTTGATAAAGTAAGCATTCTCAATTCATCGCAAGCCAAAGAGATATTCGATTACGGTTACAAGGAGGCATTGAAAGTTTTGAAAGTAAACAATAAGTCGAAAGTAAAAGGAAAAGATTAAAATTGTAAGGCCAGGAGCGATAAAACCCTCTTAATCTGCTTTAAGAAAAATCAACCAATAACCCATCAATTTCACAAACCCAATAAACTTTTTTAAACTTTTTCAACCAATTCTTTTTCGTCGATAATAGTTAACTTTGCCTTCAAAATAAAATTGGCGATGCAACAAGAACTCGTGGTGTTTAATTCGCTTTCGCGCAAGAAGGAGGTTTTCGTGCCCATCAATTCTCCTTTTGTGGGTATGTATGTTTGTGGCCCAACCGTTTATGGCGAAGCCCACCTCGGCCATGCCCGTCCGGCTATTACATTCGATGTTGTTTTCAGGTATCTCAAGCACTTGGGTTACAAGGTTAGGTACGTTCGTAACATCACCGATGTTGGGCACCTCGAAAACGATACCGACCAAGGCGAAGATAAAATTGTCAAGAAGGCACGATTGGAGAAGCTTGAGCCAATGGAGGTGGTTCAATATTATACCGACCTTTACCATGCCGATATGGAAAAGCTCAACGTGAAAAAGCCATCAATCGAGCCGAGGGCCTCGGGGCACATTATTGAACAAATTGAGCTTGTTAAGGCCATCCTTGAGTCTGGGTTTGCTTATGAGGTAAACGGTTCGGTTTACTTCGACGTAGAGAAGTACCATGCCAGGTACAACTACGGTAAACTTAGCGGCAGGGTTTTGGAAGATATGATGGCCGGCTGCAGGGAGCTCGAGGGCCAAGAGGAAAAGCGCAACCCCGTTGACTTTGCTTTATGGAAAAAAGCAGGGCCCATCCACATAATGCGCTGGACTTCACCTTGGGGCGAGGGTTTTCCGGGGTGGCACCTCGAATGTTCGGCAATGGGCACAAAGTACCTCGGAGAGGAATTTGACATTCACGGCGGAGGCATGGACTTGCTCTTTCCTCATCACGAATGCGAGATTGCACAATGCAATGCAGCCTACGGCACCGATTCTGCGCGTTACTGGCTTCACAACAACATGATAACCATTAACGGGCAAAAAATGGGCAAGTCGTTGGGAAATTTCATAACGCTCAATGAGTTTTTTACTGGCACCCACCAATCACTTGACTCGGCCTATTCGCCAATGACAATCAGGTTCTTTATCCTGCAAGCGCAGTACCGAAGCACACTCGATTTTGGCAACGAGGCCTTGAAAGCTGCCGAGAAAGGCTTGAAAAGACTTATTCAATCTTGCGAAAACCTCGAAAAAATTGCCCCCACGGAATCAACCACGGTAGATGTATCTAACATTAAGCATCAATGCTACCAGGCAATGAACGACGATTTCAACACCCCGTTGGTTCTTGCCGCCCTTTTCGATGCATCAAAAATCATTAATTCGACATTGGATAAAAGAGACTTCATGACACAACTTCAACTTGACGAGCTCAAGGAAATATTTGCTGTTTTCTTCGGGGAAATATTGGGATTGAAACCCGAAAACAGCAACGAAGGCCAAAAAGAGAAGGAAGTCATTTGTGGTTTGATGCAAATGATTTTAGAGATCCGACAAACGGCACGTCAAAACAAAGACTGGACTACCTCAGACCTTATCCGAGACAATCTTTCAAAGCTGAATATAGTGGTTAAAGACGGGAGGGATGATGCTACCTGGACCATAAACTAAAGAGGCTTACAAGTAATCCATAATGTTGCCCGATATTTGCAAGAGCGATATTTCGGCAAGCTTGGCCTGGAACCTAATTGAGAGTAGCCTCTCTTCTGCGTCGAAGAAAGTTTTTTGAACCTCGCGAAACTCAATTCCGGACAAGGCTCCAAGTTTGTAGCGCTCCAATGCTATTTCCAGGTTTTCTCTGGCCACTTGGAGGTTTTGGGTCTCTAATTCAAGAAGCCTTAGGTTATTGGCGTAACCACTAAAAATGGTTAGCAAATCAGCCCTAATTTCCAAGTTCAGTTGTTGCTGCATCAATTTACGGTTTTCTATCTCTATTTGAGCGTTTCTCATTTCTCGCCTTCTATTGTTGCCGTCAAAAATGGTAAACCCAAGGGTTAGCCCATAACTTGGCGAAAGGTTTCTTTGGTTTGCTACCGTTGCGCTTTCATAGGTGTTGTAACTAAATCCATAACCTGCAGAAAAATTTAGATACGGATATGCCCTCGAAGCAACAATCTTGCTATCTATCTCGGAAATATTTCTGTTTCGGGCAGAAATTAGCAACGCAGTATTTTGACTTAGTGTACTGTTTAATAGTTGGTTGTAAACTAAATTTTGATTAATATCAATAAGGGTAACGGTAGTGTGAACAAGACCATCTGATTCTTCAAGTGCCAAAAGGGTGCCGAGTTTGATTCTTGATGCCCTAACCACTTCGTATTGCCTTCCAAGTCTCGAGCTGTCGGCATTAAGATAAGCCTGGGATTGAAGCAGTTGCAATTTTGACCCGGCCCCTATCAAGTATCTTTCCTCGTCAATCCTGGTTCTTTCTTTTGATAGTTCCACTGCGTACTTCATATTCTCGAGTAGGCGCTCTTGCCAAATTAAGAAGTAATACTCCGAAACAATTCTCGATACAGTATTTTCAATTGACAGCCTGGATTGCAATTCGCCAACCTTGCCATATTCCTTTAATTTTTTGTAAGTGTTTTGTACCCTAAAACCATCGAAAATGGTTTGGTTCATGCTTACGCTTGCATTGTTGAAAACGTTGTGTATGCCGCTGCTCGAGTTGGTGGTGCCATCAAAAAGGTTTTGCCTGGTGTTGTTTATTACACCCGAGTGCTGGCCGGTGAGGGTAATTTTAGGCAAATAACCGGCGTTCCCCAAAGTAATGTTGTTAGAAAAAATCATTTGGTTATTTCGCGAAATCAACACCGAATAATTGTTTTCAAGCCCGATTGCGATGCACTCCTTGAGGCTTAATTCAACCTGTGCGGTGACCAAACCGGAGCTTGGAATGACAAAAGCAAATAAGGCCGATACACGAACCCATTTGCAAAGAGGTTTTGTGATAAACATTTTGAAATTCATGAAAAAACTTTTGATCATTTACTTTATAACAAACACAATCAAATAAAATTGACACATGCGGCAACGGGTTTGAGATTACGCGTAAAACCCGCACCGACTGCGCCGACAAGTATTCCTGCTTAAGCCCTCCTTTATCGTTGCTTAGCCCAATGCAGCAATCCTTCGGCATCAATGGTTGCCATAAGCCTTACGCACCAACACTAAATCTTCTGACCAATTCACCATTTATCCTTACTCCAATAACCTCTTAAGCTTATTCAACATGTTTGCCCTTTCCTGTCCGTTTTTGTTTCTGTAGAAACGTAGGAATATATTGCAGGTATCACGTATAATGTTAATACCGTTGAAATAATTAGTCCGCCAACAACTGCCGTACCCATGGCAATTCTGCTTTGTGCCCCTTCGCCAAAACCCATTGTAAGTGGCAGTACCCCCAAAATTGTGGAGAGGCTGGTCATTAAGATAGGCCTAAACCTTGCGGCGGCGGCATATTTAATGGCTTCGAGTTTCATCATTCCTGCTTGCTTCCGTTGGTTGGCAAATTCAACCATCAAGATTCCGTTTTTCGAAACCAAACCAATAAGCATTATTATGCCTATTTGGCTGAAAATGTTCATGGTAATGTTAAAATACCACAAAAAGAACAGTGCCCCTGTCATTGCCAATGGAACAGTCATCATTACAATAAAAGGGTCTTTGAAGCTTTCGAACTGAGCTGACAAAACAAGAAAAATAAGAATTAGCGCCAACAAGAAAGCGAACACCAAGCTCGAGGAACTTTCTTGATAATCCTTTGAATCGCCGGCCAGGGCGGTTCTAAATGACTCGTCGAGCACCTCGTCGGCAATTCGATACATTTCGGCCAGCCCTTCGCTGATTGTCTTGCCAGGAGCAAGCCCCGACGAAACCGTTGCAGCCACGAACCTGTTGTGCCTGAAAAGCTGGGGGGGCGCGGTTTGTTCTTTCAAGGTTACCAGGTTGTCCAATTGAACCATCTGCCCGAAATTATTTCTTACGTAAAGCGAAGTAAGGTCTAAGGGCTTGTTTCGGTTTTCGCGCTCCATCTCGGCAAGTATCTGGTATTGTTTGCCATTCATGAAGAAATACCCAAACCTTTGACCGCTAAGGGCAAGTTGCAGGGTTTGTCCAACGTTTTGTGCTGAAACACCCAAGGAGTTTGCCTTTTCTCGGTTGATTTGAATCTGAATTTCGGGCTTGGTAAACCTGAGATTAACATCGGCCATTGTGAGAATCGCGCTTTGGTTTACCTTTTCCATGAACACGGGAAGCACTTCCCTGAGTTTGTCGATGTTAGGGGCCTGCAAAACAAATTGCACCGGTCGGCCTCCACGACGACCACCAAATGTAGATTGTTGTTGCACGAAGGCCATTGCCTTGGTCATGGGCCTGAGGGCATCGGTAAGCCGCAACGCAATTTCGTTCTGTGTGGCTTCCCTTTCTGAGGGCGGCACCAAAACAACCCTTACGTTGTTCCATCCGCCAAACACCATCGAAACCATACTCTCCCTTTCGGGAACGGTTCGTTCAACCATATCCGAAATTTCGTCAATGTAATCGCGCATGAATTCAAAAGTAGCTCCTTCTGGCCCCCTGGCATTTATTGTAACCTGACTCCTGTCTTCCATTGGAGCCATTTCTGATGGTATGTTCGAAAAAAGCAGCACAACAAGCCCTGAAGAAAGCAACAAAATTACCCATGCAAGCCACCGTTTTTTCAAAAAGGAGCCCAACGAATTTCTGTAAACATTATTTAGAGATTGGAAAAAACCCTCGGTCGCGTGGAAGAGCTTGCCACGAGTGGTCCTTTGCTTCAATATTTTGGTTGAAAGCATTGGGGTAAACGTTAAGGCCACGAACGACGATATTGCCACGGCACCTGCAATTACAATGCTGAACTCCCTAAACAGCCTGCCGGTCATACCCTCAAGGAAAACTATTGGAAAGAAAACCGCAATCAATGTTATTGTAGTGGAAATAATAGCGAAGAAGATTTCCTTGGCACCTGCCAACCCAGCATCGACGGGTTTCATTCCTTGCTCGATTTTCACGTAAATGTTTTCCATCATTACAATGGCATCGTCAACCACAAGGCCAATAGCCAGAACAATTGCAAGTAGGGTCAAAACGTTGATAGAGAACCCTGCCAGGTAAACCACGAAAAACGAGCCCACCAGCGAAACTGGAATTACAATAACAGGAATTAGTGTGGTGCGCCAATCTCGAAGAAAAAGGAAAATGATGACAATAACCAGCAAGAAGGCAATTAAAATGGTATTCCTGACCTCTCGAATTGACGAACGGATAAACTGCGTGTTGTCGAAACCAATACCCAGTTTTACATCATCAGGCAAGTCAAGTTTGATTTGTTCCATACGCCTGTAAACCTCGTTGGCAATTTCGATGTGGTTTGAACCGGGTTGCGGAACTATTGCATTGCCCGTCATCGGAACTCCGTTGCGTCGTACAATAGAGCGGTAATTTTCAGGCCCGAGTTCTGCGCGACCAACATCCCTGAACCTAACAATTTGACCACCATCTTCTTTAATAATAAGATTGTTGAATTCTTCGGGAGTGCCAAGCAATCCTAAGGTTCTAATTGTAAGTTCTGTTGATGACCCCTCAATGCGACCTGATGGTAACTCGACATTTTCGCGCGAGATTGCATTCCTAACATCCAAAGGCGTAAGGCCGTAGCCCGCCAGCTTTATTGGATCCAAAATTAGCTGCATGGCATACCTTCGCTGACCCCAAATGTGTATTCCGCTAACCCCTGGAATTGTCTGAAGGCGTTCCTTCAGGGTAAGTTCTGCAATTTCCGACAGTTCGAGTAGCGATCTGCTTTCGCTGGTAAGGGTTACAAACACTATTGGGCTTGCATCAGCATCGGCTTTTGAAACGACTGGTGGGTCAACACCCTGCGGCAGCATGCGTTGCGCTTGAGATACCTTGTCTCGAACATCATTGGCAGCGGTTTCCATATCCACGCTCAACTCAAACTCAACTGTAATGTTGGCGTTGCCTTGGCGGCTGCTTGAAGTAAGCGTCCGTATTCCCGGAATCCCGTTAATGCTTTGCTCTAACGGTTCGGTAATTTGGGTTTCTATAACATCGGAGTTGGCACCCGGGTATGAAACGCTAACCGATATTATTGGCGGGTCAACACTTGGGTATTCCCTAACGCCCAAAAAATTCATTCCTATTATACCAAACAACAAAATAAGGAGTGTGAAAACCGTTGCAAGAACGGGGCGCTTTATGCTAATCGAGGACAGGCTCATGAAAAATACCTTAATTAAATAATGCTGAAAGAGAGCTTATAGCGAAACACTGTAGTCGCCTACCAGGTTGGTTATTGTTACCGGAATTCCTTGCCTTAATTGCATTACACCAGTTGTAAGCAGTGTGTCTCCAAAAGAAAGGCCTTTAAGAACCTGTATTTGCGTAGCGGTGCGCAGGCCAGTCCTCACGTTTACCCTTTGGGCCTTGCCGTTTTTGTAAACAAACACGACATCTCCATCCATTTCGGCAATCAGTGCCTCGGTGGGAATGGCAATTGCGTCTTTTAATTCTTCGAGTATAAGGGTGATGGAAGCAAACCGCCCGGGCTTAAGTTCTTCGTTTCTGTTTGGGAACAAGGCTCGGGCAACAATGGTTCTGGTTTTTACATCAACTTTTGGGTCTATGGCGTAAATGGTTGCCTTCATGGGTTGCAACGTGCCGTCAACAACAAATGAAATGTTGGTTCCAGGCCCGACACTGCCAGCATACCTCTCAGGTATGGAAAACTCAATTTTAATGGGCGAGATTTTTACCAAACGGGTAATTTTGATATTAGGATTGGCAAAACTACCTTCACTAACATACCTCAAACCAACAATTCCGTCGAAGGGAGCCATTAATTCGGTTTCGGCAATTCGAGCTTCAAGTAGCATAATGTCAGCTTCGTTGGCCTGAAGCTCGGTTAATACCTGATCATAGCTTTCCTGGCTAACAGCATCTCGTGTCAGTAAGGTTTTTTGCCTAAATTCCCTTTCTTTCAAGAGTTTATTTTGAGCTTGAAGTTTGAGCAACTGAGCTTGAAGGTGACGGTCGTTTATTTTTGCCAATAGAGCACCCTTTCGTACACGGGCTCCCTCTATAAAATTTATTTGAACAATTTTTCCCGAAGCCTCGAACGAAAGTTCAACCTCTTCGTCGGGAAAGAGTGTACCCGTGCTGATAATTGATTCATTCAAAACTGACGGGGCAACAAGTATGGCTTGTACGCTTAATCCTCTTGAAAAGGCCCCGCCTCCGCCAAGGCTACCAGATTGTGAGCCCGGGTTGGAGTCGTTTTTTGCGATAAGGGGTTTAATTTTGGGATAAAAAATTAGCCCCAAAACAATCAATATAAGAAGTGTCGTTAAAATGAACTTGAATCTTTTGCCTTTCATGTTTGAGAAAAGGGATATTTTGTGGTTTGTTAGTGTAAAGTTTGCCCGAGGCTCGCACTTCTTTAAAATGATTGAGCCACAAACGAATTGGACACTCGAAAAACTGAAAAGTTTAATTAACCTGAAAATGAAAATTTACGATTGTCTTTATTGTAGCGCAGCCCCAAATCATCAGTTTGCAATTTGGGTCTTTTGAGCGGCCAGGGAATGGCATTTCCAAAAATCAACTCATCATATCCTCAATTTCGGCAACAGTTTTTGGTATTGGTTTACCTAAAACCCGATACGCGGCTTCTGTAACCAAAACATCATCTTCTATTCTTATTCCTCCAAAGCCGATGTATTCCCTTGCCTTGTCGTAATTTATGTATTCTTCAAATTTCTTCTCTTTTTCCCACTTTTCGATTAGTGCGGGAATGAAATATATTCCGGGTTCTACGGTAAGAACGAAACCGGGTTTGAGTCGTTTTCCAAGACGCAGGTAGGCAGTTCCAAACAAATCAGATCGCTTAACCTCGTCATCGTATCCTACCAAGTTTTCGCCAAGGTCTTCCATGTCGTGAACGTCGAGGCCGAGCATGTGACCCAGGCCGTGGGGCATAAACAGGGCCGTGGCTGCCTTTTCGGCTGCTTCGGCAATGTTTCCCTTCATTAGGCCCAGCTTTTTAAGTCCCTCGCCAATAATATTTATTGCTAGTATATGAATGCTCTTGAAGGTAACTCCAGGCTTAATAGCTTCAATTGCCTTTTTGTTGGCTTCCAGCACAATCTCGTATATCTCTCTTTGCTTCTTGGTAAACTTTCCTCCAACCGGGATGGTTCTAGTGTGGTCGCTACAGTAGCGCATCGAGGTTTCGCAGCCACCGTCAACCAGAAGAAGGTCGCCCTTTTCCAAAATGTTGCCGTGGTCGTGGTTGTGCAAGGTTTCGCCACGCCTACTAAGAATAAGTGGGAAAGACAGTGATCCTCCTCCCGAAATGGCAATTCCTTCAACCGTGCCAGCAATAGTTTGCTCCCTTGTTCCGGGTTTGGCCATATTCATTGCGGTGGTGTGCATGAGGTATGCAGTATCTATGGCCTTTTCAATTTCCTTAATCTCGTTAAGATCCTTGATTTCTCGTAAAGCAACAACGGATTTAATCAATTCAGCAGAAGCCTGAGCCTTAAGTTCGCCAATTGGAATGTCAAGTAATTCTGACATCAAAATTTTGTTTTCGGCCCGGTAGGGGGGCAAAAAGTGAATCTTCCTGCCCTGGTTACGAGCCTTTTTGATATGTTCTGACAGCTGGCCAAATGGAGCCGAATTGCCAACGCCAACTCTTTCTGCCTTGTCTTTTACAAGCGGCTGCGGCCCCATCCAAATAATGCTTTCGAGCGAAACATCGTTGCCGAAAAGATACTCATGGCCGCTTTCTGCATCAATAATGGCCGCCATTTGCTGGTGGTCAATGCCAAAAAGGTACAGGAAGTTACTGTCTTGCCTAAAACGGTAGGTATTTGCCGGATAGTTCATCGGAACGTCCACGTTACCCATAATTAAAATTAGCCCCGACTCAATCGATTGAGTCAATTTTTTTCGACGGTTTACGTAAGTTGCGGTTTCAAACATTTTTCGTGATTTTGATAGTTAAATTTTCTCTCCGGTTAATTTTTGACATGGTTTTACGCGAATCAAACTGATACGGCACTTGGCACCAAACTAATCATATCAGATTACTGCTTTAGATTAATGGCTTCAAAAATTAGTTTTATCTGCGTTTTAATTCTTTAATAAGCGGCGTTAATTATTAATTGGTAAACTATTCCGAATACCGGCACTTCAGCCATTCATCAAATCCTCAATCTCATCAACCTCCACCGGCACGTTTTCAGTAAGGTCAATGGGGCCATTTTCTGAAATCAGGATGTTGTTTTCTATTCTTACCCCAATTCCTTCTTCTTTAATGTAAATGCCGGGCTCGCAAGATAAAACCATTCCAGGTTTGAAAAGTTCGAATTTGTGTCCCTCGTCGTGTACATCCAAACCCATGAAATGGGAGTTTCCGTGGGGGAAATAGTTTTTGGCAAGGGGGCTGGCCGGGTCTTGTTTTGAAATGTCTGCCATGGTAAGTAATCCCAGGTCAACCACTTCTTTTTCAATCAATTGCAAAACCTCACAATTTAATGCATCTATGGTTTTGCCAACCACCATTAGTTCTTTTGCAGCCCTCATTACCTTGAGGACGGCATTGTAAACCTCCTTTTGCCTTTCGCTAAACCTGCCGTTTACCGGAAAAGTTCTTGTCATATCACCTGCATAGTTGGCATATTCGGCCCCAGTGTCAAGCAGGAGCAAATCGCCATCCTTGCAAGTATTGTTGTTTGTTACGTAATGCAAAATGCAGCCATTGGCACCCGCTGCAACTATCGGATAAAACGAATGTCCCGTGGCACCCTTACTAATGTACTCGTGCATCACTTCAGCCTCTATCTCATACTCTTTAATCCCTGGCTTAACATATTTAAGAACTCTCAAATACGCACCGGTAGTAATGTCAATGGCTTTTTGCAGTACCTGCAGCTCAAGCTCTGATTTTACCATTCTCAACCTTGTGATAATTGGAGTAGCCCTCTTGTACGAATGCAATGGATACTTGCCCTTGAGATCGAGCGCAAATCGCAGGCTCCTGTAGTTTGGCTCGCCACCGTACCTTGCATTCTCAATGGTGTTGAGGTAAACGTGCTCGGCATATACCATTGCCTCTTTAATCATGGCTTCGAAGCCAGGCAACCATAGAACAGATTTAATTCCCGATACCTCCGTGGCTTGTACCTTGGTAAGCTTGTGCCCTTCCCAAGTCATCAGGTACTCGTTGGTTTCGAGCAAGAAAAGCACCTCGCGCAAGGCAGGATTTGGGCTATCGGGAAACAGCATCAACATGCTTTTCTCTTGGTCAACACCCGTTAGGTAAAAGAAATCGGGGTTTTGCCTGAAAGGAAAGAACTGGTCGCTGCTCCTTGGTTGCTCATCGTTTGAAAAGAAAAATGCAACGGAGCCTGGCAACATTTGTTTTGTGAAGTTTTGCCTGTTGGTGATGAATATTTGGGGATTAAGCGGGCCGTATTTCATGTCTCCTTGCTGTTTAGTAATAAACGGTTTCAATCATTCAAAACAAAATGTAATCGTTGCCTCGTGCCCACCCTAAGGCTAGTAAAGGTCAATCAACCATCAAAAACCCTTTACTGCTGCATTTGGGGGTTTTCGTTTATTGTTCGAACTAACCAGGCGGGACTCAAAATTAGAAAATTATTTGTTTAGAAACTTTATAAATTACTCGAATACTTGGTAAAGAAAAAACGGCTGGTTAAATTTGCTCAATCGTTTTAAAAGCATTCTCAAAAAGATCTTGCCAAGGTGAGCATTTTAATGTAATAAATTCCAATTAAAATTCAACTTTATGAAGCAAACAAAATCCTGGCTTTCTTCAATAAGCCATAAGTACATAGTGGCATTGGCAGGTTTATTCCTAATGTTATTTTTGGTGGCGCACCTTTCCACCAACCTGCTAATGGTGGCAGGCAATATCGAAGCCTTTAATGATGCGGTGGTTTTCTTGACCACCAACCCGTTGATGAAGGTAATGGAATATGTTCTTTTTGCAGGATTCGCAATTCACATTCTTTTTGGGGTTATGGTTTATCTTAATAACCGTAAGGCTCGGCCATTAAACTACAAGATGGCCCAAAACTCCGAAACCTCGCCATTTTCGAAGTTTATGATTCACACTGGTGTTATCATTTTTGTCTTTTTGATCATACACTTTGTTCATTTCTTTTTCGTAAAAATTGGTATAATGCCCGTTCCTGAAGGAGCCGCAGATAAATACGATTTCTACGTAATGACTCGGTTAGTTTTCAGCAATGGGCTGTATTCTTTAATTTACGTGGTTTGCATGATTTTCTTGGGTTTTCACCTCAAGCACGCCTTTCAATCGGCTTTCCAAACTTTGGGTTTGAACCACCCGCGCTATTTTCCAATAATAAAGATTGTTGGAACCGTTTATGCCATTGCTATTGCAGTTGGTTTTAGTTCCATCCCCGTGTATTTTTATTTTTTCTATCAATAAAACTCCAAAACTAATGATAAAGCTTGATTCAAAAATTCCTCCGGGGCCATTGGCCGACAAGTGGAGCAATCACAAAAACTCCCTCAAGTTGGTTAATCCGGCCAACAAGAAGAAACTTGAGATTATTGTTGTTGGAACCGGGCTGTCAGGTGCCGCCGCGGCTGCCTCATTTGGCGAGCTAGGTTACAATGTTAAATCATTCTGTTTCCAAGATTCGCCGCGCAGGGCACACTCGGTAGCAGCACAGGGGGGCATTAACGCCTCAAAAAATTACCGCAATGACGGCGACTCTGCTTTTCGTCTTTTTCATGATATGATTAAAGGCGGAGATTATCGTGCTCGCGAAGCTAATGTTTATCGTTGTGCAGAGGTAAGCACACAGGTAATTGACCAATTGGTTGCAACCGGCGTGCCATTTGCCCGCGAGTACGGCGGCTATCTTGACAACCGCTCGTTCGGTGGAGTTCAGGTTTCGCGTACGTTTTATGCCAAGGGCCAAACCGGGCAGCAGTGCTTGCTCGGGGCCTACTCATCATTGAACAGGCAAGTGGCCGCTGGAACGGTAAAGCTATACCCGCGAAGGGATATGCTAGATTTGGTTGTAATTGACGGTAAGGCAAGGGGAATAATAACACGTAACCTCGTAACCGGCGAAATCGAAAGACACGGTGCACACGCCGTGGTGCTGGCAACGGGCGGTTACGGAACTGTTTACTACCTTTCTACTTTGGCAGTTGGCAGCAACCCAACTTCTGCTTGGGTAGCCCACAAACGGGGAGCATTGTTTGCAAATCCAAGTTTCATTCAAATACACCCAACCAGCGTACCGGTTCTTAACGACTACCAGTGCAAGCTAACGCTAATGTCAGAATCGCTCCGCAACGATGGTAGGGTTTGGGTGCCCAAGGCAAAGGCCGACAAGCGAGCACCCAACGAAATACCCGAAGAAGAACGCGATTATTACTTGGAGCGCAGGTATCCTGCATTCGGCAACCTTGTACCCCGCGACGTGGCATCAAGGGCAGCAAAGGAAAGGTGCGATGCCGGTTACGGCGTTGGAAACACTGGCCTTTCGGTTTATCTCGACTTCAATGATGCAATTGCAAAGCAAGGCGAAAAAATCATAGAGGGCAAGTACGGCAACCTATTTGAAATGTACCAGAAAATCACCGGAATCAATCCCTACAAGGAACCAATGCGTATTTACCCTGCCGGCCACTATACAATGGGCGGGCTGTGGGTTGACTACAACCTCATGACCACGGTGCCAGGCCTGTTTGCCATTGGCGAAAGCAACTTTGGCGATCACGGTGCAAACAGGTTGGGCGCAAGCTCTTTGCTCCAGGTTGCAGCCGACGGGTATTTCATTGCCCCATACACGGTAACCGACTATCTGGCCGACGAAATCCGCACTCCGAAAATAGACGTGAGCCACCCGGCATTCGACGAAGCCGAAAAGGAGGTTCATGATATGATAGAAAGACTAATGAACGTAAAGGGCAAGAAAAACGCAACCTCTTTCCACAAGCGTCTGGGTAAGATTTTGTGGGATTACGTTGGTATGAGCCGTAACGAACAAGGCCTAAAAAAAGGCCTCGAGCTAATTGACCAACTCGAAGAAGAGTTTTTCAGGGATGTAAGGGTGCCCGGAACCACGGGCGAACTGAATCAGGAGCTAGAAAAGGCTATTAAGGTGGCGAGCACCTTCGAAGTTGGAAGGCTCATTACCATTGATGCCCTTGACAGGAAAGAATCATGCGGTGCACACTTCAGGGAAGAATCGCAAACCGAACAAGGTGAAGCAAAGCGCGACGACAAGAACTACGCCTACGTTTCAGCATGGGAGTTTCAAGGCAAGGGGAAAACCCCAAAACTTCACAAAGAAGAGCTTAAGTTCGAATTCGTGGAATTAAAGGAAAGAAGTTACAAGTAACCCAAACAAAGAAGAAAATGGACATTAAACTAAAAATATGGCGCCAAAAGAATGCCAGCACAAAAGGAAAGTTTGTCAATTACAATCTTAATGACGTTTCTCCCGAAATGTCGTTTCTGGAAATGCTCGACTATTTCAACCAAAAAATGGTTGAAACCGGTGGCGACCCGGTGGTCTTCGAGCACGACTGCCGCGAGGGAATTTGCGGCACTTGCGGGCTATACATAAACGGTCGTCCGCACGGACCGGCCAGGCATACAACAACCTGCGAGCTATACATGCGCAAGTTCAAGGATGGCGACACCATTGTGATAGAGCCATGGCGTTCACGCGCATTCCCGGTTATTAAGGACTTGGCCGTTGACCGAAGCTCATTCGACAAGATAATGCACGCCGGAGGTTTTGTTAATGTGAGTACCGGGCAGGCGCAGGATGGAAACGCAATACCAATACCAAAAACCATTGCCGACAGGGTATTTGATGCCGCTGTATGTATTGGTTGCGGTGCCTGTGTGGCAGCTTGCAAGAATTCCTCTGCCATGTTATTTGTTGGTGCCAAAGTATCGCAATATGCACTGCTTCCGCAAGGAAAACCAGAAGCAAGGCAAAGGGTGCAAAACATGGTGGCCAAGATGGACGAGTTGGGCTTTGGCTTCTGCTCAAACACCTACGCCTGCGAGTTCGAATGCCCCAAAGGCATATCGGTAGAGTTTATAGCCTTGATGAATCGCGAGTTCCTGGGCGCAAAAGCCTGCTCCAGACAGAAATAGTAGAAAAAAGCACGGAGTTAATTAAACACACCCATAAAACTCAAAAATGGCAAATGGGTTTGTTTTTTTACCGTATAATAATTTAAAGGATCGAGAGATGGATTAAACAACACACCCAATTGCCGGCCAAGAAATAATAACCCAAACTTTTAACCAGTTAAGCCAAATTCGCGCAAAAACAAAAAAAGGCTTTTTTTCGTCTGGCATTTTTGCTGTTCATGCAAGTTTTGACGATGCTCGGTGCGAGTGTGTCGAAAAGTTAACCTCGCAAAGCGAGGACTTTGTAAATTACAATCGCATTACCCGAGCTGCAGCAATGTTTCCCGGCGTAAACTCCACGCGCAAAAGTGCCGCAACAACCCTTACCGCCTAGGCCAGGTGAGGCAATTTTAGTTTCGAAGTAATGTTTCGGGTGAAGAATAGTACTTGTTTTAACATTGTGAAACTTTATGTTTTTAACCTTGCACATGGGTACAAGCAATTTTTTTCCGGGCATTATAATTTGAAATTGCCTTACGAAAAGTGAAACAGAAACATAGCCAAGAATTAATGGAGAGGCATGAATTACTATCGCTCTGCGCACGGGCAATAGAGTGCGGCATATTGGCTTCGGCAGCAATAATGAAAGTTTACGATACCCCTTTTGGATACGACATTAAAGAGGATGGCAGCCCGATTACTATAGCCGACAAAAAGTCGAGCCAGATCATTTCGGATGCCCTCGGCAAAACAGGAATTCAAATTATAAACGAGGAAAACAAAAAGGTTAGTTTCGAAATAAGGAGAAATTGGGAAAGCTTTTGGCTTGTTGACCCACTTGATGGCACGAAAGATTTCATAAACCGAAACGATGAATTTGCAATAAACATGGCCCTAGTTAAGGGAACAACCCCCATTTTGGGAGTGATAATCTCGCCCGTTATGCAAAAAGTATGGTGGGGATTGGCAGGTTTGGGAAACTTTGTTTTTCAGTGGAAAGAAAATAGTGCAGAGATTGACTCAAAAAGACTCATTGAAGATTCAAAACCAATTAACATTAACTATCAAAACGTCAAACCATCAATTCTTATCAGCCGTTTTCATCTCGACCCCGAAACTGAAGCCATTATTGAGGAGGTAATGAAAAGACTTCCAAATCTCCAAGTTGTAACCAGAGGAAGCTCTTTAAAGTACTGCGACATTGTTGAAGGCCGCGCAACAATTCATTTTCGGTATTCGAGTGGCACCAGCGAGTGGGATACTGCTGCCGGGCACGCAATGCTGCTGGCCGCTGGCGGAAACATTTTTAATATTGACAACCAAGAACCCTTGCAATACAACAAACCCGATTTGAAGAACCCGGGATTTGTTGCGTTCTCAAGCCGAGAACATGCCAATGCAATCTTGTTCGAAGCCAACCAAGAAAATTAATTTTTTGGGTTCTCGGCAAATACGCAAGGCTTCATTTAACTACTTTTGTGCAAAATCAAGAATCAAGTTGACCTCAATTCTAATCCCAACACTTTACCTCCCACCCATCGAGGCGGTGGCAATAATCAAGGTTTCGGAAATGGTAATTGTTGACGTTCACGAAACATACCCACGGCAAACCTGCCGCAATAGGTGCCGGATTGGTGCCGCAAACGGAATTTTGGATATGACCATTCCAGTGGAAAAACCCAATGGAAATAGCACACCAACGGGTAAGGTTGTGCCGAGCACAAGACTGCCTTGGCAGAAGCAACATTGGAAATCAATTTGTGCGGCATACGGCAAGTCGGCATTCTTCATGCACTATTTGCACCTTATGGAGCCGTTTTATTTGGGTTCGGCTCCCGAAACATTGGTTCAGTGGAATCAAGACTTGCAAGAGGCTTTGTTCGAAGAGCTGAACATCGATACCGAAATAGCTATAGCATCAACGTTCGAAAAGGAAGTTAATGGAATGCTAGATTTGAGAAGTGAAATTTCGCCAAAACTTAAAAAACTAGATTCCGAAAAGAACCTTATTTTCAAGCCATACTTTCAGCCCTTTTCGCACAAGTACGGATTCTTACCCAACTTGAGCATAATTGATGCCCTTTTCAATTTAGGCCCCGACACCCCTGAATATCTTGACGAATGTGGAAAGAAATTAATTAATTACTACTTGGAAAAGCACCGCGAGAATTACAGATTTTAGATATCATTCGGCTTCAAGTCCCCTTTGCAATTGTTATATCATTTGGCTCACTGTTGCCGTTTTCAAACTGCCTTTCTCGAGCCTCCTCCTTGAACCATATCGTTTGCGAGTGTTTCGGCAGATGCAATAGGAGGTTTACGCAAGCTGCATGATTAAGTCTCTTCGGCCTAGACCATCAATACAGCTTCAATTTCTTTTTAAATTGGCTTGGCCGCGACGCGTTATAATCTTCATGCAGTTTATCGATTATGGATTTTCGCTTTGGGGTATAAGGTAAAAGTACATGGCAGTGGTTGTGCCATGGTGGGTGCTAATTAGGTCAATTACATATTCGAGAACGTGATGTTCCCTTGCCAAATCAATACCATCAATAACGTGGCTTACAATTGTTTTGGCACTTTCCACTCTCGAAACATCATCGCGAGGGTCGTAGTCGGCGACCTGATTTTTTTAGAGAACAAGAGATTTTTGATCTTTCCGACATCCTGGTAGGGCGCACCCTTGCATGTTGGTCAGGTGTTGCCGCCAATTTGCCTTCCTGCCTCTTGGGCAAGGAGGGCAACCTTGAGCGAATGCCGCAGTGTTTCAGGTATTACAAGTTAAACTCGCAAAATAGCCTGTTGTTTGTTTTGGCAGGTGCTAACGGCGAAAAGTGGGTCGGTAAACCAAGAACTCTTCCGTAGGTATTTACGAGGAGGTAGGAGAGCAAGTTGAGGATTGAAACATCCGAAATAAATTATTTAGCCGAAATTGCTTTGGCACCTGATGGTTTTTTGTAATTTTGAGACGGTGGAAAAATTAGAAACTTCTTTTTCATGAAAAAATCATCGAAAATAATAGCCTTGCTTGCAATGCTTCTTATTTGTTCAATAGCGCTGAATGTATTCCAATCAAAAAAAAACGAACAAGGGCTGAAGCAACATGTATTTGCTGCCGAGCAACTTTTCAACCTCAAGTTTACCGAGGCCCAACGTGATTCGCTCCTTGACGAAGTTACCGTGGCAATTGAGAATTACAAGGCCATTCAACAAGTTGAAATGCCAAACAGTGTCTTGCCCGCTTTCGTGTTTTCTCCGGTACCATTGTCATACAAGCCGAGTTTTCCCGACAATAAAACAAACTTTTTACTGCCAACCGGCACAAAGCTTCCAAAAAACAGGGAAGACCTGTGCTTTTACACGGTTGCCGAACTTTCGGAACTGATCAGAACCAGACAGGTTACATCCCTTGAGCTTACACGGTTGTTTTTAGAACGTTTAAAGCGGTTTGATAGCCAATTGTTTTGTACAATTACCCTCTTGGAAGACGCGGCCCTCGAACAAGCGAGAGCAATGGACAAGGAACTGCAAGGTGGTAAATACCGAGGCCCCCTGCACGGCATACCCTATGGAGCCAAAGACTTGCTTTCGCTAAAAGGGGTGCCGTTAACGTTTGGTTCGAAAATATACAAGGAACAAATACCAACAATTACATCACCTGTAATTGAGAAGCTCCATGAAGCAGGTGCGGTTTTGTTGGTCAAGTTAAGTCTTGGCGAACTTGCCTGGGGCGATGTGTGGCACGGGGGCAAAACACGCAATCCGTGGAACACCGAAACTGGTTCAAGCGGTTCATCTGCTGGCTCGGCAGCGGCGGTTGCTGCAGGACTGGTTCCGTTTGCAATAGGGTCGGAAACATGGGGGTCAATAGTTTCGCCTTCAACAGTTTGTGGGGTTACAGGTTTGCGCCCTACCTTCGGACGGGTTAGCCGCACGGGCGCAATGGCACTTTCTTGGACAATGGACAAAATTGGACCAATTGCCAGCACAGCGCATGACTGCGCAATAGTTCTTGCGGCCATTTCGGGGCCAGATGGAATTGACCCAACCTTGGCCGACGTGGCTTTAAACATTAACCTTGCCAGAGACCCGAGAAACCTTCGGGTGGGATACACGAGGGGTTACTTCGAGCAAGACTATCCCATGAGAGTCAACGATAGTTTAGCCCTTCAATCGTTAAGAAACCTTGGTATAGAGCTTATCCCAATAGCCCTTCCCGAAAATCACCCCGTATCGGCCATTTCTTTTATACTTGCCGCCGAGGCTGCAGCGGCATTCAGCATCTTGACCCTTACGGGTAAAGACAGCTTGATGGTACGACAGGTAAAAAAAGCTTGGCCAAATACCTTCAGGGCTGCAAGGTTTATCCCGGCGGTTGAGTACATCCAGGCCAACCGAATCAGAACTTTAATTATTGAAGAATTTTCAAAACTTTTCAACTTGGTCGATGTTATCGTAACTCCAAGTTTCGTGGGCAATCAGCTCTTAATGACCAACCTTACGGGACATCCGGCATTAGCCATTCCTACTGGCTTTTCAGAGGATGGTTTACCAACAAGCTTGACCATATTGGGAAACTGGTTTAGAGAGGACAACATCTTGCTTTTGGGAAAAGCCTTTCAAGACAAAAAGCAGTTCTTTAGAAAAACACCTCCAGGGTTTTGAGATTTTTTCATTTAAATGACACCATTGCCATGAAACACGGAATTTGCCTAATATCAATTGCCCAAATGCGGTCAGAACAAGACCACAGAAGCGAACTTGTGAGCCAACTTCTTTTCGGCGAAACATTTGATATAATCGAAAAAAAGAACGACTGGATTAAGGTTCGAAACACCCAAGATCACTACCTTGGCTGGGTAACCACCAATCAGGTTTCAATGATTTCGGAATCAACATTCAAGGAAATTACAAAAACCCCCTTGATTGTTTGCACCCAAAATTTTGCCAGGGTCAATTGTTTGAATGATAATTCTTTTTTTACAATAAGCGCAGGAAGCAATTTTCCAGGGCTGCATAACAAAGAGTTCAACATCGAAAAGAGGAGATTCTTTTACTTTGATGAGTTCGAAGACACCACAAATGTTTCACGCGAGCTTTTGCCCAAATTTGCAAAAATGTTCTTGGACACCACTTACCTTTGGGGTGGCAGATCGTGTTTTGGGATTGACTGCTCCGGATTGATGCAGGTTGTTTTCAAAATGGCAGGAATTTCAATCCACCGCGATGCATCGGCGCAAGCCGCCAACGGGATGTCAATAGATCTTTTGGTCGAGGCGCAACCCGGTGATTTGTTGTTCTTTGATAATCAAGACCAAATTATAACCCATGTCGGCATGCTTGTTGAAGAAGGCAAAATAATTCACGCCTTCGGCAAGGTAAGAATTGACCCTGTTGACCACCAAGGCATTTTCAACAAGGAACTTAAAAAATACACGCACAACTTGAGGTTAATAAAGAGGATGGTTTAAGAAAACCATTGCTGCAATTTCGTTTTGTTTTCATGGTTTCTTCTAATATAAAAGTTGCCCCCGCCGGTGCCAAAACAAATGACCTAGTTTGCATGAAGCCGACAAAAACCGCAAAAGGTTAGTTCAGCCGTTTTTCAGATTCACTTGAATTTTTCGGGCAAACGTAAATGACTGGCCGGTGTTTTCGTAGAAAATTACATCCGGCCTGATAAGTGCAACCCCGTGTTTGGGTACCTTAACCTTGCCAATTTTAATTATATCCCGGTGAGAAGATTGCCTGTTTACAGCTCATCTTCGGAGATTTCCCATACCGATTTGGTTTGTTTTTAGTAATTCTTAGTTTTTGTCTTGGAGGGCTTTTCTGGGCAAAATTCATGCTTGAAAGTTAAAAAATTCTTGCACCAGACCGGTGGTGTTAATTCTTTATTAAACCTAATTTTGTAGCGCTTGCCGAAAGTTCTCCTGCCGGCAAAACAAACTTGTTTGCAAGAACCCTTGTAGTAATCCCGTGGGCTGTTCGTTTATGGTAATCAATTATATTGTCGCTCCAATTACAGCCCTTATCTGCCGCAACTCCTTTAATTATTATTACAGGGGTTTCTTGAGCGTTGCTTGTCTCGAAGTGAATGGAGCCGTTACATGAAAATTTTTCTATCGAACAAGAAAATCTCATTTTCCGGCTCAAGAGTCATTTCATCACCATCGGTCAAAAAATTCTATTTTTACTTTATTGCAGGCCAAAAATACCCTCCGCTTCTTGCGCAATAATTTAGCAAGAAGGCCACAAGAACAGATTCAAGCCAAAGAATGGTTTTATTGGCTTGGTTGATTTTGCTATAAGTGGGGGTTGTTTATTGATAAGTTAGCGGAGAACCAAAAAAATAGTCTTTCTTTTGCAATGCCAATTGCAAATCATTTTAGGTTACCATCAAGTTTGTTTCGTGCTTCAAGTAGCGATTTTAGGATTGTCATGGTGAGATAACACACAAACTCTGGTCATAATTTTAGGTTTCCTCCTAAAAATTACCCTATTTTTGCAAAAAAAACTTCCGTGGAAAACAATCCAAGCGGCAAACTGTCGCATGTTAACGACACCGGCAAGGCAAATATGGTTGATGTTGGTGGCAAGCCCGTTCAGCAGAGGTCTGCAACAGCGCGGGGATTCATTTACTTGAATGAAGAAACCCTCAATCTTGTGAAAGGTAATTCAATGATGAAGGGCGATGTACTAACAATAGCCGAGATTGCTGGCATTCAGGCTGCAAAAAACACCTCTTCTTTAATTCCGCTCTGTCATCAACTTCAAATTACCAAGGTTGATGTGAGGGCGTGCCCACGAGATGGCGGGATTGAAGTTGTTGCAACCGTCAAGTGCAACGGGCAAACCGGCGTGGAAATGGAAGCATTAGCCGCCGTTTCCGTCGGCCTCCTTACCATTTACGATATGTGCAAGGCTGCTGATAAACAGATGGTAATAAGCGATATAGCGTTGTTGGAAAAGTCAAAAGTATAAAGCAAAAAGTTAAAGGCATCTTAATAATGCAGTTTTTAACCCGCTAACACACAGATCTTGTTTGTCATGAATTAATCCAATCAAATCGCAATTCGTTAATCGCTAATCAATTTTCGAAAACTGCTGTTTTCAGTTAAAAAGTTCGATAAAATTGCAAGTTTAAATTTACCACAAGTAGAAGAATAATGAAAATCCTATCGGTAAATATATCCGAAAAAAAGGGAACAACCAAAAAGCCTGTTCCTGAAATAACCTTGAATGATAATGGTATTAAAGAAGATGCCCACGCTGGCGGTTGGCACCGGCAGGTTAGTCTTTTGGGAAAAGAGAGTTTCGAAAAGTTTTCGAAAAAAGCAAACCGGACCTTGGTTTACGGCGAATTTGCCGAAAATATCACCACCGAGGGCTTGGTTCTTTACGAAACCCTGCCACTTGACAGACTGGTTGGCCGTGAGGTCGAACTCGAAATTACCCAAATAGGGAAGGAGTGCCACGGGTCGGGCTGTGCTATCTTTCACGAAGTTGGCAGCTGCGTGATGCCCAAAGAGGGTATCTTTGCAAGAGTCATTAAAGGGGGAACGGTAACGGCAGGTGACCAGTTTTATTACCAACCAAAGATATTTCGCTTTTTGGTAATTACCTTGAGCGACCGCGCCAGCCGCGGAGAGTATGCTGACCTGAGCGGGCCAAGGATTGTCGAAATCCTCAATACCCACTTCAGCAAAACCAAACGAAAAATTGACATTAAACAGGAGCTAATTCCCGACAGCACGGAACAACTTTCCGATTTGGTTGCTTATGCCGTGTCAATGCAATTCGATGCAATTATTACCACGGGTGGAACCGGTGTTGGCCCTCGCGACATAACGGTGGAAACCATCAAACCAATGCTCCACAAGGAAATTTCCGGAATAATGGAAATGATCAGGATGAAGTACGGCGCAAGCAAACCTAATGCTCTCTTGAGCTCTGGCGTGGCAGGGCTTATTGACAACACCCTTGTTTATACACTCCCGGGGAGCGTAAAGGCCGTAAACGAGTATATGGAAGAAATTTTAAAGACCCTTCAACACCTCGTTTACATGCGCCACGGCATTGATGCGCATTGATTACCTCTTATAATCCTTTTTGCCTTAGGGCTTCATAAGATATTACTGCAACCGATGCCGATACATTCAGCGAATCAATCATTCCCTTCATCGGTATTTTAATTTTTAAATCAGCACTTTCTGACCAAATAGGAGAAAGACCTAAATTTTCGGCACCGAAGGCTATTGCCGTTGGTTTGGTTAAATCGACATCGGTGTACAAGGTTGAAGTATCCAAGGTGGCAGCGTGAATAATGATTTTGCTTTTCTTGAACCAATCAATGGCTTCTTTGGGGCTACACGAAACTATGGGAACGGTAAAAGTGCAACCCAAGCTGGATCTGATGGAATTTGGGTTGTAAATGTCGGTTTTAGAATCGCACAGCACCAGTGCTGCGACTCCCGCTGCATCGGCGGTTCTTAAAATTGCGCCAAGGTTGCCGGGTTTTTCTACCCCCTCCAAAACAATGAAAAAAGGTTGTCCCGAAGTATTTATGTCGCATAGTCCCACCGTTTTCGAGTGTGCAATGGTGATTATTCCTTCGGTGCTTTGGCGGTAAGCAATCTTGTTGTAAACCTTCGGGGTAACTTCAATCAGTTGCCCTTTAGGGATTCTGTCAAGGGCAATCGGGTAGGATGGATCAGGATTGTAAATTTCGGGGCAAATAATTACGAACTCCATCTTGTACCCGTTGGAAATAGCCAGCGAAACCTCCCTTCGACCCTCTGCCACGAAAAGGCTCGTTGACCTGCGAGCCGAACTTTTTTGCTGCAGGTCGAGTATGGTTTTAACCAGTGGGTTCTGCAAGCTGGTTATTTGTTTTGTCATTTCTGCATTGTGGTTATTACAAGAACCTAAATCTTTTTTCTTTTGCCAAGGCCGCCAATTGAGAATGCCAGAGCAGCAATCAAATATGCCACAACGGCTATCAGCATAACCGCATTGAACCCCTTTTCAACTGCCAGCAATGTTGCCAACGAAGTGCTTGTAACCGAAAGGCAGCCATTTATACCCCAAGCCCAAGGTATCTGTGAACTGTCGTACCTGTCGAGCAACCTTACCCCCAACGGAAACATGAAGCCCATTGCAAAGGCAGGTATTCCGATAACCAGCAACCCTATTGCCACCTTTACCGTTATGGGTGCCGAGATAGACCCCTGCAAAACAGGTTGCAAAAACAAAATAAGCAAAAGGAGGATGGCCGCAACCGTGGTGCCAATTTTAAAAATGGATTGTTGATCGACTTTCACTCTTTTCGATAAAAGGCTGCCTAACCCGCTAGAGACCAGCATTGTGCTAATAACCGCCGCGACAGAATAAACCGGGGCCCCAAAATACAAGATGAAGCGTTGTATTAGAATTATTTCGGCAAACATATAACCCAGCCCTATTGCACCGAAGTAAAGAAGGGTTGAACCTTTTCCGAGTTTTGATTTCTTTATAAAGAAAAGAGGTAGTATTATTAGTATGAATACAAGCACCAAGGCTTGTATCAGGGTAACCAGCAAGGTTAGGTAGCCCAGCTCAAGGAATGGCAGTTGGCCAGCCCCGTAAGTTTTTAGAAGATCGTCGAATTTATTAAGTTTAAGGTACCTGTTGAAATAGGGTTTGTTATCTGTTGCGGGGGCAATGTTGAATGCATATTCTGCAAAAACACTGGTGTCGCCGGCAATTATTCTGTCAAGCAAATTGAAAAAAGTGGTGTCGCCTACCATGTTGTAGTGCTGGCGCTCGTGAGGTTCCAGATCGCTTAGCAGCAATGGGTCAAATAGCATTTTATTGCAAAAATCCCTTATTAGCCCATTTTGGGTTTGGTCGAAAGGTTCTTTTTTAAGAACGAAGGTAATAGTGCCCCAAGACCTAATTGCGGCAACGTGTTTTTGTGGTTGGCCCGGGTTGAGTGTTCTTGCTGCTTCAATCAGAGTTGCCGGTATTTTCAAGCTGGTACGGTGGGGGTAGTCGAACCATGTGGAAATTGAAATCATACCTTGAGGCGACAAGATATTAATCATTTGATCAAAGGCTTCGGTTGTAAGGCTGAACTCTTCCCTCAATGCACCCAACCCGGAGGTGCCGCCAAAACCTTCTTTTATGGGTAAAACTATTAAGTCGTATTGAGGGGTGTTTCGGTGCCACAAGAAATTTCGTGCTTCCATGTTATGAACTTCTACTCCTGGCCTTGTCAATATCCCTCCCGATGCCTCGTGGAGGTCGTCTTTTAATAATCGCGAAATAATTCTATTTGGAATTACTGCATCAACTTGTCTGGCTCCGTTAGCGAGTGCGTGAGAAACATTTGTGGCGGTTCCTTCATTCAGGACCAATACTTTTTCGGGATTTGAAACCACGAACGGAAGGTTAAATGTTGAAAAATTCAAAATGTGGTCTGTCTCAAAATCAGCATGGTTTATTACCTGGCCATAATAATCGCCATTAACGAACACGGCGTGCCCTCCCTTAATTTCTCCGGCGAAGTTAAAACTTAATGCCGGAGAAAATCTCTGGGCCGGACTATGCACTACCTCCACGAGGCCGTGAACCGATGAAAACTTGTGTGTTATCTCTGCTTCGGGGAGGTTAAGGGCTTGGTCAATGGCCTTGTATTCGGAAAGGTGAAATTCGAAAGGCCGGCTGGCCATGAATACGGACAAGCTAAAAGCCAGCAAAGATACCGCAATAACCAACTTAAGGGTTTTCTCTCCTGCCACAATCAACCCTGATGCTATTGCAAGACAGCCAATTACCACCGGAATGATTTTCGGCGAGAACCACGATATTAAAAACAATGCATAAAGGCCACCTAAACCCGACCCGAGCAAATTTGAGAAGTAGTAAGAGCCGATCTCTTTACTTTTGGAAATGAAGATGATTCCAATGGCCAGGGCCCCAAGAAAAAATGGAAGCGAAAACAACAAGTAGTTTAAAAACAGTTTCCAAAAACCTCCGCCACCGCCAAACATAATGAACACGTCAAACCTAAGCCATTCGAGCCGGCTAATCTGGAACACAACCACCATCAAAAGGCCACTTGCAACGAAAAGCAGGGGCACAAGCTTGTCCTGGTGTCTAAGCAGTTTTTTACCTGCCAATGCCAATACAGTTCCACTTGCCCCGAAACCCATCAGGGCTATGGAGATAATCATATAAGCAAAGTGATGCCATTGCACTATTGAAATAAGCTGTATCAGCGACAACTGGAACGCTATCACTGCCGATGAGTAAAGACCCAATCCCAACAACAGCCGCAAACGACCTCCTTGTTTCAATTTGCCGGGCATGGCTAATCGCTGCGAGTAAATGGCACGAACCTCACCGGCATCAGGCTTCGGGTGGTGATCTTTGAGCCTTTCTTTTCAACAAGCATTAACTGTTGCACCATGTATGGCGAGCCCACCGGAATAATCATCTTACCGCCATCTTTAAGTTGGCTGACGAGCGGCTGCGGAATATTTCCGGCCGCTGCGGTAACTACAATTGCATCGAACGGCGCGTGCTCCTCCCATCCATAATATCCATCTGCAATCTTCACCCGAACGTTATCGTAAAATTCGTTCAATACCCCTTTGGCCCTATTACCCAAATCGGGTACGATTTCGATGGTGTAAACGTGGTCAACGATTTCGGCAAGCACGGCTGCTTGGTAGCCGGAGCCGGTGCCGATTTCCAAAACTTTTTGCCCCTTTTTGGGGTCAATTACTTCGGTCATGAATGCAACAATGTAGGGCTGCGAAATGGTTTGTCCAAAACCTATTGGCAATGGCCTGTCGGCATACGCATGTCTTTGTTGGTCGGCAGGAACATACCTGTGTCTTGGTACTGAACCCATGGCCCTTAAGGTTGCCCCGTGGCTAACACCCCTTGCTTTAATTTGATCCCTTACCATTTGCGCCCTTTCCCTCTCCCTGTCGCCACCGCCCACTTGAAAGGCGGTAAAAACAAAAAGCAACATGGTTAAACCTGCAATTGAATAAATATGCTCCTTTCTCATGATTTCCTTTTTTCGGTTTGCTGCAAATTTATGAAATTTGTTTGGCAAATACAAGAATGTTGCCTTCAATGTCTGCAACGTAACCTGCGATATCTCCCCAATTTCTTTGCCGAACGGGGCTCAAAACTTTAGCCCCTAACGAAACAGCCATTGAAAACATCTCATGGGGGTCTTCAACCCTTAGGTATAATTCGCTTCTTGGCGGCACTCCCTCTTTGCCGTGACTGATTAAGCCTGCCCCCAATAGGCGGCTTATCCCTTCAAGGGGCATTAGTCCCAGCTTGAAGTTTGGCGCCAATTCAAATTCTACCATCCCAGGCACATCGGTTACTGGCTCTATTTGAAACAATGATTTGTAAAAATCCCTACAACGCGTTAGGTCCGCTACAAAGAATACCTGTTCAATGTGCGATATTTTCATGCTGTTAAATGATTTTGTTTAAGTATTTGTAATAAAAAAACAGGTCGATTTACCTTGCTAAAATTATAAAAAACTTGCAATAAAAGATTCGAAGCGTGCAATCAAGGTCAAATTATCGAAAAAATCTGATTTTCCCCCCGACGACTCTCACCTTAAGGTTTACTCACACTGGCCATGAAGTATTTATTTGGTACTGGTTAAAACCCTGTGGCCTGTTAGTTGCCACTTTACAAGTCCTTCTGCCGGGTTCAAAATGTATTCAAAACCTTGTTATTCTGAATATAAGGCCGCCTGCATTCATTGTATTCCCACTCGGCAGGTCATTTTAACTGCCCTGATGTGGGGCAACTTTTCGTAATCTTTTTTCAAGGAAGAATTTTACAAGAGAAATGAATTAGGCATGTCGAATCTGCGTGCAGCCGTTTCAAAATATTTCATTATGTCAAGAAACATCGCCACTCGGTTGCAATCGAAAATGGCTTGAGACGCACTGACGCTTTTTAAAATATTGATTTATTACAACAACCAATCCGCGTCGCCCTTTCCCTTCCTGATTATCTCGAGGGCGTCGCCGGTGCAGTCAATTACTGTTGATGGTTGATTGTCGCCGAAGCCCCCGTCAATTACAATGTCAACCAGGTCTTTGTACTTTTCGTAAATTAGTTCGGGGTCAGTTGTGTATTCAATTATCTCGTCGTCGTCGCGCACCGATGTTGAAACCAGGGGGTTGCCAAGCTCGGTTACCAGAAGCCGCGCTATTGAATTGTCTGGAATTCTGATACCCACCGTTTTACGGCGGCTTTGAAAAATTTTCGGAACCTGGCTGTTTGCATTCAGAATGAAAGTATAAGGTCCGGGAAGTGCCCTCTTCATCACCTTGTAAATGCTGGTGCTAAATGGCCGCGTTAGGTCTGAGATGTGGCTTAGGTCGTGGCAAATAATTGAAAAAATGTCCTTGTCGGCCTTGGTTCCCTTTACCCTTGCAACCCTGTCAACCGCCTTTGGTTGATACATGTCGCACCCGATGGCATAAATGGTATCGGTGGGATATATGATTATGCCACCATCTTGCAGGCATTCGATAACTTGCTGGACGTAACGCTGGTTCGGGTTTTCGGGATAAATCTTCAGTAACATATTGGCCGTTATTGGTTTTGGAACAGGCAAAAGTAAGTTTTTTTTTGAATAGACGAGTTTACGAAGTCATATTGTGCTGTTGCTGGGGCCAATCCAAAGACATAAACTATAAAAACGGGCGTTTTTTGCCAAATTGAACCATTGAGCCACATGTGGTGTTTAGAAATTAGATTGTTAAGATTGACATCATTTGATTGGTGGTAACGATAAATCAACGTCACTAACTTGATTTGGTATATATTCGATTTTTGATTTGACATTGGAAATTAATCAATTAGAACACGTAGAAATTTGTTGCACCTTCATGCCTCTCTGCCCCGTAGCCTCTACACACAATAAACTTTATAAACTTTAAAAAAATGATTCACTTAAAACCGGGCGATAATGCCCCTGATTTCAGCGCCAAGGATCAAAATGGCAATCCTATTTCCCTAAAAGGTTTTGCAGGAAGCAAACTGGTTATTTACTTTTACCCAAAAGACAACACTCCTGGCTGCACCAGTCAGGCTTGCGGTCTTCGCGACAATTACGATGCCCTGCTGGCTAAAGGCTACAAAGTGGTTGGTGTTAGTGCCGACGATGAAAAATCGCACCAGAAGTTCATCGAAAAGTTCGATCTTCCATTCCCGCTAATAGCCGATACCGACAAGGTGGTTATTAATGCTTACGGCGTTTGGGGCCCAAAGAAGTTCATGGGCCGCCAGTACGATGGTATCCATCGTACTACTTTTGTCATTGACGAGAAAGGCGTTATCACTGAAGTGATAGAAAAGGTCGATACCCAGAACCATTACGCGCAGATAATTAAGTAGTCTTATTAGGCATGAATGGCTTTGTTTCAAAACTTTTCGGAAATTTGTACTCCAGGTTTTAATAATTACCTTAAAATAAAAATGCAATTGAGCCCACTCCAAGATGCCTGTTTGGTGCCTTCCAGCCGATTTCGCAGAAAAACGCAGATACCTAAGGTTTGATCAAAATAAGCGTAAATCAGCCCAGTCAGCGGCACTAATCTTAACGGGGTTGGCTCCTAAAAATCCCAGTCCATTATGAGCAGAGTACTAAGTAACCTTGAACCCAAAGAACTTTGGGCAATTTTCGAAGACATTTGTCAAATTCCACATCCATCAAAGAAAGAGGAAAAGATCATTGAGTTTGCCAAGAACTTCGGCGAGAGCCTTGGCTTGCAAACCATCGTTGACCACGTGGGCAACGTTATTATTCGCAAACCGGCCACGCCAGGTATGGAAAACCGCACTGGTATAATTCTTCAAGGACACCTCGATATGGTTCCGCAAAAGAATAATGACACGGTGCACGATTTCAAAACCGACCCCATTACCCCAATAATTGATGGCGAGTGGGTTAGGGCAAATGGCACTACTCTAGGTGCCGACAACGGTATCGGTGCTGCTGCCGCACTGGCAGTTTTGCAAGATAAAACTCTGAAGCACGGCCCCTTGGAAGTGCTTTTAACTATTGATGAAGAAACAGGTATGACAGGGGCCTTCGAGCTTAAACCTGGCTTGCTCAACGGCAAGATTTTGATTAACCTCGACTCCGAAGACGAGGGCGAACTTTACATTGGTTGTGCAGGAGGTGTTGACACCCTGGCGACATTCAGTTATCGAGAACAAAAAGTGCCGTCAGGCCACGTTGCTTACAAGCTTGAGGTAAAAGGCCTGAAGGGAGGCCACTCTGGCCTGGACATAAACCTTGGCCGCGGAAATGCCAACAAGATACTTAACCGCATTTTATGGGATGCTGCCCGTAACCTTGGTCTTGAACTTTCATTAATTGATGGAGGAAGCCTTCGCAATGCCATACCTCGTGAGTCTTCTGCTGTGTTTGCAATTCCCGAATCTAATTCAGGCGATCTCGAGAAATTGGTTGCCAGCTACCAAGCCATAATTTCAAAAGAACTTGGCGAGGCCGATCCTGGATTGAAAGTAATACTTTCGAAAACCGACATTCCAGATTACATTATTGAAAGGGAAATTTCCAAAAAACTATTCGACACACTTTATGCATGCCCCAATGGTGCCATGCGTATGATTAGTGACATGCCAGAGGTGGTCGAAACAAGCACCAATCTGGCAATTGTCAAATCTGGCAACGGAAAAATTGAAGTTGCCTGCTTATCTCGCAGTTCGGTTGATTCGGCAAAGGACGACCTTGCCAACATGCTACGGGCAGTATTCGAGCTTGCGGGTGCCAAGGTTGAAACTTCTGGTTCTTACCCGGGCTGGAAACCAAACCTGAACTCTCCAATTCTCAAAACAACGAGCCAAGTTTACCTAGATAAGTACGGCAAGGTGCCAGAACAAAAGGTTATTCACGCTGGCTTGGAGTGCGGAATACTTGCAGGGGCATACCCCGGTCTCGATATGGTTTCCTTCGGCCCAACCATACGCAACCCCCACAGCCCCGACGAAAAGGTAAACATCAAAACCGTGAAACTTTTCTGGGATTACTTGGTTGCCACTCTTGAGAATGCACCGGTAGAATAAACTACTGTCAAATAATCAAAAAGCAATGGGCGAAGTGCAGTTGCACCCCACCCATTTCCCAAATTCCTAAGTGTTGATTAATCAATCAGTTATCTCTACAAGTTTGTCTTTCAAATTCTCTGGAACATCATTTATGTCCAGAATATTTAGCTCTTGCTCCAACGAGGATGTTGCGCTTCGCAGGGTTACATTAACATGTGTCTCCTCAATTTTAAACATTGCACCACTTGCAGGGTCAAAAATCAGCAAAACTGGCAAAGCTTCCAGCAGAATATTTCCAAAATACAAACCATCAAGCGATGATTCAATAAAAACTGTTCTATCCTCGTAACCCGGGCTTGAAATTCTCAATTGGTATCTGGCTCTCGAAAAATAACCGGCACTTGCTTTTAAAAAAACGGTTAAGGGGGTGGTACCCGTGTAGGTTTCCAATCCTTTTTTGTCGGTTATACTTATCCTTGCATTTCTTGGATTGGAATTAATTTTTACAGGATAGGTGCTCTTGCTTACAATAGTTGCACAGCTCGACATAACAATAATAATTGCAACTGCAAACATCGGCTGAGGGTCCTTGTTTTTTTCATAAGCCCAAAATACGCATTAGGATTTTAACGCGTAAAAATACACTTTTTTCCCTAACGCGTATTTTGAGTTAAATCGGTTTTTTGTTTTAAAAGTAATAATTGACTATTGCTGAAAAAACCGGTAATCAAGGGGGCTTTTCGTTTTGCGGCAAAAAGGGTAGAATTTTTCTGTTCGTGCCACACCCATTAGAGGTCTGCTCTCTCTCTCTCGTTCTCTCTACAAAATCCACGTTTGAGTCCAACGGATGGTTATTGGCATTGGGTTGTTTTGTATGTTGGCAATGGTTGGGCATTTTTATTTAACAACCAGGCAATTTGCTGAAAAAAGTAAATGAGTTTTTCTTGTTTTATTCTAACGCCAGAAATAGATTAAAGACTTCAAACTTCACCAACTTTTTTAACCATTTCCAAAATATTTTTCCTGGTTGTTTTTCCGGTTTTTTGGATAAACGAAAAAATTGTCCTTTTGTTAGGGCATTACATGTTTTTTGTTGTTTTTGCTGCCCGTTTTTGCAATAAAAATATTTACCTTTGATTGTCCCCAAAATCATCCCCCACCAAAAAAACAAAAGACCATGGACAAGCTATTCACGAAAGATGCTTTCAACTACCACGCACTGGGTAGGCCCGGAAAGCTGGAAGTCGTTCCAACCAAACCTTATTCCACTCAGCGCGACTTGTCGCTGGCTTATTCTCCAGGCGTTGCCGACCCGTGCCTGGCAATCAAGGATAACCCTGCAGATGTTTACAAATATACAATGAAGGGTAACCTGGTTGCGGTCATTTCCAACGGAACCGCTGTTCTGGGCCTCGGCGACATTGGCCCCGAAGCCGGAAAACCTGTCATGGAAGGAAAGGGGCTGCTATTCAAGGTTTTTGCCGACATTGATGTTTTCGATATTGAAATTAATGAAAAAGACCCCGACAAACTGGTAGAGTGCATCAAGGCAATTGCACCCACTTTTGGAGGCATTAACCTCGAGGATATTAAGGCTCCCGAATGTTTCGAAATAGAAGACAGGCTAAAAGCCGAACTCGACATACCTGTAATGCACGATGACCAGCACGGCACGGCAATTATTACCGCCGCAGGCTTGCTCAACGCACTGGAAATTAACCGAAAGAAAATCGAAGACGTAAAGATAGTGGTCAATGGTGCTGGTGCCTCGGCAATATCGTGTACTGATATTTACATAAAACTCGGCGCAAAACCAGAGAACATCATAATGTTCGACAGCAAGGGCATCTTGAACAAAAATAGAACCGACCTTAACAAGGCCAAGCAAAAATTCGCGCTCGACGTACCCGATATGACCTTGACCGAAGCAATGGTGGGTGCAGATGTGTTTTTAGGCTTGAGCGTTGCAGGGGTGGTGCAAAAAGAGATGCTATTGGGTATGGCAAAAGATCCTATAGTGTTTGCCCTTGCCAATCCCGTGCCCGAAATCGGATACGATGTTGCAACCTCCACCAGAGATGATATCATAATGGGTACAGGGCGTTCTGACTTTCCAAATCAAATAAACAACGTTTTGGGATTTCCATTCATCTTCAGGGGCGCACTTGATGTGCGTGCAAGCGAAATTAACGACGAGATGAAGCTCGCTGCCTCATTCGCACTGGCAGAACTTACCAAGCAACCAGTTCCAGAAGAGGTTAACATTGCCTTCAACGTCAACAACCTTCACTTTGGCAAGGAGTACATTATTCCAAAGCCCACCGACCCAAGGCTCATTGAATGGTTGGCGCCGGCGGTTGCCAAGGCTGCAATGGCCACAGGTGTAGCCCGAAAGCCAATTACAGATTGGGATGCCTACCTTGAAGAACTGCGCAAACGGCTAAAAATCGGAAGCCCCCTTATCAGGCAAATTAAAACCCGGGCAAAGCATGACCCCAAAAGGGTAGTAATGACCGATGCCGAAGATTACAGGATTGTCAAGGCTGCCGAAATAGTTCACAACGAAAATCTTGCAATACCAATTTTATTGGGAAGAAAAGATAAGGTAGAAGCAGTAATAAAGGAGCACGAACTTGAACTTGATGGGATTGAAATTATTGACCCTCGCGACCCTAAGCTCTCCGATTTGCGAAAAGAGTTTGCAGATATCCTTTACGAAAGGCGCAAGCGCAAGGGAATGACATACAAGGCTGCGCGAGAGGTAGTCGCCGAAAGGAATTACTTCGCTCCCCTCATGGTAAGGAGTGGAATGGCCGATGCAATGATTGCCGGCTTGAGGAGCAACTACCCAAGTACGATTAGGCCAGCTCTAATGGCAATAGGAAAGGAAAAGGGCACAAGTATTGTTTCGGGCATGTACATAATTAACACTAAAATTGGTCCTTGCTTTTTTGCCGATTGCACCGTGAACAGATATCCCACCGTTGAAGAATTGGTGGAAATCACGCTGCAAACTTGCAGGATGGTTCAGCAATTCAAGGTGGTTCCGCGAGTTGCATTGCTGGCGTATTCAAACTTTGGCTCTGCTGCAGGCGAGGGGCCAGAAAAAGTGCGGGAAGCAGTCAGGATTTTGCACGAGCAACACCCGCAAATGATTGTTGACGGCGAGATGCAGATGAATATTGCTATTAATGCAAATCTAATGGAAGAGCTTTTTCCGTTTTCAAAACTGGTAGGCGCTCCGGCCAATACCTTCATATTTCCCAATTTATCTGCGGCAAACATTGCCTACAAGATGATGCAAGAAATGGCCAAGGAAGAAGTTATTGGCCCCATAATAAGCGGCTTCGACAAATCGGTTCACGTGTTGCAAATGGGTAGCTCGGTTTCCGAAATCGTTAATATGGTTTCCATAGCCGTAATCGACGCTCAAAGAAAGCAAGCAAAAGGGTAATTGCAGCAACTTATAACAAATTGTCGGGGCGATATTAAGTCATCCCGACAATTTTTTTGACCTTTGTGTCAAATTGGCAGTTCTTCTATCGAGGCACGAACTTTGCCAAGGTTTTCCAAAACTTAAACAACACACCCATGCAAAAAGGAAAGATAAACGTCAAAACCGAGAACATTTTCCCAATAATCAAGAAATTCCTATACTCCGATCACGAGATATTTTTGCGAGAGTTAGTTTCTAATGCAGTTGACGCTACCCAAAAGCTCAAGGCCCTCTCTTCAATGGGAGAAGTTAGCGGCGACCTGGGAAACAATCAAATTGAAGTAAAAATTGACAAGGATAACAAAACCCTAACAATTAGCGATAAGGGAATTGGAATGACCGCCGATGAGGTTAAGAAGTACATCAACCAAATTGCTTTTAGCAGCGCCGAAGAATGGGTCGAAAAGGTTAAGAGCCAGGACCTTAACTCAAATATTATTGGACATTTTGGCCTTGGGTTCTACTCCTCGTTTATGGTTGCCAAAAAAGTTGAAATCTTCACCAAATCATACCAAGATGGTAGCAAAGCTGTTAGGTGGGAGTGCGATGGTAGCCCGAACTATAAACTCGACGAAACAGAAAAGAACCACAGGGGAACGGATGTGGTTTTACACCTTGCCGACGATTCTTTGGAGTTCATCGAAGAACACAGAATATTGTCGCTTCTAAAAAAATACTGCAAGTTCTTGCCCGTAGAAATTGTTTTCGGCACCGAGCAGGTAACAATCAAGAAGAATGATGAAAATGGCGAGCAGAAGGATGAACCCATCACCAAGCCCCGTGTAATCAACAACGTTAAGCCGGCCTGGACTCGCAAACCTGCCGATTTGACCGATGAGCAATACAAGGATTTTTACCGCGAGCTTTATCCAATGAATTTCGACGACCCGCTGTTCAACATTCACCTTAACGTCGATTATCCCTTCAACCTTACAGGCATCCTTTACTTCCCTAAAGTAAAACAAAACTTCGAGGTTCAACGAGATAAAATTCAACTATACTGCAACCAGGTTTTCGTAACCGATTCGGTCGAGGGCATCGTACCCGACTTTCTTACACTCCTTCACGGAGTTATCGATTCGCCAGACATTCCGCTTAACGTTTCGCGCAGCTTCCTGCAAAGCGATGGCAACGTGAAGAAAATCAGCAGCCACATTACCAAAAAGGTTGCCGACAAGCTGGAAGAAATATTCAAGCACAACAGAGATGAATTCGAAAAGAAATGGGATGATATCAAGATTTTCATCCAATACGGAATGATCTCCGACGACAAGTTCAGGGAGCGTGCCAAGAAGTTTTGCCTGGTAAAAACCGTTGACGACAAATTCTTTACCCTCGAAGAATATCAAAACCACATCAAGGCCAACCAAACCAACAAGGACAACAAAGTAATTCATCTTTACAGCACAAACACCGTTGAGCAACACTCATACCTTGCCGCGGCTAAGGAAAGAGGCTACGACGTTTTGTTGTTCGATACAGTTATTGACAGCCACTTTGTTAACCTCCTCGAATCAGAAATAGAAAACAATATGTTCGTCAGAATAGACTCCGACTCTCTTGACAACCTGATAAAAAAAGAGGACGAACTGCCTTCGAAACTTTCGCAAGAAGAAATTGACAGGCTATTGCCGGTTTTCGAGAAGCAAATCGGCAAGGAAGAATTGAGGGTTTCATTTCAAAACCTCAGCGAGTCTGACGCCCCGGCGGTGATAACCCAACCCGAATTCATGCGCCGCATGAAAGATATGTCAAAACTTGGCGGAATGAACTACATGGGCAATCTCCCCGATTCATACATGTTGGTTATAAATAGCAACCACCCGCTAATTGGAAAAATCTCTTGCGAAAACCAAGAAGAAACCAAGGATAAACTTGCAAAGCAGGTTATAGACCTGGCCCTGCTTTCGCGAAACTTGCTCAAAGGCGAAAAACTAACAGAGTTTATAAAAAGGAGCGTTGATTTGATTTAGTTTTTGTTGCAATTTCCTGATTTGTCGGCTTTGGCCTAATTTGCTTCAATTCTGGCAGGCTTCTTGAAACTGCCAGAATTTGAATTTTAAAAAAAACCCGCATTGACGTGGATGGCACAAATGACCACCATTGGCCGCAATCCCCAACCAACAATTCAAACTCACAACTTGCAAATTACACGTACAACTCCTCAACCTCGTGCGTAATTAATAACAAATCTTATTTACATCAACACCGTGTAAATCAATAAAAAATATTTAGAATGGATATAAATAGAGCATTTTGGGCAGTTTAGAGATGCTTTGAGTATTTAGGTAATTGAATTATTTGTTTACTTTTGTCAGGGGCGGTTCTGCCAAGTTTGTTGATTGGCGCAATAAATCTACAAGGCTCGCGAGGAAGGCATTGGCCCCCTACTACAGTTTTTTACTTGTAAACAAAATGTTTCCAACATGAGTGACAAACCCGAAAAAAACTCAAAACAATCAAGGTCGGGCAGCGATGAAACACGCAGGGATTTTTTAAAAAAAATTGGAGTTGCAGGCGCCGCAATTGTGGCTGGCGGTGCCGCCATATATTCCGGCCGCGTTTTCGAAAAAGCAAAGGGCAAAGATGATTTTGTAAAGGTTCTCACGGAGGACAACAAGATTGTTAAGGTGCCCAAAGACCAAATACATCACTTGCAGCCCCCAATGGCATCTCTGCAAGAAAGAGGCCGCGAGGGCTTGCCGGGAAAAAGTTGGGTAATGGTTATTGACCTTGCCAAATGCCGCAACGCTCGCAAGTGTATTAGTTCTTGCCAGGAAGCGCACCAGTTGAGGCCTTACCAATACCACATCAACACCTTGGTAATGCAAGAGTCTAAAACCATCAAACCCTACTTCAAGCCCAAGCCTTGCCAGCATTGCGATAATCCACCGTGTACTTCGGTGTGTCCGGTTAACGCAACATACAAGCGTCAGGACGGCGTGGTGCTTATTGATAACGAAAGGTGTATTGGCTGTCGGTTTTGCATGGCAGCTTGCCCTTATAGCGCAAGGGTGTTTAATTGGGAAGAACCACCCCGCAAGGAGGAATTTGCGGATATGAAGTATGATGTTGAACTTAACGTTCCGCAAAAGAAAGGCACCATTTCAAAATGTGTTTTCAGTGCCGACCGCCTCCGCGAGGGCAAAATGCCCTATTGTGTTGAATCCTGCCCAAATGGCGTGTTTTGGTTTGGCGACCGAAACGAGGATGCCGTTACAAACGGCACCACGAAGGAAACGGTTAGGTTTAGCGAGTTGATTAGGGAAAATGCAGGTTACAGGCTCATGCCAGAACTTGGCACCGATCCAAGAGTTTACTACCTGCCAAGCAAGAATCCGCTGTTCGACTTTCCTGACGAAGCCCCATCGCCCGATAGTTTCGTTGACGAAGCTTAATGTAAAACCGAAACTTATTTTAGGAAGGCAAAACCCGAATTAAGCACAAAAAACTTTACAAATGGAAGATTTAACCAAAATGTTCGCCGACGACAACCAGAAGTTAAATGGTATGGCAACCGATTTAACCAGTCACATTAAAATCAGCAAGGGGTTTATAGTTTGGGTTGGCTTTCTAATGCTGGTTTTATTGGCCTGCGGATACTTTTACTTCGAACAATTGAAATTTGGCCTTGTTGTTACGGGCCTCGGCGATTTTGTAAGTTGGGGTATGTACATTGGGCATTTCGTATTTTTTGTTGCAGTGAGCCTTGTGGGCATGCTTATCACATCAGTGTTGGGCTTGCTCGGTTACAAATGGATAAGGCCGATAGGCCGCATTTCAGAAATAATTGCCCTTGCCTGCGCTGCCGTTGCTGGTTTGGCCATCATTACCGACATGGGGCGTCCTGATAGGGCTCACTTCATATTACTCTACGGCAGGATTCAATCGCCCATTTTGTGGGATGTTACAGTAATAACCACATACATGGTGCTATGCGCTTTGCTATACTACATTCCGCTTCTGCCAGACTTGGCAATTGCCAGGGTACGCATGAAGGATGCACCGGGCTGGCTACTAAATGTTTATGGCATTTTGTCGTTGAACTGGAAACACAAAAGCGAGCAATTCAAAATCCTTTTCAAGTCAATGAGGATTTTGATGATACTTGTAATCCCCGCTGCCTTTGCAATCCATACGGTTACAGCCTGGCTTTTTGCCGTGAACCCCAGGCCGGGCTGGGATAGTACCATTTTTGGCCCGTATTTTATTTCGGGAGCATTCGTGGCAGGCACGGCAGCGGTAATTTTTCTTGTTTGGTTGTTGAGGAAACTTTACGGCCTCGAAAAATACATCAACGAGTCGCACTTCGACAAATTGGGGAAGCTGCTCCTGACAGTTTCCCTTCTATACCTGTATTTCAACGTTAACGAGTTTCTGGTACCAGGCTATAAGTTGAAAAAGGCCGATGCATACCACCTTCACGAGCTTTTTTCGGGGCAATACGCTCCATTGTTCTGGTTTTCGATGACAGGTGGGGTAATTGCCCCAATTGTTTTGCTGCTTTTCAGAAAACTGCGCAGGGCAAATCCAATGGCAATCATTGCATTTGTGGCATTGATAGCATCTTGGTTCAAAAGATACATTATTGTGGTGCCAACAATGGAGCACCCATACCTGCCCAAGATGTTCGTGCCCGAAAAGTACATGGTTTACTCACCCACCTTGCACGAGATAATGATAACCATAATGACCTTGGTAATTGCGTTGCTTATTATTACGGTTTTGTCGAAACTGTTTCCGGTGATCCCCATCTGGGAGACTCATCACGAGGCACAAGAGTCTGAAAATGCAGTAAGTGCTGGTACTTCGAGCAATTAAGGTGAAAAGGAATAGTATTTTGCACGCTTGGCGCACCAGAAAGGATAATTTTTTTGAAAAAATAAGAACATACTGTTTGATATGAAACTAATTGCCATTACCTTAATATCGTGTTTTGTGGCCATTGGCCACCATGGGCAGCAAAACCCCAAATGGCTTGTCCCACCCGATGATGCTGCAAGGCTTTCCTCGTTTAAGTTTGACGGGGAAGTTGTTGCGAGGGGTAAAATGCACTTCGAGCGAAACTGTGCTGTATGCCACGGAACCCCATGCTTGGCAAACTACGTTGTGCTTGTTCCCTCGCCAGGCGATGTTTGTTCAAAAGAATCGCAAGCAAACACCGATGGAATGCTGTTTTACAAGATAGCCAATGGGTTGGGTGCAATGCCTTCGTTCAGGAATGTGCTTTCCGAAACAGAGATTTGGGAGGTTGTGGCATACGTAAGGAGCTTCAATCCTGCCTATGCTCAAGAAATAGCCAAGCAAATTGCCGAAGGAACCTTTGATGGTAGTGATCTAAAAATCCTTCTTCAATTTCTCGAAGCTACCCAACAAATAAAGGCTCAGGTTTCAGGTGTAAGGCATGGAGAAAAAATACCGGTTACAAATGCCGAGATAAACCTTTTTGCCCGACGCGCCTTCGGAAACCTGTTGATAGACGGGGCTAAGCGCACCAACGATGAGGGTGTTGCCCTTTTTGAAACGAGCAAAAACTTGCCTGGCGATACCGCCGGCATGGTAAGGTTCTTTGCCAAGCTGCAAAATGAAGCCCTTTACGGAACCGTTGAGGCAGACACATCGCTTATGGCCGGGGTACCCAAGTTTCCGGTTAACTATAGAGAGAAAAGGGCCATGTGGAATACTCGTGAAAAGGCTCCTTTTTGGCTTTTGGTATTATTTCCACTTTTGGTCGCGGGTGCTTGGGCGTACATAGCCCTTATTGTTAGAAATATTTTCCAAATATCCGAATTGGGAAAAGACAAAAATGTTGATTGATAAACGATTAATACCAACCATTTTTAAACCTTTTAATAAAAAAACATTTAGCAACCAACTAAAAACAAGGATCATGAACAGAATCTTTCTCGCAATCTTGTTCTTTGCGGTATTCTTATTTAAATGTCACGGACAATCTCGTTCGGCTGCAAGTGAAGTTGAAATCGGGGTCATAGAAATGCTTGGCGATACGATTCCGCTCGAGTTGACCTTTATTAACGAAACCAACGACACTGTTAGTCTTGGCATGCTCATTAACAAACCGACCATCTTAAACTTTGTTTACTTTGACTGCCCGGGTGTTTGTAGCCCGAGCCTTGTGGGCATGGAAGACGTGGCTAGCAAGCTTGATTTGGTGCTGGGAAAAGACTACCAGATCATTACAATTAGTTTTAACGTTAGGGACACACCCGAAAAGGCCAGGGAAATGAAAACCAACTTCATTCAGAAGATCGGAGAACCTCACCGCCATGGGTGGATGTACTTAACTGGTTCGCAAGAAAGCATCGATATTATTACAGGTGCTGTAGGTTACAAGTACAAACCTGCCGGACTTGACTGGAATCACCCTTCGGTTATTGTTTTCATTAGCCCCGGAGGTGTAATTACAAGGTATCTTTACGGGCTTTCGTTCTTGCCATTTAATGTTAAAATGGCATTGACCGAGGCTGCCGAGGGCAGAATAGGATCAAGCGTAAATAAATTGTTGGAGGTTTGCTTTACGTTTGACCCCGAGAGCCGAACATACACACTCAAAACCACCACCATTATTGGAGGAATTATCATTTTTCTGGCCGCAATACTGCTTATAACATTACTGGTAATGGGCCGAAAGAAAAAATAGCAATAGATTGAAACTTGCCTTATAAAGATGATTATGGGTTGCCTCTTGAAATATAAATATTTTCTTACAAGGGATTTTTTAGTCAAATTTTCGCAAATCTTTTAAAATAGAAACAAACAGCATGCAAAGTTCAACCGAAAAAACCTACGTCAGTTACCTGGATTACAAGGGAAAACACTCAGGTATCATGGGATGGTTAACATCAACCGACCACAAGCGTATTGGCCTTTTGTACCTTTTTTCCATAATGGTATTTTTTATTGTGGCAGCCTTTTTGGGAATGGCCATGAGGGCTGAAAAATTCGTTCCGGGCGAAGTAATAATGGGCCCCCAAACCTATAACGGTATATTAACGCTACATGGAATAATCATGATTTTCATAGTTGTTATTCCGGGGTTAACTGCCGTGTTTGGTAATTTTTTCTTGCCGTTAATGATTGGTGCAAGGGATGTAATGTTTCCCAGGCTTAACCTTTTTTCGTGGTATCTGTTCATAATTGGCGCCATACTCGGGCTCATGTCACAATTCATGGGTGGGCACACTCCCGATACTGGATGGACCTTTTACGTGCCATATAGTGCAGTGTCAAAAACCAACGTGATTTGGGCACTTACTGCGGCCTTCGTACTTGGCTTTTCTTCAATTCTCACGGGAATAAACTTTATTGTAACAATTCATCGAATGAGGGCACCAGGTATGGGTTGGTTCAAGATGCCGCTTTTTCCATGGTCGCTTTACGCAACCGCCTGGATTCAGGTGCTCGCCACCCCAATTGTGGGAGTCACGCTACTTATGGTAATTGCCGAAAGGGTTTTGCAAATAGGATTTTTCGACCCAGCCCTGGGGGGCGACCCAGTGTTGTTTCAGCACCTTTTCTGGATTTATTCGCACCCCGCCGTCTATATTATGATTCTGCCGGCCATGGGGGTGGTATCCGAAATATTCCCAACGTTTAGCCGAAAACCAATTTTTGGCTACGGGGCAATAGTTGTTTCGAGTCTGGCCATTGCATTTGTTGGATATTTTGTTTGGGGGCATCATATGTTCACTTCGGGTATGAGTTACTGGTCTAGGTGGTTTTATTCATTTCTCACTTTCATCGTGGCAATACCCAGTGCCATAAAAGTTTTTAATTGGATTTCAACACTATACGGAGGGTCAATCAACATAAAGCCACCATTGTTGTTTGCAATTGCTTTTGTTTTCCTTTTCATGATAGGAGGGTTCACGGGTCTAACACTCGGTTCGCTGGCTACAAATATTCACCTGCATGATACTGACTTCGTGGTTGCACACTTCCACTACATTATTTTTGGCGGGATGGGATTTGCCTTTTTTGCCGCCACACACTATTGGTATCCCAAGATGTTTGGGGTAATGTACAGTATAAAAAGAGCGTACGCTGCCCTAGGAATTATTTTCGTTGGTTTCAACCTCACCTACTTCCCGCTTTTTGTCATGGGAATGCAGGGTATGCCTAGGCGCTATTACGATTATCTCGAGCAGTTTCAACCAGGTCAGCAATTATCAACAATTGGAGCTGTTATTCTTTTAATTGGTCTATTGTTCATGATTGGCAATCTGTTTGTTACAAGGAAGCTAAAGGAGTCAGAATCAAATATTTGGGGAGGTGTTACACTTGAATGGCAAACACCTACACCACCACCACTTGAAAACTTTGACGAAATACCTGAAATAAAGACTCCTCCATATTTATTTAAGAAGGAAAAAAATGAGCAACTCTGAATTTAACAACCACAACACTCACGGCGTGCATGTAATTGACAGAGAATCAGGCAAGTTTGGTATGTGGCTTTTCCTTTTCACCGAATTGTTGCTTTTCGGGGGACTGTTCCTTGTTTATGCCGTTCAACGACACCAGTATGCCGCCGACTTCAACCTGGCTGCAGCCGACTTGGATGTTTTTGTTGGGGTAATTAACACGGTGGTGCTTCTGGTTAGCAGCATGACCATTGCAATGTCAATTACGGCCATACAAAAAGGCAATGGCAAACTTGCTGGCAGATTGGTTTTAGCTACCGTTTTGCTGGCGGTGATTTTCATGATTAACAAGTACTTTGAATGGGGCGCCAAAATTGACCTTAATCTTTTTCCGGGTACCGATGTTATGAAGGGCCTTGATGTTGGGCAAATACAATTTTTCGGATTATACTTCTTCATGACGGGTTTGCATGCCGTGCACGTATTAATTGGTATAGTCATGCTTTTGATGATTTACTTCAGGATTAGGTCAGGGCGAATTAACAAGGATTCTTTCCTTTTTCTGGAAAATGGCGGCCTATATTGGCACTTGGTTGACCTTGTTTGGATATTTTTGTTTCCCTTGTTGTATCTTGTAACATAAAAGATTAGAAAAATGAGTTCAGATAAATCTTCTTCAAATCACGAAGGTCACGTTACCAGTTATTTCAAGTTTGCTTTGGTGCTTGTTGCTTTATTGTTGCTTACCACGGCAACTATTATGGTAGCCAGTTTTAATTTTGGCAGGTTAGAGGTGGCCGTGGCCCTGGCGGTTGCTTTAGCAAAAGCTGCCATTGTGGCATGGTACTTCATGCACTTGAAAGACGAACCTGCATACATTCGATATTCCTTGTTAGGGGTATTCGTGCTAATAACACTGATACTAATTTTTACTTTTTTCGATTATTCATTCAGATAGAAAAACTTTACAACTATGTTTCAAGGAGCATCAAATTTTGCCGATGGTGTTGACATTGCTTTTGCTGTCATATTTGGCATCTCGTTTATATTGCTTTTAGGGCTTACCGTTGCAATGATTTATTTTTTGTTCCGATTCCACAACAAGCGCAGCAAGGAGGCCAAGCAAATTTCGGGTAGTACCAAGCTGGAAATTATTTGGGTTATAATTCCGCTAATTATCGTGCTGGTAATGTTTTATTTCGGCTGGCAAGGTTTTGCCCCAATGCGAAAGAACATTCCGGAGGATGCAATGGTGGTCAATGCCATTGGCCGAATGTGGGAGTTTGAGTTCGATTATGGCGATGGAAAATTATCGAGAGATACACTAATGCTGCCAATTGATAGAGCTGTAAGGCTCAATTTAATTAGCGAAGACGTAAATCACGCACTTTTCATTCCCGCCTTCAGGGTCAAGGAAGACATGGTACCCGGGTACGATAACTTTTTGTGGTTCATACCAACTGCAAAAGGTACATTTCAAATCTTTTGTGCTGAGTTTTGCGGTGTACTTCACTCAAGAATGCTTGGTAAGGCAATTGTTGTTGAGCAGGAAGAGTTTGACGAGTGGTTGGCTAATCTTGTGGTGGCTGATAGGTCGGCCGAACCCCTTGGCCTCCAGGTATTGAGGCGAAATGCCTGCATTGCTTGTCACTCTCTTGACGGATCGCAGGTTTTGGGGCCCAGTTTCAAGGGATATTGGGGCAAAGAGCGAACAATAATAACCGGTCAAGGTGAGCGAACGGTTATTGCTGATGAGGAATACACTCGAACGCAAATTTACGAGCCCACCAAAATGGTACTTAAAGGCTTCCCCGCAGGTTTAATGCAATCATATAAAGGTGTTGTTTCTGAGGAGGAGGTGCAGCAAATCATTGATTACCTTAGGTCGTTACCTTAATTCGTTTTCTTTAATGAATCTACTAGCAGGTAGATGGATCCAGGCTGGCCCTTTGCTCGCAAAGCAGTGGTTGTCGCTTACCGTTGCACTGTCGGCGGTTGTAGGGTGGCTTTTGTATTTACCCCAACTTTCAACCGGAATTTTTTTTGTCTTTTTTGGCACATTACTAATGTCTGGTGGTGCTGCTGCCCTCAATCAGTACCAAGAGAGAGGTCTTGATGTTTTGATGAGCAGGACAAGTGATCGCCCAATTCCGGCTGGTTTGGTAGGTGCTAACCAAGCCTTTATCTTTTCAGTAATTTTGATTTTTACCGGTGTGATTCTTTTTGCAATGGTTGGCTTTTACAAAACCCTTGTTTTGGGGCTCGTCAATATTGTGGTTTACAATTTCATTTATACCAACCTCAAGACCAAAACTCAATTTGCGGTCCTTCCGGGAGCCGTTGTTGGTGCAATTCCACCAATGATGGGGTGGACTGCCGCTGGTGGCCAAATTATTGACCTTAAGTTGTTTTACTTCGCAATGTTCATATTTTTGTGGCAAATACCCCACTTTTGGCTTTTAATGGCCAAAAATGCAAGGGATTATAAAAAAGCAGGTTTTGATGTAATATCAAACCAACTTGAACAAGTAAGAGTGAACAGGCTCGTGTTTTTTTGGGCTGTAATATCCAGTCTTTACATTCTTCCCATGCCCGTTTTTTTCCCGAAAACACCAACCCTAATTGTCGCACTAATTATAATCCTAAATTTCGTTTTCGTTTTTGCATTTTACCAAGCCATCTTTGGTGCCAACAATGCCGCTTCCAAAAATACCAAGGCATTCACTATTATTAACCTCTATGCAGTTGCCGTAATGCTTTTAATGGTGGTAAATAGTTTTCTGTCGGTTTAGGTCCTACAACTAATTGTAAAGAAAGTATCAAGGTAGAAAATGATTACCAAAGTTTTTCTACTTTGCCTAAAACTTTTAAATTAAGGCTCTTGGTTTATAATCCAACCTTTATTTGTTTTGAAAATCTTTGAAAAAGATTCTTGTTTTTCAGTTTCCATTGGTTTTCATTTTTGCGCCTGTTTGCTTTTTTAGTATATATCGTGTACTGCTTCGCCAATAATACACTCCAAGTGGCTCCGCTTGCAAGGTTGAGCTGAATTGAAGCCTCGCACCCGCGCGTGAATAACAACCAATCATGCGTGTTTTCAGTTTTTAGTTGCCTGGTCACTCTCCCACAAAGCAGCCAGTACCCTCATTGCAAAAAGCTCTACCTCCTTATTTAGAATCAGAATAAATTAAGGTTGAGCTTAAAAAGACATCATCAAATTATTTATTTTTGCCTCAATAATTCAGGTTTTTAACTACCTAAATTCCATAATTCTACAATCTCCTAATGAGAATATTTTTTTCCATCAAAGATGTTTTTGGGCAGATATTCTACCGCCTAAAGGGCTCCCGCCTTGCTCAAGTGTTGCTATTGGTCGTTTTTATCAAATTTGTGCTTTTTTACGGACTTTTAAAGGGATACTTGGCACCCAAGTTGCGGCCCAAGTACGATAGCAACCAACATCGCATCGAAGAAGTTATAAAACACCTAACCAACCCAATTAAACCCCCAAACTATGATTGAAAACCTAGACATGGCACTGGTAAACTGGTCGCGTGGCCAGTTTGCACTGGTAGCATTCTACCATTGGCTTTTCATTCCTATAACCCTGGGTACCACGTACGTGATCGCCTTCGCGCAAACCATTTACGTAAAAACAGGCAACAAGGAATGGGAAAGGATCGCAAAATTCTGGGCCAAACTCTTCGGCATAAACTTTGCCATAGGAGTCGGTACAGGAATTATTCTTGGCCTTGAGTTCGGAACGAACTGGGCCAATTATTCGTGGATTTCGGGAGATATTTTCGGTGCACCACTGGCCGCCGAAGGCATAATGGCGTTCTTCCTCGAGTCAACATTTATTGCTGTAATGTTTTTTGGTTGGGGTAAGGTGAGCAAAAAGTTTCATCTTGTTTCAATTTACCTCACGGCTTTCGGGGCAAGCCTATCGGCACTTTGGATTCTTACTGCAAACGCTTGGATGAACATGCCTGTTGGCATGGAATTTAACCCAGACACCGCCCGCCACGAAATGGTCGATTTTTGGGCTGTGCTATTTTCTCCCTACGCGGTCAACAAGTTCTTGCACACAATTACTTCTGGATTTGTAATTTCAGCAACATTTGTTATTGCAATTAGTTCTTGGTTCTTGCTAAAAAAGCGAAACATTCTTTTTGCAAGGCGTAGTATCGTAATTGCAGCAACTTTTGGCTTGCTTTCCAGCATCTTCATAGCAAAAACAGGACATGGAACCGGCCAACAAGTTGCCAGGGTTCAGCCCGCCAAACTGGCAGCCATGGAAGGCCTTTACAAGGGCGAAGAGGGCGCGGGTTTCGTTGCCCTTGGTTTATTAAGGTCGGGTAAAGAGCCAGGTGATGATAAAAGTCCTTACGTTTTTAGTATAAAAATTCCAAAATTACTGTCCTTCCTTTCTTACGGTACTTTTAATTCTTATGTTGCAGGGATTGACGACCTGGTTTTAGGAAACCCGGAACGGGGCATTTTATCAGCAAGAGAAAAAATAGACAGGGGTAAAATTGCCCTAAGTGCTTTGGCCGATTACAAGGCTGGCCCAAATTTGAAACTTGTTGAACAACTTCAGGCAGACCATTCTAAAAAACTTGGCGAGTTAGAAGAAATGATGGGCGGAACAGACCCGGAAACCATCGCGATGACCGAAGCAGCACTTGCCGAAATTGAAGGTCAACTTGCCTTCGAAGAATCGAAAAGGCAGTTTAACAGGGCTTTGTTTGAAGAGCACTACCGATATATGGGTTATGGTCATTTGGATCAGCACCCGCTGGGCGAAGAAGCCATAATACCACACGTGCCAATGGTTTTCTACAGTTTCAGGATTATGGTTACAGCCGGAGCCCTACTTATTGTCTTTTTTGCCGTGGTTCTTTTCTTGGCCGTGAAGGACAAATTAGAGGCAAAGAAAAACTTCCTCCGCATTGCAATATGGGCATTTCCGGTTGCTTTCATTTCTTCCATGGCCGGGTGGATCGTGGCAGAAGTTGGCAGGCAACCCTGGACAATACAAGGTTTGCTGCCAACATTCAAGTCAACCTCTAATATATCTGTCGAGGCCGTTTTGCTAACCTTCTGGTTGTTTGCAACCATTCTCACGGTTTTGGTCATAGCCGAAGTTAAAATTATGCTCACCGCAATAAAGCGTGGTCCAGGAGCCGCGCAGAAAGGAGAACAAAATGTTTGATTTCTTTACGCACGAACTATTGCAAAACTACTGGTGGCTGATAATGTCGGTAGTTGCAGCAGCATTGGTCTTCTTGTTGTTCGTTCAAGGTGGGCAAACCTTCATCGACATACTTGGCAAGACCGAAGAAGAAAAAACCATGGTAATCAACTCTGTTGGTCGAAAGTGGGAGTTCACCTTTACTACCCTTATTCTATTTGCTGCCGGTATGTTTGCTTCGTTCCCGTTGTTCTATGCAACCTCCTTGGGAGGTGCATACTATGCTTGGAAAATCTTCTTAATTTGCTTCGTTCTTCAATCGGTTTCATTCGAGTTTAGGCGCAAAAAAGGAAATTGGCTCGGCCAGCGCACTTTCGAGTACTTTTTGTACATAAATGGATTCTTGGGAACCTTCTTGTTGGGTGCGGTTGTTGCAACCTTCTTCACGGGAAGCGAGTTTTTGCGCAACGAATACAACCTTTCGACCTGGCAAACCAAGTTATACGGCATTGAAATTCTTTTCAACCACGTTAACCTTTCGCTTGGGTTGGCCATACTCTTCCTTTCAAGGGTTCTTGGCGCATTGTACATAACAAACAATATAGAGCACGAGCCTATTTTAAAGAGGGCACGCAAGCAGGTAGGTATTAATGCCGTTTTATTCTTGGTGTTCTTCTTGTACTTCATAGCAAGAATATTGCTCAAGGATGGCTTTGCTTACGACCCTGAAACTTTGATTGTTTTTATGGAGCCATACAAATACCTCAATAACTTCATGCAAATGCCTTTTGTGCTTGCGCTATTCTTAATTGGCGTTGGGTTGGCCCTTTACGGAATAGCAATTGCCTATTTCAAAGAAAGCCGAAAAGGAATTTGGTTTACCGGACCAGGCGTTTTCTTGGTAGTGCTGTCGTTGTTCTTGATTCTTGGTTTTAACAACACGGCATTCTATCCTTCAAGTTTTGACCTTCAAAGCTCACTTACAATACGCAATGCCTCCTCGAGCCACTTTACCCTCAAAACGATGTTTTACATTTCGTTGTTCGTGCCCGTGGTGATAGCTTACGTTTGGTACACGTGGAGGGCTCTTGACAAGCACAAGATTAACCCGAAGGATGTGGAAGAAGACAGCGAACATCACACCTACTAAAGAAAGGAGAAAAAAATGGAACACTTACCACAATTACTTTGGCTACTTAGCTGGCCTGCCCTAATTTGGGTTACCTACAAATTGGTCAGGTACTTCTTGAAAAAGTTCGAGGCCACCCAGCCTAAAGAATAGACATGCGAGGTCTTCGGCTTTATTGAATGAATAACGCAAAAAGCCTGCCATTAGGCGGGCTTTTTGCTTGGAGCAATGGGCAAAGGCAAGGCGATAGAACTGACGAATTGAGTGGAAGAGTGGAAGCAATTGAACCCAACTTTCCTTGCCATTGCCAATGCGTTTGTAGTCAAGTGATTTGCAATTTTGAGATGCAAATCATTACGTATCCTGGGTGTTTTTTCAATTGGGGTTCTGGCTCTTTGCGGTAAGCTTGAAACATAATTGCCAACCCCGTCATTGTCAATTCATTTCGGTGTTTTGTCCAAGGCCTCCCTCAATCCGTTGCCAATAATCATAAATGCGAGTACCATGAACATTATCAGCAGCCCTGGCAATACAGCCAGGTAAGGCTTGCCAAGTACCAGATAACCGTAATGCTCCCTTATCATCGTTCCCCACGATGGCATTGGCGGCTGAACCCCTATTCCAAGGAAACTTAATCCTGCTTCTATTAGAATTGCCGAGGCAAAGTTGGCAGCCGATATAACTATTATTGGCCCCATTATGTTGGGTAAAATGTGGCGGGTAATTATCCTGAAACTACCTAGCCCCAGTGCTTTAGCGGCTTCAACAAATTCCTTTTCGCGCAAGCTAATAACTTGTCCGCGGGCCACTCTGGCCACCTCGACCCACATAGTGAGTCCAACGGCCACGAAAATCTGCCAGAAACCCTTGCCAATTGCAAACGTTATGGCTATAACCAGTAGTAGTGTTGGGATTGACCAAATGACGTTTATAAGCCAAACTACAAGGTCGTCAATCCTGCCCCTGAAGTAGCCGGCAATACTACCAAGCGTAAGGCCAATTAAAAGGGATATGAAAACCGCGATGAAACCAACCGAAAGAGAAACCCTTGCTCCTATAACAAGTTGGCTCAGCATATCCCTGCCAAAACGATCGGTGCCAAGATAAAAACGTTTGGTTTTAATATTTTTGGTTTCTGTTTCGTGTCTCAAAAGCTCTATTTTCTTGGAAACTACTTTTCCGTCAAGCAATTTAAAACTTACTTCATTGTTCTTTACCCCGGTTTGGTCTTGGTCGGGCAGAATTGGATATAGCAAGTCTGGCAACCAAATTCTTGACTCTAGACCTTCAAATCCTTCTTGTCCCGTTTTGGTTTCGAAATTTAGCCACGCATCTTCGAATGAAAAGGTTTTAATGGGTATAGTTGTATGATTACTGGGCTTACCTTTGATAAACCTGCTAATAACGGAGGTATTGTCAGTTTCTTGATTCTTCCTTACAAGCAAAAACATTGCCCTAGAACCCGGCTTGGTGGTTGATAGTTCCAGTTGCTGGTGATTGGCATAAGGCGTTGAATCTGGCAAGAAAAAATAGCCAAAAGTTGCCATAAAGCTCCAAGCCAAAATGAAAACAAGACTGGCAAAAGCCAAGCGATTTTGCCTGAACCTCTTCCAAGCTAATTGATTCAAAGAACCAAGCACCTCTTTTGGTTTCTTGTTAAAAAGCAAAGTAGTGTAATTTGTAAAAAATGATTTCAAAAAAACAAAAATACACAAAGCTTCCCGATTGTTTATCGAACAAATGATAACACTAAGTCATTTTTTTGTAATTTTGGCATGATTTTAGCAAAATCAAAGCGTTAAACTTCATTTTTTAAAATCATGAAAATCAAAACCTACCTTTTGGCAGTAAGCGTGGCCATTTTTGTTGTTTCGGATAACTATGCCAACAGTGGCGAGAAAAAAATTATATGGATGTCAATAGAGGAAGCCTTGAAAGCTAATGAAACCAATCCAAAGAAAATTTTTATTGATATTTACACCGATTGGTGTGGATGGTGCAAGAAATTAGATGCCAATACATTTTCTCATCCCGAAATTGTAGACTACATTAATGCTAACTTTCATGCAGTAAAGCTCAATGCCGAGCAATCCGCACCTATCGTTTTTAAAGGTGTTACCTATGAAAATTCAAGGCCAGGCCAACCCAGAAGTGCACACAACTTTGCCAGTGCAATAATGCAAGGAAGGCTTGGCTATCCCTCTTTGGCCTTTATGGACGAGAATCTTAACCTTATTACTACTGTTCCGGGCTTTAAAACCCCCCAGCAGCTTGAGCCTTGGTTGGCATACATTAATCAAGAAGCTTACAAAACAACCCCCAACTTCAACCAATTCAGCGCAACATTTAAGGGAAGTATAAAGTAGATAAAGCAAACTGGTTTATAAGCCATCTGCCCGGGTAGATGGCTTATTGCATTTTAATACACCCAACCCGCATCATCAAATTCTCGACCCCGTAAACCTTTAAATCAAAAAACATAAGAAAATTTGTTACCTTTGCAGCCCAAACAATAAAAGATAATGAGTAGAGACAATGTAATTGGAATCGTGCTTATTGCGGCAATTTTGATTGGTTCCTCCATTTTATTTAGCCCAAGCAAGGAAGAACTGGCCGAACGTCAACGTTTAAACGACAGCATAATGGGCGTTCGGCAAGAACAACAATTAGCTCGAGAAGCTGCCATGTTGGAGCTTCAACAGCAGCAGGCCGCCAAAGCACAATTGGTGCCCGAAGGGGTTGCCAAAATTGAAGAACTTGATTCCTTGCAAGTCACTGCCTTGCGCGATCAAATGGGCCGCTTCTCCAAGTCTGCAGTGGGCCAGGAAGAATTGATAAGGGTAGAAACCGACCTTTTTATTTTGAACTTCAACACCAAGGGTGGTTTCCTGCAATCGGCACAGCTTAAAAATTACCTCACGCACAACCAGGATTCACTGATGCTCTTCTTCGGAGACAAGGATGGGTTCAAGTTCCAGTTTTTTTCAGACAACAGGAACATCTCTACCAACAATCTCTTTTTCGTGCCAACGGTTGACGACCCTAATCTTGCTGACATTTCGGATATTTTAATTGAGGGGAGCGATTCATTGGCTCTATCATTAAGGACATACACCGACCTGCACACCGAGGAAAATCCAAGTTATATTGAGTTTTCTTACAAAATGAGAGGCGATGAGTATATGATTGATTTCGATGTGAGCTTCGTTGGAACATCAAAAGTAATTCCAACCAACACCACTTTCTTGAACCTCGATTGGAACTTCAGCTTCCCGAGGCAAGAAAAAAGCCGGACGCCTGAACTTAACAATACAAGCATTTACTACAAATACACAGCCGAGTCTCCTTCAAAGTTAAGTCCTGCCAGGGAAAAGTCAGAAAATCTTAACACGAGGGTTAAATGGGTATCGTTCAAGCAGCAGTTTTTTAACGTATCGCTTATTGCGCGAGAGTCATTCGAAAGTGGCAGAATTGAAATGAAGCTGGCCCCCGAAACCGATGAAAGGTACATCAAACACGGTACTGCGAGCCTCAATCTTAACTACAACCCCTTTGCCGACAACCGCTACCAAATGAATATTTTTTTGGGGCCTAATCACTTCACCACGTTAAAATCGTACGACCTCCAACTTGAAAGGCTTATTCCGCTTGGATGGGGAATTTTTGGTTGGATAAACAGGTTTGTAATCATTCCGGTTTTCAACACCCTGAGCAAACTTAACATAGGATATGGTATCATAATACTTATTTTAACAATATTGCTTAAGATAGTTTTGCTTCCACTGGCTTACAAATCGCACATGAGCCAGGCCAAAATGAAACTCCTTAAGCCTGAGATTGACGAAATTTCCAAGAAATTTCCCGACAAGGAAGATGCACTAAAGAAACAGCAGGCAACCATGGCACTTTACAAAAAGGCCGGTGCAAGCCCAATGTCGGGTTGCTTGCCCATGCTTCTTCAGTTGCCAATACTTATCGCAATGTTCAACTTCTTCCCTACATCTATTGAATTGAGGCAACAGGCTTTCTTGTGGGCCGAAGACCTTTCATCTTACGACTCTATCATCAACCTCCCTTTCACTATTCCGATGTATGGCTCGCACGTTAGTTTGTTCACTCTACTAATGGCAATTACAACGGTGATTTACACCCGCATGAACAGCCAAATGATGGGCTCGAACAACCAAATGCCGGGTATGAAAATGATGATGTATTTAATGCCCGTGATGATGCTTGTGTTCTTCAACAGTTTCGCATCATCGTTGAGTTATTACTACTTCCTTACCAACATTATTACATTTGGCCAAACCTATTTGTTCAAGTTTTTTATTGACGAAAACAAGTTGCACCGCCAAATGGAGGAGAACAAGAAGAAACCCGTCAAAAAATCAAAGTGGAGCGAACGAATGGAACAGTTGCAAAAACAACAACAGAAAGTCCAAGCCCAGCGAAGAAAAAAATAATATTGAACCAAGGTAAACGAGCCTTGCGGGGTGGGGTAAACACCATCCCGTTTTTTTTTTTTTGAAAAATGCCCCACGTTTTAAACTATTGTTAAATTTGCAGTTGCGTTTTTTGAATAATTTTTTGGGCAACAGTGTCAAAACCCTAATTTTGCACTCATTTTTAACTAATTATACACCTATATGGCTTGGATAACAGAGCAAGCGCAACGGATAAAAGCCACGAAAAATCCTTTGTGGGTTAAATGCAAGGGATGCATGTCGCACATTTGGCACCCCGAGTGGAAAGACAACCTCAGCGTATGCCCCAAATGCAATTTTCATGACACCATCAACTCTAAGCAACGAATTGACCTTATATTTGACAATGAAACATTTGTTGAGCTTTTTAAGGGAGTTTATCCAATTAATTCGCTTTGTTTCGAAGACTTGAAGGGAAGTTATACCGACAAGATTGAAGAGAACCGCAAAAAAACCGGGCTAAACGAGGCTGTTGTCACGGGTTATGGCGAAATATCAGGACATAAGGTCGTGGGAGCCATAATGGATTTTCGTTTTCTGGGAGGAAGCCTTGGCAGCGGAACCGGCGAAAAAATACTACAGGCCGCAAATTATTCTCACGAGAACAACCTTCCTTACATTATTTTTTCGGCATCGGGTGGTGCCCGGATGCAAGAAGGAATGCTTTCGCTAATGCAAATGGCAAAAACCTGTGCGGGCATTTCCAGGCTCAATAAAAAGAACATTCCGTTCATCAGCGTGTTGCTAAACCCCACCACTGGTGGCGTTACGGCCAGTTATGCCATGGTTGGAGACATCAACATTGCCGAGCCCTTCGCCGTGATTGGTTTTGCCGGACGCAGGGTTATAGAACAAACCATTGGCGAAAAACTACCCGACGACTTTCAAACCGCCGAGTACCTGGTGGAGCATGGCTTTGTTGATGCAATTGTTAACCGCAAGGACATGAAACACTATCTTGCAAATGTTCTTTCTTACTATAATAGGTAAGCCTCCAATTTTTTTCAATTATTTTTTTCAGAAATTCAAACCAAAAGAAATAAGCAATGACAAGTAATAGCAACCTTACTCCTTGGGATGTAGTTAAGATTAGCAGGCACCCGCAAAGGCCGGTGTTTCAAGACTACCTTGAGCTGGTTTTTGCCAACTTCGTCGAACTACATGGCGACCGCGCCTTTGGCGACGACAAGGCTATGATTGGGGGATTTGCAACCATTGAAGGTCGTAAGGTTATGTTAATTGGCCACAACAAGGGAAAGAATACCGAGCAACAAATAGAAAGGAATTTTGGAATGGCAAAACCCGAGGGCTATCGCAAGGCCTTGCGTCTGATGAAGTTGGCCCAAAGATTTAACCTACCCATAGTAACAATTATTGACACCCCTGGTGCATTTCCTGGCCTCGAGGCCGAAGAAAGGGGTCAGGCCGAATCAATAGCCCGCAACCTTACCGAGATGGCAAGCATTGAGGTGCCAATTGTATCGGTTGACATAGGCGAGGGAGGAAGCGGCGGCGCCCTCGGTATTGGAGTGGGTGACAAGATTATCATGCTCTCAAACGCCATATATTCGGTTATATCGCCCGAGGGATGTGCCTCAATTCTTTGGCGTGATGCCTCTTTTGCTCCCGATGCTGCTTCGGCACTCAACCTTACTGCCGAGGCACTCCTGAAGCTCGGGGTAATTGATGAAATCATTCACGAACCTGGCCAAGGAGCACATTCAGATTATGAACAAATGGCAAAATCATTCTCCAAGTCCGTAGTAAAGGCAATAGATGAGCTTGTTAAAATACCAACCGGGGAATTATTGGCAAAAAGGTTCCAAAAGTATTCGTCGATGGGTAAGTTTGGTACCGAATGATTTTTTTATTTTCAACAATTTTCTAAAATTATTGTTTTGTAGTTACCTGACCCCGCAAAACTCAATAAAATTTTCATGGAAAATAAGCAAAGACTAAGGATTACCGACACCACACTTAGAGACGCTCACCAATCTCTCTGGGCCACACGAATGCGCAGCAGCGATATTTTGGGCATAATTGACACCGTTGACCAAGCCGGATATTACTCACTTGAAGTTTGGGGTGGTGCAACGTTCGATGTTTGCTTGCGCTTCTTGCGCGAAAATCCTTGGGAAAGGCTTCGGCAAATTAAGAAGAGGACAAAAACCCCACTGCAAATGCTCCTTAGGGGCCAAAACGTGGTCGGATACAAGAATTATCCAGATGATTTGTTGGATAAGTTCATTGAGCTTGCGGTTGATAACGGCATAGATATTTTCAGGGTTTTTGATGCTCTTAATGATGCCAGAAACCTTGAATCGGCAATTGCCTCGGTAAAGAAAAATGGTGGCCACGCCCAAGGAACCATTTCATACACTATTAGCCCGGTGCATACGGTCGATAAATACATGGAGTACGTTCGCGAGCAGGCTCAGCTGGGTATAGACTCGTTGGTTATCAAGGATATGGCCGGAATTCTTTCGCCAGCAATTGCTGGTTCCCTGGTTAGCGCCATCAAGAAAGAATTCGACCTCCCGGTTCAAATTCACTGCCATGCCACAAGTGGTATGGCCGAAACAGCATACCTGGAAGGAGTTAAGGCGGGTGCCGGGGCTATTGATACTGCAGTTGCTTCCATGTCGGGTTTCTCGTCACAACCATCGGTAGAAACCATCAATGCCATTTTTACGGACCTTGGATACGACACCGGCTTGAACATGGATGCAATTAAAGAAATTGACAAGTATTTCGAAAAACTATCCCCGCTGCGCACAAAGCCAAAGGGCTACGAGGCTCCCATTGATGCCGGAATCCTTGGTCATCAGATTCCTGGTGGTATGATTTCAAACTTTCGCTCTCAACTCGAGCAACAGGATGCCCTTGACAAACTTCCCGAGGCACTTGAAGAGGTAGCAAGGGTTAGGCACGACCTGGGTTATCCTCCGCTGGTTACCCCAACAAGTCAGATAGTTGGTACCCAGGCCGTTATGAACGTTTTGGCGGGCGAACGCTACAAGTTGGTTCCACAGGAGGTAAAAAACTACGTGAAGGGGATGTACGGAAAGTCCCCGGCACCAATTAATGATGAATTCGTCAAGAAAATTCTTGGCGACGAAAAACCAATAACTTCTCGTCCTGCCGACACCCTAAAGCCAATGCTTCCCGAAGTAACCAAGGGCATTTCGCAGCCGGAGCTTATACAAGAAGAGGAAGACATCATTTCTTATTGTATATTTCCCGAGGTGGCATTAGAATATTTCAAGTGGAGGGCACTCCCTGAAGACAAGCGGCCGCCAATCCCCGCTGACCTCGAAATGCAAGAAGTTATGGCCAAGCAATCATTTCACGGTAGCACCAACAAAGTACCCGACGTTCTTGAGGATAAATTACTGCACCAAGAAGATATTGATGGCATAAACGCCATACTTAATGTTGCTTCTGCAATGAATTTGAGCGAGTTAATAATAACCAAGGGCGATTTTTGCCTCTCCCTAACGGGTAATGGTGCATCAGTTTCTGCAAACGCCAAAACCCGGGTAGCAGCCCAACCTGCCAGCAGCAGTGCCGCCTCCACGGCAACGCAAGAAAAACAAGCAGAACACCAATTTACCGAAACAGTAGTTGCCGGAGAAACCATCAATGCCGTTATGGCAGGTACTTTCTACCAATCGGCATCCGAGTCCACACCATCCTTCGTACAACAAGGACAAGCAGTTGAAGTCGGTGAAACAGTATTTATCCTGGAAGCCATGAAGCTTTTTAACGAGATAAAGGCTCCTTTCAAGTGCAAGGTTATAAAAGTCTTGGTCGAAAACGGCCAGAAGGTTACCAAAGGGCAGCCCGTGCTTGAGGTTGAGAAATTGTAAACTTCTTTTTCTCGATAGTCGGCTTTTATTGTAGGAAAAACTAATTTTGTCAGTTAATTGGCGTTTCCACAATCAGAAACCGTATCCGATGATTTCTGCAATTATTTGCACATACAATCGCAAAAGGTTCTTGAAAGAACTTTTCGCGAGCATTTTAATGCAAACCCTTCACCCCAAAAGATTTGAGGTGTTAATAGTTGATAATAATTCAACCGATGGCACCAAGGAATTGAGCAAGCATTTTTCGGAAAGCAACCCCCATTTAACTGTCAGATATTTTTTAGAACAAAAACAAGGGCTTTCTTTTGCCCGAAACAGGGGTATAGAAGAGAGTAGGGGCAAATGGGTTACTTTTTTGGATGATGACGCTACCCTGACGCCAGATTTTCTGGAAATTGTTCTGGAGTATTTTGAAAATCGCCCAAATCTTGGTTGTATTGGTGGAAAGATTTTGCTCAATTATGAAACCTACCCGCCTCCTGTTTGGGTTAGCAGGTATATGGTAGGTATGTTTGGATATTTCAACCTTGGCAACAAGGATTTCTTTTTCAAGAAAAATGCCTTTCCAAGGGGTTCCAACATGTCTTTTAGCAGGTCGGTTTTCGCAGAATTGGGTGGTTTCAACACTCAGCTGGGAAGGACGGGCGGCAATATGGTTGGGTCGGAGGAGAAAGAGTTCTTTTCTCGTTTTTTACAAAAAGGCTTAACAGCGGTTTATTTGCCACAAGCGGTGGTTTATCATTTTGTACCCGACGAAAGGTTAAAAATCGAGAGGGTTTTGAAGCACGCTAGAGGCATAGGATACAGCGAGAGGTTAATTGCCAAGGGAAAAGGTTTTTCAGGTTTTGCCTCGCTTTGGTTCGGCGAAATTTTCAAGTGGATTGCATCGCTTGGCCTTTTGATGGCCTATACGGTGCAACTAGAAATTCAAAAGGGATTTTTTCTTCTGAGGTTCAGGTATAACGTAACATTGGGCTTACTCGGACGCCTGTAACTAAAAGATGTTTTCCGGATCTTTGGCCCAATCCCATTTTCCAATCGGCACTCGCCAATTCTTTCCGTATTTTAATTCCAGGTAGTGTTCAATGTTTTCGGGAGCCCAAAAATTTCCGGGTTTAAATTGCCACTTCCTCACCTCGAAAAAAGGGTATTTGAACCTGATCCTCTCTGCGCCAAGCCAGTTAGCGTGCCAAACATAATTCTTTTCCGTGTAAAAGAAGAATATGTCCAAATTTGCACCTTTTCTTGTATAGGTGTATTCCAAACCATTGTTTGTTGACCCATTTTCTCGAAGCAGATAGAATCCTTGACCTTTAAATAGATGATGAATGTTGTGTGGCAAATCTTCTATCATCATACCCAGGTCTATGTCAGTGTCGCCTTTTATTAATCCACCTTCCCTGTAGAAACCCAATAGAGTTCCGTCTGTAATCCAGTGCTTAACATTGTTTTCATTAAGTATGGCACTAACAAACCTTAAGTTTTCAAGGCAAATATTTTCAAATCTTTTTTTTCTGAAAAACCCCATAAAACCATTGTACCATATCCAGAAATAATAGAACGACCTAAGTTTCCTGCCTATGATTTTAACCCTCCTAATTAAGTTTTTTGTGGCCTTCATTGGTTGCCTGGGTTTGAATAAGGGGATTCGTAACACAAAGTTACATCTTTCCTCGAAAGATGTCCACTTAAAATGTTGGACAACCAAACCTTATGTTTGCTAATTTTACACTTTATAACATTGTTGAGGATATGGGCATAATCCAGCGCGATAGTTTCAATATATCCATAATTGCTTACATTGGAGTGGTAATTGGATTCATAAACAAGATCTTTTTGTTTACGAATGTCCTTACCGAACCCCAGGTGGGGCTTGCAAACGTGCTGGTTGCCCTTTCGGTGGTTTACGCCCAGATTGCTTCCTTGGGTACCCACAACATAGTTTACCGGTTTTTTCCTTACTTCAAGAATCAAGAAAAGCACCACAATGGCTTTTTGCAGGGTGTTTTGGCCCTTGCGGTGGGTGGATTCCTGGTTGCCACGGTTTTGTTTTTGTTTCTAAAAAAACCCTTTGCTGACTTTTATCAAGAATCAAGCCCTTTGCTCGTCGAGTACTATTTTTACCTCGTTCCGTTAGCCCTTTCAACGGTTTTCTTCCAAATATTCGATTCGTACCTTCGAAGCCTTTTCAAAAACTCAGCCCCTTCGCTGGTTTACGAGATTGGGCTCAGGCTCTTCGTTACCATTTCAATTTTGTCTTATGCCTTAAAGCTTGTTGAATTTCAGGTATTTGTTTTGATTTACGTCATGGCAAATTGCCTTCCGGCAATAATCATGGTGGCATACACCGCTTACATAAGGCAACTTTTCGTTAAACCCATTTGTGGTAATCATTGGCGTCGATTGGGCAAGATAATTGTGGTTTACGGACTTTTTGCCCTCCTAAACAATGCCGGGGTTTGGCTGCTCGGAATAATTGATTCGCTAATGGTGGCTGGGTTGATTGATCTGGGTGCCGCCGGTATTTATACCACCATGGTTTTTATTACCAGTGTTTTGTTGATACCATATAGGTCTATATTAAAAGTTTCGACCCCGGTGGTTGCAAGTTACTGGAAATCAAAGGACTTAAAGGCAATGGCCGCACTTTACACTAATGTTTCAAATACCAGCCTTGTGGTAGGAGGGGGGCTGTTTTTGCTATTGTGGGTTAATATTGATTCGGTCTTTCATTTTATGCCAGACCAGTATGCGGGGGGCAAGTACGTGGTATTGCTCCTGGGTATTGGAAGGTTGTTCGATATGGCCGCGGGTTTGAACGGAGCCATTATGGTTACCTCAAAAAAATACAGATACGACCTGATATTCACCAGCGGGTTGGTAATTGCAACAATAGCATCAAATTTTCTTTTGATTCCAGCCCTGGGAATTAACGGTGCAGCATTGGCTACTACCATTACACTTGTTGTTTACAACCTATTGCGGGTAGTTTTCATAAAGGTTTGCTTCAAGATTCAACCTTTTGCCTTGCGTCAGGTTTGGGTGCCTTCAATAATTGCCCTCCTTTCGGGGTTATCGCTTTTTGTCGGGCAAATACATGGTGTTTACGTTGACTTGATTATCAGGAGTGCCATAATTGGAGGTGCATATCTCGTGGCGGTTTACGGATTGCGCATTTCGCCCGACATTAATTCAATCATCAATAAGTTTGCAAAAAAAACAAGGATGTACAAACACCCTTGACCTTCTTTTTATTACCAAAAATATTATCTTTTTAAACTCTGTAAATACGCTTATTGCGCTTCAAACTTAATTTGATGAAGCAAGTAGTTGTCCGAGACCTTCTTGAGCAAGATTGTTACCCTGAATTCATCTCCGGCTTTGGTTTGAAGGCTTAGAATAGCAAAAAACGAACCGTCTCCTGAGGTTTTGTGTACGGTGTTTACTTGTGCAGGGCCATGGGTGGAAAAAAAGTTTCTTAACAATACTTCGGCTTGTGCCCTACTCATGGTACCTTCGCTTCCCGGAAGGGTAAGATCAACGTTAGCACCGAAATGTTTTGCAACTTCGGCTGCCTTTCCTTGCCTAATGGCGTTTGAAACGTCATTCAAAATACCATCCGACGAATTCATGATAGTAAACGAGGTAAGCAAAATTGCCAATCCAGGTAAGACCAACAAGGTTTTTATAATTTTTTTCATGGTTTTATTCCTTTTCCCTAAATTGGGACGATTTTAAACGGGATTAAGTTATTGGCCAAACAAAATAAAAACCACCTCAATCGCAATTTATCCTCTAATTTATATCAAAAATCAAGCCAAATTTCTAATGGCCATTTTTTTTTAACAAAGATAATTGTTTTGGTGCTGAAAACAATTCCTCGATAATTAAATGCATCGTCAAGGCAGTCGAGTTCTTGACAAATTGAAAGAAATTTTTAATTGTAACCTTTTTGTTACCCTGATTTAAATTGCCCTTCATGCACCTGTAAAACTTCATTGAAGTACCTTGTACATGGCATCGTGATTTATTGCAAAAGGCTTGCCAAGCACACTAACTTTCAATTTTTTTAACCGAATATTCAATACAAATTTAAGAAACTTCCGCAAGAAGCACCGATGAAAAAGGGAAGCGGAGGAATTTTTCCAATTCTCCGAAAAGAATCAATTTTGGGCGTTGCTCCACGTGAGGCGTAAACCGTTTTACTCGGTTGGGGTGGCAGATTTAGGCTAAAAATTTATTGCCGGGCCAACCAGAAACTTGTTGTTGGTTGTTGGTGGGGCCATGGCCGGTTGTTTTTAAAAATGCCAACAAAGAAGTTTCGCTTTCGCGAATCACTTTCTCACATCAAAATGTTCGCTTGCCTTTCGTGGAGCAATCCAGCCGGGCTTTTCAATTGTAATAAATGGGCCCAATCACGTTGAACAAGCAGTTTGCTCCAAAGTTTTTTTTTCTTTCGCAATTAATTGCCAGAAAACTGTATTTTTGAAGCCCGAAACCTAAATAAAAATGCAAAAATATGAGCGTACTTGTTAACAAAGATTCAAGGGTAATTGTCCAAGGTATTACAGGTAGCGAGGGTACTTTTCATGCCAGTCAAATGATTGAATACGGAACCAACGTGGTTGGGGGTGTAACACCCGAAAAAGGGGGGCAAACACATCTTGACAGGCCAGTTTTCAATACAGTGGCCGATGCAGTGAAGCAAGCTGGAGCAAATGTTAGCATAATTTTTGTTCCTCCAGCATTTGCAACTGATGCCATTATGGAGGCAGCCGATGCCGGAATAGGTGTGGTTGTTTGCATTACCGAAGGTATTCCGGTGCAAGATATGGTAAAGGTAAAAGAATACCTTAAGGGTAAAAAAACCAGGTTGATTGGACCCAATTGCCCGGGAGTCATTACTCCTGGCGAGGCAAAAGTTGGAATAATGCCCGGATTTATTCACACAAAAGGCGACATAGGCATTGTTTCGCGTTCTGGTACTCTTACCTACGAGGCCGTTGATCAAGTAACCAAGGCCGGTATGGGGCAATCTACGTGCATCGGAATAGGAGGAGACCCAATTCCTGGAACCACAACTAAAGATGCAGTAGAGCTTTTGATGAACGACCCAGGGACTGAGGGAATAATTATGATTGGCGAAATTGGCGGACAGATGGAAGCAGAAGCAGCATATTACATTCGCGACCACGGAACAAAACCGGTTGTAAGCTTTATTGCCGGGGCAACCGCCCCTAGGGGCCGTACCATGGGGCATGCCGGCGCCATAATAGGGGGCAAAGAAGATACTGCCGAAGCCAAGAAAAAGATTTTAACCGAATGCGGAGTACACTACGTTGACTCACCCGCCGAAATTGGCGCCAAGATGAAAGAAGTGCTCGGTCGGTAGGAATAACGGATAACTGACAAGTTAGATTTCTTCCATACGGTCAATCTTTCAATCGTAGCATCTCTTCTCTCAAAACCTTCACGAGCCCCGACCCCACAAAATGTGGGTGTTGAAACTCCAATAGCAACTCATCAAAGCCTTTTTGGGGCAAACTTTCATTTTTCCTCTTTTGGTAATGCACCAGCAGACTCGGCAGGTTGTTGTCGCCATGATAATCAATGGCTTTCTGCAAGGCAGCATTTACCTCTTCAATGGTGCCCACGCATTCAAAAGGTTTGTTTTGCGAAATACCCGAAAGATCTTCGATCATAATCAAAAGTTCGGGCTTTTCGAAAAGGTTTTGGCCAAAAATTCTTACAAGTTTTTCTTCTCCCAAAAATGGGAAAAGGATAATATAAGTAAAAAGACATTTCGAGCAACGGCAGCACCAGGTATCGCTCTTGCTCCCAACGTTGCAGCTCTTGAAAACCCCGTGGTATTTTTCGAGATTTGAAAATAACGCGGCAATTTGCAGCTCATTCAAGGGCCTCAAGAGGCTGAAGTAATTTATTTCGGTGGCCACGAATTCATTCAAATAAAACCTGAAATCACTTTCAAACTCCAACGATTTGGAATACTGGTGATTTATGTTTGTTCCCGGAATTGTTGGCTCGTTAGCACTTGACTCGTTTGATAATGCAACAGAACCATGGCCTGTTATTGCCGAAACCATTGCCGAAACAAAAGCCAGCAAGGCCGAGAAAGGGGTATGCCCGTTCAGGAAACCCTGATGGTTTAACTCAAGCAGCAATGGGTCAATTTTGCGAACCACCTCTATAACATCTTTTTCACGTATGCTTGAAACTTCAATTACTTCACGAGTTGCCCCCCTTTGATTCAGGACCAAGGCCTTAAACTCAAGGTGGTATTTTTGCAGCAGGGCTAATGTCACAATTGAGTCCTTTCCACCACCAATCGGCACAACAAACCTTTCTGTTGATGTTTTTGCGCCATACTTGGAATGAACCGCGGCATTTTCATCGTATATGAATTCAAAAATTTCTTCACCCGGAACCTCTATCCCGTTAGTGTAAAAAAACTCACCCAGCCCATGCCTGAACAACTTTTTCCACCAGTTTTCTTGAAGGGGCATAAGCCTGAAGGGATTGATTAAAATTTTTGGCGAACAAAATGCTTTCCAGTAACTTATCATTTCGACCATGCCAATGCTAAAGCATAGTGTTCGCAACAAGTCATTATTTAGGGGCAACTGTTTTGGGTCGAGCGGGATAAATATTTTTGGAAGAAATTCTATTTCCGGGCCTACCTTAAACCTGAAACTAAGCTCTAATCCTCCTGCAAATTTGACAATATTGCTCTCGCTATACTCAAAGACCGGGTATTCTTTTCTTAATTTTTGGTACTTATTGTGGTTTTGAGCAGTTTTCATTTGAACATTGGCAAAGTTTTTGTTGTTTTCACTTTCGAAAACCATAGGAAAATTTTCACGAAAGTAAGAGATTTATTTCACTTTATTCTTAAATGACAATTAGAAAGCCCCGGATCAAACCTGCCGCAGGAAGGTTGTTGATTAGCGAACCTGCCCTTTACGACTTTTATTTTAGTCGTAGCGTGGTTCTTTTGGCCAATCACAACGAAAAAGAAGGCAGCCTGGGGCTAATCTTGAACAAGCCCATTAATTTAAAGCTAAATGAAGTAGTACAAGAATTTCCCACCAACGAGTTCCCACTATTTTTGGGAGGCCCGGTTCATCCCGAAAGGCTTTTTTTCTTGCACACTCTAGGCGAAAAGATTATGGGCAGTATCGAGATACTTGATGGGCTCTTTTGGGGCGGCCAGATTGACAAACTTATGGAATTGATTGACCTGCATCTGGTGCAGCCTCATCAAGTTAAATTTTTCATTGGTTACAGTGGCTGGGATCCCGGACAATTGGACCGCGAACTAAGGGAAAACTCTTGGATTGTTTCGCAATGCACCAAAGATCTTGTCATGAACGATACCCCGGAAAAACTGTGGGGTGCAATTCTCAAAGAACTTGGAAGTGATTATGCAATTTGGGCCAATTACCCACCCGATCCGATTTTGAATTGATTGCAGGCTTCAGTCGTCGGTAAAAAGTAATTGGTGATTGGAGATTGGCGCTTTGTTTGTCACTTGAAGTCATTGTGTGCCTTTTGGCTTCGCCGTGATTCATGGTCATTTCGTCTTTAGACTTTTAACCTTCGATTTTTTATTCATAATTACTCCCTTTGGCGGTTAGATCGCTTCGCTAAGTTCGTGATTTTTAATTGTCAATTGTCCATTCCCAGGTCTTCACTCTTCACTTCCCCAATTATTTCCACTTCAAAAACGAAATGATTTGGTCTATCGAAACAGATTCTGCCTTTATTACGTAGTCGGCCGAGTTATAGAATTCCTTCCTTTTTTCCAACTCTGACTCTACGTAACTTGATAATTCCTCGCGGTTCAGACCTTGAACCAAGGGGCGCGGATTCTTAGACTTTTCCAGGCGATTTAATATCGAGTCGAGTTGCATCATTAGGTAAATCGATACTCCGCTATTCTTGATAAACTCCATGTTGCCATGCTGGCACGGGGTGCCGCCACCAGTCGAAATTACAGTATTTTCGCGATCCAATGTCTGTTGCAACACCCGCCGTTCCAGCTCCCTGAAAAAATCCTCTCCCCGGGTTTTGAAGATGCCTCTGACACTCATCCCGGCAAGCCTCTCCACTTCATTGTCAATGTCAAGGAAATCGAAACCCAACCGCCGTGCCAGCACCCTGCCCACGGTGGTTTTGCCGCTACCCATAAATCCTATAAGGTAAATTCGCATTTGATTATTTGTCAAAAACTGTGCAAAATTACGAAATTACAGTTTTACCCTTGAAAGTTGTCAGACACAGTTCGCCCGTGGCTTTATTTAGAACCTTTCTAAATTTAAACTTTTTTCAAGAATTCTTTTGATAATTTTTTTTGCAGCGTAATTAATCTTTTGTTAAAATTAAAATTATTGCGTTATGAAAGGAGAAAAAAATGTTGACGGACTCAAGTCAAACAATAGATTTTTTGCTCCAAGTGTACTTTTGATTTCTGCAGTTTTTTTAATTTTTGCTTGCAGCGAACAAAATCCAGAGCCCGACTTTTGAAAGCCTAACATTAAGTCAAGTCAGGCAAACCCCAACTATGTAAAAGCCCTCAATGATTTTGACTTTGTAGGCCAACTGCATAACGAGGCTTTGGATTTCGGTTTTCAAAAGTTAGCTGAGATTAAAGTTGTGGAAAACAAGCAAATAAGTCAGGTTAATTTGGATTTCTTCCTTTTTGGGGCAAATTCTTGCAAAAGTTTTGTTATCGGGTCAGTTAAGTTCCCCGATGTTCAGGCTGCCTTAACTTTTGTTGACCTTGAAGTAAACCGGTTCAATAATTTCCTTGGTGATCCGATTGCTCAATTATATGCAAATAATTGTTATCTTGAACATACCTTACCTGCGAACTCTAATTATTTCACCCCTTCACGGTTAGCCATTTTGCGCTATATTCAAGAACTCTTTGATGATGAAGGTAAAGATATTGCCGATATTCTTAAAGATTTGAATGATTTGAATAATGTTGTCAAAAGCACAATTGCAGATGAAAAGGAAGCACTCGTGGTTAATGGTGCAATGAGTGTTGGGGTTCACTCGTTGCAATGCTGGAACGATAACCTCGAGAATTGGATTGAACTTTTTTATGACGAGTTGCCAAATAAATTTTGGGGAAGTCTTTTGAGGACAATGAAGAGGATTACCAAAGACGATCTTGCCGGTACGGCAGGCATGGCTGCCTGTTCGGTGGTTATGAATGCCATTCCAGGTGGTGGGCAGGTCGGATACGGTGCTGCAATTGCCGGCGGAACCGCTTCCGCTTCAACTTATGGGGACTTCTATTAATTAATTCTTTGATGTTCAGTTAAATATGTGTATATT
>CAYGFY010000003.1:0-139860 GCA_964349365.1 uncultured Bacteroidales bacterium | reverse complement strand
CAGGACTTGAAAATTTTGTAATTTGTTATATCTTTGTGGTTGTGCAACAGGCACAATGGTTAACTACAATACCCTTGGGGGGTGTAGGGGCGGTATTTATCGAGCCTATTGTTCCGAAAAATTGACAATTTAACAAACTGAAATAAGACAATATGGGACGAGCATTTGAATACAGGCGTGCTGCCAAGGAAAAAAGATGGGACAAGATGAGCAAGGTTTTTCCGAAGCTGGGAAAGTTAATTACCATTGCTGCAAAAGAGGGCGGCCCTGACCCCGAAACAAACTCTCGCTTGCGAAACGCAATTTTAAATGCCAAGGCAGAGAATATGCCCAAGGACAACATTGAAAAGGCAATTCTACGTGCCTCGGGCAAGGATGCCGACACGATGACCGAGATTGTTTACGAAGCAAAAGGACCCCACGGAATTCTGGTTTACGTTGAATGCGCAACCGACAACTCCACCAGAACGGTTGCCAACGTTAAATCCTACTTCAACAAGTATGGCGGCGGCCTTGTGCCCAACGGTTCGCTCGAGTTCATGTTTGCGCGCAAGGCGGTTTTCGAGTGTAAGGTGCCCGAAAACTTTGATGTAGAGGAACTTGAGCTTGAGTTGATCGATTCGGGTCTTGAAGATATTGAAGTTCACGAAGGCACTCTTTTCGTTTACGGCGATTACACCAACTTCGGAACCCTAAACGAGGTGCTTATCAAAAACAACATTGAAATAGAAAAATCGAGATTGCAGCGCTTCCCCAATTCTCCGGTAAAATTTTCGGAAGAGCAAATGGTTGACATTGATAAACTCATCGACAAGATTGAGGATGACGATGACGTGCAGGCCGTTTATACCAACATGGAGTAATCGGCTGGTTATTACAATATCATTGGGTTATTAGCACCCTCCTGTTTTGAGCCTAACTCCGATTGCAAAAGGAATAATTTCCGGACCTCTTCCATCTCTAAACAACGGGTTGAGGGAGTAGCTCCCGAAAAAGTTCATCCAACCCCAACCTACCCTTGCCTGCAAGTCAAGCCTGAATGGGTTAATATGGAAGTCGCTTGTGGTTTTCCTGGTACCGGTAATGTCTTGCATGGCGTACTTTTGCACGGTATTTGACCTGATTCTTATACCCAAATTCAGGCCGGCAGAAACATTAAAACCAGAAAGGTGTCTTCTTTTGCTACTTTGGTATTCCATCATCAGCGGAACATTAATGAAAGTAAGGTTCAGTTGGTTTTTGGTGAGATTGTCAAAAATTGCAGGGGTTGATTCTACTCCATCGTTGCCCTTTACAAGCACCTCGTTGTTTCCAAACCGGTAGTTATTCCAGCCAAAACCAACGCCGGTGTAAACACCAAAGTTCCTTCCCGAAGTAATTATTCTTTGAGTCAAAAGATTCAGGCTTACTGCAATCGATTTTTCTTGCTGTAAAGTCATAAACTCGTATCCTTCGGGCATGTTTAGGCCTCCATCCTTGGCAACAAAACCATTAATGCCAATCTCCAGCCCTCCCCAGGAGGGGTAAAAACGATCTTTTCTACTACTATGGCCAAAGGGCGAATCCCACCAGTAGCTTCCGCGAAAAACGGTGCCACCCATCCTAACCGACGAACTGCCCGAAATGCTTACGTTTTGTGTGGTTGGCCTTTCTAACAGACGCAAGCTCGAACTGCCGACAACTTGCCCCGATACGTGGTTGGTTGCATGTAGCCGCGCGCTCGAAGCCCCCGAAATATTCACCTTGGCGTTTTCTGATTCAAGCTGAAATCCGTGTACCGAAGAGGCTCCCGAGGCTTCGACATCAAGCTCGTTGGCCTTGCCATTAAGGTGCGCCCTGCTTGCACCCGAAACCTTGGCACTTACATTTTCAAAATCGATGCTAAGATCAAGGCTTGAAGCACCCGTTGCTGCCAAGGTAAGCTTTCCGCCAACAATAAGGCCATCCGACACAATACTTGAAGCACCAGACGCCATTAGGCTTTCAAATACAGGCGCGGTAACACTCACCTCAACCCTTTGGGTGCGCGTACGCCTTGGCGAGTAATCAATTAGCAAAACCCCGTTTTCGATCGAGTTAGTCAGCGCCATTCTTTCATAATTGGTGCTTACAACCTGAAAACCTGACTCTGCGCCGTGCCCCACAACTACCCTAAGGTTGCCGCGGGCTTCTACGCTGCGAAAAACGGTATTAGAACTTTCCTGGGAGATTCCTGTTTGCGAAAAGAACAAAACCAAAGCTGCCAACAGTATTTTGAACAATAATTGTTTTCTTGTTTTCATTGGTGAAGTAAAAAAATGGTTTACCCGGGTTTTAATTGCAAACATTTATTTGCGAGCACCACTGTCTGGCAAAAATAAACAAAAATGGGTTGCCCACAATAGATTTCGCCCCAATGTTGTAAGTTTGTTTTGAGATTTAAACCAAACATCATGAGCAAAGATTCGGAAGTTAAATTTGTCGGACGGCCGATTTTCAAGCAAATTCTAATCAGTAAAATGCTATCAACATTCAAGGCAACCATGACCGGGAAGGCTGCATTTTTGTTTGAACAATCACCGTTTAATTATTTATCCTGAAGACTTTGTAAAAGGCACAATTCCGATTTTCGATGCTCGAGAAAGGCTTGTCATTGCATGTAAGCCCCGACAGGGAAATGGCTTTTCCTTACCTCTTGAGCTAAAAACCTGAATGTATATCGTGCAGGTTACAAGTAGCGTGCAAGTGGTGTCTCGAATGGTTTTCGTTACATAAAAGGGCAATTGGCGGTTGGTTGTTGGTGATTGATAATCAGTGCCCGCAAGGGTGCAAGATGGTTTAAGTTTCATTGCCTGCCATGCAGAAGTCATGGCTTTTTGCAAGCCAGGTCTTAATTTCTTGATCATTTTTCCAACAAAGCCCTTAACCATAACCTGATTACTTTTACTTGTTTGCCCATGGCGTGCTACTCGTTGTCAAAAAATTATTTGGCACACAAATTGGAGAGGTGTGTATAAAATGTTTAACTAAAATAAGGAGAACCGTATCATGAAAAAGCTACTTCTTTCTTTTATGATGATAAGTTTGGCGGCAACCTTGGTGGCCACAAACCGAAATAGCTCCGAGTTAAGAGTATCGCTTTATGACTGGAGCGCGTTTAGCATAAGCGTTGGAGGCAGGGTGTTTACCAACGAATCTAACTTTCACGTGGTTAGGAATTTGGCGCCTGGCAGGCACTTTGTTGAAATACATAAAACCGAAAGGATTCGTGACCGCCGTGGCCGATGGCAAAACCACGAGGAAGTTATTTTTGCCGATTACATCAACATCCCAAGAGCCTCGGTGGTTATTGGCGAGATAAACCGTAGAGGTAGATTCGTGGTGAGAGAAAAATTCGCAATAAAAAGCAACCAAGGCAATCGCGGCAACAACGGCAGAGGAGAATGGGGCAATGGCAATTGGGGCACGAAAGATGATTTGGCCATGAGCCAACAAGCATTCAGGGGGTTGCTAAACACGTTGAGGAACACGAATTTTGACAGCAACAAACTTGAAATAGCCAAGCAAGCCTTGACTTGGAACTGGGTTACATCAATCCAAGTCAGGCACCTAATGAAAGTGTTTTCATTCGAATCATCAAAGCTCGAAATAGCAATCTTTGCCCATAAATCAACCGTTGACCCCGAGAATTACTTCATGGTTCACGATGGATTCACGTTTGGATCAAGCTCAAGAGAACTTAACAGGTATATTGCTGCAAGTAATTGAGCATTGGCTCGAAACATGCCAACAAAAAACCCCGTGACTTCCACGGGGTTTTTTGTTGTTTAGTTCATATCCAACAGTTGAAACAAGGTGTCGAGTTTTGGGGTAAGAATTATCTCGGTTCGCCTGTTTCTTCGCCTTGCCTCTGGTGTTTTGGCACTGTCGATAGGCAGGTGCTCGCCCCTTCCTGCCACTATAAACCGTTGCGGGTCAATTGTGGCGTTGGCATTAAGTATCCTTACTATTGCCGTTGCCCTCAAAACGCTCAGGTCCCAGTTGTCGCGGATGGCTCCGCCCGACCTCAAGGGAACATCGTCGGTGTGGCCCTCTATCATAATGTTAATTTCTGGATTGGCCTCCAAAACCTTGGCCAGTTCACGCAGGGCGGTTTCACCGCGCCTGTCAACAGCCGTGCTTCCGGAGGCAAACAAGAGGCTTTCTTCGAGCGAAACATAAACCTTGCCATTTCTTATATCTATGGTTAGGCCATTGTTTTCGAAACCTAACAAGGCACTCGAAAGTGCATGCCTTAATTGGTCAACCGCGTCTTCTTGTTGTTTCAAAATGGACTCCAACTCCATTACCCTTGCCTCCTTGTCTTGGAACTCGAGCATCAAATTTCTAAGGTTATCTTCCTTGGCAATAATTTCATCCTCGCGAATTTTAAGCCTCGATAAAATATCTCTCGTTTCCATGTCGCGGCTTGACAGTAATTGATTGGCACTTGCCAATTCGTTGGCCAACAACCTGATTTGGTTTCCGATGAGGGTAGTGTCAACCTTCAAGTAGGCAACCTCGCGATTAAGATTGGCGACTTTTGTTTCCAGGTCTTTAATGTTGTTACGTGCACCTTGCAAGGAACCTTTAAGGTCGTGGTTCTCGTTGGTGAGCGAGTTGAAATTGGCTTCCAATTCCTTGTATTTTTTTGCCGATACACAGCCAACGGCCATAATGCCAACCAATACTGAAACCGCTAAAACGTTGTATTTCATAAATGTATGTTTTAGATTGAACGAGATTAGGTTTAGTTTATTTTAATTCAGGTGTATCATCTTTTACTCCAACTCTATCAATACGTGGTTTTTGGGAACCAGTTGACCTGATTTTACAAAAACTTCTTTGATTTTTCCCTTGAATGGGGGTAAAATGACATTCTTCATTTTCATGGCTTCAAGTATGCACAGCTTGGTTTCGGGCTCAACATCTTGTCCTGGCTCGCAAAACACGCCCCTGATGGTTCCGGGCATGAATGATCTAATTTTCTTAGCGTTTGGTGCTTCGTAGGGTTTGCGGTTGGAGTACTTTTTGTTGATAGTGGTTTTGTAAGTACCCTCGTTAATTATGAATTCCTCAAGAATGAGCTCCTTCTCTTGATCTAGTTTTGGTTGCTCTTGATTTTCCATTAAGAAAATTATTTTTTTGTTTAACTGAGCTAAATGGTTACAAAGGAATCAACCCGTGTTTTTTCTCGGGATTTTTTTCTGATTTAAGCACCGAAATTTCAAGTGCGTGAGCCACGAAATTTCTTGTTTCGTCGGGTTCTATAACCGCATCAACATACCCGTGGGCGGCAGCAACGTATGGGTTTGCAAACTTCTTCTTGTATTCCTCTACTTTTGCCTTTCTCGTTTCCTCCGGATTCTCCGAGCTCAGTATTTCACCCCTGAAGATGATATTTGCGGCTCCCTCCGGCCCCATAACTGCAATTTCGGCAATCGGCCAGGCGAAAACAAAATCGGCCAAAAGGTGCCGGGAGCACATGGCAATGTACCCTCCGCCATAAGCCTTTCTCAAGATGACGGTTATTTTAGGCACTGTTGCTTCGCTATAAGAATAAAGGATCTTGGCGCCGTGCCTGATTACCCCGGCGTGCTCCTGGTCAACCCCGGGCAGGTAGCCTGGCAAGTCAACCAAGGTTACCAGCGGAATATTAAAAGCATTGCAATACCTTATGAACCGTGCCGCCTTGTCAGAAGAATCAACATCCAGAACACCTGCCAAAACCAAGGGTTGGTTTGCAACAAAGCCCACCGTTTCGCCGTTAATGCGTCCGAAGCCAATAACAATGTTGGCGGCAAAGAACTCTTGGATTTCGAAAAAGTCGCTGGCATCAACAATAGCCCTAATCACGTCCCTTACATCATATGGCTCCCGCGGGTCGGCGGGTATAATGTTGCTAATTTTGTACTTGCGAGTGTCGGGTGTTTGCCTTGGAACCGATGCGGCCTTTTTGGTGTTGTTCCACGGAATGAAGCTTGCAAGTTTCTTTATTTGTTCGAAGCACTCCTGCTCGGTTTTGGCATAAAAATGGGCATTGCCTGTAATTTCACTATGCACCTTTGCTCCACCCAGGTCCTCCATGCTTATTTCCTCGCCAAGAACCGATTTGATTACCTCGGGGCCGGTAATGAACATCTTGGAAATGTTCTCCACAACGAAAACGAAGTCGGTTAGTGCCGGAGAATAAACGGCTCCTCCGGCGCAAGGACCAAGTATAACCGAAATTTGTGGAATTGCCCCGGAGGCTTGGGTGTTTCTGTAAAATATTTCGCCGTATCCGGCAAGGGAGTTAACCCCCTCTTGAATACGAGCCCCGCCCGAGTCGTTAATTCCAATAAGTGGAATCTTCAATTTCATGGCGTGATCCATTATTTTCGTAATTTTTCTGGCGTGCATGAGGCCGAGCGACCCTCCTGCAACGGTAAAATCCTGAGCAAAAATACAAACAGGATAGCCGCTAATGGTTCCAGTACCAGTTATAACTCCATCGCCCGGAAGGCTTTTCTTGTCCATGTCGAAATCCCTTGCCGAATGCTCTACCAAAAGATCGTATTCGTGAAAAGAATTGTGGTCGAGTATTGATGTAATGCGTTGACGGGCAGTTAGTTTGCCAAGAGCAGCCTGCTTTTCGATAGCCTTAGGACCACCACCTTGCAACTTGCCTTGCATCCGCTCTTTCAACTCCAAGGTTTTTTGTCTTATCGACATATTATCAGTTTTTTAGCGTTTAACTCAAATTTGCTGTTCCAACACTTGCACGAGAAAATGTTTAGAAATTCCCCAAAATTAATCAAAATCTCCCAATTCATGCACCTCTGGTTGGTAGAAAATTTTATTGTTTGCCGCCGCGAATATTTTCAAAAATTAATACTTTTGCCAATCGAACACTTAAAACATAATTATCATGCCTGATCAAAACCAAAAGGAAAAAAATCAAGGGAATCAATATAACGAAAACGGCGATCTTGGGCAATCGAAGGGGTTTCTGGCCTGGATCGAAAAGACTGGCAACAAGCTTCCTCATCCCTTTTGGATGTTTGTTTGGATTTGCGTTTTCATCGTGGTTGTGAGTGGAATTACCGCGTGGATTGGAGTCAGTGCTGTTGATCCCGCCTCGGGCAAACTGGTTGAAGCCCAAAATTTGATGTCGGGAGTGGGCTTGAGAAGGTTCGTTGAAAACATGGTTACCAACTTTGCCTACTTTGCTCCTTTTGGCATGGTTCTAGTAATGTTGATGGGTGTTTCAATTGCCGAGCGCAGCGGGTTGCTTACCGTGGTGCTTCGCAATATTGCCTTTGCCGTTCCGAAGCCTGTGGTTCTGCCCGTTATTTTCATAATTGGTGCTTGCGGAAACATTGGCTCCGATGCTGGTGTGGTGGTTGTACCGCCAATTGCCGCCCTTATTTTTGCCCAAATGGGGTTTAATCCCATTGCAGGCCTAATTGCAGGATATGCAGGAGCCACCGCCGGTTTCACGGCTAATTTTTTTATTGCCGGCACCGATGTTTTACTTGCCGGAATAAGTACAGAAATAACCCAAAATCTAACCCCCCCCATTGAGGTAAGTGCAACCTCAAACTGGTTTTTCATGATTGCCTCAACGCTCATGATTGCTGTTGTTGGGAGTTTCGTGGCCAAAAAATACACAATACCACGCTGCAACAAGATCGCAATAACCGGTGATGAGTCAACAATTGCGATTGAAAGGCCAGTTTTGTCTGATGCCGAAAGAAAGGGCCTTCGTCATGCCGGATGGGCGCTTTTGGCGTTCTTTGTACTTATAGCCTTGCTGGTTGTACCTTCGGGTGCTCCCCTGCGAAACCCCGATACGGGTGGCATCATTCCATCTCCATTTCTGCGAGGATTGGTGCCAATTTTGTTTTTCATGTTTGCAATTCCCGGATACTTTTACGGAAAGGCAACCGGTGCAATTAAAAAGCCCAACGATGTATTGAAGCAGATGGAACACGGAATGAAGGAATTGGCAGGTTATATTGTCCTCATGCTTGTAGTTGCGCAGTTTATCAACCTGTTTATTTGGTCAAATCTTGATAAGATCATTGCAATTAACGGTGCTGAAATGCTTAAGGCCACAGGTCTTACCGGGCCCGTTCTGTTTGTGCTATTTATTATTTTGGTTGCTTTTATCAATCTTTTTATGGCAAGCGGATCGGCCAAGTGGGCCATATTTGCACCTGTTTTCATACCGATGCTTTACCAACTTAATTACAACCCTGCTTTCGTGCAATTGTTATACCGTATTGGCGATTCCATAACGAATTGCTGCACCCCCATTTACGTTTACTTCCCATTATTGCTTGGATGGATTCACAAGTACAATAATAAAGTCGGTATCGGAACAACGCTTTCCATGCTTTTACCCTACGCATTCTTCTTGTTATTGGGTTGGATTGCACTAATGTTGCTTTGGTATGGCCTTAAACTACCGATTGGCTTGGGAGAAGGAGTGTACTTGCCGTAGGAAGGGGGCTGAAAGGCCTTAATGATGCTCTGAGTTGTAACACGGCCGCCAATTGTCAAGCCCAATGCTTAACACACGCGGTAATGGAGTGTAAATTTACACGATGGTAGTTTGTTTTTAATTATCAATGGTATATATCCATTAATTTCGTTTCAATACTGTTATTTCTTGTCATTTAGCGGTTTGCCGTTTACTGTTGTCTATTCACCATTTTCAAAATACTTACTACTTTTTATATTTCATGAACAACAAATCAGACATTATTTTTGAGCGTCGAAGCATAAGGAAGTACAAGGTAGGCCACGTTGTTGATTTTGCAGCCATTAATTTTCTTTTGGATGCGGCAATGTGTGCACCCACTGCACGTAACAGGCAGCCGTGGCATTTTGTGGTAATTACTCGAAGGGCCTTGCTGGAAGAATTGGCACAAGCCCATCCGTACGGCAAAATGCTATCAGATGCCGAGTTGGCTGTCCTGGTATGCGGCGACACGGGCCTTGACGAAATAGAGAGTTACCTGGTGCAAGCATGTTCGGCAGCAACACAGAATTTACTGCTGGCGGCACATTCAATTGGCCTGGGCGCGGTTTGGCTTGGGGTTCACCCGCGCAAGGAAAGAACCGATGAAATTAGGAGATTGCTTGGAATTCCCTTAGATATTATTCCCGTTTCGCTGATTTCGATAGGATATCCCGACGAGGAAAAGCCTCGAAACCACAACTTCAACCCCGAAAGGGTTCATTTTAACCAGTGGAACGAAGGGCCCATGTTGGCCTAACCGCACTTGCTCTCGCCGCAGGAGGTGCAGGTTAGACAACCCTCTTGAAAGACCACCGAATCTGATTGGCAATTGGAACAAAGCTTGCCCTTTGCCTTGGTGCCGTTGGGAATGAACTTCTTCAAAGCCCTTACAACGCCGTTTTTCCAAGTGTGCAGGTAGTCGTTGGCAAAGTGCATGTCTTCCACCAAGTCAACCACGAAGGGAAGTGGCATGCCGTGCCTTAGTATTCCTGAAATTAGCTTGGCATAATTCCAAAACTCCTTGTTGAAAGACCTTGACAGCCCCTCAACGGTGATCTTGTATCCATCGGGGTCTTGAAATTGGAAGTCGTACCTTTTCTTGCCTTTTTCGGTTTTGTTCTTAATAACCCATCCCTTTTCAACCCATGGTGGAAGGTAGAAACCTTCGGCCTTGCCGGTAAATATTTCGTATGGCCTGTTGTCGAGTAGCCCAACTATTGCCATCCATTTTTCCGAGTCGTTGTTGAAGCGAATTATCTCGCATTCAAGTACCTTTGGTCGCCTGGGAGCGGTGGTTTCTTTGAAAACCGCTCGGCTATCCCTATTCTCGTCCTTTACCAGCACGCCCGAGCGAGATCCATCGCGATAAACAGTAATGCCCTTGCAGCCGTATTCCCAGCCTGTTTGATAAATTTGCCCAACCAACTCTTCCGAAACATCATTTGGAACGTTTACCGTAACACTGATAGAGTGGTCAACCCATTTCTGAACAGCACCTTGCATCTTTACCTTTGCAACCCAGTCAATGTCGTTGGCCGTGGCTTTATAAAATGGTGATTGGTTAATTATGTTTTCCAGCTCGTCGTCCTCCATTCTTTCGAGGGCGTTGGAGTCATAGCCGTTGGCATTCATCCAATCTGCGAATTTGTGGTGGAAAACATTGAATTCTTCCCAGTGGTCGCCAACTTCGTCAACAAAATCAACCCTCACATTTTTATCGTTGGGGTTTACCTTGCGGCGGCGCTTGTATGCAACCATGAACACTGGTTCGATTCCAGATGTTGTTTGGGTAAGAATTGAAACACTTCCCGTGGGGGCAATAGTTAAGAGGGCAATATTACGACGCCCGAATTTAACCATGTCATTGTAAAGCTGTGGATCGGCCTCCCTGAGCCTTTGAATGAAAGGATTGTTTTGTTCGCGGGCGGCGTTGTAAACCTTGAAAGCACCTCGTTCGGCAGCTAACTTAACCGATGAGCGGTAAGCGGCCAATGCAAGAGTCTTGTGAACCCTAACCGAAAAGTCAGTAGCCTCATCGGTGCCGTACCTGTAGCCAAGCGCTGCAAGCATATCGCCTTCGGCGGTAATACCAATACCGGTGCGGCGGCCCTCTATGCACTTTTCACGGATCTTTTCCCAAAGGTTTATTTCAACCGTTTTTACTTCAATGCTTTCGGGATCTGACTTGATCTTGTCTAAAATGCGGCCAATTTTCTCAAGCTCGAGGTCAATAATATCGTCCATTATTCGCTGTGCATGACCAACGTGCTGTTCGAACAGTTCGAAGTCGAAGCTTGCCTTGGCCGTAAACGCATTCCTGACGTAACCAAAAAGATTGATTGCAAGCAGGCGGCAACTATCGTAGGGGCAAAGAGGAATTTCGCCACACGGATTGGTTGACACCGTGTTGAAGCCTATGTCAGAATAACAGTCGGGCACAGATTCGCGAATTATGGTGTCCCAAAATAGTATGCCTGGTTCGGCAGATTTCCAGGCGTTGCGAACAATTTTTTTCCACAACTCGCTTGCGCTGGTTTCTTTTACGAATTTTGGGTTATCAGAGTTAACGGGATATTGTTGCCTGAAGGTTTCACCGTTTTTGACGGCTTTCATGAAATCGTCGGTTATTTTCACCGAAACGTTGGCACCTGTAACCTTCCCTTGCTCCATTTTGGCATCAATGAAGCCCTCGGCATCAGGATGCTTAATCGAAACCGATAACATTAGGGCACCCCTGCGACCATCTTGTGCAACCTCGCGGGTAGAGTTGGAATACCTTTCCATAAAAGGAACCAAGCCGGTAGACGTAAGGGCGCTATTCTTCACGGGGCTTCCCTTTGGCCTAATGTGAGAAAGATCGTGACCCACGCCTCCCCGGCGCTTCATGAGCTGTACCTGCTCCTCGTCAATCTTCATAATTCCGCCATAGGAATCGGCCTCGCCCTTGTTGCCTATTACAAAGCAATTTGAAAGCGAACCAACCTGGAAGTTATTGCCAATTCCAGCCATGGGGCTGCCTTGTGGAACAATGTACTTAAAGTGCTCAAGCAGCCTGAAAATGGTTTCTGCTTCGAGCGGGTTTGGATAGTGCTTTTCAATCCTTTCAATTTCACGAGCAATCCGCCAGTGCATGTCATGGGGGGTTGCTTCATAAAGGTTTCCGTCCGAATCTTTGAGGGCGTACTTGTTTACCCAAACGCTGGCAGCGAGTGTGTCGCCATTAAAATACTTGATTGTTTTCTCTACAGCCTCTTCAAAGTTGTATTTCTTGATTTCTTTTACCGCTTCATCCATTGCTTTTGTTTGTGCAGGTTTTTCTTTTACCTGGCCAACATTGCCAAACAATCCGCCATACAAATTTGCCTTTGTTAATTTTTCTGCTTCCATCAGTCTGTCTTTCTCTAATGCAGATTGGCTCTCCATTGCAGTAGGTTTTGTTTTATGATATTATTATTAGATTCGCTAGGTGGAAAAGAAAATGGGTTTTAACTTCGAGCGATTCAACGGCGAAATTATAACACAAAACCTGTTTTTCGAAATTATGTTTTTAACAAAAACCCGAAGTTTTTAACAATTTTTTACCAACCCCTTGAACTGAAAACACATAAGGATTTTGGCCAAATGCCAATAATTGAAAAAACATCAAGCTGCTGATTTTGTGTGCTTTATGAATTGATTTCTCGGCCAATTGCATGATGCCTAGATTGTTAAATTTTATTTAGCCCTCGCCAAACTGAATTAGATAGGCTTTTATGAAATCTTCAAGATCGCCGTCCATCACGCCTTGCACGTTGGAGGTTTCAACTCCGGTTCTAAGGTCTTTGACGAGTTTGTACGGGTGAAAAACATAGTTTCGAATTTGCGATCCGAAGTCAATTCTTTTCTTGGTGCTTTCCATTTCGTCAAGCTTCTCCCTTTTCTTGCGAAGTTCAATCTCGTAGAGCTGCGACTTTAGCATCATTATGGCCTTTTCGCGATTTTGCAGCTGCGACCTTGTTTCTTGACACTCGACCACGATTCTGCTCGGATGGTGATGGAGCCTGACGGCGGTTTCGACTTTGTTAACGTTTTGCCCGCCGGGGCCACTTGACCTGAAGGTATCCCAACTTATGTCGGCAGGGTTGATTTCTATGGTGATATTGTCGTCGATAACCGGATAAGCGTAAACCGACGCGAAGGAAGTGTGTCGGCGGTTGGCAGAATCGAATGGCGACAATCTGACCAACCTGTGAACTCCGCTTTCGCCCTTGAGGTAGCCGTAAGCAAAATCGCCTTCCAGTTCGAGCGAAGCACTTTTTATGCCAGCACCATCGCCTTCTTGTTCGTCAAGAAGCTTAACCTTGTAATTGTTTTTCTCGCCCCAGCGAACGTACATCCGCATTAGCAGTTCGGCCCAGTCTTGACTTTCGGTGCCACCAGCTCCCGAATTTATGTTGAGAATTGCACCGAGCTTGTCTTCTTCCTTGCCTAGCATCTTCCTGAACTCGAGTTCTTCAACACTTTTGCGAAGTGCTTTAAATTGTGCGTCAACTTCCTCTTCCGGGGCTTCTCCTGACTCCATGAACGAAAATAGAACCTTGAGGTCTTCAAATTCTGATTGGGCTCTTTCGAATGATGATGTCCATTTTTTCAGTTCGCTAATCTCGCGAAGCCTTGCTTCGGCAGCCTTGGGGTCATTCCAAAAATCGGGATGCTCGCTTTCTTTGGTCTTTTGAATTATTTGTTCGGCCCGGCCATCAATGTCAAAGAAACCTCCTCAAGGCTTCGAGCCTCTTGCCCATGTCTTGTATGTCGTCAGTATAAACCATGGAGTAATGCTTAAGGGTTAATGGTTTTTCGGTAATAAATACGGGTGCAAAGGTAAGGTTTTAATTCGTTGATGTGCTTGTCGGTTTTCGGCTATCACAACTTGGAGGGCAGAAACTACTGGCATTACAAGATCATGTCAAGGCGGACTTTGCAAAACTTCTTGTTAGCCCCTTGCGGTTTATAAAAACGGTGGCCGCGCCAAAAACCTCAATGCATAGATTGTCAGCATTTTTTTGTTCCTAACCCAAAATGGAAAAGGCTCAAAACAACCACTTTGGCTTGTTGCCCATTTGGAGATTTTCGGGTTCGTTTCCTTGATTTTGACCTTTACTAATGGACTCAATTTTTTTAAACAGTATAGATTACCCATAAGGCAGGCTAAGGGTGCAAAGAACCCATGAACCTGCAATCAAAAAAAAAAGGTATTTTTGCCAACGATTTACTGCCTCAAATTCAGGTTTTATTAACAATGACCAAGTCGCCACTGCTTTCTGTTGAAGACTTTTCGGTTGAATTTACAACCGACGAGGGGGTTGTAAGGGCTGTCAATTCTTCCAGCTTCGAGCTTATGCCGGGCGAAACCCTCGGCATTGTTGGCGAATCGGGCTCGGGAAAGTCGGTCACGGCACTTGCCCTAATGGGTTTGCTTGGCAAGAACAACAGCCGGATAACAAACGGAAAGGCTTGGTTTGAGCACCCGCAATTTGGCAGGGTTGACCTTTTGTCGATGACCCAGAAAAACATGCAGTCAACTCGCGGAAGGCACCTTACCATGATTTTTCAAGAACCAATGACCTCCCTCAATCCGGTTCAAAAATGCGGCACACAAGTGGAAGAAGTGCTGGTGTGGCACAAGCTTTCCACCCAAAAAGAGGCAAAAAATAAGGTTTTTTCTCTTTTTGAAGAAGTACGTTTGCCAAACCCCGAAAGGGTTTACAAGGCCTATCCTCACGAGCTATCGGGAGGCCAAAGGCAAAGGGTGATGATAGCCATGGCCATTGCTTGCAAACCCACCCTGCTCATTGCCGACGAACCAACCACCGCCCTCGATGCCTCGGTGCAAGAAAGCATATTAGACCTTATGATGCACCTGCAAAAAAAGTTTGGGATGGCAATAATCTTCATAACCCACGACCTCGAAGTAGTGTCAAGGGTGGCAAGTAAAGTTGCCGTGATGCTCAAGGGAAACATTGTTGAGAAGGGTACGGTGAACCAAATTTTCAACAATCCAACACACAATTACACACGTGCCTTGCTGGCTTGCAGGCCTTCTGAAAAAAACAACCCTCGCCGGCTCCCCACCATAACAGATTTCATCAACAATCAAGTTGATTTTGCATCAACAGACGTAGAACAGAAAGGCCAAAACCGCAATAAAACCTCCTCGGTGCCAATATTGGTGATAAACGACTTGGTAGTGCGGTTTGTTACAAGGCGTAATTTTTTTGGAACCCCATTGCAACATTTCGAGGCAGTGCGCAACGTAACGCTAAAGGTTTTCGGGGGCGAAACCCTTGGGCTGGTTGGCGAATCGGGCTGTGGTAAGACCACCCTCGCAAGGTCAATAATGAGGTTGGTGGAACCTTCGCAGGGTAAGATGATTTATAAAGGAAAGGACTTGATGGCATTGACACCGGCCGAATTGAAGAAATTCAGGTCAATGCTGCAATTAGTTTTCCAAGACCCATATTCTTCACTAACCCCGGGTTTGGCAGTTGGCAATGCCATACTGGAACCCATGAAAGTACACGGAATACTTGCTAACGACCGGCAACGCATCGAGAAAATATACCACCTGCTCCAAAGGGTCGGACTTGAAATGAAGCACTACAAACGCTACCCACACGAGTTTTCCGGGGGACAAAGGCAACGAATTGCCATTGCGCGGGCACTGGCACTCGACCCGGAGTTCTTAATTTGCGACGAGGCTGTTTCGGCACTTGACGTGTCGGTGCAAGCACAAGTGCTTAACCTGCTCAACGACCTGAAGGATGATTTCGGACTTACTTACATATTTATTTCTCATGACAAGGCTGTAGTGAAATACATGTCTGATAGAATTCTTTCGATGGAAAACGGACTGATTGTTTCGGAAGTTAGTTCCGCTTGATAAAGTTCGTAAAGGTAGTTGTATGATTTGGCAAAGTAAAACCTCCACTTGCGATTTAATCCAAAAAAAGGGCCGCACCTCGACGTGCAGCCCTTTTTGCAAACAAGCAAATATATTGTTGCCTACCTTTTCATGAAACGATTGTTAACAGTATTTCCGCTTATATCGGTAACGCTTACAATGTAGTACCCGGCTCTAAGATCGGCGGTTGGCAAGGTAACAGTCTTGGTGTCGAGGTTGTTAAGACCAATTACTTGCTGTCCGAGCATGTTCAATACCCTTACGCTTTGAATTGTGGCTTGGCCAGAAACCTTGATGTCGCCAGAGGTTGGGTTGGGGAAAACCGTGAACTCGGGGAGTTCTACCGTGGGTACGTTATTGGTAATGTCGCCCCAAATAGCATTAATAGTCATATTGGCAGTTCCAACGGTTAGTGGCCTATTTGGGTCTCCGGTCCATTCTCCGCCATTCCAGCCCGGAGCAACGTGGGTTGAGAAAAACTTGTAACCGTATGTTCCGGCAGGCAGATTAAGGGTTCTGGTCCAAATCATTGTTGTTCCCACACGGGTAAGCTCAAGGTTGGCGTTGGTCCCCGGTTCATTCCAAGTATTTGGAGCGGGGAAACTGCCAGCAATATGAACCTTGTGAGTTAAAGGATTGAAGGCGGTACCAGCAGGGGTCATGTTTACGTTAAAAGTAACCTGTTGGGTTACTACGGGCGGGGTTGCCGTAATAGAAATATCATCTATTGCCATTTGATAACCATCAGTGTACTCATAAACGAAAGCAAGTTTAATGGTTTTTCCCTCAAATGCGCCCAAGGGAACCACAACCGCCGAGTTCCAAATATTGTTTGGGACAGTCGCGGAACCAATCATTGAAAAGGCGGTAGTCCACACGCCATCTGCCAAAACCCTTACGTGATAGTTTGTTGGGTATGTTCCTGCACCTCCAACGTTGGTATACCATGTCCAGAAACTAAGCCTTGTTGTGCCGCCATTATTTGCAGGTATTACTATGTCGGAAGTAATTGCCCAGGTAAAATTTGGTGCGGTATATCCAGTAACCATTGAAGCGTTTCCTGTTCTTACGTAAGGCTGATTACCCTCAACGGTAGGGGGGGCGGGGCCAAAAACAAGGTTGTTCACCAAGTCTAATCGTACCCATCTGGGCGTAGGGGCATCCGTGGTTGGCGGCACATCGGTTAAAGCTGCCGTACGCCTATGTACCCAACCAGGGGGCAGGGCGCTTGCGGGGGTGGTTACGGTTTCAAATCCCTCGGCCCAAATTGTAACCTCATTTTTCGAGGCTGGCTCTGCAGCAACATTTTTAGAAACCACCGGATTGGGGCCGGCATCTTTGGCCTGGTTAAAGTTCTGCGCATTGAGCAAGGTAAACGAACTCATTGCTACAATAACAAAAACACTTAGTAAAGTTTTCTTCATCGCTTTAAAAAATTTAGGTTGTAAAAATAAAATATCAGCGTAAAGGTAATAATTTTTTAAGGCAAAAAAATATTTTTTAAAATTTTTTGTTACAAAACTGCCAATTAATTTTGCTGCCAATTGATGTTAAATTCGGGCGTCAAATTGCTATTTTTAATACCTTCGCAGCCTGAAATTTGTTTGAATTTTTATTTTGGCCACCATCTCTTATAACGAAAAACCAATGCTTAACGAATCGCTTTACAAAAAGGTTGACAACTACTTAGCGTGGCTTGTATTTGCCTTGGCGGGTGTGGTGTTTATGCTAACTATTGAGCCTACCTCAAGTTTCTGGGACTGTGGCGAGTTCATTACCGTTTCTTACAAGCTGCAGGTAGCTCACCCTCCGGGAGCCCCGCTTTACCAGATGATGGCCCGCATATTTTCGCTCTTGGCACTTGACGACACTTCGAGGGTAGCTTTTTGGATTAATGCAATGTCGGCGTTTTTTGCCGCACTTACCGTGAGCTTCCTTTTCAGGACAATTACAATCATAGCTCGCAAGGCAATTGCAAAGGTTGGCAAACTAACGAGCGAACAAGCAATTGCAATATTCGGAAGTGGCCTCGTGGGAGCACTTACACTCACCTTTACCGACTCTTTTTGGTTCTCTGCGGTGGAAGCAGAGGTTTACGCCACCTCCATATTTCTCACTTCTTTTGTATTTTGGGCTGTTTTGAAATGGGAGGCAGTGGCTCACGAAAAGGACTCCAACAAGTGGCTTTTGCTTATAGCATACATTATTGGCCTTTCAATTGGGGTGCACATGCTTAACTTGCTCGCAATTCCGGCTATAGTTTTCGTTTACTACTTCAAGAAATTCGAAATAACCAAGAAAGGAATACTGCTTGCCGCAACAATCTCGGTATTGATTTTGGGGTTTATCATGAACGTTTTCCTTCCGGGCATATTGAACTTGGACTGGGGGTTTGAAATTTTCTTCGTAAACAGTCTTAGGCTGCCATTTCATAGCGGTACCGTGGCTTTTTTCGCAGTGCTCATTGTTGCAATAGTTTATGGCATTTATTACACTCACAAGCGCAACAAGGTGGTTTTCAACACCGTAATTCTTGCACTTACATTTATATTGATAGGTTATTCTTCTTATTTCATGTTGGTAATTAGGTCAAACGCCCATGTGCCAATTAACGAAAACGCTCCCAAGGATGCCCTGGCAATGAAGGCCTACCTTGGCCGCGAGCAGTATGGCTCTTGGCCGCTGTTAAGCGGACCATATTACAATTCGCCGGTTATTGACTTTGAAGACGGAAACCCGGGTTATGCAAAAAACTTCGAAACTCGCAGGTACGAAATAATTAACCCAAGGCTAGGTGTAAACCCTGTTTATGCGCCGGAGTTCGTCACGTTTTTTCCAAGGATGCACAGCGGACGGACTCCCAGTGCAGACCTCCATCGTGCTGCTTACGAGTCTTGGGGCAATGTGGAGGGACGGCCAGTGAGGTTTCAAAACCCACGAACGGGGCAAAGCGAGGTAATAAGGAAACCCACATTTGCCGAAAACCTAAGGTTTTTCTTTTCATACCAAATGGGATTCATGTACTGGCGTTACTTCTTGTGGAATTTTGCCGGAAGGCAGAACGACATTCAAGGGCACGGAAGCCCGGTAGAAGGGAATTGGATAACAGGGATAAAACCTTTAGACCAAGCACGGCTTGGAGCTCCGCAATCGAACCTGCCCGAACCAATGGCTTCAAACAAAGGTGCCAACAAATACTACATGCTGCCTCTAATACTTGGCATCATAGGACTATTGCACCACTGGAAGAAAGACCCAAAGAATACATTCGTGGTTGGTTTGTTGTTTTTTATGACGGGGTTGGCAATTATTGTTTACCTGAATCAAACCCCTTATCAGCCCCGCGAGAGAGACTATAGTTACATTGGCTCCTTCTATGCTTTTTCAATCTGGATTGGGATAGGAGTTCTTGGGCTCTGCCATTACTTGTCTCAAGTTGTTAAAGGAAAAGGTGCTATTATCGCATCGGTAATTATAGGTTTGGTTGTTTCGCCCGTTATTCTCGCCAAAGAAAACTGGGACGACCACGATAGGTCGAGAAGGTACCTTACTCGCGACGTGGCAATCAACTATCTTGAAACTTGTGCCCCCAATGCCATAATTGTTACCCTTGGAGATAACGACACTTTCCCGCTATGGTACGCCCAAGAAGTGGAAGGAGTGCGCACCGATGTTAAGATCGTGAATATGAGCTTGCTCAATGCCGACTGGTACATTGACAATTTCATGCGCCGAAAAACCTACCTGGGCGAGCCTTTAAAATTTAGCATGGAGCCACGGCAGTACAGAGATGGTACCCGTGATATTGTTTACTTGATGGAACATCCTAATTTTCAAGGGCATCAAGACTTAAGGCAAATGATAGCAATTGCCGCAAGCGACCAATTTAGGCAACGTACCAGAATGGGGCCGGTTGATTTCATTCCCACAAACATGTTTAAACTGCCAGTTGATTCTGCCAAGGTTTTGGCAAATGGCACCGTGGCACCCGAAGATGCCCATTTGATAGTCCCCGAGCTTCGATGGAAAATAAACAAGGACGGCATATCCAGAAGCGAACTCATGCTTTTAGACTTCATTGCCCAAAACAACTGGGAGAGACCCATTTATTTTGCAATAACCACTGGCTCGGAAGCCTACCTGGGGCTTGAAGACTACTTTCAGTTAGAAGGCATGGCCTACAGGCTTGTTCCAATTAAAACCGAGGCTCGCAGGGAAACCAGGGAAATTGCCCGGGTTAACACGCGCATCCTTAACGACAACATAATGAACAAATACGTTTGGGGCAACATAAACGACCCAAGGGTTTATCTCAACGAAGACCACCGCAGGCTTGCAATGAACTTTAGAAACATCATGACCCGCCTGGCAGAGGCCCATATAATGGAAGGAGAAAACCAAAAGGCAATAGAGGTGCTAGATAAGGCAATGGAGCTCATGCCCGAATCGCAAATACCCCTGAATAGCTTGAGCGTGGGCATTGCCGAAATGTACTTCAGGGCTGGTGAAACTCAAAAAGGAACTACCTTAACCAATAGGATCATTGACCTGTTTTCCGAAAAATTGGATTATTATTCCCTAATTAAAGGTCCTAGAACCGGATTCCTTGCACCAAATGTAAGAGAAGCATTGGCAGTTTTGTACAGGGTAATGTTGTTTTCGGAAGGCCTAGAACTTGAAGAAATTGCCCAAAAATCAGAACAGGTGTTCAACAGGTTCTACGATAGGTTTGAGAGTTTTTTTAAATAAAAATTCGAAAAAGGGAATGAAAACCAATTTTTTCGATGGTAGTTAACATTTCATTAACAAAGTTTTGAAAGGTGTTAACAAACATTTAGTCAAAAAACTCGAACTTTGTGAAAAATTCGGGTAAAAACCTCGAACCTAATAGCGATAATTCTTGTTTAGACAAACAAACAGAAAGTTATCAAACAAAAAGTTGAATTAGCTAACATTAAAAAACTCAATTATGAAAAAGATTGCAACGGTTTTCGGTATTTTTCTTTTCTTCGCAGTTTCGGCATTTGCCCAAACACCAGAAGTTAAAGGTCCTCGGTTCGACTACGTTTTAGAAATAATTGACCTTGGCACTATCAGTGTTGACGAGGTTAAACCCCTCAAGCTTGATATCGAGTTTGTGAACACGGGTGATCAACCACTTATCGTTTCCTCTGCCAGGGGATGCTGCGGTACAAGGATAACATCATGGACTCGCGAGCCTGTCAGGCCCGGCGAAAAGGGTGTGATTGTTGCAGAGTTTACCCCCTCAAGCGCCCCACACAGAATTAATCGCACGATTACCGCCATATCAAACGACCCCGTATCTACAAAAATTATTCGCATGCAAGGCGAGATCGTTGCCAAGAGCGCCACCGAATTCAAGCCAGCCCCCCAAGGGCAAGCCCCAAGGGCAAATTAGTAACCTGTAAACGCTCAAGTAGCCCTAGTTAAAAGCAAGGGCTTTTTTTTTGCCAAAACCTTAACTCAAAAATTACACAAAATGAAACATGTCCTACTGGCCGCAAGAATTATACTTGGCCTTGTTTTCATATTCTCTGGTTTCGTAAAGGCCATTGACCCGCTCGGCTTTGCCTACAAGCTCGATGACTATTTCATGGCATTTGGAATAGATTGGATGATGCCCCTATCGCTGCCAATCTCCATTTTGGTAAATACTGCCGAAATGCTCGTTGGACTGTCAATTTTGCTCGGTATTAAAATGAAAGTTGGTGCTTGGGGAGGGCTCCTTTTCATGGTTTTTTTCACCCCTCTTACCCTTTACGTTGCAGTTTTTAACCCGGTAAGCGATTGTGGGTGCTTTGGCGATGCCATAAAAATAAGCAACTGGGAAACCTTTTACAAGAACATCGTTTTCTTGGCGCTGGCAATTTTCATTTTCGTTAACCGCCACAAGGTAAAACCTTTTTGGTCGGAAAAGAAAGACTGGTACATTTTGTTTGCCGGAGGGCTGGCCGGGGTGCTCCTTGCAGTGTACTGCCTGAGAAACCTTCCAATAATAGATTTCAGGCCTTGGAAAGTGGGCAACAACGTTTTGGAACTTATGCAAGGAGAGCCTGAAGTGGCCGAATTCTTTCTGATTTTCGAAAATTCTCAAACCGGCGAACTTGCCGAATATCCCGCGGCCAACTACCCGTGGGATGACGAGGAGTGGAACAAGGTTTGGACTTTCAAAGACCAAAAGATTAACGTTATCAAACCCGTCAAACCAGGTTTAATAGAAGGCTTCATGATAAACGACCATTTATCATCTGACATAACTGAAGAGTTGCTCTTAAATCCAGACTATTATTTCGTCGTGGTGGCATACAACCTTCAAAAGGCAAATACCAAATCGTTAGAAAAAAGAATAAAACCGCTGGCAAATGAGGCCACCCGTAACGGTTTCAGGTTTTTCATGCTTACCAGCTCGCCCCGGGGCGAGGTTGAAGAAATTGCAAGTAAACAAGCTTTAGATTTTGAAATATTCCAAGCCGACGATAGGAACCTCAAAACCATTATCAGGTCAAATCCCGGCCTTCTCTTGATGAAGGAAGGAGTGGTGATTGCTAACTGGGCTCACCGCAACATCCCCGATTTCGAAACCATTAAAAGGAAGTATATTGATTAGAAGGGGCAAAAACGAGAAATGAAATGCGAAATGTGAAAAATGACTTGTTGATGTGTTGATGCGTCGGCTGTTGACAGACAATTCGGGGCCATAAACACCTGGCTATAATTGTTCGCAATTACTCCTTTGGGTGGCGAGGTCGCTGCTTTAATCGTAGCCTGTAATTTTTTACCGGCAGGTAAACATCTCCAATCTTCACACACTGGCATCAAAATTCGCTAAATGTTTTTACCTTTGCGGCTCCATAAAGATAGGTTCTTTTCCTTTTTGGAAACCTTTCTGGTGACAATAAGTATTTACTGAAGCAGGAGTTATGAATAACTTGAAAAGGACTAGAATAATAGACATCATAAAGGGCGACGTTAGCTCACTTACCGGTAATCTTGTAAACGTTAAGGGTTGGGTTCGCACCAAAAGGGGAAACAAGAACGTGGCTTTTATTGCGTTGAACGATGGTAGCATAATTCACAACATTCAAGTTGTTGTTGACGTGCAATCGTTCAACAACGATGAATTGCTAAAACTGGTTACTACCGGTGCGTGCATTTCGGTTAATGGCACCTTGGTCGAATCGCGCGGTCAAGGTCAGTCGGTTGAAATTAATGCCAGCGAAATAATAGTTTTTGGCACTGCCGATCCAGAAAAATACCCGTTGCAGAAAAAAGGGCATACACTCGAGTTTTTGCGCGAAATAGCGCACCTCAGACCCCGTACCAACACCTTTGGTGCCATTTTAAGGATAAGGCACGCGTTGGCCTTCGCCATACACAAGTATTTCAACGACAACGGGTTCTATTACTTGCACACCCCCATAATTACCGGTTCTGATGCCGAAGGTGCCGGGGCAATGTTTAGGGTTACAACCCTTGACCTTAAAAATCCTCCTGTAAATCAGCAAGGTCAAATTGACTACACTCAAGATTTCTTCGGAAAGGAAACCAATCTCACGGTATCGGGTCAGTTGGAAGGTGAGATCGGGGCGCTGGCCCTTTCAAGCATATATACCTTTGGCCCAACCTTCAGGGCCGAAAACTCAAACACCGCCCGCCACCTTGCCGAGTTTTGGATGATTGAACCCGAGGTGGCTTTTAACGACATTACCGACAACATGAACCTGGCAGAAAATTTTCTAAAGTACGTTGTCAAATACGTGCTCGAAAACTGCCCCGACGACTTGGAGTTCTTGCAAAAAATGTACGACAACGATCTTGTAGAAAGATTAAATTTTGTTATTGACAATAGTTTTGAAAGGCTAACCTACACCGAGGCTATTGACATTTTGCTGGCATCGGGTCAAAACTTCGAGTTTCAGGTAAAGTGGGGGGTTGACCTGCAAGCCGAACACGAACGCTACCTCGTCGAAAAACACTTCAAAAAGCCCGTGATTCTTACAAACTATCCAAAGGGAATAAAGGCTTTTTACATGAAACTCAACGACGACGGCAAAACCGTGAGGGCAATGGACGTTCTTTTCCCAAAGATTGGCGAGATTATTGGCGGCTCGCAACGCGAGGAAGACCACGACAAACTGCTTTCGAGGATTATGGAAATGGGCATACACCAAGAGGACGTGTGGTGGTACCTCGAAACTCGCAAGTTTGGCACCGCACCTCACAGCGGCTTCGGGCTTGGCTTCGAAAGGCTTATGCTCTTCATTACCGGTATGGGCAACATACGCGACGTGATACCTTTCCCAAGAACCCCGCAAAACGCCGAGTTCTAGCATCGACCTTGGGTGGGGTTTCGGTGGGTTACAAAAACATCTTTAGCTTGCAGCATAAAGAGCCTTGGTTTGAGTCAGTGCAAGGAATTTGTCATTACAAAGCCTTTCAAAAGCATTACCTTTGAAAAAAAACGAAATCAATGAAGCTATCTGATTTAATCGAACACTTCGAGAAGCTTGCACCCAGTTCGCTGCAAGAAACCTATGACAACAGTGGCCTTCAAATAGGATCTGCCACCAAGGAGGTAACCAAGGGATTAATTTGTCTTGACGTAACCCCCGAGGTGGTCGAAGAAGCAATTGCAATTGGTTGCGATTTAATAATAACGCACCACCCCCTTATTTTTGGCGGGCTAAAAAAAATAACCGGCGCGACCGCAAGCCAACGAGTAATTCTTGAGGCAATTAAAAACAACATTGCCATTTACAGCATTCACACCAACCTTGATAGTATATCAGGTGGCACAAACAGCATGCTTGGCCAAAGGCTTGGGCTTTCAAACTTAAGGATACTAAAACCAACCAAAGGCCTTTTGCGAAAGCTTGTAACCTTTTGCCCGCAAAATGAAACCGAGGAGGTAAGGAATGCCATTTTCGAGGCCGGTGCAGGAGTAATCGGAAAATACGATTGTTGCAGTTTCAACATTGAAGGGAAAGGCAGTTTCAGGGGTGGAGACGACACCAATCAATTTGTGGGCGTAAAGGGCGAATTGCATTTTGAGCCAGAGATGCGTATAGAAACCATACTTCCTTACTACCTCGTGCCAAAAGTTGTAAGTGCAATGATCGAAGCCCACCCTTACGAGGAAGTTGCTTACGATGTTTACCCACTCGACAATGTTTTTGCCGAAGTCGGTCCGGGCATGATTGGCATCCTGCAAATTCCACTTAGCGAGTGCGACTTTATGAATTTGCTTAAGAACAAACTTCACTCCCCCTGCATCAGGCACACCAGGCTAAAGGGAAACACCATTAAAAAAGTGGCCTTTTGCGGCGGTGCGGGAGCATTCCTGCTCAATGATGCCATAGCCGCCGGAGCCGATGCTTATGTTACTGCCGACCTTAAATACCACCAATTTTTCGAGGCGGAAGACAAAATCTTGCTCATTGATGCGGGCCATTACGAAACCGAACAATTTGCCAAGGAATTATTGTATGACGTTGTAAGTAAAAAATTTAGTAATTTCGCACTTTCAATTTCGAAGGTGCATACAAACCCGGTAAATTACTTCTAGATTAGCATAACCCGAAAACTACTAACCATAAGATGGCAAAAACATCAAAGAAAGAAAAAGAAATTACCGTGCAGTTAAACCCCAGCACCGGCACCGAGGGCTCTCCGGTGGCAATACCAGAAATGGGAAATGAAGAAAACGTGGAGTTTAACGTTACCAAGAAACTTCTTGCAATTTATACCGTTCAGTCAATTGACACTCAAATTGACAAGATATTGAACATAAGGGGCGAGCTTCCTCTTGAGGTTGAAGACCTTGAGGATGAAATTCACGGACTGCAAACCCGCGTGGACAACCTCACGGCAGAGATCAAGGAACATGAAACAGAAATTGCTGGAAAGAAGATAGCCATTGCCGATGCCCAAGAATTAATAAAAAAATACGAGGGGCAACAAATGAACGTTCGCAACAACCGCGAATATGACTCCCTCTCAAAGGAAATCGAATACCAATCGCTGGAGGTACAATTGTGCGAAAAGAAAATCAAGGAATTTTCCGCTGCCATTGAAATGAAAAAAGAAACCCTTGCCGATGCAAGCGAAAGGCTTAGCGAACGACAAAAAGATCTGGAAGGCAAAAAGGGCGAGCTTGAAACCATTGTTGATGAAACCCGCGCCGAAGAAGAAAACTTGCGCAAACTTTCGGAGCAACACGAAAAATTTATAGACGAAAGGCTGCTTAAAGCTTATCACCGCATTAGAGAAAATATGCGCAACGGCCTTGCCGTGGTGCCGGTTGAAAGGAATGCATGCGGCGGATGCTTTAACAAAATACCTCCACAAAGGCAACTCGACATAAAGCTGCACAAGAAAATAATTGTGTGCGAGTATTGCGGAAGAGTTCTAATTGACGACTCGATAGTCAACGCGGTTGGAACAAAATAAAAAAAACGGGCACCAAGCCCGTTTTTTTTATTTTATAACCAATAGAACTGATTGCAGGAAGCTCCTAAAATCTGAAATTTTCCACCAAACTAGTTGGTCCAATAGGGAGTATTGCACCCAAAATCAGGCCTAATACAAAATAAGCAACTATTATTACCAACAAGCTCGCCAAAAAGTATCCGGTAACCTTGTCCTCGGTAACCTTTGTAATTGGCCTGAACCCAATGTAAAGAAGGTAAAGCCCGTAAAGCCCTAACAATGCAGCCAAAATGGACAAAGCCGGAATTATTTTAAAAATTGCCGCAACAAGAATAGGTGTATATGAATAACCAACAAGTTTTACACCGTTATCAATGCTAAGTTTGGTTCCAAAAGATGGAGCGAGTAAGCTAATTATCCAACCGCTGAGCACAACACCTACCACAACAATAATCAAATGCGTGATGGCGGCAAATAGGCCCCACTCAATTGATTTAATACTCCCTAAAAAGGGGATCGAGATACCGACCAGCCCCAAACCGATAAACGAAGCCACCACTCCAATTAGCGACAACGGCAAAACGTAGCTCGTTAGCATTTTTACAATCGGGGTTTCTTCTGAAGAAATCACTTCCCATTCATCTTTGGGCTTGAGCAAGATTTGCTTTGCCCTGTTAATTAGTTGTTCCATTGTTTTGTTTGTTTTTGTGTTAAACACGTAAAATTAACATTATTTTCAGAAAAACAAAAATTTTTTTAAAAAATGGTACAGTACCGAAATGAGAACCCACCCTAAATGCCTACCTTTGGATAAATAAAAGCAAATATGGCCCTAAGATCGCTTGACAATTTTATTGCGCTCTTTTATCCTCGCTCTTGCCATTCATGCGGGGAGGGGTTGGTTTCTAAAGAGCATTGCATCTGTACTTCCTGTAAGATAAAGTTACCGTTTACCTTTTTTTCCAAGGAAAAAGAGAACAAGTTGACCCAGTTTTTCTGGGGGCGCATACCCATCGAGGCCGGTGCTGCCTTGCTGTTTTTTCAGAAGGGGGGTAAGGTTCAGCACCTTATCCACCAGTTCAAGTACAAGGGCCATCAAGAAATAGGCCGCTACCTTGGTCTTATGCTTGGAGCTGAAATTAAAGAATCGCCATTTTTTCAAGAGCTTGACCTGGTTGTGCCGGTACCACTCCATCCTGCCAAAATGAAATCAAGGGGTTTTAATCAAAGCGAAGTTTTTGGAGCAGGTGCTGCCGAAGCTCTAAACATAAAAATGGATGCAGCAAATTTGTTAAGGGTGATTCATACCGGCACGCAAACCAAGAAAACCCGATTCAAGCGATGGGAAAACGTCAAAACGGTTTTCGAGATTAAAAAACCCGAGCATTTAGAGAACAAGAACATTTTGCTTGTTGACGATGTGGTAACAACTGGGTCAACCCTCGAAGCATGTGCACAGAAATTGCTCCAAGTCAAGGGAGTAAAACTATGGTTGGGCGCAATGGCCATAACAACATAAAAAAATGCAATTTTTGTATTGCAATTTAATAAAAAACAGAAAATCAACACGTTTTTTTCTTTTCTTGCTGTTTGTATTGCTTTTTGACTTAATTTTGCGCCGTATTAATTTTTTATTTTTATTATTATGAACATTTTTGTAGGAAGTCTTCCCTTTCGTCTGCCGGAAAACGGATTGAAAGACTTGTTTGCCGAATTTGGAGAAGTTACATCGGCAAAAATCATCACTGACAAAATTACCGGTCGCAGTAGAGGTTTTGGTTTTGTTGAAATGCCCGATGACAATGACGCTCAAAAAGCAATTGACGGGTTGCATGGCACGGAAGTAATGGGCCGCAACATTATCGTAAACAAAGCAGAAGAAAGGAAAGAGCGCTTCTAGTCACCTCGTTCCAAAAAAAAAGGGTGAGCGCGCCTGGTATTGCACCTTAACTGCTTTTGTTCTCAGAATGAATTTAAAAAAAATATTTCTTGAAATTGCAGTAAGGCAACCAATCAACGAAAAAGCCGCTCCCTGAAAGGGGGCGGCTTTTTGCATTGAAGGCTTTTTCCTTTTTTACTCCGACTTCCGGGGCACCAAAAACCTATCACCGGTTAGTTTAACAATTAGCCTTAGCCACCATTCAGGGTATTCTGGATGGTCAACAATCGGGTAGCGACCAAATTTATTGGTTAAGAAAACCCCGTTTTCTTCTCTTTTCTTGTTACCATCCAAGTGCTTTACCATTAAAAACCTGAAAAGTTCTTCCCATCGCTGCACGGTGTGGTTGCCCCACGATACAGAAAACTCGGTAACAAACTCCCTGGCAAGTTGCGGGTCTTTTTTGTAAAGGTCAGCGGCTACTTTATCAATTGTCGGCACCATGGCCATAAACCTTTCTTCAAGTTCTTTTTGCACCTTTTGTATGTCGGGCATCTTAAGGCTGTAACGCAAGTAAGCCAAGTGTGCCACTTTATTGAAAACCCAAAATGCAGCATCTTCTGAATATTCCAAAATGTGGCCATTTCCCACCTCGTATGCTCGTGGCACCCTAAGCATTCCCGAATACATGGGTACGTAAACGTTGGTATTTGCATCATCCACGCCAAACCAAAGTATTCCTCCCACTGGATCTGGCAAATCGCTCCTAAGTTGGGCAATGTAAGAAAATGCCGTTTGTTGGGTGGCAGTGGTACGCTCGTGGAAGTATGTTTTTCCATCAATTTCCCAAGTGAGTGGGCGCCACCGGTACGGCTTGCCCCAGGGCCCAGCCCCAATGTCTTGACTCATGTCGTAATCTGTTCCTTGCAAGTAATCACGCTTGAAGTTTATCAAGTCTTGCACCGAAAGTTTGCGTTCGGGTTTTATGTAAAGTGGCATTCTGTTTTTCAGATTATAGCCCATGGCATAATCAAGATAAGAATCCATTTTACTGTTTACCTCCTTGAAAGCACTCCAAACGCGTGCCTCGCAAAAGCGTGCCTTCTGGAAGTCAATTGGTGCATACACATCGCTAAAGCTAAACTGGGCATCGGCACTATTAAAGTAACCTTTGCGACGGGCGAAGCTAATTACATCGTGAGCATAAACAGTGTTAATACCGGGCTCATTTATCAAGTGCAAGTTCCTGCAACTTATTGAGGTTGTAAGGTTTTCCTTGTCGAATCCCATTATGCGGGCATGATTGGCGTGGGCTGACATGTAACCATCTGGTATTCTTTTGGCAACCCAAACAGCTCCTTTATCGGCATTGAAATGCTTGCCCGACCGCCTGTCAAAACGCCAATCGGTACCCTTGCCAATAATTTCCATTATCCAAACCTCGCGAGGATCGGCTATTGAAAAAGACTCGCCGGGTCCGTAGTAACCAAATTCTTCAACCAGCCGCGCTATTACCCTTATGGCTTCCCTGGCGGTTGCGGAGCGCTGCATGGAAACAAACATTAAACTCCCGTAGTCAATGCCACCAGTAGTGTCGGCAAGTTCGGCACGGCCACCAAATGTAGTCTCGCCTATTGCAACTTTTTTCTCGTTCATGAAGCCAATGACGGTATAGGTGTATTCTGGATGTGGAATCTTGGCCAAGGGCTTGTGGCTACCCCTGTAATAGGCCTGAAAATATGAGCCTTTTGGCTGCCTGCCTCCCGGTAGGAAGTAAAGTTCGCCGTAACGAATGTGCGAGTCGGCAGCATAGGTAATCATTGAAGAACCATCAACCGAGGCACCTGGCGTTATCAAGTAACTTGTGCAAGCCGCCACATCATTGTGGCCAAATGCCAAAAGGCCAAAAACAAGAACCAAGAACAATTTTTTCATGACGTTCGAATTTATTGATTTGATTTTTTCAACAAAAAACTTGTTAGGGCAATTTCGTATGAATCAAGCCCGAAGCCGGACACTAAACCTTGGCAGTGGGTACCCAAGAGAGAAATATGTCTAAAACCCTCGCGGGCAAATATGTTTGAAACATGCACCTCCACAACGGGAGTGCCAATAGCCCTTACGGCATCGGCAATGGCAACACTGGTATGGGTGTAACCACCTGCATTAATTATTATTCCGTCCGATTGGAAACCAACCTCGTGAAGTTTGTTTATGATTTCTCCCTCCAAGTTGCTTTGAAAAAACTCAAAGTCAATCTCGGGGTATTTCTTTTTTAAACAAACCATCAAATCGTCTAATGTTTGGTGCCCGTAAATGCCAGTTTCCCTTTGCCCCAATAGGTTTAGGTTTGGTCCGTTGATAATTGCAACTTTCATCTTTTTGGTTATTAATGACCACAAAGATAATTAATTGATTGATATTCTTGCCTCAGATTTCCTCAGATATTCACCCGAGGGTAATAGCCAAAAGCTATAGCCGCGAGGCTGAAAGCCAACAAGCAGGGACAATTTGTAATCGGTAACCTCTGACTTTTTCATGTCATTTGGATTATGGTTGCTGGCTTAAATTGAGCCAGGATAATAGAGATTGATTTGCAAACGCTGTTGTTTGCATGTTTGCCACGCCTCTTTCATCTTGCAAGCTTTCGGTCTTTTAATCGTTTCGCTTCTTGGTCGTTGTTTCGTTAGCGTTTTTTTCTGGTCTCCACGCCCCACTTCGTTTGAACAAAATGTTGGAACAGACTGTTCAATTTTTGTATCTTTGTAAAAGATTTTCGAAAAATAGGGGTGCCCTAATATTACGGGCTGAGATCAAACCCATTGAACCTGCTCCGGGTAATGCCGGCGAAGGGAATGGTAATAACAATAGGCGGGTGTGTACCCCTTTACCCTGCTCAATGTTAACCTAAAAGAATCAAAAAAATGAAAAAAATTGTTGTTTCGGCAAGTTTTGCCTTATTGTTTCAATGTGTGCTTTTGTCGCAGCATGTTATAAAAGGTGTTGTTGTAGATGGCTCAGATGGCAGCCCATTGCCGGGAGCCAATATTTTTGTGGAGGGAACCTTCAAGGGGGGCGTTTCTAATTCAAGGGGGCTTTTTCAAATTTCGGGCTTTTCAGATTCTCAAATAACGTTAAGGGTCAGTTACGTGGGTTATCAATCGCAAAGTTTGAAGGTAAAATTGCCACAAGAGGGATCCCTTAAAATAAGCCTTGAACCAGGTTTGGCCGTTGCTCAAGAGGTGGTTGTTACTGGAATGAGGGCCGACTCTCGCACGCCTGCAACATTTACCAACATTTCGAAACAAGACATAGCGCCTCGCAACACGGGACAAGATATACCTTTCTTGCTGGGCTTAACCCCAAGCCTTGTGGTAAGTTCGGACGCCGGGGCCGGTGTTGGTTACACTTCACTGAAAATAAGGGGAAGCGATGACACTCGCATAAACGTGACCTTAAACGGCGTTCCGCTAAACGATTCCGAGTCGCACGGTGTTTGGTGGGTAAATATGCCCGACATTGTTTCGTCGGTCGAGAACATCCAGGTGCAGCGTGGCGTTGGCCTTAGCACCCATGGTGCCGGGGCTTTTGGTGCCACAATAAGCCTGAAAACAACTGGCCTAACCCAAAATCCATCGGCGTTTCTTGATAATTCGGTGGGCTCGTTTTCCACCATGAAAAACACCGCTGGTTTTTCAACTGGCCTCCTGAAAAACGGCTGGGCCTTCGATGGAAGGCTTTCGAGGATAGTGTCTGATGGCTACGTTGACAGGGCTTCCTCAAACTTGCGGTCTTTCTTCTTATCAGGCGGATACTTTGGCCAAAACACGGCACTGAGGGTAGTTACATTTTCAGGCAAGGAAAAAACCTACCTTGCCTGGAATGGTGTACCAAGCAACTTGCTGCAAACCAACCGCACCTACAACCCTTCGGGTAGGTTTATTGACGAAAACGGCAATGAAAGCTTTTACGAATACGAAACCGACAACTACGAACAGCACCACTTCCAGGGGCATCTCTATCATTCGTTCAGCAGGGCTTTCAACGCGAGCCTGGCCTTACACTACACCAAGGGAAAGGGTTTTTTTGAGCAGTATAGGGTCAACGAAAGGCTCAATCGCTACGGTATTGCCCCGGTAAATATTGGCACCCAAACATTTTCTCGCAGCGACTTGATACGCAGGCGGTGGCTCGATAATGATTTTCTGGGAATGGTGTTTTCGTGGAATTATAATGCTATTAAAATGGTATCGTTGAGTGGAGGCGGTGGTGTAAATACCTATCAGGGTGGTCATTTTGGTGAAATAATATGGGCTCGTAACGTGCCTTCAATTGCCAAGGGGCACAGGTATTACGATAACAGTGCCACAAAGAATGATTTTAACACTTTCGTGAAAGCAAATGTTGAGTTGTCGCGAAGGTTGAACCTTTTTGCAGACTTGCAATACAGGCATGTTAGTTACTCGTTTCAGGGGCCAGCCTGGGTTTTGGGTCAAGTTGCCACGCTCGACCACAACGTTAAGTTCAACTTCTTTAACCCCAAGGTTGGAATCAATTACAATATTACCACCGGAGGAATTTTTCACCTTTTCACTGGATTGGGAAACCGCGAACCAGTCAGGCGCGACTTCACCGAATCGTCGCCCGAAAGCAGGCCCCGGCACGAATCAATGCAAAACGTTGAAATCGGATACAGGCAAGGCTGGAAAAACTTTCATTTTGCAGGCAACTTTTATTTAATGAACTACAAGAATCAATTGATACTTACCGGTCAGATTAACGACGTGGGCGGTTTTACCAGAAAAAACATTGAAAAAAGCCAAAGAGCAGGTATGGAATTGGAAATTGGTGTTAAGCTTCTGGATAACCTTCAGTGGCAGGCCAACTCAACCTTTAGCCGAAACAGGATTCCTCTTTTCGTTGAATATGTTGACGCCTTTGATTCCAACTTAAACAGGGTTGGCACCAAATCAACAGAGTATTCAAATACCAACATATCATTTTCACCGGCTTTGATTTGGGCAAGTTCGCTAACCTACTCTCCGCTAAATTGGATTGACATCAACCTAACCAGCAAGTACGTTGGCAAGCAATACATTGACAACACGAGCAACATTGCAAGAATGCTTGATCCATACCTGGTAAACGACCTGAGGTTTAACCTGAGGTTTAAGCCCGGATTATTTCAGGAGGTTGGACTGGTGGTTCAGGTAAAAAACATTTTCAACTTATTGTACGAAACCAACGCCTGGATTTACAAAGGTTACGTTGAAGGAAGCGGAATAACAACTCTTGATGACGGGTTCTTTCCGCAGGCTGGAAGGCACTTTTTTATTGGAGCCAGCTTGAGGTTTTAAACCGTTTCATCTTTGCTTTCTTCTTCTTCTTCTTCTTCTTCTTCTTCCTGAAGGGTTCTATGAAGGGAGTAATTACGCCATTTTTCGAGCACTTGGCTAAAATCGCTCGGCGGCCGAGACTCGAAATGCAAGAGTTTGCCGGTAACGGGATGCTTGAAGCCCAAGATCCTGGCATGTAGTGCATGACGCGGCATTAGATCAAAGCAGTTATTTACGAATTGCTTGTATTTGGTAAATGTGGTTCCTTTTAAAATTCTATCGCCACCGTAGGTTTCGTCGTTAAACAAAGGATGCCCCACGTGCTGAAAATGAGCCCTAATCTGGTGGGTTCTGCCTGTTTCGAGCTTGCACTCCACAAACGAAACATAGCCAAACCTCTCCAACACCTTGTAGTGTGTTACGGCGTGCTTGCCAAACTTGCCATCAACGAACACATCCATTACCTTTCGGTTTTTTAAGCTTCGGCCAATGTGGCCGGTTATGGTACCCTCGCTTTTCACGTCGCCCCAAACCAGCGCATTGTAAATACGGTCAATCTCTCGGTCAAAAAACATTTTTGCGAGGCGCGTTTGGGCAAACTCGGTTTTGGCTACCAGCATTACCCCCGAAGTATTCTTGTCGAGTCGATGTACCAGCCCGGGCTTAATTCCCTCGTTGTTTTGGATTGGAAGCTTGCCAAAGTGAAAAACAAGGGCATTGACCAAGGTGCCAATATAGTTGCCATGTCCGGGATGAACAACAAGACCGGGCGGCTTATCAATAACAACAATATCATCGTCTTCAAACAAAATGTTTAACGGGATATCTTGCGGAATAATTTCAATCTCGCGCGGAGGATGAGCCATTACGATGCTAATCTCATCAAAGGGCTTGACCTTGTAATTTGGCTTTATTGGCTGGTCGTTTACAAGTATGTTTCCAGCCCTGGCGGCAATTTGAACTTTGTTGCGACTGGCATTTTCAATTTTGGAAGTAAGGTACTTGTCTATCCGCAAGAGACCCTGCCCCTTGTCAACAACAAATCGAAAGTGCTCGTAGAGTTCCTGTTCGTCGTTTTCTAAGTCTTCAATCTCTTGGTCGGGCTCATGTTTTTCTTCCGCCATGGGAATGGGTTTGATCTCAAACTCTAATAATAATGCCTAAGGCTCATCTGGTAATTACCAACCGGGTAGTCTGCATGTGATTGGTCGTGGTGTCGAGTATCCTTACAATGTAAACCCCGCTTGCAATCCCCGAAAGGTTTACGGTAGGGGAGAATTGTTGGGAGTGAACCTTGCGCCCAAACATGTCGAAAAACTCAAGCCGTGTATTACCACTTTCTGCAATCCCGGCAAGCTGAATGTTTAGTATGTCCCCATTCATTGGATTCGGGAAAACCATTAGCGTGAATTCTTCGGAGGGGTCGCTTGGGGTTGAAACACTAATGAGGTCGCCAGCCACTGGCCGTATCATCAACGATCCTTTGTATATCGATGGAAACCATCCACTACCATCGTTGTAAAAAACAATGTCGGAGGTGTTCTCTACATTAAAATCCCAACCAAAATTAATCCAACCGTTTGACTCTTGCTCCCAACCCACGTAAAGGTTTCCTGAAACCGTTACGGGCGAATCAAGTATATGGGAGTAAAAACCATTGAGAAAATCAGAAAACTGGGGGTTTAATACCGGCGAGCGGTAAAGCACCACGGCGGGCTCCAGGGTTTTCCAAACCGTGATTCTGAATGGAATGTTATTGTTTTGGTTGTAAGTGCGATTAATTAAAATTTGAACTGCCCTGAGCTGGTCTTCTTTAGCAAGATTGAACTTGAGCGCCGCTTTGGGTTTGGAACCCAAAACACCGTATCCACTTGTTGGTATTCCGAAATCGTAGGCATAGAAATTGTCGAACACCTGCCTGAACCTGATGGTGTCGTTGCGCCTGTATCCATCACCGGCAATTCCTTCGCGAATTGCTCTGACCAAGGTAAATTCACGCCTTGGGGCGGGAGCTAGTGGCAAGGCGTTACCAACATGCAAAACGGGATTCGCAAACGTGGGGTAAGTCTCGTATCCGAAATTGGCAAAGGGCAAGATGTTCCAGCTTCCGCCATCGTAAAAACCCAGATTGTTTCCCTGTTCGTCGATCAAAAAGTGATGGTACGAGTAATTGAACTCCTGCCCCCCAAGATTGGTAATTTTATTTTGAATGTTTGGCCTCAAAAATTGCCCGGGATTTTGTATGAAATGCATCCATGGCATGAATGAATATGGCCTGATAAACGCTCTTGCTCCGGCTGCAAAAGCAATGTCGTGGTAGGTGGTGTTCAGCACGCTTCTGTTTTTGTCAAGCAATAGGTAATCTATATTCCAAATACCATAGTTGCCAGCAAAGTTGGGTGGGTTTTTTGCCCCGACTTGGAGGCTGGCGTAATTTCTAATCCTAAACCTGAACTGATTGTTGAAAAAAACGGGGTCTGAAACAAAAATAGCTGCCCTGCGAAAAAACGGGTGATTATTGCCAGCAAATTCCCTCAAGGTTTGTCCTCTTGATCTCCAAACTGATTGCCATTGTTCTTGCCCAGAATCATCAAGGCCCCTAAAGAATTCGACCACCAGTGAGTCGCGCTGGCGAGGGTCGCCACCCATACCCTGGGGCTGGAAATAAAATGTTAGCAATACCGAGTCACCCGGAGTGAGGCCAGATAAGTTTATCGGTCTCGAAGTAAGAAAATCGGCCTCGAATTGGTTTGGGCTGGTTTGGGCACCTGTGTAAAGTTGGCCTGATCCGTTGAGCGCATCGAAGGTGGCCACGCCCCAAGTTTTTGAATGAACCGCGAAAGAGGTATTTATCAGTACTACATTATCTGACCAAATGGCCGGGTCGGGGAAAGGTCCAGGATAAGAGAAATCGTCGCGAACCGGCAGTTGCAACGGAGTGGAATTTTTCTTTATACTTGTTATTTCGTGTTTTTCCTGACTCTTTGCGTGATTGTGTAGCAAGGGCAAAAGCAACTCTTGAGCCTGCACCCAAGATACGCCCACGAAAAGAATCAATGAAAATATTAAATTATTGCGCATACTCTTAAAAGGTTGGTTGTAAGCTTAAAAGTCATTGGCATTAATCTAATACCAGACGTCTATTTTTGAGCCCTTTTTAATCTTGGTACCTGCTTTGTATTCTGGCATTTGACCAACAGCCTTGGCATTCTGTCTTGTAACGTTGTATTGAAACGTTTCATTGCCTACTTGGAGAAATAATTGCGACAGAATAGCCTCTACCTCATCGGGGCTTTTGCCCCTTAAATTGGGTATATCCACATATAAAGTTGAGGCAACATACTGATCGAAATCAAATTTATTTCCCGACCTGTAAACAAGATTAATTGCACTGCCGGCATTAAGCCTTTGATTTAGGTTCACGGGATTTGGCCTTTGGTCAAAAACCATCGGGTTGTCGTCGGGGTCATCGAGAAACTCTTCAGTGCCCACGCTAAGCATCAAAGACCGAATAATGCTCATCGCTTCTTCACGGGTTTTACCAATCAACACCGGCACGACAACCAATGTTTGGTCTAACCCTCGGCCAATTATTAGATCAATTCTGGAGCCTTTTTCGATCTTTGTGCCTGGAGCAATTTCACTCCCGTTATAAATTTGCTCCAAAATTGCATTATTTGCAATGTCGGGCCTGTACTCCAGGTTTCCCTCGCGAAGCCCCGATGCCTTGAGCAGGGCAAGCGCTTGCCTCAAGGAAAGGTCATTAAGGTCGGGCATGGAAACCATCTCTGGCAAAATGGCAATCTTGGTGAGATAAATGGTGCGGCTTTTCTTAACCCTCCTGCCGGGCACGGGGTCTTGGTTGGCAATTGTCCCCCTGGTGAGGGTCTCGTCAAAAATTGAATCAACTACCTTGAAACGAAGCCCCGTACCCTTGAGGCTTTCCTTTACTTCCTTTTCCGTAAGGCCCACAAGATCTGGAACTTCCTTGCTTTTGCCTTGAAGCGTGAAAATATCCAATAATTTTATGGTAACCCAAATAAGTGCAACCCCTATGCAAAAAGCTACAAATACATGATAAAGAATGCCGCTGGATTTAATTCTTTCTATCAGGCTCATTAAATAGAATTTTTACGACCCGTAAAATTACAAAAAAACTCGGAGCCAAAGCCAAAAAAAAAGAATTTGATGAACATGGCCGATTAGACGACTGCCAGCATGCAAGCTTACACTCCAAGACTTTTTGCGGCAGGCAAGCCAGCCAGCTCTCACAACTCGTGCATTTCTTGCTTCAATCCCTTTTCTTCAAAGGTTTGCCCTTTGCCTTCTAATTAAAACTTTTAGCAAAACACCAAGTTGTCAAACACCAACCAAAACCCTGATTATTAGAAAATAAAAAAGTATTTTTGCGTTATAATATAAGAAAAAGCGTATATTTGCACCCCAAATTTGAAGACAAGGTACTAGTTTTAATTTCATAAATTTTTAAAGATCATGACAAAAGCAGAAATCGTAAACGAGATTGCCAACAAAACAGGTATTGAAAAAGTTGACGTTCAAAGGACTGTTGAGGCTTTTATGACCGCAGTAAAAAATTCAATGATAAACGGTGAGAATGTTTATTTGAGAGGATTTGGAAGTTTTATCATAAAGCAAAGAGCCGAGAAAACAGGAAGAAATATTTCTAAAAACACCACCATAATTATCCCAGCTCACAACATACCAGCCTTCAAGCCCGCGAAAGAATTTGCAAACGAGGTAAAAAAAGGGAAGTAGTTTTTTGAGGACAATTACATTTAAAAACCAACAGACATGCCAAGCGGGAAAAAAAGGAAAAGACATAAGATGGCAACACACAAGCGCAAAAAACGCTTGAGAAAAAACAGGCACAAGAAAAAATAACACTCTTTAGTTTATTGGGTGCCTTTTAGGTTCAAAAACCGAAACCACAAGATGCCCCGAGAAGGGCATTGTGTGGTTTTGAGCGCAACACCGCCAATGTGTCGTTTTGCCATTTTGAAAGAATTATTTTTTTGCTTTTTAGCAATATACCTACAGTATTTTTTTCGTGAACAAAGATCTAATAATTGACAGCAGCTCATCGGGAGTTGTTATGGCCTTGCTCGAAGACAAGGTTTTGGTAGAATTGCACCAAGAGGCCAGAAACAGCACTTTTTCGGTTGGCGACATTTATCTTGGAAGGGTAAAGAAAACCATTTCGGGGTTGAATGCTGCTTTTGTTGACGTTGGCTACGAAAAAGATGCCTTCTTGCACTACCTCGACCTGGGCGCCCAGTTCAAGACATTGAACAAGCTTACCAAGGCAGCCCTTTCGGGAAAACTCAAAAGCGAAGATCTTCATAATGTGTCTTTGGAGCCCGAAATTGAAAAAACCGACAAGATTACCAACGTTTTGGCAGCCAACGCTCCTGTATTGGTGCAGGTTGCCAAGGAGCCCATCTCTACAAAGGGCCCCCGCATTACCAGCGACATTTCGCTACCCGGACGGTACTTGGTTTTGGTTCCATTTTCGGATAAGGTTTCTATTTCGCAAAGAATAGTAAACAACGAAGAAAAAGCGCGCCTTAAGCGTTTGGTTCATAGTATAAAGCCGAAAAACTTCGGAGTTATTATACGCACCAACGCCGAAGGGAAGATGGTGGCCGACCTTGACGCCGATCTCAGCAATCTGGTGTCGAAGTGGAACAGCATTTTCGAGAAGCTATCATCGTTAAAGCCACCGAGCATAGTTTTGGGTGAGCTAAACCGCTCCTCGGCAATATTGCGCGACCTGCTCAACGAATCCTTTAACAACATTCACGTAAACGACTCCACGCTTCACGAAGAACTAAAGGACTACATCAGAAAGATTGCACCCGACAAGGCCGATATTTTGAAGTTGAACAAGAGCAAACTTCCAATATTCGAGCAGTTTGGGGTGGAGAGGCAAATCAAGAGTTCCTTTGGCAAGGTGGTGGCAATGAAAAATGGATCGTACCTTGTTGTCGAACACACCGAGGCCCTCCACGTTGTTGACGTGAACAGTGGTCAAAGGATTAAAAGCGAGAACAGCCAGGAGGAAACCGCCCTGGAGGTTAATGTGGATGCGGCAGTTGAAGTTGCCCGCCAGTTGAGGCTTCGCGACATGGGCGGTATCATTGTTGTTGACTTTATTGACATGCAGCAAGGAGCCAACCGCCGCACCCTTTACGATAAGATGAAAGAGGAAATGGCCAAGGATAGGGCCAAGCACTCTGTTTTGCCGCCAAGCAAGTTTGGCCTAGTGCAGATAACCCGCCAAAGGGTACGACCCGAAACAAGCGTGGAGATTCTGGAAAAATGCCCCGCCTGCGACGGATCGGGAAAAATTAAGCCAAGCGTGATTTTGGTTGACGAGATTGAAAACAACCTGAGGTACCTGTTGCACGAGCAAAAAGAGAGCAACCTGACCCTGCGAACTCATCCTTACGTTGCGGCATTCTTGAACAAGGGCTTACCTTCATTGCGCTGGAAGTGGTTTTTCAAGTTCAAGAAAAAAATCAAGATCATGCCAACCTACTCCTACCATTTCTTGGAGTATAGATTTTTTAACAACCACGATGACGAGATAAAATTGTAGGAATCGTTTTCGTAGATTACCCCCCTTGTTTTTCTTTACCCGAATAGTTTTTCGAAAACCTGATCGAGCCTCGATACGGCCAGTACCTTTATTCGTGCGGCATTGCGGTCAGCTTTTTTAAAATTGTGCTTCGAAACAAAGATTTCTTCGAAACCCAGCTTGTCAGCCTCGGCAATTCGCTGCTCTATTCGGCTAACGGGTCTTATCTCCCCCGTGAGGCCCACCTCTGCGGCAAAGCAGGTTTTCTCGCTCACCGGTATGTTGTGCGATGACGAAAGTACTGCGCAAACCACGCCAAGGTCAATTGCAGGGTCTTCTACCTTTATGCCACCGGTTATATTCAAGAAAACATCTTTTGACGAAATTCTAAAACCATTTCGTTTCTCGAGAACGGCCAATAGCATGTTGAGCCTTTTCGAGTCGAATCCATTGGAAGACCTTTGTGGGGTTCCGTACGCCGCCGTGCTTACGAGGGCTTGGGTTTCCACGAGAATTGGCCTTTGGCCTTCGAGCGTGGCCGAAATTGTTACGCCGCTCACCTCGTGGTCGCGTTGAGAAAGGAGTATCTCGCTGGGATTGGTTACCTCTCGCAGCCCTGTTTGAAGCATTTCGAAAATGCCCAGTTCGCTGGTGCTCCCAAACCGGTTTTTGGCAGCCCTCAAAATGCGATAGGTGTGCTTGTGGTCGCCCTCGAAGTTAAGCACCGTGTCAACCATATGCTCCAAGATTTTTGGACCTGCAAGGTTTCCTTCCTTGGTTATGTGTCCTACCAAGAACACTGGCACGGCATTTTCCTTTGCAAACCTTTGCATTTCGGTGGCACTCTCCCTTACCTGCGAGATGCTGCCTGCCGAAGAGTCGAGGTTGGGACTGGTCAAAGTTTGAATTGAGTCAACAATCACGATATCGGGATTGGTGTTGGCTACATGGCTTAAAATGGCAGCAGTATCGGTTTCGGTAAGTATAAGGCATTTGTCGTTTTGGAGGCCCAGCCTTTCGGCTCTCATTTTTATTTGCAACTGGCTTTCTTCGCCCGAAACGTATAAAATTTTATGATGCTTCATTGATAGGGCAACTTGAAGCATCAGTGTTGATTTACCTATACCTGGCTCTCCGCCCACCAAAATCAATGACCCCGGCACTATTCCGCCTCCCAGAACCCTGTCAAGTTCGCCAACATGCGAGGGCATCCGCTTTTCGTTGCCCGATTCAATATCTTCGAGCTTTCGGGGTAAATTGCCGACCCTCGAAGAGGCCGTGCCACCTTTTTTCTCTCTAAAAACGACCTCTTCATTGTAGGTGTTCCACTCATCGCAGGTCGTGCAGCGCCCCAGCCACTTTTGCGAACGCGCCCCGCAATTGCTGCAAAAAAATTCGGTTTTGACCTTGTTGCTCACTGGGTTAATGGATTGGGTTGAAAAAGTTTATAAAGTTTGGTGAATCGTGAAGATTAATTAACTAATGATTGACTATTGGCAATTACCAATTTCGATTGGTTTTGCCTGCCTTCTGCTCACTATCAATCACCTGCTGATTATTACAGGCTGATTTTTAATTTTTGCCTTATAGTTTTTTTGCCAATTACTATTCGAAAACAAATTTATAAAAAAAAATGGGAAAACCAACCGCAAGGATTGAGTTTTCCCATTGCAACCATGAAAACAAGAACACAAAGTTAAATCAAACAAACATATAAAACAAGTATTTGGGTACTATTTTAAAAAATTTTAAGAATTTTCTTGATTTTCGCCCTCTTCAAGCCCGTTTTCGACCTCAAATTGGTTAAAAATCTCCAGCTCCTTGTAGAAAACAATCTCCTGAAGTTTGTTTACCAGGTTTGCAACACTATAATCGTTGTTGCTTAGTATAATAATGGTGCCTAGGTTGTCAATAAATCTTTTGAAAGAAGTCCTGAAACCGGCCCACCAACCCGGGTGATGAACCACTCTACTGCCAGCAAAGGATTGCAGTCGCCATCCAAGGCCGTACTTTACTATACTGTCGTTGGCCAAAACTGCTGGCTCAAACGCCGAATTCCAAGAGTTGACCGCTAGGATTTTGTTTTGATATATGGCCATGTCCCACTTGTAAAGGTCGTTGGCTGTTGAAAAAATCCCCTTGGCGCCCATTATCCCGTCGAGTTCGGAATCCTTGGCAAAAACCTTTCCTCTTCTTGTTTGCCTGAAACCGTAAGCCCTGTTTTTGATGGTGGTTTTTGAACCTGGATTGTACACGAATGAGTCGTGCATTTCGAGTGGTTCAAATATGTTCTTTTTGATGAAGTTGGCGTAGGTTTGCTTAGAAACCCTTTCAATTAGCAAGGCAAGGAATGCATACCCGGTATTGGAATATTCGAACTTGGTGCCCGGGTTAAACTTAAGGTTGCGCTTTCGTGAAGTAAAAGCTTTAAGTAAGTCTTCGTTATTTGGGAAGGAGTTCTTTCCTTTCCATATTTGAGGCAAGAAGTGGAAGTAATTTGGCAGGCCGCTGGTGTGATTCAAAAGATGCCTTATTGTAACATTCTTGTAGGGAAATTCCTTGACGTGCCTTGCAACCAAATCATCGATATTAAGTTTGCCCTGTTGCTGGAGCAAAAGTACAGCAGTGGCTGTAAAGGGTTTGGTTATGCTTGCAATTTGAAACGAGGTGCGCGAATTTACGGGCGTGTTGTCACGAAAATCGGCAAACCCGAAGCTTCTGTTGTAAATAACCCTCCCGTAACGAGCCACAAGCACCTGGCCGTTGAACTTTATATCAAGCAAGTGGGTGGTCAGGCGGTTTTCGATGTAGGCCATCTCTTCTGGCGAGTAAAAGGGGGCTGAGTTTTCTTCGGAACTATTTTCAGAACCGGCAGCAGAAGGGGCAATCAAACAAACATGAAACAGGAAAACCGAGAAAAAGACCAACCTAAGCATGGTGTTATCGAAAATAATAAATGTGATTTCAAAAAGGGAAACGAAAAACGAACGGGATTGTTTTGTTTTTTCAAATGTTAAAATTTTATTCACTTCGAGCCATTGGGCACCTTAAACAGATCCTTTTCCAACCGGGTTGCATGGTGGGTTATTGATTTCAAAAAAAAATTCTGAAAAAATTCCCTCAAATAATTTTTTATTACCTTTGCAACCTCAAAAGCGATACTAACGCTTTTAAACTCCTCCTTAGCTCAGTCGGTTAGAGCATCTGACTGTTAATCAGAGGGTCCCTGGTTCAAGTCCAGGAGGGGGAGCTTCAAAATCAAAGGGTTGCAGAAATGCGGCCCTTTTTTCCTTTTTTGCTTCACCTGTCATTTACCCCACCTCTCGATAAAACGCTTTTATTACCTTTGCAGGTTGAAAAATCGATATGATATTATGGAATACAATTTCAGGGAAGTTGAAAGGAAGTGGCAGAACTACTGGCGCCAGAACCACACCTACAAGGTTGAAATAGACTCGAGCAAGCCCAAGTTTTACGTGTTGGACATGTTCCCGTATCCATCGGGAGCGGGTTTGCATGTAGGGCATCCTCTGGGATACATTGCCAGCGATATATATTCTAGGTACAAGCGTCAAAGCGGGTTCAACGTTTTGCACCCGATGGGTTACGATGCCTACGGCCTTCCGGCCGAGCAATATGCCATACAAACTGGTCAGCACCCTGCCGTTACCACCGAAAACAATATCAAGCGTTATCGCGAGCAGCTCGACAAGATTGGCTTTTCTTACGACTGGTCGCGCGAGGTGCGCACCTGCGACCCCGTTTATTACCAGTGGTCGCAGTGGGTATTCATGAAACTTTTTGCTCATTACTATAACAACTTTACACGAAAGGCCGAACCCATAGAATTACTGGTAAGGAATTTCGAGACCAACGGCAATCAAGGCGTTAACGCCGCATCCAACCAAGAAGAATCTTTCACGGCAGCGCAATGGAATTCAATGTCGGAGGCCGAGCAACAAGCCATCTTGATGAACTACCGCCTGGCATATCTTGCTGATACTCACGTGAACTGGTGCCCTGCACTTGGCACCGTACTTGCCAACGACGAGGTTAAGGAGGGGTTCTCGGTGCGCGGTGGCCATCCCGTTGAACGAAAAAAGATGCAGCAGTGGTTCTTGCGCATAACGGCATACGCCGAAAGGTTGTTGGATGGGTTAGATAACATTGATTGGAGCGAATCTCTAAAGGAAATTCAGCGCAACTGGATTGGCCGTAGCGAGGGTGCTTCAATGATTTTCGACGTGATGGGCCACGATGACAAGATTGAAGTTTTCACCACACGCCCTGATACCATTTTTGGCTCAACCTTCATGGTGCTGGCACCCGAACACGAACTGGTTGCCAAGATCACCACCCCTGAATACAAGAAAGCTGTTGATGAATACGTTACCAAGGCTTCGCGTCGTTCGGAGCGTGAGCGTATGGCCGAGGCTAAAACAGTTTCGGGCCAGTTTACCGGTGGCTACGCCAAGCATATCTTTTCGGGAATACCAATGCCGATTTACATTGCCGATTACGTTTTGGCCGGTTACGGAACTGGAGCCATAATGGCTGTACCCGCACACGATGGCCGCGATTACGCTTTCGCCAAACACTTCGGACTTGATATAGTTGAGGTGGTTTCGGGGGGCAACATACAAGAGCAATCTTACGAGGCCAAAGTAGGAAAACTTATTAACTCAGACTTCATAAACGGAATGGAAGTTGAGGATGCCATTTCTGCTGTTATAAAAAGGTTAGAGAAAGAAAAAATTGGTAAGGGCCAGGTAAACTTCCGCTTGCGCGATGCCATATTCAGCCGTCAACGTTACTGGGGCGAGCCGTTTCCGGTTTACTACAAGGACGGGATTGCCAGGCTGCTGGACGAATCCGATCTTCCACTGCAACTTCCCGAAGTTGACAAGTACTTACCCACCGAAACTGGCGAACCGCCCCTTGGGCACGCAAAGAACTGGACCACCAAGGAGGGCTACCCCCTCGAAAAAAACACAATGCCCGGTTTTGCCGGTTCGAATGCCTACTATATCAGGTATATGGATCCGAACAACAACAAAGAGCTCGTTTCCAGGGAAGCCGTTGAATACTGGCAAAACGTTGACCTTTACGTGGGAGGTGCCGAGCACGCCACGGGGCACCTTTTATACGCGAGATTTTGGAACAAGTTTTTGTATGACCTCGGGGTGGTGGTTACCGAAGAGCCATTCAAGAAATTGATAAACCAAGGAATGATTCAGGGGCGCAGCAACCTGGTTTACAGGATAAAGGAAACCAACACTTTTGTATCGCACAACCTTAAGAATGACTACGAAGTTATGCCGATACACGTTGACGTAAACATCGTTCAAAACGACATTCTTGACATCGAGGCCTTTCGCAACTGGAATCCCGAGTATAAGAATGCGGAATTCATCCTCGAAGGCGACAAGTATGTTTGTGGCTGGGAGGTTGAAAAAATGTCAAAGTCGCTGCACAATGTTCAAAACCCCGACGACCTAATAGAAAGGTACGGAGCCGACACCCTTCGTTTGTACGAGATGTTTCTTGGCCCCATAGAGCAGGCCAAACCTTGGGATACCAACGGCATAGAAGGGGTGTTTAGGTTTATTCGTAAGTTGTGGAGGCTTTATCATCAAGATGCCGGAAGGTGGAGCGTATCTGACGAGCCTGCTTCCGACATGGAAAAAAAGGTGCTTCACAAAACCATTAAGAAGGTTGGCGAAGACATAGAAAAATTTGCCTTTAACACTGCCGTAAGTGCGTTTATGGTTTGCATTAACGAACTTGGAGATCTGAAATGTAACAAGCGCGAGGTGCTTGAGCCTCTTGCGGTGCTCGTGTCGTCGTTTGCCCCCCATATTGGCGAGGAACTTTGGAGCCTGCTTGGCAACACTACCAGCGTAACCGTGGCACCGTTTCCTAGTTGGGAGCAAAAATACATTACCGACGACGTGGTTGTTTACCCCGTTTCGTTCAACGGCAAAACCCGCTTCAAGCTCGAAATACCTGCCGACACACCTTGTGCCGAGGTTGAAAAATTGGTCCTTTCGGCACCCGAGGCAGCTAAATGGCTCCAAGGCAAGCCACCCAAAAAAGTAATAGTGGTTTTGAAAAAGATTGTGAATATTGTGGTGGGATAGAATTACCCTAACAATTGCAGAATTCGTGATGTTGTTATACTTCAAGTAATAAATCAAAAAATCATTACAATGATAAAAGCAGAAATCATTACCGAAAAAGGCACCATGGTAGTCGAGTTGTACCAAAAAGATGCACCAAATACCGTTAAGAACTTCGTTGACCTTTCGAAAAAAGGGTTTTATGATGGTTTGACCTTTCACAGGGTAATACCCGATTTCGTAATCCAAGGGGGCTGCCCTATTGGCAATGGCGTTGGAGGCCCCGGCTACAAAATCAATTGCGAGCTCGATGGCGATAATCAGTACCACGACCGCGGTGTATTGTCAATGGCTCACGCCGGGCGCAATACCGGTGGTTCGCAGTTTTTCATTTGCCACAACAGGCAAAACACTGCCCATCTCGACCGTAATCACACCTGCTTCGGAAAGGTTGTTGAAGGCCTCGATGTAATTGACACCATTAGGGCAGGAAACAAGATTGAAAAGATAAATATTGTTGAAAATTAGTGAGGGGTATTAAGTGGTTAGTACCCAGAGGGGTCAATAAACCGTCCGCACATTGCTTTGAACTGGCAGTACTTGCAGTTGTCTGTTTCTTCGGTTTGGGTAAAAGATAGGTGCGGGTTCATAATTTCAGAAACCATCTCTTGCAGCTTGGTTTCGAACAACTCTGGGTGGTTCGAGATTTCTTTCCCCTGGGCATCTTTTACTGAAACCGTTAGGTTACCCATTTGGTTTCGTAGCGAAAAAATCTGGGGTTGAATTACCTCGCTAACGTTATTTGACTTTGAATACAACCAGCCGTATGCCATGAGCTGAAAGGCCTTGTCGTATTTTGCACTTGTTGTTAATTCGTCAATGTTTTTTACTGCCAGTTCCCTTGCCTCAACCTTTCCGGTTTTGTAATCTATTATACGAATCACTCCCCCAACTTTATCAATGCGATCGGCACAACCTGCAATCTTCACCTCGTGAGTTTTGCCATTAACTTCCACCGAAACGTGTGCTTCCAGCTTTTTTTCTGTTTCCAGGATTGTCAGGTGCTGATTTTGCGACTTAAGTTTTTCAATGAATAGCTTTTCCTTGACTAGGAATCTTTCAAGTTGCCTTTTGGCAAGTTCGAAAATCAAAAGATTCTTTCCGGTAGAAATGTCACCCTCGGGGTAATCGGTTTCAAACCGTTTCAAGGTTGATTTCGTAAGATTATTAAGCATTTGGTCAATATCGCTTGTCGATATTACCCTGCCTTTTAGTGGTGCAAAGGAATCTTCCAAAACCCCGTGAACGATTGTTCCGATGGTTGATGCATCGAGGGTTTCCTCCACTTGATTAACTTCAGAAACACTTGCTACCCGCTCGAGGTAAAACTTCAGTGGGCAGCTTGTGTAAGAATTTAATGATGACGGCGAAAAACCCCTTTCGGCAATTTGAAGCAGCCTCGTTTCAATTTCGGGGGTTTTTTCGATGGTGATTTTTTTGGCTTCGGTCTTGAGATTTAACGGAAGAGTAACGATTGCGGAGTTAATCAAAACCGTGGGGTTGAATTTTGGTAGTTCGTACTGAAGTTGGGTTATGAATCGACTCTGCTCGTTTGAACCCATATTGCCCGATTCGGTGTTGTAAATCAAGAAAGCGTTTTCGGCTCTTTGCAAAAGCCTGTAAAAGTGATAGGCGAAAACGGCATCTTTATCGGAGTGTACTTGCAGGCCGAACTTTCGGCGCACTTCAAAGGGAATGAAAGAGCCGGGAAGTTTGCCCTTGGGCAAGGTGTTTTCGTTGACCGAAAGGATTATCACGTTTTCAAAATCGAGGTTTCGTGTTTCCAAAACCCCCATAACTTGCAAACCCCGAACAGGCTCACCCGATAGGGCAATCCTTGTTTCCTTGCAAGTTTGCTTAATTACCTGCCATAGGGTTTCAATACTCAAGGCTGATTGTGTATCTTGCTTCATGGTCAAACTCACCCTCTTGAGAATCTGCGAAAAGTAGAAAAGAGCTTCGAAATCAACGAAAAAGGGAGCTTGCTGCATTGTCAGGCCGTTTTCGGAAGCATGATGCCTGTATGATTGGTCTAGTCTTTCGCAAATAAGGGCCAACCCTCCCAACACTTGTCGGGGATTTTGATCCCAGTTTTCCGAAAGGAAAGAAAAATGCCGCGAAAAAAGTGGTTCAAACGCATCACTTGAACTCAATTGTTCGAAGGTGTAAAAGGTACGGTTTGATTTGATCATGGCGTTGATGGCGATTTCTGTCTGATTTGGTTTTTCGTTTGCTTGAATCAAAAAATCAGTGCAACTGTTTAACAGGAAGCCTATCAAATCCTTGTTGTAAAATCCGGGGTTGCCTCCCTGCCCGCCATGTCCAATCCGATGGCGTGTTATGAAGAGTTGCATCAGGGATTGGAAAAACGAGAAAAGATTGGTTTGGATAAACGGGTAACCCATGGTAATGTTTATTGCCTCCACCCTGGGCGGCAAGGCATTCAGAACGGGCACGAGCAAGCTTTCGTTGGCCAACACTATTGCAGTTCGCTCGGTGGCGGCTATCTGTGGATTTTGGGCCAGCAAGTTGCCGGCAAGTTGGGCTTGGTTAAAGTTTCCCGGTATTCCCAACGCTTTGATGTTTTTTTGTGCCGCAAAAAATGACACAGCTTGACCTTGTTTTTGCAACTCCCACTTCCGCTTGTACTTGCGCACGAACAGCCCGGCTTCGTGAGCCGCGTTGTGCTCGTAATAGGGGTCGGAGTCAAAAATCACCTCGGCAATTCCTCTTTTTACAAGTGTGTCAATTATGGTTTCCTCGGCGTTGTTAAGGGCGTTGAATCCTGCAAAAACAACTTTTTCGAACCAACCTGTTTGAACTTCTTCTTTCAGAATTCGTGCTGCTTTTCTGAAAGACATTCCTTGATAGGCAAGGTTGCTTTTTGCAAGTTGGTGTTTGAAAGATTCATGCCACGAGCGAAGCTTTTGAAAGAAGTCAAGGTAATTTTTCTGAAATATAGTAAGTGGAGTTCCTTCGGGATTCCAAGTGGAAATGTCTTTCAAGTCGTTGAGGTACGAAAAAAGTTGTGAAGGGTCATCAAGTGCACCGTCGATTTCGTCAAAATCTCGCAAAAGCATTGGTGCCCATTGCAGGAACTCTTCCAATGGTACTGCCTTTTTTCCTTCCATGTGCATGTAAACCCCCCAAAACTCGAACACCAGGTTAAGGCTGTCAACCACCTCAAGGCCGCTTATTTTATTCGCAAAATCTTCGATGCTAAAAAAGTTTGGAGCCCAGGTTGGGCTTTTAATGCGTTGTGAGAAATGTTTTCTGAGAAACCAGCCGGCCCTGCGGTTTGGAGTAACCACGCAAAGATTTTCGAAAGAACCCGAGTGCTTTTCGAAAATTCGGTCCGTAACTTTTTCAAGAAAACTATCCATTCCGTTTATCTTTTATTCAAAGCTCGAGGGGTTTTTAATAAAAGCCTCTCGAGCATTTTTGAGCTTTTCGGGCGTTCCAACGTCAATCCAATTCGAAGCTTCGTGTTCGAAACAGTAAATGGGGTTGGCGGTTGCCAATCGCAAATATACACTTGTTAATGAAAAAGAACCTTCTTCGGTTATTAATGACATAAACTCGGGGCTTATCACTTGAATACCGCTAAATGCCACAAGGAGTTGCCGTTTTTTTTTGACTTCGATACAGTTGATTTCTTTGCCGGTGGAAATATTTGCCCAACCTACCAGCCTATTTTGGCTGACCTTGAAGTACCTGCTGGTTTTTCGTTGGCTTACAGCAAGCGTTGCAAGTGCCTGTTTTTGCTTGTGCAAGGCAATCATTGAAGTCAGATTAACATCGCTCAAAACATCAACGTTATGAAGAATGATTGGCTCGTTTCCGTCAAGATAATTTCTTGCCTTTTTTAAACCACCACCTGTATCCAGAAGTTGATCTGACTCGTCCGAGATAAGAATTTCCGCGTTTGGAAGCGAAAGTTGCTTGATAAACTCCTCCATCTGCGCGTGATGGTGATGGATGTTTACAACTAAGGTTTTAACTCCACACCTGACAAGTTTCGCCGCCACGATTTCTAACATGGTTTTTTCGCCAAGCCTAACCAGGGCTTTTGGGGTTTTAAGTGAAATGGGCTTGAGCCTATTTGCCATACCGGCAGCGAAAATCATTGCTTTCATTCTCCAAAATTAACTAAAAAAAGATAACTTCCAATCGCGCAGTTTTTTGGCAACAAGTTATTTTTTTTGTATTTTTGAAGCACGAAAAGTGTCTTTTTGCAAATCAAAAATCAAAAACCCATGGAAACCGAACAAATTTATCAACAAGAACTACAAGAAGTAAAAGTAACCCCCGAATCAAAGGCCTACTTCGTTGAAGCCGCCAATTGGGGGACATTCCTGGCCATTGTTGGATATTTAGGAATAGCCATAATGGTAATATTTGGAATTTTTGTCATGCTGGCAGGTGGAAAACTAACAGAAACCATGGAAGCCTTCGAGCAAGTATATGGTTTTCAAGAAAGCGCCCCGGCGTTTAAATTGGGCTCCTTTTTCACGGGTTTCTTGATGTTGGCCATTGCAGTTTTATACTTTTTCCCGGTTTACTACTTGCACCAGTTCTCGAGTAAGGTAAAATACGGGGTAAACTCCCTGAAGCAGGAGTCTTTTGATGCGGGAGTTAGAAATCTAAAGTCATTGTTTAAATTTATGGGCATTTTAACTATCGTCATGATAGCTATTTATGTTTTGGCCATAGTATTTGTACTTATTGGAGTTGCTATTGCCAGTTAACAATTGTTTCAAATCGCAAGTCAACCATTAATCATAAAACGCACCAAATCACCGGTGCGTTTTTATTTTGGCCAGTTTTTCTTCTCGCTGTGGTTAACTTCTACTTTAACCGGAAAGTTCTCGGCGATAAACTTTGACAGGTGCTCGGCACAGAACACCGACCTATGCTGACCTCCGGTGCACCCGAAGCCTATGGTCAGGTTGGTAAACCCTCTTTGAAGGTAGTTTTCAATTGAAAATTTGGTAAGGTTTTTCGCATTTTCGAGAAAACTGTCCACGCTTTCTTCATTTTTCAGGAAATCTATTACTGGTTGGTCGAGGCCCGAAAGTGTTTTGTACTGGTCTATTCTGCCTGGATTTGGCATGGCCCTGCAATCGAACACAAACCCTCCACCATTGCCCGAATCGTCAAGAGGAATGCCACGCTTGTACGAAAAGCTGTTTACCTGCACGGTTAAGCCTTCCTTGTTTCTTGGCATAATATTTTCAGGGGCTCTTGCGGCAAGCTGTTCAAGTACCTTGGCCAGGTGGGGCGTGAATTTTGGGAAAAGGTCCTTGTCGGCCAACCACTTGATGTTTCGCAAGGCATAAGGTATGCTTTGCAAAAAAAGGGTTTTGCGTTCCACGCCCCCTCTAAACCCATAAGCACCCAAGGCTTGAAACAGGCGGATGAAAACGAAGTTGTAATAGTGATGCCTGAAATCATTTTCGCTTACTTTCACGAACCTTGAAATATTGGAAATGTAATGGTCAAGCAATTCTTCTCTTTGCTGAAATGGTATGCTAGCCTTGGCATCGAACAATAACGAAGCGATGTCGTATTGCAATGCCCCCCGACGCCCTCCCTGAAAATCGATGAAAAACGGGTTTCCATCAACCACCATAATGTTTCGCGACTGGAAATCGCGATACAAGAAATATTCGCAGGGTGCGCTTAATAGTCTATTTGTAAAGGTCTGGAAGTCATCTTCAAGCTTTTGCTCGTCAAAGGCAACATCAAAGGTTTTCAAAAAGTAATACTTGAAGTAGTTCAAGTCCCACATCATCGATTGCTTGTCGAATGCATGACGAGGGTAACAAACCGCCCAGTCAAGGTTTTTGGCTGCCCTTACCTGAAACTCTGGCAACACCTCCAGCACCTTCTTGTAAACATCCAAAATCTCTGGCCTGAACTTTGTAACCGCCGGGTCATGGGGAAGCAGCGAGAATAGGGTTTTGTCGCCCAAATCGGATTGCAAGTAGCATATATCCTCCTTGTCTTCGGCGAGTATTTTAGGAACTGGCAACCCCAGGTCATGGAAATGCTGGCACAAGTATATGAAAGCCTTGTTTTCCCTAACATCGGGATTAATTGCTGCTATACAGGTTTCGTTGCCGAAAAAAATCCTGAAATAGAGCCTGTTGGAGCCCGAAGGGGGCAGGGCAACAATGGAATCGGGTTCCTTTCCGTGCCACTCTTGAAATAAATCAATAGCTACCCTTTCAATATTTTGGTGCATCTGCTGTTTTTTATCACAAAAATACCATTTATTTGGAGAATGATATGGTAAGTTTCTGTGGTTTGTGAGGTTGGGGGGTAGAGATCTTTTTAATTGGCTACCTGTGTGGGGAAGCGGGAAAAAAAAGACCAGCGATAAACGATTGGCAATTTCTGATTTTTCCGTTTAATAGTCTTCGTGTGGCCTTGCATTCTGGCCGCCTAATGCTTTCTCGAACTCGGTTGGTTATGTATCAGAGGATTTTCGATTAAGCTTTTCCTTACCCTGATTTGTGCGATTTTAGATTTTGGCAATATTTGGAAAAACGAAAACCCGTTGTAACTTGTTAAATTACAGCGGGTCTTTGTTTAATGTTGTTGACCGACTAGGATTCGAACCTAGACAGGCAGAACCAAAATCTGCAGTGCTGCCATTACACCATCGGTCAATCGAAACGAATTTCAGGCTGCAAAATTAGCAAAAAAATCTTTAAAAAAATTTTTTGCATTTTCTTTTTTTGAATACACAACTCATGCGAATTTGCATTAGGGGCTTGCCCGATGCCGTTTCCTTGGAATTTCACTAACAAAACCCCTTAAAAAACCCGTAGTAAACATGAAGACTGGTTTTATTCCATTTTCAAAATCTTTTTTAATTTTGCCCAAATTTAGACTAAATCTAAACAACCCCTGTTGTTTTTTGTTAATTCATTGGAAATAATAGTTGAAAGTTGGTTTATCATGGAAGATAACATGCACGACATACTGGAGGAGGTTACCGGCGGGGAATACAAGTACGGTTTTTATACCGATATTGAAATGGATCAGGCTCCCAAGGGGCTGACAGAGGATACCATTAGGTTTATTTCGGCCAAGAAAAACGAACCTGAGTTTATGCTCGATTTAAGGCTGCAGGCTTTCAGGCATTGGCAAACCCTAACCGAACCAAAATGGGCACACGTAAACTATCCTCCCATTGACTTTCAAGATATGATCTATTACTCTGCCCCGCGCAAAAATCCGAAATTTGAAAGCCTCGACGAGGTTGATCCGGAATTGCTTGAAACCTTCGAAAAGTTGGGAATACCCCTGAGCGAGCAAAAAATGTTGGCAGGAGTGGCGGTTGACGCGGTCATGGATAGCGTTTCGGTGGCCACAACCTTCAAGGAAGCGCTTGCCGAAAAAGGTGTGATATTTTGCTCGTTTAGCGAGGCGCTTCAAAAGTTTCCCGAACTAATAAGGCAATTTATGGGAACCGTGGTGCCATATACCGACAATTATTACGCGGCCCTAAACACGGCAGTTTTTAGCGATGGTTCGTTTGTTTACATACCCAAGGGTGTGAGGTGCCCGCTTGAACTATCCACCTACTTCAGGATAAACGCAGCCAATACCGGACAATTTGAAAGGACACTAATAGTAGCAGAGGAAGGAAGTTACGTGAGCTACATGGAAGGTTGTACGGCCCCAATGCGCAGCGACAACCAACTTCATGCAGCGATTGTTGAAATCGTTGCTCACAAAGGTGCAGAAGTTAAGTACAGCACGGTGCAAAACTGGTGGCCTGGTGATAAAGACGGGAAGGGCGGGGTTTACAACTTTGTTACAAAACGTGGTATGTGCATTGGCGAGAACTCTAAAATCTCGTGGACTCAGGTAGAAACTGGCTCGGCAATAACATGGAAGTACCCGAGCGTAATTCTATTGGGCGATAATTCAGTTGGAGAGTTTTATTCGGTGGCTGTCACCAATAACCACCAGCAGGCCGACACCGGCACAAAAATGGTTCACATCGGTAAAAATACCAGAAGCACCATAATAAGTAAAGGTATTTCGGCGGGTTTTAGCAACAATAGTTACAGAGGACTGGTAAAAACCACTCGAAATGCCTTGAATGCACGAAATTTCTCGCAATGCGATTCATTGTTGCTTGGCGATAATTGCGGAGCCCACACCTTCCCCTACATTGAGGTTGGAAATAGTTCTTCGATAGTAGAACACGAGGCCACAACCAGCAAAATTTCGGAAGACCAATTGTTTTATTGCCTTCAAAGGGGCATCGACATGGAAAACGCCATAGGCCTTATTGTAAACGGATATGCCAAGGAGGTTTTGAATAAACTGCCAATGGAATTTGCCGTGGAAGCTCAAAAACTGCTGGCCATCAGCTTGGAAGGAAGCGTGGGTTAGAGGGTTTAGGGTGAATAGTTTAGATTGAAAAATTGGTGATTGGTAATTGTTATTAGTAGCTACCAGAGGTGCGATTTATCTCCCCTGAAATAAAGCATTTGATTTTCGCCGGGAAAAGTGAAATTTTTGTAGATCGGCAAAGAGTAGGGGGGGAGTTAAAAATGAATAATGGTTGAGGGGTTTATGGGTTGATAGATTGTAAGAATGGCTTGGCTAATCCCTTTCGATTGGCTTACAGAGATTGAACGCATTTCAAATTCAAAGTTTCTAAAAAAAATACAAAAATGCTCAGCATTAAAGGCTTAAAAGTATCGATAAACGGAAAGACAATTCTTAATGGGTTAAATCTTGATGTTAAGGCTGGCGAGGTGCACGCTATCATGGGTCCAAATGGCACGGGAAAAAGTACGCTTGCATCGGTAATAGCAGGTAGAGATATTTACGATGTTGAAGAGGGCGAAGTTACTTACCTTGGCAAGAATCTTTTAGAAATGGAACCCGAGGAAAGAGCCCGTGAAGGGATTTTTCTTGGATTTCAATACCCTGTTGAAATCCCGGGGGTGAGTATGCCCACATTCATGCGCACTGCCCTTAACGAAATACGCAAACACAAAAACCTCGAACCACTGAGCGGGGCACAGTTCCTGAAACTGATGGAAGAGAAAAAGAAAATGGTGGAAATTCACGAAAAACTCACCAACAGATCGGTAAACGAAGGGTTTTCCGGTGGAGAGAAGAAGAAGAACGAAATTTTTCAAATGGCAATGCTCGAACCCAAATTGGCCATTCTTGACGAAACCGACTCTGGCCTTGATATTGATGCACTTAAAGTTGTAGCCAATGGTGTAAACAAGTTACGCTCAAAAGATAATGCCACAATAGTAATAACCCACTACCAACGATTGCTCGATTACATCGTGCCAGACTTCGTTCATATAGTTTTCGACGGCAAAATAGCAAAATCGGGCACAAAAGAACTGGCTCTCGAACTCGAAGCTAAAGGGTATCAGTGGGTTAAAAGTGAGTAGTGAATGGCCAGGTGGGGAGAGTTTTTTATTGGATATTGACAGTAGAAACGGAGCTTGCTGCGGCTCTACAAAGACAAATAAACCCAAAATGAAAATCGACATACAAACGGGATCGTTAAAGGAACATTTGATTTCCCTGTTTTATCGAAACAGAGATTTAATAAGGGGAAATTCTACCCAAAAGGTTGCCGAGTTGCAAGAGTTGGGATTGGCCGAGTTTGAAAAACTTGGTTTCCCTAACCAGAAAATGGAAAACTGGCGATTTACCGACATAAGCCCGCTTCTCGAGGTAGATTTTACCTTTGACTTTACCAATAGGAGCAGGCCCTTTAACATTGACGACCTTTTTACTTGCCACGTTTATGACCTTGATACTTACACTCTTACACTTCTTAACGGATGGTTTGTATATAGCGAGGCGCCACTAAAAAAACTTCAAAACGGAACCATAATTGGTAGCCTTGCAAAGGCCATGGAGGAATATCCACAGTTAATAAGCCTCCATATAGGTGCCGCTGCAGATGTTAGCAAGATGCCACTTGCCGCGCTTAATTCGGCATTTATACAAGATGGCCTGTTTGTATACGTGCCCGATGGAGTTGAGGTCGAAAAACCAATTCAATTAGTAAGTGTTGTTGACTCGCACCAACCAATCATGCTTCAGCCCCGCCATTTGCTTATAGCAGGTAAAAACTCAAAAGTAACCTTGGTGCACTGCGACCATACCCTCACCAACAATGTTAGTTTTTCAAACACGGTGATGGAAATATTTGGTGCCGAAAACGCCCAAATTGACCATTACAAAGTGCAAAACAAGGGAAGCCAATCGGCCCTTTTTACCACCACCTGTGTTAACCTATACCGCAACGCAAAATTTGCCAGTAAACTTATTACCCTCAACGGTAACCTCACCCGAAACTGTTTAAATGTTAAACTGCTTGAAGAACACGCCGATGCTGATTTAAACGGGCTTTACCTGGTTGATAAAACTCAACACGTTGACAACCAAATATCAATAGAGCACGCTGCCCCGAACTGCACCAGCAATCAGCTTTTCAAGGGAATATTAGACGATAAATCGAAAGCAGTTTTTTCGGGCTTAATTCACGTAAGGAAGCAAGCCCAACAAACCCGTGCTTACCAAAACAATAAAAACCTGCTCCTCACAGATGAGGCCAAGGCCAACATCCAACCTCGCCTCGAAATTTATGCCGATGATGTAAAATGTAGCCACGGAGCAACCGTGGGGCAGCTCGACACCGAAGCAATGTTTTACCTTAGGTCAAGAGGCATCGGTATTGAAGAAGCACGCAAGCTCATGATGCTGGCCTTTGCAGACGAGGTGGTGCAAAAAATTTCGATTCCCCCTTTGAGAAACAAAATCAGCAAATTGGTGGAGAAAAGATTGAGCGGCCAGCTATCAATTTGCGACCAATGCCTGCTGCATTGTGCCGACCAAGGAACAGCAACATTCAAGATAGACCAATCCAAACTATAAGTTAAACCCGTTGGTTTTTGTATCAAACCAGAACAATCTCGAGTTTTTTGGCTTGACATTGATGTTTACCCTTGATTTTTTTTATTCTGATTTGGGGTTTTTGAACTACTTTAGCAAATTATTAAAAGTAGTTTCATTAGTTTGAATTCGTGCTAGAGATTCTTTTAACAATTTCTGTTGCAGGTTTAATAGCGGGATGGATTTTTTCGATTCCGGGAGGTGGCCCGATAACCGTGCTCACAACAGCTAACGCGCTTAAAGGCAGGAAGCATTTTTGCCTCTCGGTGGCAATAGGCGGAGCCCTTGTTGATTGGTTTTGGGCTTTCGTTACTATTTTCGGGTTTACAAAAGTATTCAAACCTGGAAGCCCGGTCTTGCCCTACCTTTTTGTGGTTGGCGGTGTGTTTTTGGTTTATATGGGACTTATAACCGCGAAAAAGAAAATAGACCTCGGGCAGTTTAAGCAAAGGAAGTTTATTAGTCCCAAACGAAGAAACATAGAACTGCGAAAGGGGCTTGCAACGGGGTTCATGTCGGCTCTTTTAAACCCTTCACTTGCTCTTAGTTGGCTTGGCTCAACTTTTCTCACAATGACCTTCTTGGCGTTTCTGGGATTCAACGTGGCCGGTATTGACAATTCTCTTGATGGAATAAGAAACCAATTGAACAACAAGGAGGTTCATAAGATTTTTTTAGGTGAGAAAGCAACCCAACCCTTGGAGCGTACCCCGCGTATTGCTCCTGGCCAAGATGTAGTGGTATTAGAAATTCAACCCCATGAGCCAAAGCAAAGCCTGTCAACTTGGTTCATGTTATTGGTGGCCCTCTGTTACGGGTTTTTTGTTGCAATTGGGAGGATATTGTGGTTTTACCCCATGGCGTTGGTAATAATTAAGTATCGCACCAGGTTAAAACTTACAACGGCAAACAATTTTTTGAAGGTACTGGGAGGATTTTTATGCTTTATTGGTTTGTGCTTGGCAGTTACAGGTGTAAAGCTTTTTGTCTAAAATAATATTGATAGAATAACTAGTTCGGACGAAAAAAAGCTTTTCGCACCTAGGCCTTTAATCGCCATTATTTCTCACCCTAGTCATTGGTCATGAATAAGGCCAAATGCATGATGTTGACGAGGCTGCATCATTTTTGGGTTAAAATAATGACATTACCAACGAGGCTTTGGCACACTTCAAACCGTAGCCGGAATAATTAACCACAATAAAGAAATTGGTTTGGTGGGCAAAAATGCCCGAACAATTTATTTTATTGATGTCAGGAGCAGCCTTTGGGCGGAGCCAATTAATTTCGAAAAATTTAATTTTGATTTTTTGGTTTCTTATTCAAACAAATACCTTGAGGTTTTTGTCGGATTTTGGAGAATAATCGTACTAACCGAATCATGCAATAAACCAGAGTGCTTGCCCGCATCCTCGGCCTCAACCTCCGGGATAAGTAACATAATATGTGAAAACCCCTACGGCTTGGGTTTATAACACCGTTTCCATTGCCCATGACCTTTTGGCGGCCTCCTACTAAATTTAACCAAAAAGGGCCGATAGGCGGGAGTGCGGCAAGGTGCTTGGAAAACCCAACCGCGCGGCTCGCCAGAACAAGAAAATAGGAGTTAAGGATTACCTTGCTTCAAGTCTCAAGGAATACATCGTTACCTTCTTGCCCTTCCCAAATCAGCCGATTTTAGCTTCGAAAAATCCTTCTCGCGATAAAAACAAAAAACGGGATGGTTAAAAACCCCGACAAGTTTGCCATGGCAAACTGCTTTAGGGTTGGCAACGTAAATGGGTTTAACCCCGAGGATATGAAAAACCTTTAGGAGGCCATGAAGCAAGTCTTTGAAGATCTGAAAAATCCGCTGCCACTATCTGTTTAACCTTGTTCAGTTTTTTTTGATTTAGAAAGTTTACATCTGGCATCTAATCTTGGTGGTTTATTCTCCATTTTTCGCATTTTATGTCTCAGGGTTTGTTACCTTTGCACACTATTTTTTGGAATTACCGGAAATTAGTCTTCAAAAGGCGTTTAATGGTAAACAAAACAGCCCAACACATTTTTGACCAGGTATGATAAAAACCGCGGTAATATTGGCAGCAGTTAGGGGAGAGGGGCTTCAGGGCCTTTTTAAGGACAATGTTCCCAAGGGATTCGTTAGCATGAATGGTCAAACAATTATCGAGGCCGCAATAGAGAAGTTGAAGAAAAACGGCATTGAAAAGGTAATTGTCGTTACCGGTTACTTGGGCGAGTTCTACGAACAATTGGCAGAGAAGCTGGAAGGCGTGGTAACGGTTAGAAACGAAGTTTATGCTACTTCGGGTTCAATGTATTCGCTTTATGTGACCCGTGAACTTTTGGAAAATGTCAAAGTTGGGTTCTTGCTTCTCGAAGGCGACTTGATATTCAAAGAAAGGGCACTGGCCACCTTGCTAAATCATCCACAACCCAATGCAGTTTTAATGTCGGGATTCACCAAGTCGGGCGACGAAGTCTGGATTGAGTCAAGAAACAATTTGCTCGTGAATATGTCGAAAAATGCCCATGAGCTTAACCACGTTGATGGAGAGCTATTTGGAATTAGCAAGTTTTCGGCAGAAATGTATAGCAAAATGCTTGAAGTTGCTCAAAAAATGTTCGAGCAAACACTAAAAGTCGAATACGAGCAATGCATAGTAAGAGTGGCGCAAGATTTTGAGGTAAGCACCCCAACGATTGACGGCCGTATTTGGGGCAAAACAGACGACCCCAATCATTTGAAAAGGGTTTTAGAGTTTGTTGAACCAAGATTCCATTAACATATGAATCCATTCGGTCAATACAAGTCTTCGCTCAAGCCTATTGAAATAAGGGAACTTCATGGCTTGCTCCTTTTCAAACCAATTGCCTTTGTTTTTACCAAAGTTTTTTGTCACACGCCCGTTACGCCAAACCAAATAAGCATTATTTCGTTATTTTTGGGCATTGTTGCGGGCGTGGTTGTGGCATTTGGCACCCTGATAAGCATAATGGCTGGCGGTTTATTGTTCATTTTTTCTGCCGCCCCGGGTTACAATAGCGGCAAGCTATTCCGATCGAAGAAAAACGAAATCAAGGTCGAACGAATGGTAGATGGCGCTGTTGCATGTTTTGCTTGTATCGTGTTTTACATTGGATTGGCAATTGGACTTTCAAAACTTGTTACCTCCAATCAAATTTACCTTCCAATGAATCCGTGGATTTTGGCATTGATCATGAATTTGGCTCACGCCCTACATGCCATAATTACCGATTATTATCCAAACAAATACGAGGGTCAAGTTTTTGGCAAATACCTCTACCCAAAATCGCAAATAGTTGAGTTTGATGAGGAAAAGTTGAAGCTTGGCAAGAGGGAAGGAAAGGGGGTTGAAAAATTAATACTAAACGGACACATTAAGTACTGCAAAATGCAAGCGTCCAGAGCCGCTGCAAACCCAATTAAATACACGCCCGAAAGCTGTGCAAGGAACAGCTTCCTGCTTGTTTTTTTGTGGAATATAATTGGTCCGGCAATGCATGCATTTATGCTTGGACTTTTATTGATACTCGTAAATCCGATGATGTTTTTATGGCTTGCTGTGGTTTTTGCCAATATTTGGATGTTGCTCTTGTTTGCTTCGCAAGAGCATTTTGATGACAAGCTCGTATTGGTTGAGGAGTTGAAAGATCGCCTTTTGCCTATCTATAATCGTTACTAATCAATCAAACCCATTATGCTTATTTACAAGGAGTACAAGGAGTCGTTAAAGAAAATTGAGGTTGAAGAAACCGTTGACCTGCTAATTTTCCGGCCGATGGCGTTTGCCTTGGTTAAAGTTCTTTACAGAACATCGCTGACCCCAAACCAAATTAGCTTCATAGCAATGCTGCTCGGTGCTGTTGCAGGAGGTTTTTTTGCCTGGGGCACGAAACTGGGATTTTTTTTAGGCGGCTTGATTTTTTTTGCTTCACATATTTTTGACTGTAGCGATGGAATGATTGCCCGCCTTAAAAACAGTGGAACCAAAATTGGAAGGGTAATAGATGGGATCTCCGATTACTTCACGTTCACGTTCGTTTACCTGGGAACCGCCATAGGGCTAACCAAAATGGAGGAAAACAACCTGGTGTCATTTCCATTAAACGTGGTGCTCGTTGTGATAGTTATTATTGTGTTTCACGTAATTCACTCGATTATTACCGATTACTACCGAAACAAATACCTTTTTAATGTTTACGACTTCAAAATTGATCCTAAAACTCAAAGAGATGAATTTGAAGCGGAATATGCAGAGTTGGAAAAAACAAAGGGCAAGTGGCTTGACAAACTGGTGGTGCAGGTTTACCTAAAATACACCCTGTTGCAATCGGGCGAAGAAAAGGATGCTCCGAAAAAATACGCCGCCGAGTCGTATGCCCATAACAACAAAGTTTTGATAAGGCTTTGGAATCTTATTGGAAACTCTACACACATTTTGGCTTTCGCTCTATCGGCAATTGTTTTTGTTCCCTGGATTTATGTCCTTTTTGCCGCTGTTTTTTCAAACATTTGGATGCTGGTTTTGTTTATTGTTCAGCATTTTGTTAATAAAAGAACCAAAATACGAAGCCTGTAATACCCCTGAAACCTTATCAAGAGCCAATCGTGTACTCCATGGCGGAAATAAGAAGTGAGTTCCCGTTGCTTCAAAGGCAAGTACACGGAAAACCCTTGGTTTACCTCGACAATGCGGCCACCACCCAGAAGCCCAAAGTTGTAATTGATAGGCTAATTGACTACTACCGCAACGAAAACAGCAACATTCACCGCGGCGCCCACTACCTTAGCCAGGTAGCAACCGAGGCATACGAGCACGCTCGTGAAACTTGTCGCAGCTTCCTGAATGCAGCATCCACAAAAGAAATTATATTTACCCGCGGAACAACCGAATCAATCAACCTTGTTGCCAGCTCGTTTTGCAAGAAGTTCGTTAGCGAGGGTGATGAAATTTTGGTGTCTGCTCTTGAGCATCATTCCAACCTTGTGCCATGGCAAATTGCCTGCCAAGACCGCAAAGCCACCCTTAAAGTAATACCCATAAACTCAAGAGGCGAAATAATTTTGGAGGAGTATCGCAATCTTATCAGCGATAGAACCAAACTTGTTGCAGTTTCGCACGTTAGCAACTCATTGGGTACCATCACTCCCGTTAAGGAGATAATAGAAACCGCCAAAACTCGTGGCGCGGCAGTATTGATTGATGGAGCTCAAGCGGTTTCGCATCTTGAGGTTGACGTCAAGTCCCTTGATTGCGATTTTTACTGCTTCTCGGGCCACAAAGTTTACGGACCAATGGGGGTTGGGGTTCTATACGGAAAGGAACAGTTACTTGAAGAAATGCCACCATATCAAGGAGGGGGCGAAATGATAAAGGATGTAAGTTATTATTCGGCAACTTTCAATGACCTGCCATTTAAGTTTGAAGCTGGTACACCAAATGTTGGTGACGTGTTGGGGCTACAATCGGCGATCAAGTTTTTGCTCGATTTGGAACTAAAAACTGTTGCCCACCACGAAAACCAATTGCTCGAAATAGCAACTTTTAAATTGTCTAAACTTCCAAATATCAGGTTCATAGGCCAAGCCGAACGCAAAACAAGTCTTGTGTCTTTCGTTTTTGACGATATGCATCATTACGATACGGGGGTTCTTTTAGATCAATTTGGAATTGCCGTTAGAACCGGGCACCATTGCGCACAGCCAGTCATGGAGTTTTTTGGAGTACAGGGAACCATCAGGGCCTCTTTTGCAGTTTACAACACCGAGGACGAAATTGAAACCTTGATACAAGGCCTTCATGAATGCCGAAAAATGCTGGTGTAACACCCAATTTCACTCACAACTGTAAATTTTTTGTTCAAATATTCAAGTCTAACTCTCATGATTTTAAAAAAAAGGCTTCAAACATTAAATGGCAAACCAGTTTTTTTGTCCATTAATTGAAGAAAAAAATCTTCATGACAACAACAAGTTTACGTGCAAACTCCTTAAACAGGCTCGTGTGCCTCAATAACTTCTTGCTGGCGTTTGTGGTACTTACCTTGGTTACCTGCTCGCTTATTTCCAACAAGACTGGTCCATTGATAAATCTCGACCCAAACCTGGCATACATGGTAAAAATTGGATTGTTTTTCGTTGTTGCCATGGCTATGTTCGGAGGATTTTACTTGCCGTGGAAAAAATTAAAGGGTTTGAGCCCTGGGTTGCCTGCCGAAAAAAAGGTTGACCAATACCTTAAGGGTAAATTGTTGCAAGTCTGGCTTTTTTCGTTTGCAGCAATTACTGTTTCACTCTTTTTTCTTCTAACAGCCGACAACAATATACTACTAATCAAGGCGATTATCATCTTGTTCATGACGGTTTACAAACCCGGAAAACTAAAGGTTGGATCAGATTTATCGCTTAACAACCAAGAATACAATGACCTTTTTGGCAAAGAGTAAGTTTATCCTTCAACACCATCAGACCCAACAAACAGACCACGATGACCATAAAAGAATCAGAAGCAGAAATAATTTCGGAGTTTGACTTGCTTGACGATTGGATGGACAAGTACAATTACCTTATTGAATTGGGAAAGTCGTTACCCGAAATCGATCCAGCTTACAAAGAAGACAAATACCTGATAAAAGGATGCCAGTCGAGAGTTTGGTTGCATGCCTCGCTTGAAAACGGGCTAGTGGTTTTCAAGGCCGATAGCGATGCATTGATAACCAAGGGTATAGCCGGGCTACTTGTTAGGGTTCTTTCAAATCAACCCGCCAGTGATATTGTCGAAACAGAACTTGCTTTCGTGGACGCCATCGGCCTTAAGGAGCACCTTTCGCCAACTCGATCAAACGGCCTGGTAAGTATGATAAAACAAATGAAACTCTACGCATTGGCACTTGGAAACAAATAGCTTCTTGGCGGTTTTTGAAGATTAAATTGTTGAATAATTCAGGGGTTTCGATTATCCATTAGCGATTATTTTCGAGACAAATCGTAAGACCTTATACCTGCTAATTTCTTGTTTTTAATTTCTGACTATCTGCCAAATTCCAATCACTAAATACAAAATGGACACCAACAAATATCTTGGTCTTGAGTCAAAAATTGTTGACGCCATCAGGACGGTTTATGACCCCGAATTGCCCGTAAACGTATATGACCTGGGGCTTATTTACAAACTTGAGGTGAAGAATGATAACCTCGTGGAAATTACAATGACACTAACAAACCCCAATTGTCCGGTGGCCGATGAGCTGCCACGTAACGTCAAGGAGGCAGTTGAAGGGGTGGCTGGTGTTGCCCAAGCAATCATAAATTTGGTTTTCGAGCCAGAGTGGAACAAGGATATGATGTCTGACGATGCTTTGTTGGATTTGGGGCTGTTTTAGATCAGCAATACTGGTTTTTATTCCCTTGCAAATTCATTGTTTTGGCGACATTTGTCTGGTTGCATCTTAATCTTCAGCCGGTTCTTGGGTTTCTACCAAAATGGTGCCTTTGGGCAACCGAAAACTCCACACATTAAATCTTTCGTCAGCTTCGAAGCCCTCGCCTGTTGAAATCAATTCGCTGGTCGAAACAGTGGTAGGGGAATTGTTATAAACTGTTTTTTTCTGCCTGTTCCAGAATAATTCGTTGGTTTTTACCTCCTGGTTATTTTCGGTAACTATTAATATGCTGTCGCGAAGCTCAAAAATATCTTGATCAAGGTGATGCCTTGCGTACTTGGCAAAAATAGACCCCCTTGGGTTCATCAGGGAGTCATAAAACACCACCTTGATTCCCTCGGGGAATTCCAAGTATTTCTCTCCGATTGTATATCGGTCTAACCTTGGAGTTGTAAGCACCATTTGAACACGCGCGTTTGAACTGTAAACTATATTAATGTTCTTGCCACTTTCGGTGGGAAGGTTTTCTGTTTCAGTAAGTGTTTGTACCTTATCTGTGTCTGTTTTGCACGAAAACACCAATGCCATCCCCAAGAGGATGGCACTAATGCTGTTAATTGTTGGCTTATATCTGAAAGTGTGCACCATTACCTTACGGTCTTGGACGGGCGGTGGTAGTCTCGCCAATCCAGCAACCGGCCCTTACGGTTTGGCCACCATCTAGCCCTAGCATGAACAAGGTTTCACGATTTGGGAACCTGGCCGCGTATGAGCTGATCATCCTGTTTGCCGTAGAGACAACTTCAGGGTCGTTGTCAACGCTTCGTGCTCTTTGAGCCTTGTCGGCAGCAGCCCAAAAAACAGCAGCCGTTGCAATTTCGTCGCCGCCGCATGATGCTGCACTTTTGGCATACAAGTTGGCAATCATTATCCAGGGTCGTCCGTCATTTGGCCTCTCGGCTGCAGCCCTTAAGGCGTATGATCTTGCCTGGGCAAAACGGTTTTGGTTGTCATGAATGTTTGCAATTCGCATCAGGGCCAAATACCTGTCAATTGCATTGTTGCCGTTGCTCAATTCGAGAGCTTGGTCATAAAACTCGATTGCCGCGGAAACATTCCCGTTATTCTCTTCCATCCTTCCCATGTTGTAGGCCGATTGTGCTGTTGGGTTTAGCCTGTGAAGGTTTCGCATTGCCTTGAAGTACAATTCGGAATCGGTACATTCTGAACGGATCAAAAAAGCCGTAATCTTGTTCAACAAGTCTTGATCATTGGGGGATTTTTCAAACCTTGGCCTGTAAATGTTAATCAAGTTATTGCAACTGGCAAAGGGTAAGATGAGATTTTCGAGACTGGTTCGGGCAGCGACCAAATCGTCCATGTTTCCGGGAAGGTTCTTCAGGTTTCTTTCAATAATATCCATTGCCCTGTCAAACTTTTCAAGAATTTTTGCTTCGTTAAACCTGCTCCTTATTTCCTCGTTTGCCGAATCAGTTGAAAGCCTTATTACCGACTCCAGGTTCATAATTAAAGCGTTGAGATTTGAGTTTATGCTATCAACAATTATAGAGCGCTCGGTTAGTTCAAACTGCTTCAGAAATTCTTGCGGATAGTATGCCCTCAGTTCGGCCGCTTTTCTCGAAAGATTCAAACCTTCGTTGCCAAAAAACTTAATCCTTTGGTCATGTATACTTAGCAAAAAATTGATGAGTTCTTTCCTCTTTACAGGATCGGTTTCTTTTTCTATAAAATACCTGGTCATTACTAGACCATGTATGTAAATGTTTTCGGTAAAGTCTGGGCAGTGCTCGAACATGTGCTTCCATGAGGGCCACGCCATTTCAAAGTTCCTTTGACGGTATTCCTCGCCGTAGAGCGACCTGTGCTTTTGGCATTCTGGGTTTTGCTGGCTAGGTGTTTGCGTCACCGAGAAATCTTCGACAAACTCAGCATCGAAATTGAAATTGGCATCGGCAGAACCGTCAATTGTTGTTGTTTTTGCTTTAGCAAAGCAACCAGTTGAGCAAACAACAAAGAATGCCGCTGTTAAGACTAGGGCTACTTTTGTTTTCATCATAACAAGTAATAAAAAGGTATTACAAAAATCTTCTGCTTATCAACCTTTCAATTATATTTAGGGTAATGTTAACCCTAAAAATATCTTCCCTGATAAGGTTGTTGATGGTCGTGCCCCTTTGGCTGTATTCAAATCCGATGTTTATCTTGCTTCGCGACCTGAATACAGGAACACCTACCCCAAAACTTATGCCAAACTCGTTGAAGGTAGTATTGTTTAAGTTCAAATAACTTTGTCCATACCTGAAACCAGCCCTGTAGTCAAGAAAACTAAAGAATCTTGAAGAGGTTGTAATCAGAGGGTTATGCTGAATACCGAGGGAGATTTGGTTGGCATTGTTTAGACCTTCAATGCTTTGGTTGATAGCAAAATCTTTCCATGACTGGGTTTGGTAATCAACCCCTGCCGACCACGAATTGTTAAATTTGACAAACATCCCCGCACCCCAGGTTTGCGGAAGGGTAATGTTTCCCCTTGCTCCTTCTTTGTAGGCAATGGTGTCGAACCTGTTTGTAGAGCCAAGTTGTTGCCTGAGAAGTGTCTCGGTTTCGAAAGTTGTTACCTTGGTTTCAGGGCTAAAAATTACACCAAGGGTAACAAATGATTGCGGGGATAGGTTAAATTGATACTGCGCCCCGAAATTAAAATACCAGCCTTGAATTTTGCGCGAAAGCAATTGCCTGCTTAACAAGAAGCCTTCATGATTGGATCCAACGCTGGAATTTCTGTCAATGTTTCCAAACAAGTATGAGGAATTTACCCCTAAGCTGAATCCCTTGAATGGCCTTAAGGAATTGCCAATAAATACTTGGTTGATGCCACCCTCGCCCTCGTAAAGGAAATTTACTGTTCCAGAATCTTCTTGCTCTTGCGAGGTAAGTACTTTGTAGCCAACCATCGAAAATGGCCTAAGCCCGGCGCCAACAGCCCAAACCTTGTTCATGGGAAAGGCAAACGACAGGTTCGCCAACGAAGAATAATTGCCGCTTTGGTTTTTGCTGCTGGTGGTTTGGTGATAAAAATGCGAAAACATGGTTCCTTCCAAAACAAATGACGAAGAGTCCAATGCGGAATAAGAGGCAGGGTTAATAAAGTTGACCACGTGGTTTGACCTATATCCTATTGCAATACCACCTAAGCCAAGATTGCGAAAATTCTGGTTGAAAGTTATTTCGCCAAGCCCAAACCGAGAGTAGGGCGAAACAATTCTCGTTTGGGAATTGCCAGCAAAAACCTGAAACACCAACAATATGGTCGTTGTTATTCTCAGGATTGATGTTTTGTAATGTGTTGGCATTTGGCTTGATTGCAAAATATGTAAGGTTTAGAATCCAAAATTGAAAAACAGGGTGCAAATATCTCATTTTTTTTGGACTTTTTTAAAAAAAAACTTCATAATAAATACTAAAATCATTGCATCAGAGGATGATAGCAGAAAAACAAGCAGTTGGCGTTTTATTTCAAACCCCTCGTTTGATGCTTTGGGCAAAAAATTACGGCTTAAGGAGCGACTTAAACTTTTTCGTGAATTTGTCAACCTTGGGTAAAACCACCAATTGACAATACGCCTGGTCGGGGTTTTTCTCCAAATAGTCGTGATGGTACTCTTCGGCAACGTAAAACTTGGTCAACATTGCCACCTCCGTTACCACTTGCTTATCGAAGAAATCGTGTTGCTGCATGTAGCTTATGATTTCTTCCACCTGCTGCTTTTGCTTTGAGTCATGAAAGAAAACAACCGAACGGTATTGAGTTCCCACATCGGCTCCTTGCCTGTTTGGCGAAGTGGGGTCATGAACACTGAAAAAAACCTCCAACAACTGCCCGAAGGAAATTTCCGATGGGTCGAAGGTTACCTGAATAACCTCGGCGTGCCCCGTGGTGCCTGTTTTAACCTCGGGGTAAGTTGGATTGGCGGTAAGCCCGCCACAATAACCGGGGTAAACTTCAACAACTCCTCTAAGTCTTTTGTAAACCGCCTCCAAGCACCAAAAGCAACCACCACCCAAGGTGGCCTGTTCGTATCTGTCTTTTTGATTCATTTTTTGTTTTTGAAATTTTGAAATTAACTATTTAGTTTTGACGCAATGGCATCGTTGATAATCTCGGTAAACAAATCAGATAACCTTATACCCGCCACCTGAGCTTGTTGTGGAACAATGCTTCTGTCAGACATTCCCGGGGTTATGTTCACCTCCAAAAAGGTTATCTTTTGTTCATTAACAATAAAATCGAACCTCGTGATGCCTTTTAAATCAAGTTTTTCGTACAAAAACCCCGAAAGTTCTTGGATTTCGATTGTTTTTGACCTTGATAGGCGCGCAGGGGTTATTTCGTCGCAGGCTCCATGGGTGTATTTTGCCTCGTAATCGAAGAAACCTGCCTCGGTCTTGCTCACCAACTCTGTAACCGGCAGCGCCCTGGCTTTACCGCCACTCCTGAAAACCCCGCAAGTAAATTCTACTCCTTCAATCATTTCTTCAACCAATGCTTCATCGTCGTACTCGAGGCACAAATCAATAGCCGGCAAAAGTTTATTCAAATCCTTTACCAGAGATGTTCCCAAGCTTGAGCCCCCCTTGTTTGGCTTCACGAATACAGGCAAGTTTACCTGAAGCAAGATTTCCGGCACCGAAGGTAGATGGCCTTTTTTCAGCTTTATTGATTTTGCCACGTTAACACCCCACGAAGAAACTAACCAGTTGCAGAAAAACTTGTTAAAAGTAAGAGCACATTGCAATTGCCCGGCAGTTGAATAGGGTATTCGCAGCAAGTCAAAGTAACCTTGAATCTTGCCGTCTTCGCCTGGCGTGCCGTGAATTGTAATGTATGCGCAATCGAAAATAATCCGTTTGCCGTCAATTTCAACCGAAAAATCATTCCTATCAACACGATGTTCGGTGCCTGATTGGTCAACGTAAACCCATTTGGTGCCGGTTATTACAACGAGAAAAACGTTAAATAACCCAGTATCCAAGTTTTTGCTAATGGTTGCGGCGCTCTTCATTGAGATAACCTGCTCGCCAGAGTCGCCACCGGCTACAAGTGCTATGTTTTTCTTCCGGTTCATTAAAAAAGTTTGATCAAAAGATGTTGGTCTTGTTTGAATAATATTGCAAAAGTAGGTTTTTCAGAAAAACGAAACGAAAGTATGAATATTAGTTAATTGAAAAAATTTTCAGGAAAAGTTTTGAGGTTCATATTTTTTTGTACCTTTGCAACCTCAAATAAGGGGGCGATTAGCTCAGTTGGTTCAGAGCACCTGCCTTACAAGCAGGGGGTCGGCGGTTCGACTCCGTCATCGCCCACCAAATGTTAAATGGTCTTTTGCCTTAAAACAAGAGACCATTTTTTCGTTACAATCCCAATTGTAAAGTCTTGCATCTTGCATAACCCGTGGATAATCCAAGATGCCTATTTGATTTATGGCAAATTGTGTTTTGGGGTTTGAAATGCTTACCCCCTAATGTTCGCACACTCACCTTGTCAATATTTCAACCAATCGAATCCTCAAATTTCCCCCTTTGCCTTTCTTACAGCCAGCCCTATTGCCTTTGCCAGCAAAGGAGGCACGGCATTGCCAAGCTGAACCAATTGTTTGTTCTTTGGCCCCTCGAATATGAAGTCATCGGGAAAAGATTGGAGTCTTGCCATTTCCCTGGCAGTTAGGACTCGGGGTAGTTTCGGGTGTATATTGACACCTCCGTGGTTTTCCTTTATGGTGCAGGAGGGCTCGTTCCAGGGGCATTTTTTCCAGGCATCCGAATACCCTTTGTAAAGGCTTTTCCCTTCTGGCAACGCCATTATACGCTGCTTAATGTCTGGGCGATGGTTGGTGGGAACGTGGTTTATCGAATGATCTTCTTCTATAAACATCAAGTCGGCAATTGCCTGGCCTGTTGTTAGGTAGTTTTCGGGGGCAATAAATGGCTTGGGGTGATAGTTTTTTAGCCCTTTTCTATTTCCGATGAAAATTACCCTGTCTCGTTTTTGGGGCACTCCATAATCAGCTGCTCTAAGTACGGTTACATTGAGTTTGTACCCTGCCCTCTCAAAATCGCCAATTATCATTTGCTCTACCCTTCCTTTAAGCATTGACCTCAGCCCCACCACGTTTTCAAGTACCACAAACTCGGGGTTTAGCGTAATCACTATCTCAAGAAGCTCTTTGTATAAAGAATTACGCGGATCATCAACAATTCGGTTTCCGGCAAGGCTAAATCCTTGGCAGGGAAATCCTCCTGCCAGGATGTTAAGAGTGAGGTTGCCAAGTGTTTTGTAAACAGTTTCGTAAAATTCTTGTTTCTTATCAGCAAGCTTGATGTCGCCTTCAACAAAAGGATGAGAAAAGTTTCGGCGGTAAGTCTTGCCTGCTTCCGCAAACCAGTCAAGTCCGCAAACACCTTGCAGTCCGGCAAGTTCGAAGCCTTTGGTTATGCCCCCTGCCCCCGAAAAAAGGTCAACAAAAGTCAGCGTGGACTTGGCGGCATTGTCCCAGCTGTCCTGAACGTCAACCCAGTTAACCTTGTCTTCTTTAGGGCGATTTTCGACCCTTTCAGGAGGGTTTGGACTTCTTCCATGCAACACCTTGTTTTGTTGGCATGCAATTACATCTTGTTCTTTAACACGATACACGCTGCCGTTTTTCTCATGCTCGAGCAAGCCTGCTGCAACCAAACGGCGCACCAGCTTTTGCGAAACTCCCAATTTTAGGGCCACTTCCATTAATCCCAAGTACATTTGCAAAAGGTTTTTTCGACAACTAAATTTTTTAATTTTGGCAAAAATATAGTTTTTTTTGCACTTTCAATAAAGGAGTTTCTGCTTTGCACGCATTGGTAATAAATCAATCATACTATGAACGGGGCCCAATTCAAGGCACTTTCGAAACACCTCGAGGTGGTTGCACCAAAAATTCCGCTTAGGTGGGGAAAGATTCAAAACGACCGCACCGACTCGAAACTCAACATATTTGAGTACCGTTCGTTTCATGACCTCGAAACTGCGTTGAGGGAATTTCAGGTTGATGAGGCCAATTACTTTAAGAAGAGGTGGTTCGTTTGGAGGTGCTCGCAGTGCGACGAGTACTTGTTTTACAGCCAAACCGGCGTTAGGGCAAATCCCGAATCGCGCGATCAAGACTGGGACGTGGAGTTTTTCGGCAGGAAGGATTGGCGGTTTGACCTAAAGGGCACCCTGGTTCCAAGATCGCTTAGGCGCCCAAATGCCAAATGCCTACTTCCGGCCGATCCCTTTGAGCTGGTCTCTTTCAATTTCGAAAACCAGAGCACCGGCGTGAGGAGCCATTACCAGAACCGAATTTTCTTGGTTCACGTACCTTTCCGTGCACAAAACGAAAACATTCTGAGGGCGAATTTCAAGGCAAAGAACTCGGCAGTTGAACTTTACTTGCAAAACTTACAACAGCACCCTACATATAAATTTATTGACTACAAGGGGCTAAAATGCGATGTTATTTTTTTGTGCGAAGACCAACGCGGCATAGTTTCGGCGCAATTTGCAGGGCAAGAGTTGGCGGGTTGCTGATAACCGGCAGTGGTTTTAATGAAATGCAAACTTTCCTTTCAAGTTAATCGGCCTCTTTAAGTAAAAGAACTAAAAAGGATATTGAGAACACCTTCTATTAATGCATTTAACCCTGTAATTGTTTTGGCAGATAAATAGGATTTAGGTTTTTGCGAATGGAGTATAGCTCAATCAATAACTTTGATTAATCTGTTGGATGCAACGATAGCTGCCACTACAATTTTTACAAGGCTTCAGGCAACCTCGCTAATTTAGCACCAAAGTTAACTTGAAGCGAGGAGTCAGGGAGTGTAGTTTCGGAATTTGTTCTAACCGATTTAACAGTGCTAAATGAAATCGGGCAGCAATTCACAGACGCCGTAAATCTTAGACCCTTGCACGGAAATAACTAATTAAAAGTTTGAGAACACTTCAGCGAATTGTTCGAAATTGCAGTTGCAATCGTTTTTTTCAACATTACTTTTGGTGTCGAAAGGAGAATAATTCAGAGTGTTAGGATTAATCCTACTGTCGATGCCGCAACTATCATTTTAGTTCATTTTAAATTTATTGCTGAAAGATTATATTTACTCTCCAATCTTAATTTTCCTGTTTGCCCGAAAAAAATATTTTGAATTGCAACGATTTTTGGCTTAACGTTTCGTGTTTTAAGTGGTTGTATGGGTTGATTCCACTTGCCTTACATTGTTTTCAGGGCTTTGGAAAAGGATTTCCCGAATTTTTACCAATTACTTTCCAGGTTAGACATTGCCGACTTTATGAGTGTTTCGCCAGGTGTGTCGTAAAACTGTTCAAAGGCTTCGAAAAAGAAAATCACAAGAGGTTAAACAAAACAGACATTGAGTTTGTTGAATTCGAGAAACTCGAAACCATTGCCAATATTGTGTTGTTTCATGCTTTTGGGGATTGGAAATACTTATAATGAAACAATTTCAAATCAAAAAACAAAAACCGAACCCAATGGATAAAATTTCTGTAATCGGAGCTGGCAACGTGGGTGCGACTATTGCCAATGTTATTGCCCAGAAAAACCTTTGCAGGGAAATAGTTTTGCTCGACATAAATCAAGGTGTTGCCGAGGGCAAGGCTCTAGATATTTGGCAAACGGCACCAATACACCAATTTCACACTCGCATTACCGGCTGCACCAACGATTATCTGAAGACCAAGGGTTCGGGAATAATAATTATTACCTCGGGGTTGCCCCGCAAACCAGGTATGAGCCGCGATGATCTTATTTCGGTTAACGCCAAAATTGTTAAGGATGTAACCGAACGTGCAATCAAGTACAGTCCCAATGCGATACTCATTGTCGTGTCGAATCCGCTTGATGTTATGACATACGTGGCCTACAGGGCTAGCAACAAGCCCGCCCATAAAGTTTTTGGCATGGCAGGTACCCTCGATGCCGCCCGTTATCGTGCGTTCATTTCTAGCGCGCTCGATGTCTATCCCAATGATGTTAGGGCCCTATTGCTAGGTGGCCACGGCGACAGTATGGTGCCCCTGCCAAAATACACTTCGGTGAATGGCATCCCGGTTACAGTTCTACTTGGCAAGGAAGAACTTGACAAGATAGTAGAACGAACCAAAAAGGGCGGAGGGGAGCTTGTTGGGCTTATGGGCACTTCGGCTTGGTATGCTCCCGGGGCGGCTGCTGCAATGATGGTTCAAGCAATCATTGCCGACCAAAAGAGGATTTTCCCGGTTTGCGCTTACGTTCAGGGCGAATTTGGCCTCAAAGATCTCTACCTCGGCGTGCCGGTTAAGCTGGGCAAGGAGGGTATTGAAGAAATAATCGAGATTCCACTTGACGAAAATGAAAAAGCGCTTCTCAACAATTCTGCCGAAGAGGTTAAGGGACTGTTAAAGGTTCTTGACGGAATAGAAGGCCTGTTTTAACAATTGTTATTTTTGATTAGGGGTTTTCGATAAATACCGCCTATCTTGCAAAAATTCGAGGGGCAGGCAGGCAATCAATCGGCCAGAAAAAGGAAAATCATATTCCAAGCTTTACTCCAATAGCAAGAAGCTTACAGGTTTATAGAAGTTATAGATTGAATTGTTTTGCCACCCCTTCGGGGTCTTGCTTTTTTTGGTGGCTGCGTTTTGTATAAAGGCGTGATGCCGCTGGCATGGCGAGCAAATTATCATCAAAAACAAGTTAGCTTGGTAGTCTTGGTTTTCTAATTGTAACAAAAAGCTTAAGGGGCTATTTGCTTCAGGTACATTTGTATGGTATTTTCGAGACCGAAATACAAGGCATCGCTAATAAGGGCGTGGCCAATTGATACCTCGAGCAGGTGGGTGATGTTTTGGGCGAAGAACTTCAAGTTTTGGAGGCTCAGGTCGTGTCCTGCATTCAATCCAAGCCCGGCTTCTCTTGCCGCAATTGCAGCTAAAGCAAATGGTTCGATGGCGGCATACTTGTCAGTGAGAAAATTGGTGGCATAAGGCTCGGTGTAGAGCTCAATCCGGTCGGCACCAATGTCGGCGGCCCTAAAAATCATATCCCTATCGGTTTCGATAAAAATTGATGTGCGTATCCCGAGGCTTTTTATTTCGGCTATCACCCCTTTCAAGAAAGATTCGTTTTCCTTGGTATTCCATCCGGCGTTTGAGGTAAGCGCATCGGGCGGGTCGGGCACGAGGGTAGCCTGGGCGGGCCTAATTTCGGCAAGCAGGTTAAGAAAACCCTTTGACGGGTAGCCCTCGATGTTAAACTCCGTTTTCACCACTGGTTTCAGCGCGTAAACATCGCTTAACCTGATGTGCCTTTCGTCAGGCCTCGGGTGAACCGTAATGCCCTGTGCCCCGAATCTTTCGCAATCTATGGCTGCCTTTACCACGTCGGGTACGTTGCCCCCACGAGCATTGCGCAGGGTGGCAATCTTGTTTATGTTTACGCTCAATCGAGTCATGGGGGTAATTTTGGCACAAAGGTATTACATAATATTAAATGTTAAAATCAACAGAGCATGAAAACCGTTTTGTTTACGGGGTATTATCTTCCTAAAATTGCATTAAAATCTTTACCAAAAAGCACTATCTTTGAAAATTAAATTTTCCATTATGAAACCAATAGTCTTTAGCACCGTTTTGTTTTGCATTATTGCATCAAACAGTTTTTCCCAGATATTTTTTTCGGCACACCGCGACAGGATTATTTTGGATTTCAACGCCGACCTATGGAACAACCAGCCTGTGGGTTTGGAAATGAAATCGTTGAGCCGTACTTTTAACATAACCCTTTTTCGCGACATAAGGCTTGATAGGAATTTTGCCGTTGGAGTTGGTTTGGGGCTGGCAAGAAGCAACGTTTACACCAACCAATTATTCGAGCATTCGGCCAACACACTGCCCTGGAGCCCGGCCATTGCTGGCACGGGATTCAACTTCAAGGGCTTGGCTCCTGGCTACGAACTTAAGAGTAGCAAGCTGTTTTTGGGCTACTTCAACCTGCCTGTTGAAATTAGGTACCGCAATTTGAACACTCCCCATCTTTTTAGATTGTCGGTTGGAGCAAGATTTGGGTACCTGTCATCGGCCTCGACCAGGGTAAAAATCGAAAACTCAAACGGGATATTTGGTGCCGGCAGTCAAATCGAGTACCGGTACAAGGAATTGAATGTTGGTAATATCAACAAGTTTCAGTTTGGCCTTACTGCTAGAGTTGGCTACGGTAGGTTTGGAATCAATGCCTATTTGCCGCTGACGCCGGTTTTTAAAGGTAATGCTTCAACCGATATGAAGTTTTTATCAATTGGGGTTTCGGTGTTCATGTTGTAATTTTTTTTGTAATTCAGCAATTGTTTGTTTATTCTGACAAAACACCAGTTTAACCACATTAGCCAACAACCCTTTGAATTTTAAAATGGTTGGTTTCAAATTTATTTTTCCCGTATCCATAACAGAAATCATTAAGGCAACAAAGCCGCGAATAATGATTTTTATTTTTTGGCACTCATGTTAAAATGTTGAAAATATGAATTTTAAAATCTTTAAGTCAATCTTGTTTTTGTTTTACCAAGTCATTGTGGCAAAGTACATCCATCAAGGCGGGCAAACTTGCTTACTTGTTGATTTACTGCAATGCCATGAAATCAGTTATAATTCTATTGGGCAAAAACATTAAAGCCATAATTTTGTTTGCTTTTGAGATTTACATACTTATTTCATGAAATGAAAACTCTCAAAACTTCTTTCTTTAGCCTGATTATCTTTTTTTCGTCAATGATTCTTATTGCAAACTCCCCGAAAGCAGGGGGCAACAAGACCCTTCACGATTTCAAGGTGCATGACATTTTTGGGAATATTTTTGACATGTCGCTGCTATCCGGAAAAAAGGTAATGGTTGTTAATACTGCTTCAAAATGCGGTCTCACGCCTCAATTTGAATTATTGGAAAAACTTTACGGCCAATACAAGGACCATGGCTTTGTTATTATTGGGTTTCCTGCCAACAATTTTAGGAATCAAGAACCGGGCACCAACGAAGAGATAATGGAGTTTTGTCAAGTAAATTTTGGGGTTACTTTTCCGATGATGTCAAAAATTTCGGTAAAAGGCGATGACATGGCACCTATTTACCGGTGGCTTACATCAAAAGAACTTAATGGAGTCATGGACGTGGAAGTAACCTGGAACTTCCAAAAGTTCCTTGTTGACGAAAACGGTCAATGGGTTGGTTCCTTATCACCTCGCGAGAGCCCCTTTTCAGACAGGGTAATGGAATGGCTAACCAGGTAGATTAAATTAAAATGCCACGTACAGGAAAAGCACTATCATAACCCCAAATCCAACAAAAAACCCTGCAAAAACTTGACTTGCATTATGCGATTCAAGTATTAGCCTGGCAGAACCCAAAAGCCCTGACAAAACGAAGGAAGCTGCAATTAAAGGCAAGAAGTTTGAAGGCACAATAAGGGCAATACTGTAAAAGAAGGCCGAAACAGCACCAATGCCCATCATGTGAAGGCTAATTTTAAGCCAAAGGGTAAAAACAAGCGCTGCCAAAACCACAAGAGTGGCACCGGCAAAGTAAATGTTAATGAGAGGGTGAAGGTCTATTCTCAAAAGCAAGAAATAGTTGGCAATGTAAATGGCAGTTCCTATTAAAAGAGGAATAATTCTGTCTTGCCTCTCCCTTAACGCAATCGAACTGATCAGTCTTGTTTTCTTTAACAATAACACCATTAGCATTGGCAAAAACGCCGTATTGATTAAAACCAGAATTAGAAGGACTTGCTTGCCTTTGGGAGTTAGCGTAAATGAAATGTGGATGTTGAGCGAAAATAAAACAAACAAGGCAATAGTTGGCACGAAAAAAGGATGCAACAAGGCCGACAACAACCGGGAAATGTATATCAATACCTTCATTTATGGTTTTTGTTAGGTAACGACTCTGTGAGGCGAGGTTTTTGTTTTGGTTAGGCGAGTTCCTTTCTTAATCGGGCCACGGGTATCTCAAGTCGCTCACGATATTTGGTAACTGTACGTCGGGCAATATTGTAACCCTTCTCCTTTAGTATGTTTGCAAGTTCGTCGTCGGTTATTGGTTTAGCCTTGTCCTCGGCAGCAATACAGTCTTGTAGAATTTTCTTTACCTCCCTGTTTGAAACCTCCTCGCCCGAATCGGTTTGCAGCGATTCCGAAAAAAAAGTTCGTAACATCAAGGTGCCGTAAGGTGTTTGCACGTACTTGCTGTTGGCAACTCTCGAAACTGTTGAAATGTCGAGATTGACCGTTTCGGCAATGTCCTTGAGAATCATTGGCCTAAGCTTGGTTTCATCGCCCGTAAGGAAGAAGTCTTTCTGGTAGTTAATTATTGCCTCCATCGTTACCAAAAGTGTGTTTTGCCTCTGGCGTATCGCATCAATGAACCATCGGGCGCCATCTATTTTTTGCTTTACGAACATCAACGCTTCTTTTTGCCTGGTTTCATTGCTGTTTTTTCCTTCGGAAATTGTTTGCAGCATTTTCGAATATGTCTTGCTGACCCTGAGTTCGGGTGCATTGCGTGAGTTAAGGGCCAGTTCAATGGTATCGCCATTGATTGTTACAAGGAAGTCTGGAATGATGTAATGGCTGGTTCGCGAAATTTCGCTCAATGAGTTCCCTGGTTTGGGATTGAGTTTCAAGATTTCGTTAATGGCCTCTCTCAAGTCCTCGTCGGTGAGCCTGAATCTTTTCTGGATTTTGTCGTAATGCTTCTTGGTAAAATCAACAAAGCCCCTTTCCATTATTTGAATGGCATTTTGCAGCGACTCGGAAAAGTCTCCTTTTCTTTTGAGTTGTATTAAAAGGCACTCTTGCAAGTCGCGCGCACCCACGCCTGGTGGGTCAAATTCCTGGATAACCCTCAACACCGATTCTATTTCGGCGGCATTCGTGCTTATGTTACCGTTAAATGCCAGGTCGTCAACCAAGGCTTCAATTTCGCGCTGAAGGTATCCCGAGTCGTCGAGGTTGCCAATTATTTGCCGGGCAATGGCAAGTTCTTTTTCGCTAAGGCTTCTAAGACCAAGTTGAGCGTGTAGGGTTTCAACGAAGGTGACTCCCGAGGCAAGAGGCATTTCTTTGTGGTCATCATCAGCTCCTTTGTTTCTGGCAGAAAGCTTGTAGTCGGGGGTATCGTCATCAAAAATGTAGTCGCTAAGGTCAAAATCGTCGTACACATCTTCTTGGTCTCCCCCGTGGTCTTGGTCATCGTGGTCGAGGTTATCGTCAAGGTTCGAATCTGAACTTTCATCAAAGTCGGACTCTTCCTCAAGTGCCGGGTTCTCTTCTATTTCTTGTTTTATCCTTTGCTCGAGCATTACAGTAGGAACCTGCAAAAGCTTCATTAATTGAATTTGCTGGGGCGAGAGCTTTTGTAACTGCTTTTGCTGGAGTTTTTGAGATAACATAATGCATTTGCTGTTTGTTTAACCATTGGCAACATGCCAAAAAGTGTTTCATTACACAAAATTAGGAAAAATCCTTTGACAACCTTTGAAAATTAGTAATTGGAAAGCAGAAGCTACGGTTCAAAAATTGGCATTGAGGTTTTTGAAACTAAATTTTATTTTTTTTTATAAACATTGATTATCTTTGCGTTGCTTCAAGGTGTTTTGGCTCCAATAAAGGTTTCAGATGTCACTCGCAAGGCTATTGCTTTTTCCCGTTTCACTAACTTACGGCCTTGTAACATGGGCTCGCAACAGGTTTTTTGACATTGGAATCCTGCCTTCAAGAAGTTTTAATTTTCCCATTATCGGAATTGGTAATCTAAGCAGCGGAGGTTCCGGTAAAACTCCAATGATAGAATACTTGGTGTCTTTACTCAAGGAAACCCACAGGGTAGCCGTTCTTGGCAGGGGTTACAAAAGGAAAAGCATTGGGTTTAGGGTGGGTGATGATAAAAGCACCGTTTTGGATGTGGGTGATGAGGCGCTGCAGGTTTACGGCAAGAACCCCGACATAGTAGTTGCAGTAAATTGCAACCGGGTAAGGGGTGTGGAAAAAATTTTAGCCCGGTTTCCGGAGACCAACTTGGTTTTGCTCGACGATAGTTTTCAGCACAGGTATATTAAACCTGGCCTTAATCTTTTGCTTACTCACTACAATCGGATGTTTTACGATGATTTTTTAATTCCGGCAGGCCAACTGCGCGAATTCAGATCGGGTGTAAAACGGGCCAGTGCCATGGTGGTTACAAATACGCCTCAGATTTTTAGCCCCCTTGAAAAAAAACTTGTTTTGGATAATATAAGGAGGTATTTTGGAGGAAAGGTTTTCTTTTCAACCATCGATTACGGCGATTTTGTACCACTCGGTTCGCACGGAAAGTGTTTTCCGAAAAGGCCCAAAACCATTTTCTTGTTTTCCGGAATTGCAAGTACCGTTGCATTGGAGAATCACCTCCGAAAGATTTGCGACAATTTGATTGTAAAACAGTTCCCCGATCATTATAATTTCAAGGGGAAAGACCTCCTATCTTTGAAATCCGATTTCCACGACACCCTAGGTCACTCAAAAATCATGGTTGTAACGGAAAAGGATGCCATGAGGCTTCAAGATTTCAACCTGTTGAATATACTCAAAGGGATGCCTGTTTTTTACCTCCCGATCAAGGTTCGGTTTCAGGGCACGGATGCCGTTTTGTTTAATAAATTTTTGTTCCAATACTTGCAGGAAGCCCGGTCGCTTTAGTATTCCTGGTCGATTATTTTTAGAAATGAAGACCAGACAAGATGTTTTTTCATGAAAAAACCTTGAATCAAAAAGCAATGTTTGTTTACCTTTGTGAAGGTTCTCTGGGTTTTTCCGTTTTGAATTACACAAAAAATTGATTTATGAGTATTCTTGTTTTTTCCGGTTTGTTTTTTCCGATAATGATTTTTGGGTTGGCGGTTTATTACGTAAGGATCTCCAACAAAAACCTCAAATTGATGGTGGCCTTTAGCGGGGCTTTCTTACTGTCTTTCTCCTTCCACGAACTTATCCCGCATATTTATTCAGGCATTTCCGAGGGAGCCGGAGGGGCTGATCACGTACACGGCCCCGATTGCGTCCATGGTCACGTTCACGGGCTCGGGAATACCATAGGTTTGTTTATTTTGGGTGGATTTTTCATGCAATTAATTCTTGATTACATTACCAAGGGAGTAGAGCACGGCCACGTGCACACCAAGTGTCCGGTTGACGAGCACCATGATCATTTGGCTCCAAAATCTGCCTTGAGCTTTATTCCTGTTCTTATTGGGCTTTCCATACATTCATTTTTGGAGGCAATGCCTCTGGCAAAGGGGTTTGGTTCCGAGGCCCTTCAAAATAGGCTCCTTTTTGGGATCATACTGCACAACATCCCAATTGCAATCGTTCTAATGAGTTTGCTAATTCAAGGAAATTTGTCTAAGAAAACATCCATTGTAATATTGACCATTTTTGCGCTGTCGGGTCCTGCCGGGGCGTTGTTTAGTGATGTTATTGGTGGAAGTTTAATAACAGACATTGAAATGTTTTTTAAATATTCGCTTGCAATTGTTGTGGGAATATTCTTGCATATTTCCACATCCATTTTGTTTGAAACCGACGAACACCATAAATTTAATGTGGTGAAATTTGCGGTTATCGTGGCGGGAGCCCTTGTTGCCACCATTCATTTTTAATAATTTCAATCAAAAATAAAAGAAGAAGCCGACATTTTGTCGGCTTCTTCTTTTTGTTCCATTAAAATGGCAGGTCGTCTTCGGTGGGTAGTTCGCTCACTCTTTTTGAAGCCTCAGTTTTTGAGTCAGGGCCTGTGCCAGTATCTGTACTCTTGCCGCCAACAAGCACCATATTCTCCCCAACAATTTCGGTAATATACCTTTTGGCACCCTCCTTGTCATCGTATTGCCTGTTTTTGATGCGGCCTTCAATGTAAACTTGCCTGCCTTTTGCAAGGAATTTTTCCGCCAAATCGGCAAGATTGCCCCACAATACTATGTTGTGCCATTCGGTTTCTTCAACAGGATTGCCATCAGGGCCCTTGTAGGTCCTATTCGTGGCCAGGGTAAAATTGGCTACTTTGTTTCCACCCTCCAGGGTCCTTACAATTGGGTCTTTGCCAAGATTGCCCAATAAGATTGCTTTGTTTACTGCTGCCATAATTTTCGTTTTTTGGTTCAAAGAAATAATTTGTAAAACGTCAATTTTAAACATGCCAAGATACTACGTTTTTTTTGAATTGTCAAATTTTTTTTAACTTTGAACCGAAGCAATTCCTTCTTTTATCATTGTATCTTGAATGTTTTGGGGCAAAACCCCGTGTAGAATTTTCAAGGCATTGAAAATTAAATGTTTGTGGCATTGGTTTGAAAAAGTTACTTTGGGTTTTCAAGAATTTTTTAATGTTTCTTTTTTGAGAGAGCAGGGTTTATGTCAGATTCTAATGTAAAGATACCTCGAAGCAAATTTGAGTCGTTGGTGGAGATGGGGCTTGTTTTTGAAGCCGCAATCTTGCATGGAAGGGCTTATTTCATTTCCGGTACAGTTGTGGACGGGAGGAGAATTGGACGTACTCTTGGGTATCCCACGGCAAATGTCCTCCCTGCACAACCTAACGTGGTTATTCCGGCGCAGGGTGTTTATGCTGCTTACGCGAGGCTAAAAGGAGCTTGGCACGAAAGTATGGTCAACATTGGCATTAGGCCCACGCTAAACCTGGACCACGAAACTATTGAGGCGCACCTTTTTGGCTTCGACAAGCAAATTTACAATCAGTTTATCTCCTTGCATTTTATTCAAAGATTGCGAGATGAAATGAGGTTTGCCTCCCTGGCCGAACTTAAACATCAACTTGACCTTGATGGTTTAAAAGCCGCAAAAATTTTCAAAGAGCTTGCTATTAATCCCCTTCCAAGCAATGATTTCATTTTCATTGACCACGAGGGGTTTTCAAACTAATGTTATTAATTCTTATGGCCAAATCCCATTATAAGAGCTTGTTTTGGTTTGGTGTTTTTTTGACCGTCGTGGGGTTTTTCGTTTGGTTTTTCCTTAAATTGGTTGTTTTTCTGGTGGTTTCTGCAGTTTTGGCACTCCTTGGCAAACCGATTATGGAGTTCATTTGCAAGTTTCGAATTGGGAGGTTAAAAGTGTCTCGCACGTTGGCCGCTTTTCTTACAATCTTGCTAATGATAGGTTTTCTGGTTGGCCTTTTTGCACTAATGCTGCCCTTTATTGTCAAGCAGGCTTTATTGGTTTCGGATCTCAGCATTCAAACAATTTCCGCGAGTTTGGAAGAGCCGCTAATGAAGTTGGAAGGGTTTTTCCACGACCGGGGTGTTTTGCCAGCCGATCAAACCCTTAGCGGTCTTATTATTGGAGAGCTCTCATCGCTGGTGGCATTCGATGGTTTTTCGGGCATATTTGGAACCGTCGTGGGCTTCATAGTTCAGGTTATCATAGGTTTTATGGTAATATCATTCGTAACATTCTTTTTCTTGAAGGAAGATCAGCTCTTTTCGCGCGGGGTTTTGTTTTTCACCCCCCAGCCTTACAAGCAGGAGGTTGGGCTGATACTTTCTGAAAGCAAGGAACTGCTTAGGCGTTATTTTACCGGACTGGTTACCGACCTTTTTTCGGTTTTCGTTCTAATAAGTTTGTGCATGTGGCTTTGGGGGCTCGAAAATGCTCTTGTTATCGGATTTTTTGCAGGGTTGCTGAACGTGATTCCTTATGTGGGGCCAATAATTGCAACCTTTGTCGGGGTATTTTTGGGAATCAGCATCAACCTTGATTTGGATTTCTACACCCAGATGCTCCCTTTGATTATAAAAATAGTGGGTTCTTTCATAATAGTAAACACTATTGACGTTTTTGTTTTGCAGCCAGCTATCTTCAGCAAAAGCGTTAGGAGTCATCCTCTTGAGATATTCATTGTGTTCATTGTTGCAGGAACGCTTGGCGGAGTTTTCGGTATGATTTTGGCAATACCGGGCTATAGTGTTCTGAGGATTTTCATCAAAGTTTTCTTCGAGAAATCGGCAGCCGTGAAGCAAATCCTATCCGAAATGAAGCTATAAGGCTTGTAAATAACCCAAAAGGCCGGCTTTTGATTTCCGGCCTTTTCGATTTATATTGTCATGATGTCCTTCTCTTTGGCCTCGAGGATTTTATCTACCTTACTCATGTATTTGTTTGTAAGTTCCTGAATGTCGGATTCAAATTTTTTGGCCGCATCTTCCGGGAGTCCTTCTTTTTGAAGTTTCTTGGCCGAGTCTATTGAATCGCGACGTGCACTGCGAATGCCAACCCTGCAGCTTTCGGCTTCCTCCTTTGACTTTTTAACAAGATCCTTTCTGCGCTCCTCGGTGAGAGGTGGCACCAGCACCCTTATTATCGTGCCGTCGTTTTGGGGGTTGAATCCCAAGTTGGCATTCATGATTGCCTTTTCTATTGGCAAGAGCATGTATTTTTCCCATGGCTGCACCACAATTGTGCGTGGGTCGGGGGTGTTGACGTTGGCCACTTGGGCTAGTTTGGTGGGAGTGCCGTAGTAATCAACTTTTACGCTGTCGAGCATTTGAGGGCTAGCCTTTCCTGCACGCAACTTGAATAGTTCCTTTTCGAGATGGGTCATGGCCTTGTCCATCCCTTCAATGGTGGAATCGTAAAGAAAATCAAGTTCTTCGGTCATTTTTTATGGTTTTTGCGATTGGTGTACAAAAATAAAAAATTAATTGGAAACGATGGTTCCGTCAATTTTGTCGTGAACTAGCATGTCAAAAAGTATTCCTGATTTGTTAATGTTGAAAACAATTACTGGAATTTTGTTTTCCTTGCAAAGGGTAAATGCCGTCATATCCATTACCCCCAAGTTTTTTTTGTATGCTTCTTCAAAGGTAATGTTGTCATATTTTTTAGCATTGGGGTTTTTTTCGGGGTCGGCGGTATAAATTCCATCAACTCTTGTACCTTTTAGAAGAACATCTGCCTTGATTTCTAGGGCCCTTAAAGCAGCTGCCGAATCGGTGGTGAAAAATGGATTTCCGGTGCCACCGACAATAATTACCACCTCGCCCTTTTCAAGATGCTTTATTGCCTCCGAACCGCTCATCTTTTTGCAAAGTGGGTCTATTTCTAATCCTGATAACATCACGGTTTTGACCCCCAGATCCTTTAATGCGTTTTCAAGAGCCAAACCATTAATAACCGTGGCAAGCATGCCCATGTAGTCGCCTTGAACTCTATCAATTCCCTTGCCTGCACCCTGTATTCCCCTGAAAATGTTTCCCCCGCCCAAAACCACGGCAACTTGAATGCCTTCAAGTACAATTTTTTTGAGTTCATTGGCGTAGGTTTCAAGCATTGATGGGTCTATCCCTTGTCGCTCCGAACCGGCCAAGCTTTCTCCGCTAAGTTTTATCAATACTCGTTTGTAGCGTGCCATAATCCTTATTTTTTTTTGCAAGTTTAAGATTTTTTTCGGGGTTTGCCAAATAATTTCCAAAAAAAAAGGAGTGCTTACGATTGCACTCCTTTTTCTTGCGCGGGGTTAAAAAATTAGCTACCAAGAGCCAATCTCTTGAATGCAACAACGGTAAGACCCTTGCTTGCAGCCTCAAGCATTTGAGCAACGGTTTGCTTGTTGTCCTTGATAAACTCTTGATTCAGCAGTGTGTTTTCCTTGAAAAACTTGTTCAACTTGCCAAGTGCAATCTTTTCAACCATTTCCTCTGGCTTGCCCTCCTGCCTGGCCAAGTCTTTTCCAATTTCAATTTCTTGGTCAATTATTTTCTGCTCAACATCGTCTTTGTTCAATGCTACCGGAGCCATTGCGGCAATTTGCATTACCACGTCCTTGCCAACCTGCTCGTCAACGTTTGTTTGGTTGAAAGCAGCAACAGATGCAATTCTATTGCCTGGATGAATGTATGCAACTGCCTTTTGGCCCGCTATTGCAAAAAACCTTGAGATTTCGAGTTTTTCTCCAGTTTTGCCAATCATGTCGGTAAGGTTATCGGCAACCTTGCGCCCGCCCATATCAGCCTCGAGGAGCTCTTCATGAGTTGAGATGTTTTTTTCTATCGCCAGGCCGAGAATGCTATTTGTAAACTCAATAATTTCTTGGTTCTTTGCCACGAAATCGGTTTCGCAGTTGAGCATTATTATTGATGCCACGGTTGAGTTGCTGTTAACTCCTGCAAGTACCACACCTTCGTTGGCAGCGCGGTCGGCCCTGCTGCTGGCAAGTTTTTGCCCCTTTTTGCGAAGGATTTCTATGGCTTTCTCGAAATCTCCGTTTGATTCAACCAGGGCTTTCTTGCAGTCCATCATACCGGCACCAGTTTGTTGCCTCAACTTGTTAACTTCAGCTGCAGTTATGTTTGTCATTTTTTTTGCGTATTTTATTATTTTAATCTTGGTCTTTTGTCTGCGGGTTTCTTCGCGATCCCCTTTGGGCCCTTTGACCCTTTGCCCGTTGATGTTGAGTCTTCTATTTCATCGGCCAATTTGATCTTTTTAACCTTGTGGTCTTTAGTTCCATCCAATTCTTCGGCAGGTAAGTCAACACTATCGCTGTTAACTTCACCGGCAAAGGAATCAGTAACATCATCGTCGTCGCTTGCCTTATCCTTTTCTAGTTTGCGTTCTTCAACACCTTCCTGAATTGCCTCGATCATGGTTTTAACTATAATTTGGATTGACTTAGAGGCATCGTCGTTTCCTGGTATCGGGAAATCAACATTGTTGGGGTTGGTATTGGTATCGGTGATTGCAAACGTGGGTATGTTGAGTTTGCGAGCCTCGGCAACTGCGATGTGCTCCTTGCTTATGTCAACAATGAAAACTGCCGCAGGAAGGCGGTTAAGGTCAACAATGCTGCCAAGTTGCTTTTCAAGCTTGGCGCGTTCGCGCATGACTTGCAAGCGTTCTCTTTTCGACATGTTGTTGAAGGTACCGTCGGTTTCCATCTTGTCGATGGTCGACATCTTCTTAACTGCCTTCCTTATCGTGGCAAAGTTGGTAAGCATGCCTCCCGCCCATCTTTCGGTTACGTATGGCATGTTAATTTGCTTGACAAGGTTAGCTACCACGTCTTTGGCTTGCTTTTTTGTTGCAACAAAGAGTATTTTTTTGCCCGATTTGGCAATTTGCTTCAGTGCTGCAGCAGCCTCGTCGATTTTTGCAATTGTTTTGTTGAGGTCAATTATGTGAATGCCATTGCGCTCCATGAAAATGTAAGGAGCCATGTTGGGATTCCATTTTCTTTTTAGATGACCGAAATGAACCCCGGCCTCTAGTAACTCGTTGTAATTCGTTCTTGCCATTATTTTTGGAAAAAATTGTCTGAAAAAAAATTAACGTTTGCTAAACTGGAATCTCTTCCTAGCTTTCTTCTGTCCGGGTTTCTTGCGCTCAACCATTCTGGGGTCTCGACGCAGAAGGCCCTTTTGCTTTAGTGGCGGACGAAACTCGCCGTTTATTTCAACAAGAGCCTTGCTAATTGCCAACCGTAGGGCTTCTGCCTGACCTTTGAATCCACCACCGTCGAGGTTTACTTTTACATCGTACTTTCCTTCGCAGTTGGTAATAACAAAGGGTTGGTTTACCAAGTACTGCAACGTTCCAAGCGGGAAATACTCTTTTAACTCCCTGTCGTTGATTGTAATTTGGCCGCTGCCGGGCTTTAGATAAATACGGGCAACAGCGGTTTTCCTTCTTCCTGATTTATTTATTACTTCCATTTTTACTTAATTGAGGTGAGGTTGATTGGTTTGGGTTGCTGTGCCTGATGGGGATGCTGGTCTCCTGCAAATACGTGTAGGTTTTTGAAGATTGCCCTTCCGAGGCGGTTCTTCGGCAACATTCCCTTAACGGCTATTTCTATCATTGAAATGGGCTTTTTTTCCATCATAAGGCGGGCTCCAGTAAAACGCTGTCCACCCGGGTAGCCGGTATGCCTTATGTACTCTTTTTGATCCCATTTTTTACCGGTTAACTTGATTTTTTCGGCATTGATTACAATAACGTTATCTCCGCAGTCAACGTGCGGGGTGAAATTAACCTTGTGCTTTCCCCTGATCATCTTGGCTACCTTGCTGGCCAAACGACCCAGGACCTCATTCTCGGCATCAACCAAAACCCATTCTTTGTTTACGGTGTTCTGGTTGGCAGAAATGGTTTTATAACTTAATGTGTTCATTTTAAAAGATTGGTTTAAACTTTAATTAAGCGTTAGACCAAATAACGGCCACGCCTCCTAATTGCTTGCTTATTAACAGTGGTTTTTCAAAAAACCTTTCCCTAAAAGGGGTTCATTCTTAAATTAAAACCTTGGACCCGGAAAGTTCAAATCACAATTTATTGTAGATAAACTTTTTACCCGGGGTATATCGATAACTAAACGGGTCAATTTTGAGGGTGCAAAGATAGAAAAAATTTGAAAACGTGAGAGTTCTACCTTAAAATTTTTATTTTTGCCACCAGTTATGCGAAATTTCAGCCAAAGAGGTGTTTTCTTACTTGCCGCTAACTGATTTAGCAAACGTTTAAAATTAAACTTCGATGAAAAAGTCTGTTTGGGTTATTGCTTTTGTTTTTTCAAACTTGCTTGGCTTTACGGCAGTTTTGTCTGATAGCGCCAAAATTTCGCTACTCACGGCTACGCCCGGACAAGAATTGTACACCGCATTCGGCCATAGTGCTCTTTGGGTTTATGACCCCGTTTATGGAATTGACGAGGTTTACAATTACGGAACCTTCGATTTCGAGGCGAAGAATTTCTACCTCAACTTCGTGATGGGCAAACTGAACTATAAGCTTGAGGTTACCAGCCTCGATGATTTCTTGTTTGTGTACTCCATTGAGGGCAGGGGCATAAAAGAACAAGTCATTAACCTTGCGATGGGAGAAATGCAGGTAATTTATGATTTTTTGTTGTGGAATCGAAAGCCCGAAAACCAATACTACCTTTACGATTTCTTCTTTGATAATTGCGCAACCCGAATCCGTGACCTAATCGACAAGTTGCTTTCAATTAACTGGGGTGCTGGATCGTATGCAGTACCCAAACTTACTTTCCGTCAACTAATTAAACCCTATTTAGAGCCTAGTCCTTGGGCTCGGTTTGGTATAGACCTTGTCCTCGGGTTGTCTGCCGACAGGTTGGCAACCAATTGGGAGGTGATGTTTCTGCCGGATTTCATGTTCGATGCCTTTGAGTCTGCTCGCCACGCTGATGGCAGGCCATTGCTTGCCGAAACTCGAAGCCTTTTGCCCCAGACCGATGCGCCAATGAGAACCACGTTGATATTGCCAATTTTGGTAGGTTGGCTTATTTTTATTTTGGGTTTTATTTCGTTTTCGAGGATACGTTTTGCCCGACTTTTCGACATGATTTTTTTCACGGCTTTGGGGGTGGCCGGCGTTATCATTATGTTCTTGTGGTTCTTGTCGGATCATACTGCCACAAACTTGAACCTAAACCTCCTTTGGGCAATTCCGTTTCACCTTTACTTCATTTACAAGTCATACCTGTTGTTTCCTATCGGAATACCCAGGTATTACTTCAAGGTGGTTTTCTTGTTAAATTTGATGGTTATTGTGTTGTGGCCACTTATGCCCCAAACGTTTCATCCTGGATTTTTCCCCCTAATACTCCTTTCTGCCATCAAGTCGTTTCCTTACGCTTTTGGCGATGTGTGGAAAAAGATTCTCGTGCTCGAAAAGTACATGCTAACCCGGTAGGTCTTTTTGGGTTCTGATTATTTGGTAGATTGACTTATGCCGCTTGATTGCCAGATGGTCGCGTGTGTTATTAACTCGCTCTTTGCCTTCTAGATTCCTGCCTTATTTTTTCGGAATTGCCGCGCAAATCAACAACCACTAGTTTCTTCTCGTAATACAAGCCCTTGAAAGAGTTTTCCACCTCGCGTGTATAGCGGCTATCGGTTTCGAAGAAGGAGAAGTTTCTTTCTATTTCTATCTTGCCTATGTCAATATTGCGTCTTCGAGTTTGCTCCTTAATAAGTGATATCAACTTAATGGGGTTCAACCTTGCCTTGGTGCCAAGATTTATGTAGAACTTTGAATAAGCGGCTCCGGTTCTCCTGCCAAAATCAGAGTTTCCGGGGTTTCTTTCCCTCTCGAACCTGCTCCCTTTTTGTTCGCGGTTGGTTGACCTGAAGCTTGGTTTTTCAAAGGTGTTTTCGGGTTCGATGTTTAGGTCGGGGGCGTTTTTGTAAAAATCGAGAAATCGGTTAAACTCGGATGCCACGAAAAGATTAATCACTTCCTCCTTGCCAAGGTGTTGGAATTTTCTGTGTATTTCTGGCATTAAATCGGCCATTTGGCTTTCTCTGACTTTCACCTGCTCGATTTTCTCCACCAGGTTCATTAGTTGAATTTGGCAAATTTCTCTTCCCATTGGCACCTGCTTTTTCAGCAAAGGTTTTCCGATGAGTTTTTCGAGATTTTTTATCTTGTACTTTTCCTTCGAATGGATTATTACAATTGACGTTCCGGTTTTGTCTGCCCTGCCGGTTCTGCCACTTCGGTGTATGTAAGCATCGAGTTCGTCGGGGAGGTTGTAGTTAATCACGTGACTAAGGTTGTTTACGTCGAGGCCGCGTGCAGCAACGTCGGTGGCCACGAGTATTTGGAGTATTCCGCCGCGAAAACGACCCATTACCAAGTCGCGTTGTGCTTGAGAAAGGTCGCCGTGAAGGGCATCGGCGTTGTAGCCGTCGGCCATCAGCTTATCGGCAATGTCTTTGGTTTCCTGCCTGGTGCGGCAAAAAACTATCCCGTAAATGTTTGGGTTTACGTCAACAATGCGCTTGAGGGCATCGTAGCGGTGCTTTGCTTGCACCACGTAATAGTTGTGAGCAACGTTTTCCGCGCCGCTGTTTTTCTTGCCAACGGTAATTACTTCGGGGTCTTGCATGAACCTTCGGGCAATTGACTCTATTTCGGCCGACATCGTGGCCGAAAACAATAGGGTTTGCTTTTCCTTGGGGGTTTCTGACATTATGCTGTCCATATCTTCCTTGAAGCCCATGTTGAGCATTTCGTCGGCCTCGTCAAGTACCAACCAATTGATGTTGTTGATTTTAAGAATATTTCTGCGCAAGAGGTCAAGGGTTCTACCGGGTGTTCCAACCACTACGTGAACCCCTTTTCTAAGGGCCTTGATTTGGGTTTCGATGTTTGCGCCCCCGTAAACCGGAAGGGTAGTAAGGCCTGCCATGTACTTTGAATACTGGTCGAGGTCCTTGCATATTTGCACGCAGAGTTCTCTTGTTGGGCAAAGTATAATTGCCTGGGTATTAGGATTATTGGTGTCAACCATTTGTATTATTGGCAAACCAAAAGCAGCGGTCTTGCCTGTACCCGTTTGGGCAAGCGCAATCATGTCTCGGTCTGATTGTAAGATACCGGGAATGGTTTTTAGTTGGATGGGAGTTGGAATTTTGAAACCCATCTCTTCAATGGCCTGAAGGATATTGACATCCAGGCCCGAATCTTGAAAATTTGTCATTAAACTGTTTAATAAGGTAAAAGGCTGCCGATTTTTAAGCCGGAGAGTAAAAATAAATTAAAGTACTGAAAAATTTATGGAGTTTTATTTTCTACTGAAAAGGAATAAGCCCATAATTTCGGCGTGCAAAGGTAGTATAAAAAGTTGAAAGTTGAAGATAAAAGTTGAAATTTGAAAAAATGTTGAAAAATCAGAGGGTTCATACCGGCATATCACAAAAAAAAACCACCCGATTGGATGGTTTTTTTTGCGACTAACAATCACCTGTTAAAAGAATTGGTTTATGTTATCGGTAATTTTCGTGCTGTTCTTTATTGCAGTGTAGGCGCTGGTTTGTACCATTGGAGCGAAAAACGACCTGGCTTGCTTTTTAATAGTCTCAATTTCTTGCGGTGCTTCGGCTTTTGTCAATTGGATCTTTTCAACTATAGCCACTGTGTTGTTTCCCTTTATAGGGGCCGATATTGTTTCTGGCTTCATTCCAAAAACAGACCCAACTATTTTGGGTTCGAAGCCAAGCCCGGGAATTTGTTGAACGTTGAACCTTATCAGCAGAGTGTCTGAAACTTCAAGTTCGAGCTTACCGGCAATTGACTCGAGCGAACCGGCAGATGAAGCTGCCTTGAACTCTGACTCCACCATTTCAAGCTTCTTGTCTCTAATTGCCAGACTTGTAATTTCTTGGGTAACTTGGTCGAGAGAAGGAATTCCTTTTTCAAATTTCTTCGTGATAGTGGCAACCACGAATCGATTATCCAAATCAAAAAGTTGTGAATTGGAACCAACTTTGGTTTTTGGATCAAAAGCCCAACGAACGATCTCCCGCGGGTTTTCTATTCCAGGGAATGTGAAGGTGTTTTCTTGAACCTCAAATTCGCGAACGGCCAGTCCTTTTTGACTTGCCAGGTCCTCGAAACTGGTTGCCCCCCGGAGGTTGTTAACAAATTCACTTGCTTGTCCGAAAATCCTCTGGAACGTGCTATTGCTGTGGGTAATGTTGCGGGCAAGTTTGGCAATTTGGACCTTTTTTGTTGAACCGCCCTTGCCTGTTACCCTTATAACGTGAAATCCAAATTCAGTTTCAGCCGAAGTGAAAGTGTTGACTGGTGCTTCAACAACTGCCTTCGAAAACTCGGGAACCATTGCGGCTTCTTTAAACCAACCAAGATCACCTTTGTTAAACGTGGCAGACTGGTCGTCAGAAAACTGGTTGATAAGGCTTTCGAATTGCGTAGGGTTGCGCCTTGCCACAGTTAATAAGCTGTCAGCCAGTTGGCGGGCTTGATTGATCGTGCGGGTTGTGTTGGGGTTTGATGCAGCCGACCCGGAATAAGCCACTAGTAAGTGAGTGGCTCTCAAGCTATCGGGACGCATCCTTGAATCTACAAGTTTGGCCAGGACCAACGATTGGTTTTCTTCGTATGGGCCGTAGATTGTTCCGATGGGAGCGTTAAAAAGTTCTGCCTCCAATTCGGGCGAAAGTTGGTCTCTGCTTAATAGGGCTGGGTTAAACCTGATGTCGGAATTGGCGTTGATGAACGATTCTAGATTTTGAGCCTGATCAAATTCATCTTTGAGTTCCATTAGGCCTTGAAGGATTGCCTCCCTATCCTGTTGGCTTGGAAGAACGTTGAAAACCAAGTATTGTAGGCTGCGAGATGCCGGGCGCTCAAAGGAGGCTCTGTGTTTTTGGTAAGCTTGCTCTATTTCTTTTTCTGAAACCTGAACGTCTTGGTCTTGAATTTCATTTATGTTTTTTGCCACGAAACGCATGGATGCCACATCATTTCTCTCGGCAAAATCGGCCAGGGCCAATTTGGTTGGAAAATAGTAACCCTTGGCAATCAGGTTGAAATACTTTGTTTCGCTCCTGTCGCGCTCAATGAAATCCATAAGCCTTTGCCACTGGTTTTGAGTTGTCGGGTCAACCGCATCAAAGCCCTGAAGAAAGTTAATGACATTTGCCGGATCGTATGCGCCGGTTTGTGGGTTGGAAAAATTTCTTACTATTTCGCGATGTGGCTCCGGACCGTGAATTAAATGCTGTAACTCTTCAATGCTGATCGCAATGCCGCTTTTTTCCAGGATCTCTTCCATTAAGGTTTCCCTTACAATGTTTTCCCAGGTACTTTGCCTTATTTGGGCAAGCTCCTGAAGTGTTAAATTTTGGTTGCCAGTTTGGGATCTACGAAATTCCACCTGCTCGTTGACTCGTCTTTCGAAGTCAAGGTACATTACCCTGTTTTTTCCGATTCTGCCAACTTCTGGTTGGTCGCTTGCAGGGCCAAGACCTGCTAGGTCTCCGAGGATGAATGCCGCAAGGGCAACACCAACCACCACTATTAACAAGCCTGAGTAGCTCCTAATCTTTCCTAAGATTGCCATGATATTTTTACTTTTTTTAATCCAAAGCGCAAAGGTAATATTTTTTTGATTTTGGGGTCATAATTTTTTGGCGCAAGTAGCATTGTGAGTAACCCAAAATTCATTCAATTTTCAACAAAAAAAGGTGCTAATGAAGTAGCACCTTTTTCAAGTAATTAAACTCGTGGTTATTGAAGAGCGAAGCGTATTGGCATTCTGAACTGTGTTCTTACAGGTCTGTTCCTTTGTTTGCCGGGCTTCCATCGGGGCATCATCCTTGCAACCCGAACAGCCTCCTCGTCGCATCCTCCTCCAATTCCGCGAAGAATTTGAACGTCGCTAATCGAACCATCGCGTTCAACAACGAAGGTTACGAAAACAGTTCCTTGTATCCCGGCCTCGCGAGCCATCATCGGGTAGTTCATGTTATCGCGCAAGAACCTAAGCCTTGCTTCTTCCCCGCCAGGGAATTCTGGTTGTTCTTCAACAATCTGAAAGATCTTCCTTTCTTCAACTTCTTCTTCAACCACAACAACCACTCTTGGAGCAGCCTCCCTAACGACTGTTTGAATGGTAGTTTCAACGTCAATAATACGTTCTTCTTCGATTTCAACCTTGTCGTCAACAATGATTAACTCCTGCGATGGCTCTGGCGGCGGTGGTGGTGGTGGGTCATCTTGGCGAGTGATTTCGGTTTGTTCTTCCTCGATCTGTTCAACCTGAACGTCGCCAAGATCCATTAAGGTTCTTTCATCAACCCTATGCTTGAATGCACCAAGGGTTATCAACAGAGCAACTGCAATGCCGACCATTAAAAACACGCTCCTCTTGTTCTCGAGATCGGCTTTTTTCGTTTTCTTAGCTTCCATTATTTTAAATTTTTAGACGTTGGAGGTAGATTTAAATCAACTTTAGACTCAAATGCGGCCGCTAAATTATAAATAATATTAATTGAGAAAGGTTTTTTTATTTCAATTCAGGGAAAATTTTTTCAACCTTCAGCCATAACTTTCCGAAAATGCAAACACCAAATATCGTACCAAAAAAGTTTGCCACAACATCAAGTAACTCGTCGGCCCGGGTGGGGATGAAAAAGTGCTGGCACAATTCAGTTGCTACTCCGATAAATAACCCGACCGAAATAGCATAAAGGTGATGACGTCTAACATTTGACCTATTGCTCGATTGTTTGAAAAATGCATAAGCCAACAGCCAGCCAAGCACTGCAAATAACACAAAATGGCTCAATTTGTCGAGACCTTTTATACCGTTTAAAAGAACTGTTGGGAGGCTAGTTGCTGGTATGCTAATTGCAACTAATATAACAACCATCCATACAAACGCGGGAATAAAATACCTATAGGCTATTTTCGTGATCAAACCTCTAGTTTGTTTGGATTACGCGCCAACAAGTTTCTTGTAGGCATCAACACTTAACAGACCTTCGGTCTCGCCAGGGTCTGATACCTTAATCTTTACAATCCACCCAGCACCATAAGGATCCTTGTTAATTACATCCGGGGCTGATTCGAGTTCGTCGTTGAATTCCAAGACCTCTCCCGAAATGGGCATATAAAGATCCGAAACTGTTTTTACGGCTTCAATGGTTCCAAAAGTCTCCTCCTTATCAAGGCTTTCGCCAACCGTGTCAACTTCAACGTAAACAATGTCGCCGAGTTCTTTTTGTGCAAAATCGGTAATGCCTACAATGGCCACATCACCTTCAAACTTGACCCATTCGTGGTCTTTGGTGTAAAGCAAACCTTCTGGAAATTTCATAAACAAATGGTTTTTAAATGTTAATTAATGGTTGTCAAAAGTAATATCTTTTTTAACAAAGAAAAAATTTTAAGAAATTTCTTTTCGTGAATTAAGGGTTACTCAATATCAATCAAATTATTGCAACAGGGCACGGGCATCATGATTTTTGCCCTGAAATTGGGTTTTAAGAAAGCACCATGAAAATATTTTGTCGTGGTTAAATCGAGGCTAACCTGTTGTAAAATGTTCTCGGTTTTGGCGGGTAGTTCAGGAGGGTGGGTGTATTGTAAAGAAATTTTATCACGAACCGGTTAATAAAAACTTCAATTCACCCAAAGAATAATTTACATCGAAAAAAAACCTTGAAAATCTCAACGATTATCAAGGTCTTGTTGGTAGCGGGGGCAGGATTCGAACCTACGACCTTCGGGTTATGAGCCCGACGAGCTACCTCTGCTCCACCCCGCAGTATATTTCAGGTTGCAAAGTTAACAAAAAAAAGTATTGGAGTTGTTTTATTTTTCGAATTTTTTAAAAATCGTACCTTTGCACGAATCTCAATCTTGTAAGCAAAGAGTCTGTTTTTGTGTAAAAGCCTATATGCGAAGGCTTTATGCTTAAAATTTCGAGTTTTGCCTTGAATTTAACAAGGGGTTTGGTTAGGTGGGTTTTTTGTGATTTTAAGCATTGAAAACTTGGAAAAAACATGCACAAATCGGGGTTTGTAAACATAATTGGAAAGCCCAACGTAGGTAAATCGACGTTGATGAACGCTCTGCTTGGCGAAAAGTTGTCAATAATCACACCCAAGGCACAGACTACACGGCACAGGATTTTGGGGCTTTTAAACGGCGATGACTATCAGATAGTTTTTTCGGACACGCCGGGTGTTTTGACCCCCGGGTACAAACTCCAGGAGGCAATGATGAAGGCGGTGAAGTCAACGGTGGTCGATGCCGATGTGTTCATTTTACTAACGGAGTTCGATAACGATTTTGACCACCCCGAATTAATCGAACAGGTTGAAGCCATGGGGGTGCCCGTTTTGTTGCTCATCAACAAGATTGACCTGGCAACCCAAGAGATTGTGAGAACAAAAATAAGGCATTGGGAAGAGCGACACCCCAGGTGGTTGGTATTGCCGGTATCGGCCCTGGAGAATTTTAACCTCGACAGGGTTTTGGAAAAGATCATTGAGTTGCTCCCCGAATCGCAACCATACTTTTCGAAGGACGACATTTCAGACCGCCCGACCCGCTTTTTCGTTAACGAGATAGTGCGCGAGAAAATCTTGCTTAACTACCAAAAGGAGATTCCTTACTCCGTCGAGGTCATGGTAGAGTCGTTTGAGGAGGGTGATGACTTTTCGAGGATTAGGTGTATTATATATGTATCGCGCGAGAGCCAGAAGGGCATAATCATAGGTCACAAGGGCAGCATGCTCAAGAGAGTGGGTACTCAAGCCCGGGAAGACATTGAAAAGTTCACGGGCAAGAAGGTCTATCTGGAGTTGCACGTCAAGGTGAACAAGAATTGGCGCGAAGATGAATCGCAGTTGAAGCGGTTCGGGTATCTTGAAAAATAGCCCTTGCCCCCAATTCATCAACAAATTTTACACCTAGCGAAAGTCGAGGTGCAATACCTCGATCTACCATGCGAATTGGAGGATTGACGGAAAACGCGAGTTTCGGCAAGTTTTAGTACCTTTGTTTTCTCAAAACGAACAAAATGGCAAACATTGTAGCGATAGTTGGCAGGCCCAACGTGGGCAAGTCAACTCTTTTTAATAGGCTTACCAAAACAAGAACCGCGATTGTTGACCCAACCGCCGGTGTAACTAGAGACAGGCACTATGGCAAGAGCGATTGGAACGGTTTAGAGTTTTCGGTTATTGACACCGGTGGTTACGTGTTTGGTTCCGACGATGTTTTTGAAGAGCAGATAAGAGCACAAATAAGCCTTGCCATTGACGAAGCCTCTGTAATTCTTTTCTTGGTTGATAACCAAGAGGGGGTTACCCCACTTGACGAGGATGTTGCCGAAATGCTCAGACGTTCGGGCAAGAAAGTATTTCTTGTGGCCAACAAGGTTGACAGCACCAAGCACCATGCCGAGGCGGCAGTTTTTTACCGGTTGGGGATGGGCGAGGTTTTCAACATTTCGTCGATTAGCGGCAGTGGCACGGGCGACTTGCTAGACGCCGTGGTTGATGCCCTCGACAAGACCGTTGCCGAGGAGCCCAATGACGACCTGCCTCGCATAGCCGTGGTTGGCCGCCCCAACGTGGGTAAGTCATCACTGATAAACGCCTTGTTGGGCGTGGAGCGCAACATAGTAACAAACATACCTGGTACAACGCGCGATTCCATTTTCACGAGATACAATGCTTTCGGTTTCGACTTTTACCTTGTTGATACAGCCGGGCTTCGCAAGAAGGGCAAGGTAAACGAGGATATAGAGTTTTACTCGGTCATGAGGTCGGTGCGAGCAATAGAACATGCCGACGTTTGCTTGCTTTTGGTGGACGCCTCGCAGGGGTTCGAATCGCAAGACCTAAACGTGTTTGGACTTGCCGCTAGAAACAACAAGGGTATAGTGATAATAGTGAACAAATGGGATTTGGTTGAAAAGGACCACAAGACCATGAAGGAATTCGAAACTCGAATCAAGGAAACCATCAAACCATTCAGCGATGTTCCGATAATTTTCACCTCGGTACTTACCAAGCAAAGAATTTTTAAGGCCATGGAAATGGCGATTGAGGTTTTCAACAATCGCCTCCGCAGGGTTAGCACGAGCCAACTAAACGAGGTGTTGCTACCCATCATCGAAAAAACCCCACCGCCATCAACCAAGGGCAAGTATATAAAAATAAAGTACGTAACCCAGCTGCCAACACATTACCCGTCATTTGCATTTTTCTGTAACTTGCCTCAATACGTAAAGGAGCATTACCAGCGGTTCTTAGAAAACAAGATACGCGAAAACTGGAATTTTTCGGGTGTACCCATGCGAATCTACTTCAGGAGCAAATAGTTCTTTCAATGAAAGCCAAGGAGGATTTGAGAATTGACAAGTGGCTCTGGGTGGCACGTGTTTTCAAGACACGCAGCATGGCAACCCAGGCCTGCATTGCCGGAAAGGTCAAGGTAAATGGCTCAGCCGTGAAACCAAGCCGTGACGTGGTGCCCAATGTTGTCATTACTGTTCAGATTGGCCCGATTACCAAAACATTGAGGGTACTTTCAATACAACATAACCGAGTTGGAGCCAAGTTGGTCAGCCAATTGCTTGAAGACCTTACCCCCGCCGAAGAATTGGAAAAAATTAAACTCAAGGACGAACTGTTCAAACCACGTCCGAGAGGCTCGGGCCGCCCTACAAAAAAAGAACGTCGCGAAATGGACACCTGGATTGGATGGGGGCAAGAAAGCGCAGGGTGAAAAATGAACGGCGAATAGCAATTGGTGGTTTGAGGAGACGCGATTTATCACATTATAAGGGTTTGGTTAAATTATTGCCCCCGTGAGCAGACTGGTGGTCTAATCAGAAAAGACGCCAGCCGGGGTCTGTTGGAACGCAATGCCTTGGTTGTCGAAGCCCTATAATTAATTATCAAACTGCTCCAAAAAACAAGACATTGGTGGTGATGGTGGGCTTTGTGGGTAAAACCGAAAGAACATGATTTACAATTCGCAAGTGCCACTAAAACTGTTATCCATTTCACAAATCAACCCAAAAAACTTCCCAAACCCAACAAGCCATTTTTTTCATATATTTGCCCCCGTAAGTTCACAATTCCAAAAATAACCACAAAAACATTTTTTGATGAAAGACCTCAAGAGTTACATTGACCAAAACAAAGACCGTTTTGTTGCCGAGTTGTGCGAGTGGATTCGCATTCCATCTATCAGTGCAAAGGAAGAGCATAAGGACGACATGTATCGATGCGCCCGGTGGGTTGCAGACAAGCTGGTGGCCGATGGGGCCGATATTGCCAGGGTTTGTGATACCGATGGCCATCCCGTGGTTTACGGCGAAAAAATAATTGACCCTAGTTTTCCCACGGTATTGGTTTATGGGCACTACGACGTTCAGCCAGCCGAGCCCCTGGACTTGTGGGTTAGTCCGCCTTTTGAACCAGAAGTACGTGATGGCCGGCTTTACGCAAGGGGAGCCAACGACGACAAGGGCCAGGCTTTTATGCATATTAAGGCTTTCGAATACTTGGTAAGAACAAATCAGTTGCCCTGCAATGTTAAGTTTATGATCGAAGGCGAGGAGGAAATTGGTTCTCCAAGCCTCGGCAAGTTCTGCGAGCAAAACAAGGAACTCATCAAGAGCGACGTGATATTGGTTAGCGACACCGGTATGATAGCCCCCGACATACCGTCAATTACAACTGGTTTGCGGGGGCTTGCTTACTGCGAGGTTGAGGTTACCGGTCCGTCGCACGACCTTCACAGCGGTTTGTTTGGCGGTGCAGTGGCAAACCCTGCCAACGTTTTAGCGAAAATGATTGCCTCTTTGATCGATGATAACGGGAAGATCACCGTTAAGGGTTTCTACGACGATGTTGAAGAACTATCGATGGAGGAGAGAGCGGAAATGGCACGTGCGCCTTTCAGCATGGAAAAGTACAAGAAATTGCTTGATATTGAAGAGGTTGAGGGAGAGGCGGGGTATTCTACAATGGAGCGCACCGGTATTAGGCCCAGCCTCGACGTGAACGGTATGTGGAGTGGCTACACCGGCAAGGGTGCCAAAACCGTCCTTCCGTCCAAGGCCTCAGCAAAGATTAGCATGAGGTTGGTGCCCCACCAAAGTTCAGTAAAAATTGCCCAACTATTTAAAGATCACTTCGAGTCAATAGCACCCAAAACAGTCAAGGTAAAGGTTGACTTCTTGCACGGTGGCGAGGGGTATGTTTCTCCAACCAACACCATTGCTTACATGGCTGCAAGCAAGGCTTATGAAACCATTTACGGCAAAGTTCCCGTTCCGGTAAGAAGCGGCGGTAGCATTCCTATCATTTCTTTGTTCGAAAAAGCGCTTGGAGTTAAGTCGATTTTGATGGGCTTTGGCCTTGAGTCAGATGCAATTCACTCGCCAAACGAAAGTTACGCCCTGGAGCAGTTTTTTAACGGTATTGAAACCATTCCGTACTTTTACAAGTATTATGCCGAGATGAAGAAATGATTATAGTATGGTAATGAAAAGGGTAATGTGCTGCAAAACAATGCTGCCCATCCTTTTTCATGCCCTAAAAGGCCAAAGCGGGGTTATTGCCCGATTTGGCCTTTTATGAAAGTGGTAATTTCATCAAACATCTCGTCAACGGTATCGCACCATTTGAAAAGGTCAAGGTCAGACTCGCAAATGTTGTAATTGTCGAGAAGACCTTCAATGTTTACAACCTGATCCCAGAACTTGCGGTCGTACATGACTATTTTGGAGTTCTTTGGCATCTTGCCTGTTTGAACAAGGGTAAGAATTTCGAACATTTCGTCGAGGGTTCCGAACCCACCAGGCATGATCACCACTACCCTTGAGAAAATCGAAAACCAAAGCTTTCTCATGAAGAAGTAATGGAATTCAAAGTTTAACTCGTCGGAGATGTATTCATTGCAAAACTGCTCGAAAGGAAGGCTTATGTTCAATCCTATTGATTTGGTGCCTGCCAAGTGTGCACCTTTGTTGGCTGCTTCCATGATTCCCGGGCCGCCACCCGAACTGATAAAGTACATTTTTTCGGGGGGGCAGTTAATCTTGCACCATTCGGCAAGCCTTTGTGCCAACTCCAAGGTATCTTCGTAGTAGCGAGAGTTTTCAAGCATTCTTTTGGCTTTCTTCACCTCCTTGGGGTCGGGGTTTTGCTGCTTCTCTAATTTGGCAAGGTTTTTCGTGGCTTCCTCGCGCGGAAGAGTACGCGCCGACCCAAAAATTACAATTGAGTTCTCAACATTATGCTTGCGAAATCGTGTTAATGGCTCTACAAACTCGGCCATTATCCTTAAGCCTCTTGCATCGGGCGAGTTTAAAAATTCAAGATTCTTGTATGCCTTTTCTGGCTTGGGTTTATTCATGATTTTAAGTAAAATTAGTATTTTGACAAAACCGATTTACGGATAAAAGAGCCCTGATTCTGGTCCGAGCGGTATTCCGAGCATAACCCACGCAATAATAAGAAGGGTCCAAAGAATAAAAAACACGAACGAGTAAGGTAGCATTGTCGAAATCAATGTTCCGATACCGGCTCGGGAGTCATACTTTTCAAAATAAACAATAATCAGGGCGAAGAAGCTCATCATTGGCGAAATGATGTTGGTAACACTATCACCGATACGGTACAATGCTTGAGTTAGCTCAGGGGAGTATCCAATAATCATAAACATCGGAATGAAAACAGGGCCGAGTATTACCCATTTTGCCGAGGCACTACCCATGAACAAATTAATGAAACCCGACAGCAAAACAAATAGCACTATCAAGATAGCTGGATGCGGGTTAAGGCGCTGTAAAATTTCGGCACCGTTAATTGCAATAATCAACCCAAGATTGCTATCCCTGAAGTATGCCACGAACTGTGCCGCAAAGAAAACCAAAACAAGAAAGGCGGCCAATGATTTAAGGCTCGACACCATACCCTTAACAACATCGGCATCATTTTTAAATTTTCCGGTACCAAATCCATAAATAATACCTATTGACCCAGCGAAAACAAACAAAAAAGCAATGAAACCTTTGCCTAGTAGCGGGGATCTCAAAATCCTTCCATCCTCACCCCTCAAAATTCCATTTTCGGGCAATAGAGTCATTACCAATATCAAAACCCACACACCTATTGCAACCAGAACCCATTTCAAGGCTTTTCTCTCAGTGGGGTCAAGTGGGTTGAGGTCTTCTGGCGGCACCTCACCCTTGTATTTTCCCAGTCGAGGTTCTACCAAACGCTCTGTAACTATTGTTCCGGCCAATGCAATCAAAAATGTGGATGCAGCCATAAAATAGTAGTTTGCAGTAGCAGTTACCTGGTAAGTTTTGTCAAGTATTTGTGCTGCCTCGGTTGAGATGCCAGCCAATGTTGGATCTATGGTTCCGATAAAAATATTGGCACTAAACCCACCAGAAACGCCGGCAAAAGCGGCTGCCATACCTGCAATGGGATGCCTGCCAAGGGAGTGAAAAATTACACCCGCCATGGGGATTATAAGAACGTAACCAAGGTCAGAACCAATGTTTGACAATATGCCAGCAAACACAATAACGAAGGTAACCAGCCTTGGAGGTGCCTTTAATACAAGTAATCTGATTGAAGCACTTATTAGCCCACTTGCCTCTGCAATCCCTATCCCAAGCATTGCAACCATAACAATTCCCAGTGGGGCAAAATCCGTGTAGTTTTTTACCATTCCATTAATAACGGAATGCAAGCCTTCTTTTGAAAGGAAGTTAACAATCTTCACCTCTGCTCCGGTGGCTGGATTCGTGGCGCTCCATCCTAACAGGGATCCCAACCAAGAGATTAGTAGAACTAAAAGTGCCAGTATAATGAAAAGACTTGCCGGATGCGGTAAAGCATTTCCTGCCCTCTCAACAAATCCCAAAAAACCTTTAAATTTTTCTTTCTTTGCCATATTTTTATTTGTTAATAATTAATTCGTATCCGTGTGTTCTGCCCTTTTGAGTTGCAGGTATTCCGTGTTTTAGCCAAAAGGGGGCCGGGGCTCCTTTCAGGTAGTGGTCGAAAAACTGGTACATCCTAATCGATAGATCCTTTCTGTTTGGCCACCGGGTTAGATTGTGCTTTTCGTTATTGTAAACCAGCATCCAAACTGGCTTGTTGAGGCGTCGCATGGCCATGAAAAGCTCAATCCCTTGGTACCAAGGCACTGCCCCATCATCATCGTTGTGCATTATCAGCAGGGGAGTTTCAATTTTGTCGGCGAATAAAACCGGAGAATTCTCAATGTACCTTAATGGTTTTTCCCAAAGTGTACCCCCGATTCGGCTTTGTGTTTCCTCGTATTGGAATTGCCTGCTTCTACCACTTTCCCACCTTATTCCGCCGTAAGCACTAACCATGTTGCTCACCGGTGCCCCGGCCATTGCCGCCTTGAACATCTTGGTGCGAGTTACCAGGTAGGCAATTTGATACCCGCCCCAGCTCTGGCCTTGAAGGCCAATGTTGTTCCTGTCAACAAAAGGGTATCGTTCAACAATTGCCTTTGTGCCGCTTACTACTGAGTTGAAAGCACTTTCTCCGGGGAAGCCCACCTTGTATGTTATGTCGGGAATGAAAACCACGTAGCCGTTGCTAGTGCAGTAAGGCCTATTTATTGTTGACCGGCTTGGTGTTGGTATTGAATGGCCGTGTAACCCGTTTGACGAGGTGTCGTAAAAATACACCAGCATAGGATATTTCTTGGTTGGGTCGAGGTTTTCGGGTTTGTAAAGAAGCCCTTGTTTAGGTTGATTCTCGAAATCGATCCAATGTACCAACTCCACGGTTCCCCACAAGAACTCTTCTTGCTGGGGATTGGCGTTTGAAACCTTGTAAGATTCCTGAAAATTGGTCCCGCTCGTGTAAATGTCGTTGAAGTGTGTAAAGGTGCCTTTTCGCCAGGCAAACTTGTCGGCATCCTTTGCCTTTATCAGGTTTCCAAAAGAGGCATCGGCCATTATCAAAGTTTTAAACCCGCTGTTTGTCAAAGCATAAAAACCAGCTTTCTTGTTATTATTATTAAAGGCACTAAAGTAAATCGTTTCATTTCCCGAAATGAAAGGGGTCTCTCTGTCGAGGCTCAGAATTCTAAATGTTATGTTTTCCTTCCGCCCCACTCCAAGGGTTATGTTTTCCGGATTTTTTCGTCCTGATGGGTCCACTTTCCAAACATCATACTTGTCGTTTATCAAAACAAACGAATCGTTTTCGAACCAACCTGCCACTCCGTGTGGTCGAGGAGGGGCAGGTTGGTCGTTTTCTTCATCAAAAAGGGGCACGGTGATTATTGATGTAATATTTCTAGTTTGCTGGGTGCTTGGTTCGTGCGCCATCCAACTCATTCCTTCTGGGTCAAACCAGGTTATGAATCTCCCCCCGGGCGAAATTCTTACCTGCGACCTTATGTTTTCGGCAACCAGGGTTCTTTGTCCGTTTCTAAGGTCAATCTGGTAAATATCGTTGAACGATCCTGCCGAGTAGTCGGTCATTTTTAGGTAGGGTGTCGGAGAAAGTCCCAAGGCAACGTCACCTTCGCCGTGGTGGTCAAATGAGACAAAAGGTATGGTTTCATCGGCCAACCCAACGAGTTTTTTTTCTCTTAAATGGTAAACTGTCGTGAATGTTCGGTTTCTTTGGCTTCTGAGCCTGTTGGCCTGAAGGGGTTGAATTAATGGCTCGTTCCAATGCCAAATGTCAAGTGAGTATTTTTCTTCACCAAGCAAAGTGTCCTTTGGTTCGTTTGCGGGAATTTCGGAGGTTCCCATAAATAGGCGCCTTCCATTCTTCGAAAAAAATGGTCTTGAGTGTTCGCCGGGGCCATGTCCAACGGGCATTCCCACTGTTGATTTACCAATTGCTTTCCGTGTCTGCTTGTCTTTATCTGCCCATAACCAAAGATCATATACCTTGGCACTGGTGGTATCGGCACTATGAAGCCACGCCAGCTGGTTGCCCCAAAAGTCAACATTCAATTGTATGAGGTCGCCTTCTCGAGATTCATCAATTGTTTTTCTTTGAAGCAGGCTGGTGTCGAAGGCAACAACAGTGTTTGTTTTGAGCGAGTCGTTTTTTTTTGTTTCCACCACTGCCGCCACCAACTTGCCAGTGGGAGAAATAACGTAGTTTTCGACCTTTTCTATCAATTCCCTATGACCTGTTAGTGGATTGTAAGCCCCCAGAACCTTTTCTTTTTGGGGTCTTTTGGCTCGTGCGCCCCGGGCGGGTATGGTGTCTTTCTTTACCTCGTTTTCTTTGTTTTCTTCAACCTTTTGGGTTTCTTTGACCTCCTCTTTACTTGCCTTTTTTTCTTCAACTTCGAAACGATACACCATCCAATCGGACGGTTCGTCGGTGACGGAAAAATCAATTAATTCGGGAATCAGCTCAAGGTCTTGTGATTTCAAGTTAAAAATTGCCAGGCTATCCTTGGGCATTTCTTCACGCTTTTTTCTCTCGACCTTTGCCTTGCGCAACATGCTTTCAGGAGGCTTGATCTTGAATGCAAGGAAGCCGCTTCCTTTTGAAAAAACTGCATCGTATCCACGAGCAAACACCCTCTGGGTTTTTGTCTCCACGTTGAAAAGAACCAGGTTTCCATCGCCCTGCTGGGGGTTTAATTCGTAGGCAAGCCAATTGCCATCGCTTGAGAAAATGATGTTTTCCAAGGTTTTCCAGGAATCATAATCTTCATGCGTTAGAGGTCTTTTGGATACCTCCTGGGCTTGTGTCGAAACACAATAAAGCCACGCAAGGAATATGGTTTGTAATTTCCTCATTTGTTAAAAAGTATTATGGTTCTTCTTGTTTTGATTGCCCAATACCTTGCCAATGATTATTCTGCCAATTGTTAAGACCAAGAATTTAGTCGTCGAATTCTGGGTCTATAAAGTCCTCAGCCGCGTCATTGTCATTGTCGTCATCATCAAATTCGTCGTAATCTGATTGCTTTTTGGCTTTGGCCGAAAGAATATCTTTATTGATTTCCTTGGCCTTGTAAATAAATTCTTTGGCCTTTTCGGGATTGTTGTTTAAAAAATGGGTTTCGGCAATGGCAAGAAGTGAAACAACGTCGGAAGCTTCAATTTCAAGGGCCTTGGTGAGCATTTCTGTTGCTTTTTCGAGATTGTTTTCGAAAAGGTGGGCAATTCCGAGCCCACGGTGTCCATCGGGGCGTTTGCAATTGTTTTTTATTGCCATTTCAAAAGCTGCCATGGCGCTGGCATAGTCTTGTTCGACCAGATACGCTCCGCCCAAGTCAACGATTGCTTCAAAGTTTGTTTTGTCAATATCAACGACCTTTTTAAGGTCTTTAATGGCGTCCTTGTATTTTTTTTCGCTTCCATTAATCAAGCCTCGCAGGTGTAGGGCCTTTTGGTGGTTTTCGTCTATCTTCAACGCCGCCGAAAGGTCTTCGATGGCTCTTTCGGGCTCGTCAATTAAAAAATTGACACTTGCCCTTCCGTAAAGGGCATCCGCATTTTTGTTGTCATCCTCCAGAATTTCCTCAAACAATTCCAGCGCTTCATCTGGCTTGCCTCTCTTGAGTTTTAGCCAAGCTTCTTCTGACAAGGGGTTATTTGCTTTTTTTTGCAACTTGCTCATTTATTCTGTAAAACTATTAATCCAGCTTCCTAAAAAAAGAGGCGTGTTTTGAACGTCAAAAATAGTAATTGTAATAATAGAGCAGCAAGTAATTGAAAAAAAATTGAAAAATTGCGAGTGTGGTTTTTTACGCGAAGTAAACTTTTGACGTTAACAGTAAAATTTTTGTTTGTTTTGCAGTATATTTGCAGTAATATTGCAGCTTTGCGTAAATGCCATGGCTATAGTTAAGAGCTTGAGGGGTTTTACCCCAATGTTTGGAAATGATTGTTACATTGCCGACAATGCCACTATAATTGGCAATGTGGTAATGGGCGACAATTGTAGCGTTTGGTTCAATGCGGTGGTTCGGGGCGATGTTCATTACATTAAAATTGGCAACAAGGTTAATATTCAAGACGGGGCGGTAATACATGCCACTTATGAAACAGCGCCCACCAATATTGGAAACAACGTTTCCATTGCCCACAATGCCATAGTGCACGGTTGTACCATTCACGACAATGTTTTGATTGGTATGGGAGCAATTGTCATGGACAATGCCGTGGTTGGTCAAAACTCGATTATTGCCGCCGGATCGGTAGTTCTCGAAAATACCGTTATCGAGCCAGGTAGTGTTTACGCGGGTGTGCCTGCCAAGAAAATTAAGTCAATAAACCAAGAGCTTACCGGGCATCTGCTCGATCGCATTTCGACCAATTACATTAAGTACGCCAAATGGTACGACGATGAGTCATCGGGTAAGGGTGAATAGTGATTTGCAGCGACTTGACTTGTTGCGTTTAACAATAACCGAAAACGGCGAAAGGCGAATGCCTAAAGATTTTAATTCTATTGTTTGACGCCAGAAACGAGGCTGCTTTGTTTCTGTACATGGAAGTTATGGAGGCAAATGGGGTTAATTATCGCGTTTAATTGATATCCCGGGGTGCGGTCCTAAAGAGGTTTCATGAGATTAAAAACTTTTGGCACACTGTTTGAAGCGGTTTTAACAAAAGTTGTCTGTGTGATGATTGATAATAAATACATTTTTAGCAAAAAACCAATACCATGAAGAATTTTACTTTTTTTACCTTGTTGTTGTTGTTTTTCGGTTGTGCCACATCAAGCAAACTACTTCAAAGAGGCGATTACGATGGTGCCATTGAAAAAAGCGTCAGGTCTCTGATGAAAAACCCAGCCAAAGAAAAGGAGATCCTTGTTTTGGAAAGAGCTTATAAAATTGCTAACGAGCAAGATTACGAGCGGATTAGGTTTCTTGAAAGATTGGGTAATCCGCGAGATATGGATGAGGTTGTGCACTTGTTTTTGAAAATGAAGCGGAGGCAAACTCTTGTCAGGACAGTTACACCCCTTGGGCTTCAAGATCGGCTTGTTCAATTTGCCTACATAGATTACGATGAAAAAATAATAAACGCAAAGTCGGCTGCCACGGAACATCATTACCAAACCGGGTTGAATCTGATTCGTCGCAACGAAAAACAATCGAAAAGGGATGCTTTCATGGCTTTTTCGAGGGTAAAGGAGCTTGCGGGGAACTACAAAAAGGTTGACTCTTTGTTGTTTGAGGCCAGACATCAAGGCGTTAGTCGAGTTTTGGTTTCTATAAACAACCAATCTCACTTAAACTTGCCTCAAGAATACGTGCAGGGGCTATTAACCGTTGATCGGAGAAGGCTCGAAAATAACTGGTTAGAGTTTTTTTACAGTGATCTTGACAAGAGCATTGATTTTGACTACTACATGGTTGTAAATATTAGGAGGATAGCGGTTTCGCCCGATCAAACTCAAACCAAAGACCGTCAGGTTACCAAAAGAGTGGAGGATGGGTTTAATTACGTTCTCGATGCAAATGGCAATGTCAAGAAGGACTCTTTGGGCAACGATATTAAAGTACCCAAGTTCAAGACCTTAGCTTGCGCGGTGGTTGAAACCCACCAGCATAAATCAATTGTCATGGAAGGCGATTTGGAGATTTTTTCTGCAAATCCAAACAAACTGATTAAGCGCGAGCCACTTGGTGCTTCCAGCAATTTTAATCATGTTTCGGCACGTGCTATCGGCGATATTAATGCACTGGATGAAGAAACCCTGAAGCAGATAAACATAAAACCGGCCATTTTCCCAACCGAGGTCGAAATGATTCTTCGTACATCAGACGGATTTAGGAATGCCATTGCAAGTGCCCTGCGAAGCAACCGAAGTTTACTTTATTAGGGATTAGCAAAAAAACTGACCCTTTCTATTATACGAACTGGTCAGTTTTTTACATTTTACAGGGCAAAATTTCAATTAAAGCACCGAGCCACCCCAATTCTTTCCTTACCCTTGCCCCAAGAATAGCGAAGCGATAGTTCGTGGGTTTGTTTTGTTGAGGCTCTCAAATCGTTTGTTGGCAACTCGTACATGTATCCCAGGTGCCAGTTTGGGTTAAGTTGTATTGCCACCAAAAACCCAACGGAATCAAAACCACTGCCGGTATCAGAAAAGCTCGTGCGAGCCATGGGTCCAAAACCAAAAACGTTTCGATAGGTGAAAATGGCATTCAAGTCAAGCTGTAAAGGAGCTGCATCGGTTAATCTGAATAATACGCTTGGCGTGAATTCGAGCTTGTCGTTGCGCCTGTAGTCAAAAACTGTAAAGGTATTTCCGGTGTATGCAACGAACGTTCGAGCAACCGCGTAAATTTCCCCTGGAGTTGTTATTGATGGGCTGGCCGGAGTTGTGGACACGCTCCTTGCTAGAATCTTGGGTGCCGCAACCCCAAAAAAGAATGTCTTGTTGTAAGCCAGTAACCCAGCTCCTGCATTGAGTTGAATGCCTGACGAAAAGTTTTCGCTGAAGTTAGGGTCTGTTGGGTCGGTGATGTCTTGCAGGCCAAGCATGTCAAAATAAATATATGATGCCATTGCCCTAATTCCGAACGAGACAAATAAACTTTCGGTGATCCGAGCTCTATATGCCAAATCTGCCTGGGTGGTTACATCGGTAATCGGGCCAACAATGTCGTTGTATAAACTTGCGCTAAAACCTAAATTTGAAGGTAACCTAGTGTTGAAGTAAGCCGAATGAGTTATTGGAGCCCCTTTAATTCCCAGCCATTGATACCGGGCAAGCATGCCAAATGAATCTTCCTTTCCGGTTCCGGCATGGGCAGGGTTTATAACGGTGCTGTTGAAAATGTACTGGCCGTAAATAGGCATCTGCTGGCCATTACCTTTTTCAAGAACCAAAAGCCCAAGGACAATTATGGCAAGAACTTTCAATTTCATTTTTTACTAAAATAGAGGTTCAAAGGTACATCAATTTTTTAATACGAAACAAAAACGTAGCCCGAAACGGGTTTGGCATCGTGGCTGAACCATATCTGGTAAAAGTAAACCCCGGTTGGCACCTTGCCGTCGTTTCCAAACAGAATGTTGCCTCGGTTTGGCTTGGCATCCCATCCATTTCCAAAAGGCGACTCTTCGTAAACCAAGGTTCCTTGACGGTTGTAAACTCTCACGATATTTGCGGGATGCTCGCTTGTGAGATTTCCAAGAATCCAAGTGTCGTTAAACCCATCGTTGTTTGGCGAGAACCCCTGGGGGATTAGCACCAAGCAATCTTCGTCAAGGAATCTGACAAAAAACTCCTCTTCAACATTGCATTGATTTGCATCGGTAATGCTAACGGTGTAGTAGCCTGGTTCGAGCCCTGCGATTGATTGCTCCCGGCTTCCGTTGCTCCAGGAGAAGGAAAACGGCGGTTTTGGCCCCGCGCCGATCTCGAAACTAATTACTCCGCCGTTGATGGGAGCCTTGCAGTGAACGTGATTAACCTGTATGTCTTTCAAAACAATTGAGTCGTGATATCGAATTACCACCGGTTGGGTGGGCTCGCTCGAACAAAGTATTCCGTTTTGCATCGAAAGGGTGGTTCGCCAAAACCAGGTTGTAGTTGAAAGCGTGCCCGGAAAATAACTTGTCGAGGTTGCACCTGGTATTGTAATGAAACCCGGGGCATTCTCGAATTGACTATATCCCCAAACGTAAGAGACCTCGCCGCTGCCCTGACCATCTTGAAGGCTGGTTATTGTATCGGGCAATACTTTTGGACACCAATTTTGGTTATTGCCAATAATTCCGCTTCTTACAGGGTCTTGAATTATTATGGTTCCCGTGGCCGAAATTTGAGGAATGTTTTCGCAGGGTGTAACAAGATTTATGGTGTAGTTGAATCTTCCTGATTCACTAGATATTCCAGCCAAAACAACGTTGTTTGCCTCGAGGGTAGCGTTGATCCCGGCTGGCAACCCTGTTGTGTTTGCAAGCGATACAATATCGTTCGTGTTGTGGGTCAATTCAAAGTTTTCGCCGAAGCAAAAAGTCTGGGGTTGGTTATTTGTGGTTGTGCTGTTAAAGACATTGACTTCTATTGGCCACCAGCAGTCGGAATCGCCGGGTGGCTTTGCATAATAAAAATTTTGCCCCATGGTTGTCGGAAAGGAATTGGTTGGGGTGAACTCTATTGCTGAAAAACTTGGGAGGCCCGTGCTTTGATCAATTGATGAAAAGAAACGAGTTCCTGGCATAAACGGCTGGTCTATAATGTTAAAAGGAATAAATGCATTGCTGCCCCGGCAATAATTGAAGGTTTTTGATTGAAAATCTTCCAATGGTGTACAATTGGTGTCGATGAATTGTTGGCGGTTAATCTGAATATGCAAGGGTTGGCTAATTGGCTCATCATCGCAGTTTCCGCCGTCAACATAACCTTGAATGAAGGGTTTGTTTGAAAATGGAATTTGCGATATTTGGCCAATACCGCTTATAGAGCCTTGCATTGATACCCTGGGTTTACAATTTTGGTTTGCCAAGATGAAGCAGTCTTCGGTTACCCTTAACGTGTAAGTGAGTCGTGCAAGCAATTGGCCGGGGTTGGGCGGTAAGATCAAGTGGCCGACGTTCCAGACAATTGTTTCGACACCCGGGCTGCTGGTGTCAAGATATGCTTGAGGCCCGGATAGGCCATAAAAATATTCGGCCGAGCTTCCTACATATTCTGCGGCAAAGCTAAGGGGAATATTAACAACGAAATTGTTTATTGGCTCGGTTTCGCGATTCCTGATTTCCAATTTAAACTCCATTTCTTGTCCGGGTTCAACGGCTACAGGAAAATCGGGGTCGTATGGCAAACCGTTTATTTGTGTGATTTGGTGCATTGGTTCAATGTCTGGCACGTAGGCATCAACGGCCATTGCAATGAAAAAAATGATGTACGTGTCGCGCGAGGTGCCGTACCTAAATCTGGTGAAGGTTTGATTGTTGGCAATAATGCTGTTCCCAAAATTGGGTATGTTAAACATTGAAATGTCGAGACCGTAGTTATTGGCATGGTTCGGGTTTCTTGGGTTGTTACCTGTAAATATTGAACTGTTGAAGAAATTATTTGGTTGGTTTCCACCGTGGTTTAACCTAACCCAATTGGTGTTATTGTTGTCGATTATATCAAAAAAATCACCGGCGATTCCCCTGTCTCCTTCTCCGGCCATCATCCCAAGTTTAACGTTTACGGGCCCGTACTGCACGGCCTGAAAACCAGAAACATCAAAAATCTCCGAGTTTTCCTGGTTGGGATTGGTTGCAAAGATATAGGCATGTCCGTCAAATATCGAAATATCGCGCCATTTCATTCTCGAGTTCTCGTAAACCACCACCATCCCCCATCCACCATAATAGCCTACCCCGCCACCATTGCCATCTCTAAGTGCAATGTCGGCTACGGTATATTCACCTATTCCGAATTGTTGCACGTAAGTTGTAATATCAGCGTAAGCCGAATACATAAAGCCATCTGCGTTTGTTGGAAAGTAAATGTTTTGAGAATAATTCCCGTGGTTCGAGGTGATGGTGGTGTAAAATGGAGCATCCTGGTGTTTTAACCTTACACGTCCCTTGTCAAGAGCCACCAATTCATTGGTGTGGGGATTTATTACCTGAAAAGTATTTGGGCTAATAGCATCATGTGATCTGCCAGTCCAGTACAAACCTGCATAAACAATATTTGAGCACTCGGGAATGGCATTGTTTTCGTTAGAGAATTGCAATGTGGCAGATGACGAGTTTATTGTAGTTGGGTCTGCATCAACGTCCATGTAAATCATTTCACCGCCGTTGTTGTCGCTGGTGGGGTCGTCGTGCGTCAGGTTTTTATTCCCAATAATGGTAAAATCGCCCCTGATATGGTAAACCTCTTGGTTGGGGTAGGGATGAATAGGTGAAACACGGGGCGCGAAGGGAACTCGAACTTGGGCCGCCAACTCCAAGGAGCCAAAAATGGCGACAAAGATTATCAATTTAGAAACGAGAAATCCTTTGGAGGGCTTCATGAAAAATTTTTGATTAATACGAAACAAAAACTTGGCCCGAAACGGGTTTGGCATCGGGGCTGAACCATATCATGTAAAAGTAAACCCCGGTTGGCACCTTGCCGTTATGTCCAACCAAAACATTACCACGATTTGGGGTTCCGTCCCAGTCGTCATCATATTTTTCGGCTTCGAAAACCAATGTTCCCTGTCTGTTGAAAACTTTTACTCTATTGTCGGGGTGCAAGAAAAGAATGTTGCGAACTTCCCAAAGGTCATTTTTCCCGTCACTGTTTGGCGAAAACCCTTGCGGAATGCTCAGGATGCAATCTTCATCATCGAGGCCAATTTCAAAACTTGTCTCCAAAATGCAACCATTTGAGTCGGTTATCAAGACCGAGTGTAATCCAACTGATGCGCCTTGCAAAAATGAATTGTTTTGTCCGGTGCTCCACAAATAAGATACCGGTGGCGCTACACCTCCTGTAAGGTCAAAGTATATAGCACCTCCGTTTTGGGGAAGCCTGCAATAAACATTCTGAATTTCAATGTTTGTCATTTCAATGGGTTCGAATACCTCAATAAAAAGGGTTGAGGTGGGATTGCTATTGCAAGTTACACCATTGAGGGTTGCCTTGGTGGTTCGTCTTATCCACGTTGGGATTGTGAGTTGCCCGAGTTGTAGGTTGTCTTGGCCTTGGTTTGCTACCACCGCAAACCCCCCCGAGGGTCCTGTGATACTGGTTTCCCAAAAATATGATATGGTTCCGCTTCCGAGGCCCGACGCGTTGTTCGTGATTAGGCTTGGGATATTACCCTTGCAAACGCCCGACGGGCCCGAAATGCTTCCCTCCGTAACAGGATGCTGAACGGTAATTTCAATCGTGTTTGAGGGTAAACTATAACAGGTTAACCCATCCAAGTTAATTAGTGCTGTTCGTCTGAACCAAGTGGTTTGGGTTAGTGTACCCGGGTTCAAAGAATTTCCCTGTTGAGAGGGGTCGGCCACAAAACCGTTGGTTGGCCCGGTGGTGCTAATTTCCCAAATATAGGCGGCAGCTTGCTCGTCTGAGCCTAAGATTACTGGTGCAAGGGTATTGTAACAAATTGTTGAAGCCTGTCCGTTTGTAATTGATAATTGCCCTGGGTTTGGCTCCGGTTGCACTTTAACGGAAACTATATTCGAGAATACCTCGTAAGCACAATTCAACGGGCTGCTTTCCGTTGATTTCAATCTGAAAAAAGTGGTTGCCAAAAGTGTGCCAGGGTTAAAAGAAAGGGTGGTCTCGTTTGGGATGTCATACCATGTATCTCCATCGCTGCTTTCCTGCCAAATGTACGAGTAGCCTTGTCCGTTTCCTCCCGATGCCCCTGTAGCCGTTATAACTTGGGGCGCGGAGTTCCAGCAGATTATTTGGTTGGAGCTCGCCACGGGAGGTTGAAAGGGAGGGAGCACCTGCCAAGCCACCGACGTTTCAGCCCCGAAACACCCAAACCCGTCGGCTACCCGGCGACCTTGAACAATACTTGTGCCCTCAACCCCATAAAACAATGGTGCCGTGGCCTCCCATTCACTCCACGTAATCCCGTTGTTGGTAGAAAACCGATATTGGTCGTAAATTATGCCTGAGCCTCCGCTACCTGGTGTGGCTTCCACGGTAAGCAGAGTGTTATTGCAAACCACATCAATATCGGGAAGGCGCGTAAGACTTGGTGCCGAAGGTTGCTCAAAAGCATCCCAACCTACAAACGACATTTGGGAGTTGTTGCAGCCAGGTGCGGATGTAATTCGGTGTCCTCTAATCAGGTTGTTTCCGATTACCGCATTAAAAGAAGGCTGCACTGTACTCCAATCGCTCCATGTCAGGCCACCATCTGTTGAAAAACTGTACTGGTCAATTGCATTATTTCCTCCGCCATTTCCAGAAATGGTATTGATCGAGAGTGCTTGCCCAATGCAGATATTGTCAAAATCGGGGATTCTAGAAATATTTGGAGGTAAAGGCTGTTCAGAAATGGATATATTTATTGATGCACAACCAGAACTAAACAAATCGTTTTTAAAGTTTCGGGCAAAGTAAGTAGTGTTTTCGGTTGGCGAAACCGTTATTGGGTTGCCAGTTGCAAACAAATCTTGGCCGCAGCCACCTGTGTGCCAAAAAACCTGACCCTCGGCACCCAAGGCTGTAAGCTCAACATTGCCACCCGGGCAAATAGCCAGATCGGTTGACGAAATGCCCGTTGGGTTCAATGGTGCGCTCAAGGTTGTGAAAGTATGCTGCGGGCCGTAGGCCGTGCCAACACTGTTTGTTGCATAAGCCCTGTGATAATAGGTTGTTGCTGGAGCAAGTCCAGAAATTGTTTCGCCGAAACTACCCAAACCATTTCCCATGGCGGTGCCAGCTGTTGGGTTGTTAACGGTTCCCCATGCCACCCCCCTTTCGGTAACATCGGCTCCGCCATCATCATTTACAGTTCCACCCAAAATGGCACTTCCCGAAGTTATTGAGGTTGCAATTGAGGTTGTAACAGAAGGCAAAATGATAACTGGGGTTGCCCCCCCAACATTGAAATTAACCACCCCTGATTGGGCTCCCGAACCATAGGTGGTTACCACAATAATGTATGTGCCGGGTGAAAAAAAATTCTGACAAGCAATCCGTGGCATAAACCCCGCTCCCGAGTCATCATCGCCTACCCTAAAATGTTCTAATGGCATGAGAGGGTTGAAGCTATTATTATAAATCATCAGCATCGGGTCACTAATATTGGTTGCGCCGGCGTCAACCTCAATTATGACTTCTCCGGGTGTAAGCACGGTGAAAGACTGGGTAGCGTACGAGTAGGTGCTGGTTCCAGCAGAAACCGTAACAAAGGTACCAAACGAAACAACACCGCAAACTGTAGCTCCTGGTGTTGGCCTAATAAATGTTTGATTTGCAAGTAGGTTTGCAGAAAAAGTTTGCGTTTTCGCCGCAGCAAGGCTTAGGCAGAACATCACAAAAAAAACAACCTTCGATAAAAACTTGTTAGGATTCAAAAGTCTTAGATTTTTTAAAATTTGCCACACGTGATTAATTCATTAATTGCAAAATTTGCTTAATGCGAGATCACCAGATAGCCACTAACGGGAACTGCCCCCTGCTGAAACCAGATCATGTAAAAGTAAACCCCGGTTGGCACCTTGCCGTTTTGTCCAACCAAAACATTACCACGATTTGGGGTTCCGTTCCAGTCGTCATCATATTTTTCGGCTTCGAAAACCAATGTTCCCTGTCTGTTGAAAACTTTTACTCTATTGTCGGGGTGCATGTAAAGCAGGTTCCTTATTTCCCACACGTCATTTACTCCGTCGCCGTTTGGCGAGAAACCTTGAGGGATCCGAACAATACAATCCTCTTCAAGAAACAAAACCACGAAAGATTCTTCCGCCCTGCAGCCGTTGCCATCGGTAACAATTACGGAGTAATTGCCTTGCGGTATGCCCTCTAAGAATCCACTGGTTTGGCCATTGTTCCACGAGAAATAAAATGGTGAACCCGCCCCCCCTACAACGTCGAAGAATATTGCACCTCCCTGGTCAACGCGCCTGCAGTTAACATCGGAAATCTCGATGTTGACTATCAAAACCGGTTGAGGTTGCGAAATTTGCAGTTCTAAAAGTGCAGTGCAACCGTGCAGGTCTTGCACCTGCACCTGATACATTCCTTGATTCAAACCAGTAGCGGTTTGAGTGGTTTGAGGGGGTTGGGTGTTCCAAAAGTATGAGTAATTTCCCCATCCGTTAAGACCCATGGCCGTTGCCTGGCCGTTTGCTTGCCCAAAGCAAAGGGCATCTCGTTTATTTATAATTTCAACTCCAAGTTCTTCAACAGGTTCCGTAATTTGGATTGTTTCCCTGGCAATGCATCCTTGGGCATCAGATACGCGAAAAGTATAGGTATTGGCACCGAGGTTTTCGAAAACAGGTGATGGATTAAAAGAACTGCCATCGTTGCTGTAATTGTAGGTTCCCCATCCGCCTTGTCCCTGCAGTTCAATTGCCGCGTTGTTTTCGCCCTTGCAGCGCACCATTGCCGTTTGGGTTGCTTGCAATACAAGCAAAGGTGGATTTTCTAATGACATGCTCGAATTTACCTTGCAACCCCGTTGGTCTCTCACAAAATATGCTTGCGGGCCGGGCGGCAAATTGCCGAAAACATTTTGCGTGTAAAAATCCTGATCGTTTAGGCTGTATTGCAAGGTTCCGTCACCACCGGTGGCGATAATGGTAATTTCGCCGTTGTGGTCATCGCGGCAGGTTATTAGGTTTGAGACCGAGGCCGAAAACTGTATTTCATTTGCCACATTTATTTCAACAGTATTGGAGGGTTGACTTTGGCAAGAAACGCCGTTAAGGGTTGAAGTAGCAATTCGCCTATACCAGGTTGTTTGGGTTAGTGAGCCGGGTTGAAAATCTTTCTGGATTGCTCCATCAATGGTGGCAAAGCCATCTAATGCACTCAAAACGCTTGATTGCCAAATGTAAGAAATGGTTCCGCTTCCTGTAGCGTCTGCAGGGCTCAAAATTGGGCTTGGAGTTTCGCCAAAGCATATTGCTTGATCCGGTTCAATTTGTTCGGCTGAAACAGGAGACTGAACGGTAATTTCAACAACGTTGGTAGGGTTGCTGTAGCAAACAACCGTATTTAAGGTTGAGGCTGTTATTCTCCTTACCCAGGTTGTTTGGGTTAGTGAGCCGGGTTGAAAATCTTTCTGGATTGCCCCATCAATGGTGGTAAAGCCATCTAATACACTCAAAACGCTTGATTGCCATACATATTCAATTGCTCCGCTTGTGCCGTCAGGTATTGCTCCATATATCGGGGCGGGGGTACCGCCATTGCAAATTGTTTGGTCATCTTGTATGCTTCCTTCCATAACAACCTGAACAGTTATTTGGACCACGTTTGACGACGGGCTTTCGGAGATGATTCCGCCTATGTCAGACAGGGTAATACGCCTAATCCATGTAGTTTGGTAAAGGGGGGCACTCAATGTTAGTTCTAGGGTGGTTTCTCCATCGATTTCCGAAAAACCCGAGGAATAGCTCTCGGTGCTTAGCTCCCACCTGTATGATATTGTCCCCCCTCCAGTTCCGTCAACTTTGCTGGTAATGGTCTGGGGTGTTTGGCCAGAACAAATGGTCTGATCTTCTCCAATTTGGCCCGGGGTTACCATGTCTATGACACTTATTTGCACGGTGTTGGTTGGCGCGCTATAACAATTTACTCCGTTAAGGGTTGAAACCGTGGTTCGTCTAAACCAAGTTGTTTCGGTAAGGTTTCCGGGTGCGTATGTTTCTTGATTTGCTCCAGAAATGGGGGCAAAGCCGTTGGTTTCGCTTACTGTGCTTTTTTCCCAAATGTATGAAATGGTTTCGCTACTTCCATGCCCCGGGTCCGTGCTTACCAATTGTTGGGGAGCAGTATTGTAGCCAATGGTTTGGTCAGAACCAATAGAGCCTGCTGTAACGGCCGACTGTACTACAATGACACCCTCCGCTGCAAAACCCAAGCATTGCCCTTGTAGGGGTATTGAGTAGCTTAGGCTGCCATAATCTATTGGAGTTCCGGTTAAGGTTACTCTATTGTTCGAATAGTTTGCCGAAACTCCTCCTGGTAGGGTTGGAGTTGGCCCAAGGCCTGTTGCCCCCGTTGTTTGATGGGTAATGCTAACCGGCTGCCCAAAACAAACCGTTAAGTTTCCGGCTGGCCCCGAAACGGTGAGATTACCAACACTAATTGTAAACTGCCAGTAGCAATTTGTGTTTCCGGGAGGAATTGCAAAATAGCTTTGGTTGCCCTGAATAATTGGAAACCCGGTGTTTATATTGTATTCTGTTGCTCCTGTGGTCGGTTGGCCGGTATCGAGATTTATTGTGTTGAAAAACCTGGTTCCTGCCGGAAAATTTGCACTGACTCGGGCAAAAGGAATGCTTGTTCCAGGCAAATTGCAAAACTCAAAATTCCGGGTAATGTAGTTTTGCAAGGGCTGACAATAAGCATCTATGAAGTCATCTCTAAATATTTCTAAACTGATTGGGTCGGTAATCGGGAAGCCTTGGCAGTTGCTTCCGTCGTCAATGTATCCCTGAATTAGCGGTATGTTATCGAAAGAAATACCTGTAGTAACCCCTTGGCCACTCGTTGACCCGGCAACAATTACCTCCAAATTGCAACTTTGATTGGAAAGGATGAAACAATCTTCGGTTACTTTAAGTGAGTAGGTAAGTTTGGCAAGCAGGTTTGTGGTATTTGATTGTTTCGGGAGGGTGCCAGTATTCCAAATAATGCTGCCGGTTGGTCCGGCAGTAGGGTCATGGATTGGTGCGCCCCCCGCAATGCCCTGAAAAAACTCACCGGTGCTGCTAACGTAAGTGGTGGCAAAGGGTATTGGGATTGTTACGGCAAAGTTCTCTATATCTTCTTCTTCTTTGTTTCTAATTTCTAACGAGAATTCTATTATCTGCCCCGGGGAAACCTCCAAGTCCACGCCTGGCGTAACAGCAATACCATCAATTTTTTCTACCCTGTGAAATGCCTCCGTGTCAGGTATGTAGGCATCAACGGCCATTGCAATCATGAAAATAATGTAGGTGTCACTCGCTGTTCCATATCTAAACGTGGTTGAGGTTTGGTTGTTGGCAATAACCAAGTTGTTATCGTTTAGAATGTTAAACATCGCTATATCCATTCCAAGATTGTTTAACAAATTGGGGTTTCGCGGATTCCCTCCTGTTAAAATGGAGCTATTGAAAAAGTTGTTGGTCAGATTTCCGGAGTGGGTTAAGGTTACCCATTGAGTATTGTTTGCATTTCTAATTTGAAAATAGTCTCCAATGACTCCCAAATCACCCTCCCCTGCAATAAGCCCAAGTTTCAAGTTAACGGGCCCGTCTTGTACCGTGCGAAATCCGGAAATGGGGAGTTGGTTAGCACCTCCGCCAGAAGCAACGTAAGCATGCCCGTCGAAAATGGTTACATCGCGCCAGTTCATTGCCGGGTTTTCGTAAACCACAATCATTCCCCAACCTCCGTAGAAACCGGTTGTTCCGCCATTACCCTGGTTTAGGGCAATATCGGCCACGAAGTATTCTCCCAAACCAAATTCTCTTACATAGTCGGTTACCTCTGCATAAGCCGAATACATGTTGCCACCAGCACCCGAAGGGTAATAAATGTTTGTTGAGTGGTTTGAATGGCTTGCTGTAATGGTTGTGTAATTGGTTGCATCAGCATGTTTTAATTTAACAACCCCCTTGTTTAAACCAACGGTTGACCCTGTTGCGGGGTTAACAACTGAAAAAGTATTGGGGCTTGCACCGGTATGAGCCCTGCCCGTCCAGTAAAGTCCGGCATAAATAATTTTTGAACAATCGGGGTCGGCGCCGTTTTCAAGAGAAAATTGCAGGGAGGCAGATGAAGAATTAACAGTAGAGTGAATATTATCAACGTCAACATAAACCATATTGTTGCTATTGCTCCCACCGTCTGAATAAGTGGCCAGAGAGAGGTTCTTATTACCAAGGAGGGCAAAATCGCCCCTGATGTTATAAATTGTTCGGTTTGGTGTGTGGTAAGAGGCACGGGGGTTAAAAGGAACAATAACCTGGGCCCCTGCAACAGTTGTGCAGAAAACCAAGAATAAAATCATTAAAACCTTGAGAAACAGCCGAATGTTTTTCACCAACGAGGATTTAAAATTCATTAAAGGCAATTTTTTCAATATTCACTCTAACGGTGCAATGCGCAAAAATAAGCAATATTTTTGCTTTCGGGTTTTTTTCCCCCCAATTGTGCCCCTAATACAAAACAAAAAGGTAACCCGAAATGGGTTTGGCATCGGGGCTGAGCCATACCTGGTAAAAGTAAACACCCGGTGGCACCTTGCCATTGCGTCCTGACCAAACATTACCACGATTTGGGGTTCCGTCCCAGTCGTCCTTATATGGCGCAGCTTCAAAAACCACGCTACCATTACGGTTATAAACTTTAAGCCTGTTGTTGGGGTGTTCTTCGTAAAGGTTCTTGATAAACCATCTATCGTTCTTTCCATCACCATTGGGCGAGAAGCCTTGGGGGATCACAACCTTGCAGTCTTCATCCAAAAAAATAAGCTCAAATGATTGTTGTACCCGGCAGCCGTAGAAATCGGTAACCATTACGGAGTAAACTCCTGACTGCACTCCCTCCAAGGCACCATTTGTTTGTCCATTGCTCCACAAGAAGGTAAACGGTGAAACTGCACCTCCTTCAACATCGAAAGTGATTTTTCCTCCTTCCGAAATTCTTTTGCAATGCACGTCGCTAACCTCGATGTTTGTTATCATTACCGGTTGCGGTTGGGTTATTTGAATCGAAACCTGAGTGGAGCAGCCGTGCCGGTCGGTTATTGTTGCCACGAATGTACCTGCGGGCAAGGAGTTTGCAGTTGCGGTATTTTGCGCCGGCTGCGTGTCCCAGGAATAAGAATAGGCACCCCATCCATTTAGTCCTTCAACGGTTGCGCTGCCACTGGGCTGTCCATGACAAATAGCATTATTCTGCCCAACCAATCTGGCTGTTAATTCAATTACGGGTTCCGAAATCACTAACGTTTGGCTGGTTGTGCAACCTTCTACGTCCCTAACAAAGAATGTCAAGGTTGACGCACCAAGGTTTTGGAAAACTTGAGAGGTACCATAGTTAACACCATTGCTGCTGTAGCCTAAACCGCCCCATCCTCCATTCCCCGAGAGGGAAACCGAGGCATTTGTTTCGCCCTTGCAACGCACCATTGCCGTTTGGGTTGCTTGCAATACAAGCAAAGGTGGATTTTCTAATGACATGCTCGAATTTACCTTGCAACCCCGTTGGTCTCTCACAAAATATGCTTGCGGGCCGGGCGGCAAATTGCCGAAAACATTTTGCGTGTAAAAATCCTGATCGTTTAGGCTGTATTGCAAGGTTCCGTCACCACCGGTGGCGATAATGGTAATTTCGCCGTTGTGGTCATCATGGCAGGTTATCCGGTTTGAGACCGAGGCCGAAAACTGTATTTCATTAGCCACATTTATTTCAACAGGATTGGTGGGTTGACTTTGGCAAGAAACACTGTTTATGGATGAAACGGTAATGCGCCTAAACCAAGTTGTTTGGGTAAGTGCCCCAGGCTGGTAATCTGAATTGCTTTGGCCTGGAATATCGTTAAAAACTCCGTTGGCACCGGTGGTGCTTGATTGCCAAATATAAGCAAATGGCCCGCTCCCCGAACCACTAATTTGATTTGTTATTGGGCTAGGGGCGGTGCCGTGGCAAATTTCTTGACCTCCAATAATTTGACCTGCCGTAACTGGGTCTTGAATAACTATGGTACCCCGGGCAAAAAAGCCGTCGCACTCACCCTCGAGAGTTGTCATGAAATTAAATGTTCCCGCACTGCCGGGTGTTCCGCTAATTGTTATTTTGTTATTGGAGTAACTTAAAGAAACCCCATCAGGCAAATTAATTGTCGGGCCCACTTTTGTTACGCCGGTTGTAAAGATTGTAATACTGATGGGCTCGCCGAAACAAAAAGTATTAATTTCGGGGTCAGAAACCTCAATTTGCCCGGCGAAAATTGAAAATTGCCAGTAGCAACTCGTGCTTCCGGGTGGGCTGGCAAAATAGCTTTGGTTGCCCTGAATAATTGGAAACCCGGTGTTTATATTGTATTCTGTTGCTCCTGTGGTCGGTTGGCCGGTATCGAGATTTATTGTGTTGAAAAACCTGGTTCCTGCCGGAAAATTTGCACTGACTCGGGCAAAAGGAATGCTTGTTCCAGGCAAATTGCAAAACTCAAAATTCCGGGTAATGTAGTTTTGCAAGGGCTGACAATAAGCATCTATGAAGTCATCTCTAAATATTTCTAAACTGATTGGGTCGGTAATCGGGAAGCCTTGGCAGTTGCTTCCGTCGTCAATGTATCCCTGAATTAGCGGTATGTTATCGAAAGAAATACCTGTAGTAACCCCTTGGCCACTCGTTGACCCGGCAACAATTACCTCCAAATTGCAACTTTGATTGGAAAGGATGAAACAATCTTCGGTTACTTTAAGTGAGTAGGTAAGTTTGGCAAGCAGGTTTGTGGTATTTGATTGTTTCGGGAGGGTGCCAGTATTCCAAATAATGCTGCCGGTTGGTCCGGCAGTAGGGTCATGGATTGGTGCGCCCCCCGCAATGCCCTGAAAAAACTCACCGGTGCTGCTAACGTAAGTGGTGGCAAAGGGTATTGGGATTGTTACGGCAAAGTTGTGAATATCTTCTTGTTCCTTGTTTCTAATTTCCAACGAAAACTCAATTACTTGGCCCGGAGTTACTTGAAGTTGGACTCCTGGTTGAACAGGCCCATTATCAATGGTTTCTACCCTATGAAAGGCTTCAACATCGGGTATGTAGGCATCTGTTGCTATTGCAATACAGAAAATAATGTATGTTTCACTGGTTGAGCCATACAGGAATGTTGATGCTGTTTGATTATTCGTGATTATAGAGTTATCAGGGTTTGGTACGTTAAACATAACAACGTCCATACCGAGGTTATTAAGCAAGTTTGGGTTGCGAGGGTGTCCGCCAGTAAGAATCGAACCGTTGAAAAAGTTGTTTGTTTGATTCCCGGAGTGTGACAATCTTATCCACTGGTCATCGGCAGCATTCCGTATTGAAAAAAAATCACCGGTGCCCGTCCTATCTCCTTCGCCTGCCATGAGGCCCAGTTTCAAGTTTACCTGCCCTTGCTGCAAGGTTCTAAAGCCCGAAACGGGTAGCAAGTGTTCCGAGTTTCCTACAATAAATCCGTGGCCGTCAAAAATTGTTATGTCGCGCCAGTTCATCGCCGGATTTTCGTAAACCACAATCATACCCCAGCCTCCATAAAGACCTGGAGCAGGAACGCGACCCTCGGTAAGTGCAAGGTCGGCAACGAAATATTTACCTAAGCCGTATTGTCTAACGTAATCAGTAACCTCCGCAAATGCCGAATATATGTTTGCATGATCGTTGGTGGGGAAATAAATGTTTCGAGCATGGTCGGGGGAGGCTTGAACTTCGGTGTAATTGGGTGCGTCTTCATGTTTAAATAACACCGTACCCTTGGTCAATGTTTGACTTAATCCCGTTTCTTGATTAATAACCGTGAAGCTATTTGGGCTATTGTTACCTCCGTGGGCTCTTCCGGTCCAATAAAGGCCGGCAAATAAAATTTTGGAGCATTCCGGACTGGCATTGTTTTCGTCTGAAAACTGGAGCGTTGCCCATGACGAATTTATTGTGTTGGGGTCGTTATCAACATCCACGTAAATCATCGAGTTGCTGTTGGCACCATTATCAAAATAGGTTCTAAGGGTCAAGTTTTTATTCCCCAACATTGCAAAATCGCCCCTGATGTTATAAATTGTTCGGTTTGGTGTGTGGTAAGAGGCACGGGGGTTAAAAGGAACAATAACCTGGGCCCCTGCACCAAAGGAGCACAGGGTTGACAAAAGCAGCAACTTAAAGTAACTAATAAGTACCTTCAAGGATATCAGGTTGTTTGTGTTTGGCATTAAGGAAACAATTGAATTACAAACCTGCGAATGAGGTCTGCAAATTTAAACTATTTTTCAACGAAGCTATTTTTTTTTTACACGAAAAGAGGGTCTTTTATTGAAAAGGTAACCCTTGAAGAGAAGAAATTAGGGGAAGCTATTTTGATTATTCCCGAGAGCCCTGGGTTAAGTCTTGTTGTTTTTTAAACATTTCAAGCCCCGATTGCAGAAATTGGATGTATTTTTCAACACTAGAGTCGTATCCATAACCCGGGGTCAAATCATTTCCTTGGCTATCAACAACCACGTAGAAAGGTATTGCGTTGGTTTGGTACCTTTCAACTTGAAAAACTTTTCGTTTGTCGCCCCAGGTTCTTATTGTTCTTTCGCGCCCAAAAGCATTTGACGTAAAGCGCATGTCTACGGGTAACGGCTCACGGTCGTCGGTTATCAAGGCCACTATAACATAATTGTTTTTAAGCAGTTGGAGTACCCGTGGGTCAGACCAAACGTTTGCCTCCATTTTTCTACAGTTGCTGCAAGCATTGCCTGTAAAATCGAGCAATACTGGTTTGCCCTCCCTTTGGGCAACCGCCAATCCTTCTTCGAGGTTTGTAAAAAGAGCCAACCCATGTGGCCCTTGCTTGGCGCTTTGGCCGGTCAATGTAGTAGTTAAACTACCTGTAGCGGCACTTTTGGTAAGGTCAAAATCTTGCGTTGTGGACGGGGGCAGGAAAGAGCTAATGGCCTTGAGAGGGGCACCCCATAAACCAGGAATTAGATAAAAGACAAAAGCAAAGGTAACTATTGCCAAAAACAACCTTGGCACACCGAGGTATTTCAGGTCGCTATCGTGCGAGAACTTTATTTTTCCGATAAGGTACATTCCCATCAAGAAGAAAATTGCTATCCACAGTGTAATGAAGACTTCCCTGTCGAGTATGCCCCATTTTGCCACGGCATCGGCGGCGCCCAAGAACTTTAACGAAAATGCCAGAACTATGAAACCAAGCACTACCTTAACAACGTTCATCCAGCCGCCCGACTTGGGTAACGATTGCAGGGCAGTAGGGAAAATTGCGAAGAGGCTGAAGGGAATTGCAAGTGCAAGACTAAAGCCAAGCATTCCAAATGCCGGGCCAAAGGTGTCGCCACTTGTTGCTGCCTCCACGAGCAAAGAGCCTACGATTGGTCCGGTACACGAGAACGAAACCAGCACGAAGGTAAGCCCCATGAAAAACACTCCGATTAGTCCACCCGACTTGTCAACCTTCTGGTCAAGTGCGTTTGACCAACTCGAAGGAAGCGTGAGTTCAAACGCACCGAAAAACGATGCGGCGAAGAATACCAAAAGTGCGAAGAAGAAAACGTTGAACCAAGGATTGGCCGCCAGACTTTGAAGCGCATCGGCTCCGAAAATAAGCGAAATGGCTAACCCCAGAAAAACGTAAGCAAACATGATTGTGAGGCCATAGAAAATGGCATCCCTGAAAGCCTTTGGCTTGTTGCCTGCATTACGCAAGAAAAAACTAACCGTTAGAGGAATCATCGGGAAAACACACGGAGTTAACAGGGCCAGCAGTCCACCCAAGAATCCGGTTATGAATGTTGCCCAAAATGATCTTTTCGGCCTTGAAGACTTTTTACCCGAGGTGTCGTTTTCAGAATCTTGAAGAGTTATAGTGTCATTTGCCACATCTTTTGTTTCATCGTCATGAGGCAGCCGGTGAGTTACCTCTAGTGGCGGTTCAACAACCTCTTCAGTCGAAATTTCGACCCTGCCAGGCAGCCTTATGGCAAATTCTTCAATCACGGGTGGCAGACAACGTGTATCGTCGCAGGCCATGAACTCAACCTCGCCCCTGACCGTTACAGGCTCCTTGCTCAAAACCTCTACCACCTGCCTGAAAACAACATTTCCGGAATGAACGGTTACATTCATGTTAAATTCCTTGTCGAATTTTTCGACTGGTTTTGGGAATAGCAGGTTGCCAATTTTTTTAAACCCTGCTGCCTCGGTAATCTTTATGGTAGTCGGAATAGGGCCGCCTGGCTCCATGGTCATTCCATAAATACCCCAGCCCCTGTCGATGGTGGCAGTAAATTGAAGCTCGTATTGGTTTTCGGCTACCTTTTGCCGAGAAAAATTCCATTCAACCGGGTTTAGAATTTGGCTGTTTCCCATTGTCGGAAAAACCACTATTGCAGCAAGAATTAACAATATGCTTTTGATTTTTTTTGGCAAGTTCATTATTAAATGATTGTTTTGGATTTTTTTGCAAAAGTAATCTTTTTCTCGTGTTTGTTTTATGGCAGGGTTCGGCTCATTTTGTTACTCACTTCCTTTCTCATGATTGGGCGCGTGAGATTGTTTCAAGTTTTGACTCGTTTGATCTTTTGGGCCATGGCAAAACCAAATTGCAATGTAATTCAACCTTGTAAAACCAAAAGGGGGAAATAGTTTGCAATAAAGTGCTAGAAGCTAAAACGCAAAACTTGCAGCAAGGTTTAATATTGTTTCAACCTTTATGTATGATATTTATCACAGTTTCTTGCAATTTCAAAAATATCTTTGGTTTTTGGAGTAATCTTGAACCTATCGCTAACCTTCATTCCAACCAACCAAACTATCTGCTTGCCCGAAGCCAAAACAACAGCTTTTTCCTTTTCGTGTAACGGAATTTTCAGGTCAATCAAAATATCGCTAATTTTCTTTTTTCCTTTCATTCCAATTGGAACCATTGAGTCGCCATGGCGCACCTTTCTTATTTCCAACGGAAACGAAAGCTTACCTTTATCGAGCCAGGCAATGTTTGGATCGACCGGAACTTGCACTCCTTTTCTAAAAAGCAAGCTGGCAAGGGAAAACTTTTGCCCTGCTATTTCAACACTTGTTGCGGATTCGTTAATTATTGTAACTTCATCAAGGGAGGTTTTACAAATGGGTTCAACAAAGACCTTGGTTCTATCCTTGATTGCACGATGTGTGTTTGAAAAAAACACCTTGCCTGATTGTAAGGTTAACGAATTGAACATGTCATTGCAAATGCTATGAGAAAAGCCTGTTTCTTTCAGCATCTCGTACAAAATAAGCTTTGGCGAGGTGGTTTTCAAAAGCTTGGCTATATCAATCGCAAACCCTGTGTTGTTTTTTTTAACGCATGTAAGTTTTTGAATCCCCACGTAATTATCAATTATTTCGATTGCTTCCGAAACCGTGCCAAAAAAATCGGAAATGGTGCGGTAAATAGCAGGGTTGGCTTCTTCAAGCACAGGTATTACCTTGTGCCTGATTTTGTTGCGAAGGTAGCAGTATTGGTTGTTGCTGGAGTCGGTTCTGAATTTTATTGAATTCTTTGAGGCGTATTCTTCAATTTCTGCACGAGTTGCAAAAAGCAAGGGTCTGATTATTTTTCGGTTTATTGCCGGAATGCCTGCCAGACCTCTTATCCCGGTTCCGCGAGTTAGGTTTATTAATAAGGTTTCGATTGAGTCGTTTAGATTGTGAGCCGTTGAAACATGGTCGAAGCCGTGGTCAAAGGCAATCTGGTCAAACCAACCATATCTTAAATCTCTTGCTGCCTCCTGAATTGATAGTTTGTTTGATTTGGCATGGGCCATGGTTTCGAAGCCGATCGAAAAATATTCGATTCCCATTTCATTGGCTGCCTGTTTCACGAATCGTTCATCAGCATCCGATTCAGGCCCCCTAAGCCTAAAGTTGCAATGGGCCACGGCCGTGCTATAACCCAATTTTGACATTATGTGCAACATAACCATGGAGTCAACACCGCCGCTAACGGCAAGTAATACTTTAGATCCCTGCTTTGCAAGGCCTTCAGATTCAACGAACAGTTTTGCCCTTGCCGACAAACAATGCTCGGGTTTTGATCTGTTTTTACCAACGTGTGACTTTTTCACGAGAATTGTAGTTTCTCTGCTTAAGAGCCGAAGTGAGTCAGAATTAATCCTTTATCCAAACACCGGTAATCTCTCCTATGTACATCGTGTGGAAATCTCGGCGCGGATACTTGTCTGCAACAACTGATTGATCGTGGAAGCTGTCTTGATTTAAAACTGTAGAATACAATTTTCTACACTCAATTATCAGGTACGCCTCTTCAAACCCGATTGAGCCATTCTTGGTTACGAACGGAGTTAGCTTTTCGTAATTCATCTTGTCAAAATCACGACCCGAAACACTGCCCATCTTTCTCAAGTCTTCTCGGTGTTCCTCCCTGAAAAAGGTAATGGTGTAGTAATCTTCCCTTTCGGTAAAATTATGTGTGTGCCTCTGCGGTCTAACATAAATGGTGGTAACGGGAAGCTCCCAGAGCCATCCCATTTGCCCCCAGCTTGCGGTCATCATGTTGTAATCGCCAGGCTTGCCCGCCGTGACGAGCATCCAATCCTTGCCGATCATTCTCAACACGTTATCGTTTAGGTCTTGCCAAGTTGCTTCTCTGTGTTTTGTCATAAAATTTTTGGTTTCTTTTTCGTTGCTGCTGCAGCCAATCAGGGCAATAATGGCGATTAGGTAAGTTAAGGTTTTCATGTCAATTGGTTCTTTTTTGGTATTAGCAGGATTGTCTTTTCAATTTTAAATTTCGATTTAAAAATTACCAATGTAAATCATTATCAGTAACCAGCAGCGAGGTATTGGAAAGCAAAAATTAGGATTTGAAAAAATTCAGGAAAGGAGTGGTTAAATTGTTCGCTAATCAACTTCACCATTTATCGCTAAAATTTGTGCCATTACCTCTTATTTATTCGATATTCATGGTTTGCCATTGGCAAGGATGTGAATTGCCACGCCAGTACGTTCTACACTCTTCACTTTCTAACGATGGTCTGCTCCCTGCCCGGACCGGTTGAAACTATTTCCACGGGAGCTTCCACGTAATTTTCGATGAATTTAATGTATTCGAGCAACTCTACTGGCAGTTGTTCAAAGGATTCGATGTTTTGAAGGTCGCTTTTCCACCCCTTAAGCTCTGCAAATTGCGGTATTACTTGGCTTAGGTCTATGGCCGAGCTCGAGAACTCAACGCTTTTGCCGCGAAAACTATAGCCAGTGCATACCTTCACGGTTTCGAAAACTCCAATAACATCGGCCTTTGTCATGACCAGCCTTGTAACGCCGTTTATCATCACGGCAAACTTGAGGGCTGGCAGGTCGAGCCATCCGCAACGTCTGGGCCTACCTGTTGTAGCCCCAAATTCGCATCCCGATTTCCTAATTTGTTCGCCCTCGGCACCAAGCAGTTCGGTGGGGAATGGGCCACTTCCAACCCTGGTGCAATATGCCTTGAAAACCCCGATAACCTCGCCAATACGCGATGGGGCTATCCCAAGTCCCGTGCAGGCTCCCGCTGCTGTTGTGCTGCTTGATGTTACAAAAGGATAGGAGCCAAAATCAATGTCAAGAAGGGTTCCCTGGGCTCCTTCGGCAAGGACTTTCTTGCCATTTTTCAGAGCCTCGTTAATGGTGTAAACGGAATCAATTACAGATATTTTGCGCAAGGTTTCAAGAGATCCAAGCCACCTTTTTTGGTATTCGCCAAATGTCATTGATTCAATCACGAAATCATCGGGGCTAAAACCCGTAGATTTTAACGTTGCGATGTGAAGCGATTGCAGGTGTTGGTATTTTTGGTCAAATTGGCCAGAAGAAATGTCAGATACCCTCAGTCCGTTTCTCGAAACCTTGTCGGTGTAGGCAGGGCCTATTCCTTTTAAAGTACTTCCAATCTTGCTTTCACCCTTCTGTTTTTCGAGCGCGGCGTCGAGCAGGCGATGTGATGGAATAATAAGATGCGACCCGGAAGAAATGAAGAGGTGTTGCTGAATGTAGGCCAAGTCAAGCTCGGTTTTTCGTATCTCATTCTCGAAAATTAACGGGTCAATTACAACTCCATTGCCAATAATGTTGATGCATTTGTTGCGGAAAATTCCAGAGGGTATTGTGTGCAAAACAACCTTTCGGCTTTCAAATTCGAGTGTGTGCCCCGCGTTTGGCCCCCCCTGAAACCTAGCAACAATACCGTAACCAGGCGTGAGGTAATCAACCACCTTTCCCTTGCCCTCATCGCCCCATTGCAAGCCTAAAAGCACGTCGGCCCTTGCTTTGTATGTCATTATTATTGATTTATGTTTTCGCAATCTTGACAGTTACCGTAAAAAACAAACGACCGGTGTGTTGCCTTTATCTTGAGAATTTCTTCCACGGAATTTTGAATCTCTTGAATGCGGGGGTCGCAAAACTCAAGGAGCTTGCCGCAAGAGGTGCAAATGGCGTGGTCGTGTTGCCTGTACTTGTAAGACTTCTCGAATTGGGCAACGTTCTTTCCAAATTGATGCTTGATTACCAAATTGCAATTTTGAAGCAACTCTATAGTGTTGTATAAAGTGGCCCTGCTAACACGGTACTTGTTGTTTTTCATCTTGATGTAAAGCGACTCTACATCGAAGTGCCCTTCGGTCAGGTATATCTCTCTCAATATGGTAAACCGCTCGGGGGTTTTGCGATGGGAATTGGAGGTAAGATATGCAGAAAAAATATTCTTTACCGTTTCCAAAATTTCTTGAGTGGCCTTTGACTCTCTCATCAATTTAAATTTTAAACAGGTTTTGACCGGCTCAAAATTACAAAATTTTATCATTATTTGTATTCTTTACAAATAAAAATTGCAACTATTTGTAAAACAAAATTTTATTGTAAAGGAAATTTGTCAGGCCGTATGGCCAAAATGGCAAAATTGCAAGGCGATACATGAAAGGTATGAGGTTATTTACCTATTCGGCTTACCATTTTTACCCCTTTTGTCCTTTTCAATTTATCAATAAGATTTTTGAGGTGAATTGTATCATGAATGTAAAGCATTACGCTTCCGTCAAAAGTACCCGCGTTGGTGTCGAAGTTAATGCTCCTGATGTTTACGTGGTATTCGCTAGAAATTATGTTGGTTATTGATTGCAACAAACCAACCTCGTCAATGCCAGTAATACGCAAGCCGGTTAAGAATGCAATTTCCTTGTTGGTAACCCACTTTGCCTTAACCACCCTGTATTCGAACTTCGACATCATTTGCACCGCATTCGGACAGTTGTTTCTGTGTATTTTAATCCCCTCTCCAATTGTTATGAATCCAAAAACGTCATCGCCCGGAATGGGGTTGCAGCACTGCGCGAGGGTGTAATTTAGTGATTGTTGGTCATCGCCAATTAGGAGCGTGTCGGGCTTTTCCTTGAGCTGCTTCCTTATAATATCCTCGCCCGATTTGATTACTGCCTTTTTCTTTTCGATTTTCGATCTTGAGAACGGGTTTTTTAGGTAATAGAAAAAGCCTGTCTTTTCCTTTTCGGCCTGGTAGGCCTTTATTTCCTTTTGGCCTATCTTGCCCACGGCCACCTCGTAATAAAGGTCAAGTGGCGCTTGAAGCTTGAAGTGGTCAACCAACTTTTGAATGTTGTCAGGATTGTTGTCGATCTTGAATTGCTTGAGTTTACGTTCGAGTATTTCCTTGCCTTCCTCGGCTTGTTTTTTAATGTTTTCTTTAAGGGCCGTCTTTATTCTGTGTTTTGCCCTTGAGGTTTTAACGTACCCCAGCCAGTCGGTCTTTGGTTTTTGCTTTGCCGAAGTTATGATTTCTATCTGGTCGCCACTTTTCAACTGGTGATTGAGCGGCATCAACTTGTTGTTAACCTTTACGCCGAGGCAGTTGTTGCCCACGGCAGAGTGAATGCTGTAGGCAAAATCAAGAGCCGTGCTCCCTTGAGGAAGGGTTCTTAGCTCTCCCTTTGGGGTGAAAACAAATATCTCTTCCGAGAAAAGGCTTAACTGGAAATCATCAATGAACTCAACGGCTTCGCTTTCGGGGTTTTTCAGAATTTCCCTTATTCTTTTTAGCCACCTGTCAATTCCGCTTTCTGCCGATTTCGATTCCTTGTACTTCCAGTGAGCCGCATATCCCTTTTCGGCAATTTCATCCATTCTTTTGGTGCGAATTTGCACCTCCACCCACTTGCCGGTTCGGCTCATCACGGTTGTGTGAAGCGACTCGTAGCCATTGGCCTTGGGGGTTGATATCCAGTCACGCAGGCGGTCGGGATTGGGCCTGTAAATGTCGGTAACCAGCGAGTATGCTTTCCAGCAATCGGCCTTTTCTTGCTGCTCGGAGGTTTCAATTATTATTCTGATGGCAAAAAGGTCGTAAACCTCCTCGAAGGAAATTTCCTTGTTTCGCATTTTATTCCAAATGGCACTTATTGACTTGGTTCTGGCCAAAAGGGTGAAGTTGAAACCTTCTTGTTTAAGCAAGATCTTGATTGGTGCCGTAAATTTGCGTATGAACCTCTTCCTTTCTTCCTCGCTGTCAACGAGCTTTTGCGAAATTGATTCGAAAATTTCAGGCTCGGTGTATTTGAGGCCAAGGTCTTCCATCTCGCTTTTTATGGCATGAAAGCCCAACCTGTGTGCAAGTGGTGCAAACAGGTAAAGGGTTTCGTTGGCTATTTTGAGCTGCTTTTTTGGTGGTAGCGCATCAAGGGTGCGCATGTTATGCAGGCGGTCGGCAAGCTTCAATAGTATTACCCTGACATCGTCAGAAAGGGTGAGTAGCATTTTCCTGAAGTTTTCGGCTTGAACCGAGGTGGTTTGATGAAAAATGCCCGATATCTTGGTAAGGCCGTCGATAATTTTTACAACTTCCTCGCCAAAGTTTTCTTGAATTTCTTCAAGGGTGATTTCGGTGTCTTCAACCACGTCATGGAGCAGGGCACAAATTGCACTTGTAACTCCAAGGCCAATTTCCTCGACCGCAATTTGAGCCACCGCTAAGGGATGAAAAATGTAAGGCTCACCACTCTTGCGGCGGTGGTCAATGTGGGCCTTGTGGGCAAAAACAAAGGCTGCCCGCAGCTTCTTTTGCTTTTCCTTGCTAAGTTTTGGATTGAAAACCGATGCCAAATGCTTGTACCGCTTCAATATTTCTTGCCGTTCCTTCTCCATGTCAAATATTTCCATCGTCTTTACAAACATTAACCGAACGCAAATTTAATTCAAAATTACTAACCTTTAGGAACCCGGCTGTATTTTTGCACCGCATTAACACCCAATCTTGTCTTTTTTTTCTGGAAAGATGAAGAAAAAAGCAATTAACCTTGAATCATGCCACGGGTTTTCCAATAAATGATTTTGCGATGACTTTATTTGGCAAAAGGCTCAAAAACTTACATGAGAATGCTGACTGACGGGTAAGTTGGGCTTTACCTTGGCGGTTTGAGCCATTTTCTTTTCGCACCTGCAATCAAATAAAAAAAAGACAGGAAACGGGGGTTGGAGCTGCACATAATTGTCTTTTTTTTATATTTATTTTTATTTTTTTTGACAGTTTTGGGTATTTCTAATTAGGTTCGGCACTATTTGTGAGGCAAGTTTCCGGGCAAGTTGGTTAATTCATTTTTTCTTAATTACGAAAAAAAGCTTAACTTTGCCAATATTTTCGCGGGGCTGACATGGATTTGACAGCGGGTCGAGTGGAAATGTAAGCATGCCGAGCGCTGTGAACGCGGCTCGATAAACCCGATTCTCACGCCTATAAACGGCAACGATTACAATTACGCTTTGGCGGCCTAGTAATAGTTATTAGGCTCTAGCTGTTTCCCGAGAAGCTACGCTCGGCTGCGTCTCCAAGGAAACATCATCAAATGCCGAGATAAGCTGCAAGAAGCCCTGGCTTGCAGACTAAAACCTAAAGGGCTTAGGCAAATGATAGGATCGCCTTTTTCCGGTCAGATGCCGAAACTCCAATTAAAGGATAAGCATGTAGAAAGCATTTTTGCTGCTCGTTTGGACGAGGGTTCGATTCCCTCCAGCTCCACAACTTGAATTAAAAATTTAAAAACACGAACCAAGAGGCAAAAGTCAAAGGGCAACGGCAAGTAGGTCTATCTTTCAAACCCCAAATCGATAATCGTCAATCGAACATAGTAATCATTAATCAATGATGTTGCACCGTAGGTTTATAACTGCATCGGCAGGGTTGGCTTTCGCAGTTGGACTGTGCGTGCTTGCCTGCTCCGGCGCGGGCAATCACAACACCAGGCCTGAAGTCGAAACCCAACTCCAAGGGCGACTTCAAGTACCAATTTTTAATCAGGACTCGGCTTATTACTTCGTTGCAAGGCAGGTTGAGTTTGGCCCAAGGGTTCCTAACACATCTACCCACAATCAAACCGCCCAATGGCTTGTTGGCACCCTCGAACGATTTGCCGATACAGTTTTTGTTCAGCGCGCCAGGGTAAGAGCTTTTGACAATACAATATTGAACATTCAAAATATTATTGCCAGCTTTCAGCCTCAAGGGAAGAGCCGAATATTGCTATGCGCCCACTGGGACACCAGGCCTTTTGCCGATTGGGATCCAAACCCTGCAAATCACTTCAAGCCCATACCTGGAGCCAATGATGGAGCAAGCGGGGTAGGGGTTTTACTCGAAATTGCCCGGCAACTATCCTTGCACCAACCCAATGTTGGTGTTGACATAGTATTGTTTGACGCCGAGGATTATGGCAAGCACGAATCACTACCACGCACCAACGATGACTATCAAACCTGGGGCCTTGGTTCCCAGCATTGGGCTCGCAATCTTCACCTTCCAAATTACAGGGTAAGGTTCGGAATTTTGCTCGATATGGTTGGAGCCCCAAATTCTACATTCAAGTTTGAGAGATACTCGCTCGATTTTGCCCCCAGCTTAAACAGAAGGGTATGGGCAACTGCCCGAAAACTCGGATTCGCAAATTACTTTCTGACACAACAAGGCAACTACGTTATTGACGACCATTATTTCGTTAATATCATTGCCAATATCCCAACAATAAACATTATTCATCAAGAAACCAACGATACGCGGCATGGATTTTTCAAGTACTGGCACACGATGAAAGACGACATGGACCAAATTGACCCGCAAACTCTAAAGGCCGTGGGACAAACAGTTTTAACAGTGGTTTTCGAGGAGAAATAAATTTTTAAAAATTTGAATAAAAAAATAAAAAAAACTTTGCCAATTCATTTTTTTGTAATTTAGCGCGCTGAAAAACAACCCTTGTGGGTGAATAAGCCAAAGGGAGAGGTGGCCGAGCGGTCGAAGGCGCACGCCTGGAAAGTGTGTATCCGCCAAAAGCGGATCGAGGGTTCGAATCCCTCTCTCTCCGCCACCTTCAACCAAAAAAGCCCAGCAAAAAAAACAATTAATTAAATTTTGTTTAAACAAAAACCAACAGAACCAGTTATGAAAAAATTATTCGTCTTTTTGACTGTAGCAGGAATGCTCACTTTTGGTTTGACTACCATAGTAAGCGCACAAGGTGAAGCCGGGCAAACCCCGCCGGTAACAGAGGAAGTAGCTCCTGCCGCGCCTGCTGAAGCTATGCAGCAAACCCTTGAGCCCGATTATGGCGATCAGAGCTTCCACTTTATTCTTAAGGAAAAGTTTATTGAAGGTGGCGCCGGCTTTATGAGCGTTATTCTTTTGTGTTTGATTTTTGGTTTGGGATTGGCCATTGAAAGGATTATTTACCTTAACCTTTCTTCTACCAACACTACCAAATTGCTCAACAATGTTGAGAGCGCGCTGAAAAAAGGAGGTATAGAAGCAGCCAAGGAGGTGTGCAAAAACACCCGTGGCCCGGTTGCCAGCATTTACCACCAGGGGCTTGACCGCTACAACGAAGGCATGGAAATAGTTGAAAAGTCGATAGTTTCTTATGGAAGCGTATTAATGGGACGCCTCGAAATGAACCTGACCTGGATCTCGTTGTTTATAGCCATGTCTCCAATGCTTGGGTTTATGGGTACGGTAATTGGTATGATCGGCGCTTTCGACGCTATTGCTGCTGCTGGCGATATTTCGCCTACCATTGTTGCCGACGGTATAAAGGTAGCTCTTTTAACAACCGTTTTTGGTCTTATTGTAGCTGTAATACTCCAGGTGTTTTACAACTACATCATTTCAAAAATCGACACCATTGTCAACACCATGGAAGACTCCACCATTTCTTTCATGGATATTCTGATCAAGTACAAAAAATAATAAAACCCAATCAATCATGAGCGATACCATTATTAATATCGGGTTTTTTGTCACCTATGCATTGTTTGCAGGGGCATTGATATCGACGGTATTCTTCGCAATTTACCATATGGCCCGGAATTTCCGGAAAGCTAAGGGAGCCTTGCTCGGAATCCTGATTTTGGCGGCAATAATTATTTTTTCGTACGCCATCAGCACCAACGAAGTATATCCAAATGCGGGGCCAGTAGTGTCCCAGTGGGTTGGCGGGGGTATTACCTCCACGTTCATCCTTACTGGTTTAGCCTTTCTGGCTGCGATATACACAGAAGTTTCCAAATTTTTCAAGTAAAAACAACCTAATTAGGAGATCTTTCTATGGCAAGATTGAATCCCGAAATAAATGCCGGCTCGATGGCCGACATTGCCTTCCTCCTGTTGATTTTCTTCCTGGTGACTACCACCATGGACGTTGACTCAGGGATTCTGAGGGTTCTACCGCCTCCCATCGACCCAAATGCTCCGCCACCGCCTCCAGTGAGGGAACGCAATGTTTTTGTGGTACTGATCGACTTTCAGGATCGCATATTGGTAGAAGGGCAACTGGGCAACATTAATACTTTGCGTGAACAGACCAAAGAGTTTTTGGTAAACATCAACAATGATCCCAACCTGCCTGAAAAAACCCTTCGAGACATCGACAACCTTGGTCAAATAGAAGTATCCAAGGGGGTTATTTCTCTTCAGAACGATCGTGGGACCTCGTATGAAATGTATATTGCGGTGCAAAACGAGTTGGCTTCGGCCATCAACGAGCTACGCGATGAGCTCTCGAGCGAAAGGTTTGGAATGCGCTTTGGAGAGCTTACCGACGAAGACCTGATAAAAGCTATCAGGGAAGCTGTGCCCATGCAAATCTCTGAAGCAGAACCAAAAGCTATAGGAGGACAACGATAATGGCAAGATTTAAAAAGGAAAAAAGTTCCGGGCAGGCAGCTATCAACACCGCTTCGCTTCCTGACATTATCTTTATGTTGCTGTTTTTCTTCATGGTTACCACTACCATGAGGGAAACAACCCTGTTTGTGCGTACGCAAATACCCCCAGCTACTGAGGTGCAGAAGCTTGAGCGCAAATCGTTGGTAAGCTTTATTTACATTGGCCCCCCTATCCAATACCAGATTTTTGGTACCGAACCCCGCATTCAGCTTAACGATGCTTTTGCCAGCGTGGCCGATATAGCCCCGTTTGTGGCAGCCGAACGCGAAGCACGCAATGAAGCCGAAAGGCCAATGATTACCACTTCAATGAAAGTGGACCGGGAAACAAAAATGGGTATCGTTACCGATGTAAAACAGGAGTTGAGAAAATCAAATGCCCTGAAAATTAATTACTCTACCATACGTGGCGAAGTAATTAAAGGAAGATAATAATTTTTTCATTTTCAAATAAAAATGCCGGCCAATTGGCCGGCATTTTTATTTTGTTTTGCGCGAAAACATTCGCCAGTTAAAAACTTCGCGTTTTTGTTGGATGCCAAAATAACCCTCCTTTACAGCCTTCACCTCCTCGATGGTATAGAATGCATTAGGGCTATACTGGTTTATGATTTCAATGGCCCTGGGAATGCTTTTACGTTTTATTATGGTAAAAATTATTTGTACTGGCCCCAAAGCGCCTTCGGCAGCCATTGTGGTAACCCCAAAACCAATCTCGCGCAGGTGCTTAACCAGTTCGGTAGTATCTTTCTTTGGAATGATGCGAATAAGCACAGTGCCAATTGAAATTTTTTCTTCGAGCCTTATTCCCACATAATTTCCCATGGCAAACCCGGCTCCGTAAGCAATGTACGACATGGGGTTCGATAAATGCTTGAGCACCTGAGTAACTGCCAGCAGCCAAATGATAACTTCAAAAAAACCCAGTACCGGGCCTATATGCCTGTATCCTTTCGAAACAAATATAAGGCGCATGGTACCAATGCTCTGGTCGGCAATGCGCGAAAGAAAAATGAGAAGGGGCAATACCACCCACGACCACCAGAACGAATCAAAAAATGAGGCTTCCATGCGCGTAGGGTTTACTGGTTAATCAAAAAAAAAGTATTCGTTGCGCAGGGTGTATTGGCGCGAGATACCCTGCTGAAAATTGCGCACAAGTATTTGGCTCTCTGCAAGAAAACCCCCGGAATCATAAATTCGTTCTATGCGGTTGGTTACTTCACCATTCAGGTCCTTTTCTTCCTGAAAAATAATTTCACCACGCTCATTGTATTCCATTTCCACTGTGTTTTTCTGGCGGCGGTTTTCCTCTGTAATTTGCCTGGGGCGGCCAAGCTCATCGTTTTCGTAAGTAATCCGCGCAACAGGCTCGCCATGTTTATTGAAGGTGGTAACCGAAACAGGCTGCCCGGCCTCATTGTAGCGGTAAACCTTGCGAACCCAAATGTCTTCTTCGGCATTATTGCTTATCAACTCATGCACTTTCCCACTTTCATTAAAAGTAAAAATGGTTTCTGCCAGCATTTCACCCTTGCTGCCAAGCAAGGCTTCGCGCGACAAGCGATCGGCTTCATAATCAAACAGTTCGACCGATTCAATTAAATCATCCTCATCGAAGCGTACTTTTTTTATTACCCTGCCCATTTCATCGTATTCATATTCAATACGGTCGGCCGACCCATCGGCATAATGAACAAACTCACGGGCTATGCGCCCTTCTGTGCCGGGCTGCCAGGTCTTCTTTTCGAGTATGCTGCCATCGGCTTCGAGCAGCTCTTCGCTGGTAACAAAACCATTTTCATTGTAAGAATAAGCCATAACCTGATCAACCTGCCCGGATTCGTTGTATTGGGTTTCTTTGAGCAATTTGCCAAAAACGGGTTCATAATGGCTTTCTGAAACAATAAATTCTTTGAGGGAAGGCTCATCATCGGCAGCCGAATTCAACACCAGGTTTGTGCGATATACTGTTAACCTTTTTATTTTTTTATCCATGGCGGTAAAAAAGGATTAAAATTTTTAATTAAATAATGTGGCAAAGGTACCCAATCATTTAAAATATCTTCAAATTTGGCCGCTAAACAAATTCGTTCTAATTTTTAAGTCTGTGCAACTTGGAACGAAACCTGGTTTTTGGTTATGCTTTAGCATTTGGGATTTTAGACAAGATATCGCCAGAGCCAGGTTTGATCACAGGCTCCTGCAAAAGGCCAATGAGGGGGCGTTTGACAATAATTTCGGGTTTGAGGTACCTGGCCACTTTCTTTAAGCGGGTAAACATTGCGACAGAAACCTCGGAAATAGAATATAAATCTTCGGGTTGCTGCTTTATACTAAATTATGATATAGTTTCACTACTGGCCTACAAAAATTACGTGATTTCTCGCTCCGCCCGATATGACAGGATTTTCAATGGTTTTGGGAATTAATGGGGGTAGGTGGCGGCTTCGCCGCCACCTACCCCCATTAATAAAAAGCTAACTGA
>CAYGFY010000002.1:0-157730 GCA_964349365.1 uncultured Bacteroidales bacterium | reverse complement strand
TTTGTAATTTTTTGCAAGGATGGCAATTAATACATATTTTTATTAGAATAAAGCCATGATCATTTGATAATAATGGTTTTGTTTTGTTCTTGGTGGTTGCTCTTCACGTTCAATCGCCCTTTCATTCTTAACTTTTCACTCAAAAAGTCTCCCTGTCGTGCCCGTAACGGTTGGCTTGGCTACCTTGATTTTTAGTTGCTGAATGTCCTTTTCCATTTTCTGGAATCTCAAAGCTATTTCGTCGAGGGGGGTGTTTTGTGGCGGGAGCTCGCTGCTTATGTAGTTCACGAACTTCCACACCTCGCGGATGTCGGCCACGTTAACCTCGTAAGGTGGGTAAGCAGGATTTAACGAGTGCAGGCGAAGTATGCCCTGGGTTTTTAGCAGGTTTTCGACAACCTTGAACACCACCCCGTCTTCGAGGGTGTTTATGATGTAGGCGTACTTGTTTTGAATCAAGGTCCAGTCTTGTATAAACTCGCACACCACCCACGAGCCGGGGGGTATGGGCAGCATACTATCGCCCGAAATCTGGAAGCTGCGGTATTTCTTTTGCCGCGAAAGGAAGGGCATTTGAAAGGTTGGAAGCACCTTTATGAACTCCGGATCGGCAAAACCTGTTCGGTAGCCTGCCTTGGCCTTTTCCGAAACCATTTCTATGTTCTCTTCGTTGCTGTCATCAACAGTGATGGCGAGCACCCTCATGTTGCCGCCGGTCATAAATATGTCGAGGCCCCGTTCTAGTTGCGATAGCTGGCTTTCGGGCAGCGATGACAGGTCAACCTTTATGAGGGTATCTATGGATACGTTGAAGTACTTCGAGAGCTGCGACAGTGCCTCCAAACCCGGGCTTGCCACATTGTTCTCGTAGCCACTCAACGTTGGGCGCTTCATACCCAGAATGAATGCCACCTCGTCTTGCGTGCGCCCGCGGCGCTTGCGCAGTAGCTTGATGTTTGATGAAAAATTATTCATGACTAAATGAATTTGTGCTGTGAATATCCATACTATACTCCATGACAAAATGTTACCTTTTTTGATACTTTTTTATTTTTTTCCCGTACAACAATCAAAACTTTTGATTAAATTGCAATCGATTTTTTGATTAAATTTTAATCAAAGATACTGCTTTTTTATTAAAAACAACATTGTTACCATTTTTTAAAAAAAAGTTAGACTAACATGTTTGAGATTCCTCTACACCTTGTGGCTTATCTACAAGCAAAGATCCACCGTTTTGTCTGGCCAACAGGTCTTGTTAAAGTTTGCCGGGTTCAGGCTCCAGCAAGCCTGTTCCTCGCCCAAGCGAAGAAAGGAACGGCATGCAAAATAATTTCACCATTTTTTAACGGGGAGGGTACTGGCTGCGTTACTGGTAAGCAATTTGCAGGGGGGGGGCAAAAAATATTATTGACATTAAAATGCAACGACACGATTGGTTCGGATTGCGTGAAGGCCCTTTCCCGCATAAAAACGAGTAATTGTTTTGAAGCCTTGACTTTTTGTTACTTTTTGGTCACGCAAAAAGTAAAAAGAAAACAAAAGACCATTAAGATTATTATACTGATTATGCAAAACGAATCCCGTACAATAGTTCACCTCGACCTCGATACCTTTTTCGTATCGGTAGAGCGGCTTCACAACAGCAGTTTGGTTGGCAAGCCCGTGATAATAGGCGGCAGCGAGGGTCGCGGGGTGGTGGCCAGTTGCAGTTACGAGGCGCGTATGTTTGGAGTGCATTCTGCAATGCCCATGAAGATGGCGCGCAACCTTTGCTCCGATGCAATAGTAATTCGTGGCGATATGCACAACTATTCCAAGTACTCCAACTTGGTTACCCAGATCATTGCCGACAGGGCACCCGCCTTCGAAAAGGCATCCATAGACGAGCACTACCTCGATATTACGGGTATGGATAGGTTTTTCGGGTGCTACAAGTGGGCCACGGAGCTGAGGCAATGCATAATAAAGGAAACCGGTCTGCCCATTTCGATGGGGGTGTCGGTAAACAAAACCGTATCTAAAATTGCTACAGGCGAGTCGAAGCCCAACGGCCAGGCCGAAGTTGGCAAGAACCTGTTACGACCGTTTCTCGACCCGCTATCAATACGCAAGATACCGATGATAGGCGCCAAGACCTACCATTCGCTGCGCACCATGGGTATAGCAACCATAGGTACCCTTAGCCGCATACCGCCCGAAGTAATGGAAAACATGCTCGGAAAGAACGGCCTGGAGATGTGGAAACGCGCCAACGGCATCGACAACTCACCCGTGCAGCAATGGAGCGAGAGGAAATCAATAAGCACCGAGACCACCTTCGACATAGATACCATCGACGTGGACGCAATGAGAAACAAAATAGTGAAAATGTGCGAAAGGCTGGCCTTCAGGTTACGCAAGAAGCAGCAACTGACGGGCTGCGTATCGGTAAAGATCAGGTACTCCAATTTCGACACCCACACGCTGCAACAAACCGTGCCATACACTTCGTTCGACCACGTTTTGATACCGATATGCAAGGAGCTTTTTTCGAAACTGTACACGCGGCGAATGCTGGTAAGGCTGGTTGGAGTACACTTAAGCCGCCTGGTACACGGCGTGCAACAGCTCGACATGTTTGAAGAAACACCACAGCTAATTAACTTATACCAGGCCATAGACAAAATACGCTTAAAACACGGGGAAAGAGCAGTGGGGAGAGGAGTTTTGGGTTGATGAGAAATTGACAATTAAAAAATTACGAATTGAAAACAGCAGGAAGCACACTCTGGCAAGCTCAGGGTTCGACATATTTGGTGGTTGCGCATGTTGGATGATGGCTGAGCTTGTAGAAACCACGGCGGCAAATCATCAATCTTTCCATCTCTCAGTCTCTCAATCGCTCTTTAATTATTAATACTCAAATCAGCCAATCTGCTAATAAACCAATCATCGTGTTCCTAAACTGCCACACATACTACAGCTTGCGATACGGCACAATGTCGCCTGAGGCCTTGGTTGAAAGAGCCAAGGAGCTTGGCATACAATCGCTTTCACTTACCGATATAAACAACGTGAGCGCAATGCCCGAGTTTGTGAAGCTTTGTAAGGACAATGGCATAAGACCAGTGGCCGGGGTGGAGTTTCGCAAGTCAAACAAGCTGCTGTACATTATTATTGCCAAAAACAATGCGGGTTTTGCCAACATCAACGAGTTTGCCAGCAATCACAACATTTCGCGCACATCCCTATCCCCTCGCCCACCACTGCTCAACGATACTTACGTGATATACCCCTTTCGGGGAACCAAACCAGCGGAACTCAACCACAACGAGTACATTGGTATAAAACCCGGCGAACTAACCAGGTTGGCAACATCTGAACTACGCCGAAATCCCGAAAAGTTGGTTGCCTTGTATCCGGTAACATTCCTTTCGGAAAGCGACCACGAAGTGCACCGCCACCTTCGTGCCATTAACAACAACGTGTTGCTAACCCTGCTGGATGAGGGCAACATCGCGAACAGGCAAGAAGTTCTGATGTCAGAAACAATGGTAAGGAAAGCCTTCGAAGACTACGAAGTATTGGTTGACAATGCCCAAAAAATACTCGACCAATCGCACGTTGATTTCGACTTCGCGAAGGTAAAAAACAAGAAATCATTTACAGGAAGCAAGAGCGATGACAAGCAACTACTCGAAAAACTGGCCACCGAGGGGCTGGAACACCGCTACGGCACCAACAATCCAGAAGCACGCAAAAGGGTGCTACACGAGTTGGAAGTGATACACGAGCTTGGGTTCTCGGCATACTTCCTTATAACGTGGGACATTATACGATACTCGATGGCAATGGGTTTTTACCACGTGGGCAGGGGTAGCGGCGCCAATAGCATCGTGGCATACTGCCTACGCATAACCGACGTTGACCCCATTGAGCTTGACCTATATTTCGAGCGTTTTATCAACCCCAAGCGCACCTCGCCACCCGACTTTGACATTGATTACTCGTGGAAAGAGCGCGACAGGGTGCTCGATTATATTTTCAAACGTTACGGGCACGGTCACGTTGCAATGCTAGGCACGGTCACTACCTTTCGCGACAGGTCAACCATACGCGAACTCGGAAAGGTTGTGGGGCTGCCCAAGGGCGAGATAGATATTTTGGTAAAGAACCACGAGGCACGGCACGAACCCGATGAGGTGGGCGCACGAATATTGCAAATGGCCGAGAAAATTGCCGATTTTCCCAACATCAGGAGCATACACGCCGGCGGGGTGCTAATAAGCGAGGAACCTCTTTACTGCTACACGGTGCTTGATATGCCGCCCAAGGGCTTACCTACAACACAGTGGAACATGTACACCGCCGAAGACCTTTCTTACGAGAAAATCGACATACTTAGCCAACGTGGCATTGGCCACATAAACGAGTGCGTGCGTATTGTGAGGCAAAACCGGCAAAAATCAATTGACGTGCACCTGATAGACGAATTCAAAAACGACGAAAAGGTAAAGGCACTGCTCCGCTCGGGCGAAACCACCGGCTGTTTTTACGTTGAGAGCCCTGCAATGCGAGGGTTGCTAAAAAAACTGCGGTGCGACAATTACATCAGCCTCGTGGCTGCCAGCTCAATAATAAGGCCCGGGGTTGCACGATCGGGAATGATGCGAGAGTACATACAGCGGTTCCACAACCCCAACGGGTTCGAGTACCTACACCCGGTAATGGAGCAGCAGCTGAAGGAAACATACGGTGTGATGGTGTACCAAGAAGACGTGATAAAGGTTTGTCATCATTTTGCGGGTCTCGATCTGGCCGATGCCGACGTGCTGCGAAGGGCAATGAGCGGCAAGTACCGATCAAAAAAAGAGATGCTGCGCATAACGGGCAGGTTTTTCGACAACTGCCGCCAAAAAGGCTATACCGATGAGCTTACCAACGAAGTGTGGCGACAAATAGAATCTTTTGCAGGTTATTCGTTTTCAAAGGCACACTCGGCCTCGTATGCCGTTGAAAGTTACCAGAGCCTATACCTAAAGTCACACTACCCGTTGGAGTTTATGACGGCCGTTATAAACAACTTCGGTGGATTTTACCAGAACCCGGTTTATTTCAACGAGGCAAAGCGATACGGCGCAAACATACATCTACCCTGCGTGAACAACAGTAACTACACCAGTACCATTAAAGGAAAGGATATTTACATTGGCTTGGTGCACATCAAGAACATGGAGTACAAGCTAACCAAGACCATTTGCCAGCATCGCGAAATCAGGGGCCATTTCTCTGGCCTCGAAGATTTCATGAACGCCACCGGAGCGCATTTAGAGCAAGTCTTGCTACTTATCAGGGTCAACGCTTTTCGCTTCACGGGCCAGCCCAAATCGGTATTGATGTGGAAGGCTTACACCCTCTTCAACAAGAAGCCTCAAGCCAACGCAATGCTATTCATCATAGAATCAAAAGATTTCAGGTTTCCTACCCCCGAGGTTGATCCAATTCAAGAGGCCTACGACGAACTGGAAATACTTGGGTTTACCGTGTCTGTCAGCCCCTTCGACATGATAAAGAGCAACTTCCGCGGCGAGGTGCTTGGCGATCAAATGATTAACCACGTACACAAAAAGGCAAGGATGGTAGGATGGCTTGTTACCACCAAATACGTGCGGACGGTAAAGAAAGAACCAATGCACTTTGGTTGCTTCATCGATGTTGGTGGAAATTTCTTCGATACCGTTCATTTTCCCGACGCTTCAAAAAACTATCCCTTTCGGGGAAGCGGAGTTTACCTGCTCCTTGGCACCATCACCGACGAGTTCGGGCATCCATCGCTTACCGTCGAAAAAATGGCGAAACTACCAATGAAGCCCGACCTCCGGGCACCATGAAAAAAGCCGAAAGTTTTTCTTTCGGCTTTTTGTTGATTAGGCTTGGGCTGTTGGACCACCCAAATTCATCGGAAGCCCCGGAAAATCGCCAATATCTTTAATCGCGCCATGCACCGCTTCAAACTTGCCAATGTTTTCCTTCAATGCCTTCATAAGCCTCTTGGCATGTTGGGGCGTTAGCACTATGCGCGATTTAACCTTGGCTTTGGGTACGCCGGGCATCATCCTTACAAAGTCAACAACAAACTCAGAGTTAGAGTGCGTTATTATGGCAAGGTTTGAGTAAACTCCATCGGCCACATCTTCGCCAAGCTCAATATTTATCTGGTTCTCCTGCATTTTGTTTTCAGCCATTTTGTTAAAATTTTATTGATTTAAGACTACTTCTTTTTTGACGCAACAAGCAAGTTGTATTCGTCCATCGATCCAACAATGATGTTTTCGTACTCGCGCAAACCAGTACCGGCAGGAATTAGGTGTCCGACGATAACGTTTTCTTTCAAACCAGACAATAGGTCTGTCTTGGCGCGTATGGCGGCGTCGTTCAATACCTTTGTGGTTTCCTGAAAAGATGCGGCCGATATGAAACTCTTGGTTTGGAGTGAGGCCTTGGTGATACCTTGCAACTGCTGGTGAGCTGTTGCCCCCCTGGCGTCGCGGGCAACCACCAGTTTCTTGTCTCTCCTTTTCAATTGTGAGTTTTCGTCGCGAAGCTTCCTGAAGGTGATAATTTGACCAGGTTTGAGATTTGAATCACCCGGATCCACCACTACCTTCATTCCAAAGATATTGTCATTCTCCTCTATGAAGTCAACCCTGTTAACTATATCATCCTCAAGGAATGAAGTATCGCCCGGATCTTCAACGGTTACCTTTCGCATCATTTGCCTTACTATAACCTCGAAGTGCTTGTCGTTGATTTTTACACCCTGCAAGCGGTAAACCTCTTGAACCTCGTTCACTATGTACTCCTGAACCGCCGTGGGGCCTTTAATGGCTAAAATATCGGCAGGGGTAATCGGGCCGTCAGAAAGGGGGGTTCCGGCTTTTACAAAGTCATTCTCTTGTGCAAGAATTTGTTTGGTTAGAGGTATTAGGTAGTGTTTTTCATCACCGGTTTTAGAAGTGATTACAACCTCCCTGTTTCCCCTCTTAATCTTCTTGCCAAACGAAACCACACCATCAATCTCCGATACAATAGCAGGGTCGCTGGGGTTACGAGCTTCGAAGAGTTCGGTAATTCTTGGAAGGCCACCGGTGATGTCGCCAGCTTTCCCAAACGCTCTCGGGATCTTGGCTATAGTTTTACCTGCTGCAACTTCCTGCAAGTCGGCAACTACTATGTGAGCGCCAACCGGCATGTCGAATGCGCGCAACAATTCGCCTGACTCGTCAACAATGCTTATCGACGGGTTCTTTGCCCTGTCCCTGGTTTCAATAATTACCTTTTCGTAGTAACCCGTTTGTTCGTCAGAGTCAGTTCTGTAGGTAATACCCTCAATCATGTTGTTATAAACAACCTTACCTGTAGAATCAGATATAATAACGGCGTTGTAGGGATCCCACTCGCAAATCAGCTGGCCGCTTTCCACCTCTTGCCCAGATTGGAAGTACAAATTGGCACCATAGGGTATGTGCTGGCTTGTTAGCACGATGCGGCTGTTTTTGTCAACAATACGCATCTCTGCCGAACGTCCTACCACCACGAAGAAAGATTGACCCTCGGATGAAGTATAAGAGACTGACCTCAACTCGTCTATTTCGAGAATTCCAGAGTACTTGGCATTAATCTTGGATGCAGAGGCAATGTTTGATGCAATACCCCCAACGTGGAATGTTCTAAGAGTAAGCTGGGTGCCAGGCTCACCGATTGATTGGGCGGCAATAACACCGATTGCTTCGCCTTTCTGAACCATCCTACCGGTGGCAAGGTTGCGGCCGTAACACTTGGCACAAACACCGTGTTTCGACTCGCATGTTAGCACCGAGCGAATTTCAACGGCTTCAATTGGAGATTCTTCAATCAACCTTGCAACATCCTCGTTAATCTCTTCGCCCGCGTTGACAATCAGCTCTGAGGTTGAAGGATGGTAAATATCATGAAGGGCTGTACGTCCCAAAATCCTATCATAAAGTTGTTCAACGGTTTCTTCGTTATTTTTCAAGGCCGTGGCAGTCAAACCACGCAAGGTGCCGCAGTCAGGTTCAGTAACTATAACGTCTTGAGCAACGTCAACAAGCCTCCTTGTAAGGTAACCAGCATCGGCGGTTTTCAGGGCAGTATCGGCCAATCCTTTACGAGCACCGTGTGTAGAAATGAAATACTCGAGAACCGAAAGCCCTTCTTTGAAGTTTGACAAGATTGGGTTTTCGATGATCTCGCCACCCTTGGCTCCCGATTTCTGCGGCTTGGCCATAAGCCCTCTCATACCCGAGAGCTGACGAATTTGCTCTTTCGAGCCCCTTGCGCCAGAATCTAGCATCATGAAAACTGGGTTGAAACCTTGCCTATCGGCCGTGGTTTTGTCAATCAAAACCTTGGTAAGGCGGGCATTGGTGTGTGTCCAGATATCGATAATTTGATTGTACCGCTCTTTAGGCGTTATGAATCCCATGTTGAAGTTTACGCGAACCTCGTCAACCTGTTCGTTGGCCTGGTCAATAAGTATCTTCTTCTCTGCAGGTATGAAAATATCGCCGAGGTTAAAGGACAATCCACCCTTGAAAGCCATTTGGAATCCAAGATCCTTGATATCGTCCAAAAATTGCGACGTGCGCGAAATTCCAGTTAAATTGAGAATATCGCCAATCACATCACGCAAAACCCTTTTGGTAAGCAATTGATTGATAAACCCGCATTCTTTCGGAATAACTTGGTTGAATAAAACACGTCCTACGGTGGTAGGAATAAGCTTTGTTACTAGTTCGTTATTTTCTCTTACCACAACCCTTGCCTTGATATTTGCATGAAGGTCAACGGCCTTTTCGTTGTAGGCAATAATTACTTCCTCGGGGCCATAAAAAACCGACCCCTCTCCCTTAACAGGATGTTCGGGGGTATTGGGCCGGCCTTTTGTCATGTAGTAAAGCCCAAGAACCATATCCTGCGATGGTACCGCAATGGGCGCGCCGTTTGCAGGATTGAGAATGTTGTGCGAGGCTAGCATGAGCATCTGGGCCTCGAGAATGGCGGCATTACCAAGTGGAACATGAACTGCCATTTGGTCACCGTCAAAGTCGGCGTTGAAAGCCGTGCAAACCAGGGGGTGCAACTGGATTGCCTTTCCTTCGATAAGCTTAGGCTGAAATGCCTGAATACCCAACCGGTGAAGGGTGGGGGCGCGGTTTAGCAACACGGGGTGCCCTTTAAGAACGTTTTCGAGGATGTCCCAAACCACGGGATCCTTGCGATCAACGATCTTCTTGGCAGATTTAACGGTCTTTACGATACCCCTTTCAAGCATTTTACGAATAACGAAAGGCTTGAACAACTCCGAGGCCATTTCCTTTGGAATACCACACTCGTGAAGTTTAAGTTCAGGACCAACCACTATAACCGAACGTGCTGAATAGTCAACCCTCTTCCCAAGTAAGTTCTGGCGAAAACGGCCTTGCTTTCCCTTCAAGCTATCGCTCAATGATTTCAAAGGCCTGTTAGATTCGGTTTTTACAACGTTGGTCTTCCTCGAGTTGTCAAATAATGAGTCAACGGCTTCCTGAAGCATTCTTTTTTCATTACGCAATATAACGTCGGGTGCCTTGATTTCCAAAAGCCTTTTCAAACGATTATTGCGTATTATAACCCTTCTGTAAAGGTCGTTTAGATCGCTGGTGGCAAACCTACCTCCATCAAGTGGAACCAGGGGGCGCAATTCGGGTGGTATAACCGGAACAACTTCAAGTATCATCCACTGTGGATCATTTTCAATTACTTTTTTTGAGTCGCGGAAGGCTTCAATCACCTGCAACCTTTTCAGCGCATCGGCTTTTCTTTGCTGCGAAGTCTCCGTGTTGGCCTTGTGCCGCAAATCGTATGATGCTTGGTCAAGGTCAATCCTGTTGATAAGATTCTTGAGGGCATCAGCCCCCATTTTGGCAACAAACTTGTCTGGATGGTTGTCGTCAAGCAGTTGATTTTCGGGGGGCAATGCCTCCATGATCTCGAAGTACTCGTCCTCGCTAATTAAATCAAGAGCATTCCAATCGTTTGACTTTATGCCTGGATTGATAATAATGTACCTTTCGTAATAAATAACCTGGTCAAGTTTTTTTGTTGGTATTCCTAACAGGTAGCCAATTTTGTTTGGCAGTGAACGAAAAAACCAAATGTGCGCTACCGGAACAACAAGTTTAATGTGTCCCATACGTTCACGACGAACTTTCTTCTCGGTTACTTCAACACCACACCTATCGCAAACGATACCCTTGTAGCGGATACGTTTGTACTTTCCGCAGTGGCATTCCCAATCCTTTACGGGTCCGAAAATCCTTTCGCAGAACAAACCATCGCGCTCGGGCTTGTAGGTACGGTAGTTAATGGTTTCAGGCTTTAGCACCTCGCCATTCGACCTTTCAAGCATTGACTCTGGCGATGCCAAGCTAATGGTAATGGTCGAAAAGTTGCTTTTTACGTTGGATTCTTTTCTAAAAGCCATTTATTTTTATTTATGAGATTTTCAAAAAAACAAGTTGATCAAAATACTAGGTCAAGGAGTGCAAATCCTTGCTAACGAGGCTACTCGAACTTAACATTCAAGCCCAAGCCCCTCAATTCGTGAACCAGTACGTTGAACGATTCAGGTACACCCGGTGTTGGCATGTTCTCACCCTTGACAATTGCCTCGTATGCCTTGGCGCGGCCAATAACATCGTCCGATTTAACCGTGAGGATTTCTTGAAGAATATTGGCAGCACCAAATGCTTCAAGTGCCCAAACCTCCATCTCGCCAAAGCGCTGACCACCAAATTGAGCCTTCCCGCCCAATGGTTGCTGCGTAATGAGCGAATATGGCCCAATAGAACGGGCGTGCATCTTATCATCTACCATGTGTCCGAGTTTTAGCATGTATATTACCCCAACGGTTGCGGGCTGGTCAAACTTTTCGCCGGTACCACCATCGTAAAGGTAAACCTTGCCGTTTTCGGGAAGGCCTGCCTTTTGCATGTAGTCGTTAATCTGGTCAATGTGGGCACCATCGAAAATGGGGGTGGCAAACTTCAATCCAAGTTCCTTGCCAGCCCAGCCGAGCACGGTTTCGTAAATCTGACCAAGGTTCATCCTTGAAGGCACGCCGAGTGGGTTAAGCACAATGTCAACGGGAGTTCCATCCTCAAGGAATGGCATATCTTCCTCGCGCACTATCCTTGCAACAATACCCTTGTTGCCGTGACGACCCGCCATTTTGTCTCCAACCTTCAACTTGCGCTTCTTGGCAATGTAAACCTTTGCCAATTGGACAATTCCCGCTGGCAATTCATCGCCTACGGTAGCAGTAAACTTCTTGCGGTTATAAAGACCAAGGATATCCTTGTACTTTATTTGGTAGTTGTGCAGAAGATCTTTAATTAGCTCGTTAACATCCGAATCGGTGGTCCAATTTTGTGGGGTTATGCTGGTAAAATCAACAGAGGTAAGCAGTTTTTGGGTAAACTTGGATCCCTTGGGGATAACATCTTCCCTGAGGTTATTCCTCACGCCTTGCGATGTTTTACCGCTAACAAGTATAACCAGTTTATCTATCAGCTTGCCCCTGAGTTCCGATACCTCCTTGTTGAATTTTTCGTCAAGTTCCTCTAAAACCGCCCTATCTTTCGATTTAGTTTTCCTATCCTTAACGAAAACCGAAAACAATTTCTTGTTAACAACCACCCCTTTGGTTGACGGTGGTGCCTTCAACGAAGCATCCTTAACATCACCTGCCTTGTCTCCAAAGATTGCCCTGAGGAGTTTTTCTTCGGGGGTTGGGTCTGTTTCGCCCTTCGGGGTAATTTTTCCAATAAGAATGTCTCCCTCGTTCACCTCGGCACCAATCCTTATTAGTCCATTCTCATCCAAATCTTTGATGGCCTCGGAAGAAACATTTGGGATATCGCAGGTTAGTTCCTCGACCCCCCTTTTGGTATCCCTAACGTCAAGCGAGAATTCTTCAATGTGAATAGAGGTAAAAATATCGTCCTTAACAACCTTCTCCGAAATTACAATAGCATCTTCAAAGTTGTACCCCTTCCAAGGCATGAAGGCAACCTTGAGATTGCGACCAAGAGCCAGCTCTCCCTCTTTGGTGGCGTAGCCCTCGCAAAGTAGCTGACCTTTTGTAACCTTTTGACCCTTCCTAACAACTGGTCTCAGGTTTAGGCAAGTATTTTGATTAGTCTTGTGAAATTTTTGAAGTGTGTAAGTCCTTACATCATCCTCAAAACTAACAAGTTTTTCCTCTTCGCTCCTTGAATACCTGAGAACTATTTGGTTGGCATCGACATACTCAACAATTCCCTCGCCCTCTGAGTTTAGAAGCACCCTTGAGTCAGCGGCAACATTTTTTTCCAAACCCGTGCCCACGATAGGGGCTTCTGGGTTGAGAAGGGGTACCGCCTGGCGCATCATGTTACTACCCATCAAGGCCCTGTTTGCGTCGTCATGCTCCAAAAACGGAATCAACGAGGCGGCAATCGAGGCAATTTGGTTGGGAGCAACGTCCATCAAATCAATTTTCTCGGGCTCAACAATCGGGTAGTCGGCCTGATAGCGTATTTTAACCAAGTCTTGAACAAAGCGTCCATCGGCGTTAAGAGGCATATTTGCCTGGCTAATCAATTTTGATTCTTCCTCTTCGGCAGAAAGGTAAATGGGTTTCTTGAAGTCAACCTTTCCTTCTTTGACTTCGAAGTAGGGGGTTTCGATAAAACCAAGATTGTTGACCTTAGCAAACACGCAAAGCGAAGAAATAAGTCCAATGTTTGGGCCTTCAGGGGTTTCTATCGTACACAAGCGCCCGTAGTGTGTAAAGTGAACGTCGCGAACCTCAAAGCCAGCCCTTTCTCTTGAAAGACCACCTGGTCCCAGGGCCGACATCCTCCTTTTGTGGGTAAGCTCTGCCAGGGGGTTGGTCTGATCCATGAACTGCGAAAGCTGGTTGGTACCGAAGAAGGAATTGATAACCGACGATAAGGTTTTGGCGTTAATAAGGTCGGTTGGTGCAAAGACCTCGTTGTCGCGCACGTTCATCCTTTCGCGAATCGTGCGAGCCATTCTTGCGAGACCCACGCCAAATTGGGCGTAAAGCTGCTCGCCAACTGTGCGTACCCTGCGGTTGCTCAAGTGGTCAATGTCATCAACTTCGGCCTTGGCATTTACAAGTTCTATGAGGTACTTGACTATAGAAATAACATCTTGCTTGGTTAGAACCCTCACCTCATCAGGGGTGTCGAGGTTCAATTTTTTATTTATCCTGTACCTTCCAACATCGCCAAGGTCGTACCTCTTGTCGGAGAAGAAGAGTTTTTCGACAAGGCTAAGTGCTGTTTCGTCATCAGGTGGATCGGCACTGCGCAACAACCTGTAAATGAATTCAACGGCATCCTTTCTGGTGTTGGATGTGTCTTTCTGTAATGTATTGTAAATCAAGGCAAAATCGTTAACATTTATTTCCTCCTTGTGAAGTATAATTGTTTTTGCTCCCGAGTCAACTATCATGTCAAGATGGTGGTTTTCAAGAACGATTTCGCGGTCAACAACCACTTCGTTCCGTTCAATCGAAACCACCTCCCCGGTATCTTCGTCGGCAAAATCCTCGCTCCACGTGCGCAAAACGCGTGCTGCAAGTTTTCGGCCAACATATTTTTTCAAACCTACCTTGCTTACTTTAACTTCATCGGCAAGGCCGAATATCTCAAGAATATCCTTGTCGGTTTCGTAACCGAATGCTCTCAGCAACGTGGTAACCGGAAGTTTTTTCTTACGGTCAATATAGGCATACATGACGTTGTTGATATCAGTTGCAAATTCGATCCAAGAACCCTTGAACGGAATAATTCGTGCGCTGTATATTTGTGTTCCGTTGCTGTGGGTGCTTGTGCCGAAAAATACGCCGGGTGACCTATGCAATTGCGAAACCACCACCCTTTCTGCTCCGTTAACCACAAATGTACCCCTTGGGGTCATGTATGGAATTAGCCCAAGGTAAACATCTTGAATTATGGTTTCGAAGTCCTCGTGTTCGGGGTCGGTGCAGTATAGCTTGAGTTTTGCCTTAAGCGGAACTGAATATGTTAAACCACGTTCGATGCATTCTTCAATCGAGTATTTTGGGGGGTCGATGAAGTAATCCAGAAATTCGAGCACGAAGTTGTTTCTGGCATCGCTAATTGGAAAATTTTCGCTAAAAACCTTGAAAAGACCTTCATTCTTGCGGTTTTCTGGTATGGTTTCAAGCTGGAAAAAATCTTGAAAGGATTTAAGTTGAATCTCGAGAAAATCAGGGTAGTCAAATCTATTGGTTACTTTAGAAAAGTTTACCCTGTCGGTTTTTTTTATTTTTGCTGCCAAAGTTTCGGGGTGTTTGAGTTACGAAAAACAAAAGGAAATAAACAGCAACGAAAATTAGACTTCTGCTGCGAGGCAATTGGCCCGGCAGAAGTCTAATCTTCAAAAGAACTGTGAAGTTTACTTAACTTCTACCTCTGCGCCAGCATCTTCAAGCTGAGCTTTAAGAGATTCGGCTTCGTCCTTGGTTATACCTTCTTTGATTGCCTTTGGAGCTGCATCAACAAGTTCCTTGGCTTCTTTAAGACCCAGGCTGGTAAGTTCTTTTACAAGCTTAACAACAGCAAGCTTGGCTACACCAGCTGACTTAAGGATAACATCAAATTCGGTTTGTTCTTCAACCACTGGGGCTTCGGCACTAGCAACGGCTGCAACTGCAACGGAAGCTGCAGCAGCAGGCTCGATGCCATACTCGTCCTTTAAAATTTGTGCCAATTCATTAACCTCTTTTACTGTTAGATTAACTAATTGTTCTGCGAAAGCTTTCAAATCTGCCATTTTTATTAAAGTTTAATAGTTTTAAAAGATATGGTTTGTTTTTGGGGTTATGCTTCCTTCTCGGATAGCGTTTTGAGAACGCCGGCAATGATATTTCCTCCCGACTTGAGGGCAGAAATAACATTCTTGGCGGGTGATTGTAACAGTCCGATAAGTTCGCCCAAAAGTTCTTCCTTCGATTTCAGGGCTATTAGGGCGTCTATTTGGTCATCACCAACGTAGAATGAATCTTGTATGTAGGCACCCTTCAAAATTGGTTTAGGGCTGGTCTTGCGAAACTCTTTAATAAGCTGCGCGGGGACTTTGCCCGAATCGGCTGTCATTATGGTAGTATGTCCCTTGAGCACGTCAAACAACGGGGCGAAATTTTTCTCGCTGGCTTCCATTGCTTTGCGGAGCAAGGCATTTTTTACTACTTGCATTTTTACATTACGTCTGAAGCAAAGCCTCCTGAGCCTGCTCACAGAATCAGCATTCAGGTCAGATGTATCGGCCAAGTAAACGAATTCGTTACCCTTGAGGGTTTCGGTTAGTGATTCGATAATCTGAAATTTTTCTGCTTTTTTCATGTTATTCCGGTATCAATAAGGTGATGTTCACCTGATTTTAATTTGTAACTGATTTACTATCAACTTGAAGCCCGGGGCTCATGGTACTTGAAATGAAAATGCTTTTCATGTAGGTACCTTTGGCGGCAGCGGGTTTCAACCTTATGATGGTCTGGATTAACTCCCTGGCATTGTCAAACAGCTTCTCGTTGTCGAACGACAATTTTCCGATAGCAGCATGAACTATGCCATACTTGTCAACTTTGAAGTCGATCTTACCTGCCTTGACCTCTTCCACGGCTTTTCCAACATCCATGGTTACGGTTCCGGTCTTGGGGTTTGGCATTAGGCCGCGAGGTCCGAGGATTCTACCCAATGCACCTACTTTGGCCATTACATTTGGAGTGGTAATTACCACGTCAATGTCGGTCCAGCCACCCTTGATCTTTTCAATGTATTCATCCAGGCCAACGTAATCAGCACCGGCATTTTTAGCTTCGTCTTCCTTGTCGGGAGTGCAAAGTACGAGAACTCTCACGGTTTTACCCGTACCGTGTGGAAGAGACACCACGCCCCTTACCATCTGGTTTGCCTTGCGAGGGTCAACTCCAAGCCTGATATTCAGATCAACCGAAGGATCAAACTTGGTGTACGAAATCTTTTTAACGATTCCAATTGCTTCGCTCAAGGGGTAAACCGCATTGTTATCAAACTTAGCTAAAGCTTCTTTGTGGTTTTTTGTTAATTTAGCCATTTTTCGATTACGTTAAGCTTTAAGTTAATTTATGCCCAATTTTTTGCTTGAATAAAAGGGTGAGCATTTTTGTTATTTCTCTCCACGCACCCTAATACCCATACTTCGTGCAGTACCGGCAACCATTTCAATGGCCGATTCAACGGTAAAGCAGTTAAGGTCGGGCATTTTTGATTCGGCGATTTCCCTAACTTGCGCCCAAGTGATTGTTGCAACCTTTTTCCTGTTTGGCTCGGCAGAACCCGACTTGATCTTTGCAACCTCACGCAGTTGCACGGCAACCGGCGGAGTCTTGGTAATAAATTCAAAGGATTTGTCCTTGTACACCGTGATAATAACCGGGATAATTTTTCCGGTCTTATCCTGCGTTCGGGCGTTGAATTGCTTGCAAAACTCCATAATGTTCACACCCTTTGAACCCAAAGCGGGTCCGATGGGGGGCGAAGGGTTTGCAGCACCACCTTTGACTTGTAGTTTGATTAATGCACTAATTTCTTTTGCCATTTTTCGATTTTTTTTTCAAGTAAGGAGATCGAAATACTTCAAACCAGTTGAAATAAAAGTTCGTAACAAAACCTTTATTCTTTTTCAACTTGCGTGAAGGTCAACTCTAACGGGGTTTTTCTTCCAAAGATCTTTACCATCACCTTCAGTTTCTTCTTCTCTTCGTTCACTTCTTCGATAACTCCCGAAAAGCTGTTAAAAGGACCGTCTATTACCTTTACGGTTTCACCTACTATGTACGGAATGTTCATTTCTTCCTCCTTGCTTGCCAACTCGTCAACTTTACCCAATATTCGGTTGACTTCGGAAGGACGAAGGGGAACTGGATCTAATCTAGAGCCCAAGAAACCCAAAACCCCCGGAACATTCTTGATAATGTGAGGAATCTCTCCGACCAAGGCAGCTTCAATCAAAACGTAACCGGGAAAATAATTGCGCTCGGCGCTAATTTTCTTACCCTTGCGTATCTGATAGACTTTCTCGGTAGGAATTAGTACTTGTGACACGTAATCTTGTAAATTGCTGCGAGAAATTTCACTTTCGATCAATTTCTTGACTTTTTTCTCGCCGCCACTTAATGCGCGCACTACATACCATTTTTTTACCAGTTCACTCATAATCACGTAATAGGCTTTAATTGGTTTGTTTGTTTTGCAGATTTTTGAAAATCATATAAAGTACAAATCTTGCAAAACGAAAAAACCACATTACAAAAAGAGACGGTAAATATTTCTTAGAACGGTGCTTATGCTTGTATCCATCAAGTAAATCACGAAGGCGATTATCAGGGAAGCAATGGACACAACTACAGCGCTGCCTTGCAGCTCGCTCCAAGAAGGCCAGGAAACCTTGTTTATTAATTCGTCGTAGGTTTCGCCGACATAGGCTCTAATTTTTTTTATCATTACAATATGCAATTTTTTGCACGGGTGGAAGGAATCGAACCCTCAACCAACGGTTTTGGAGACCGCTACTCTACCAATTGAGCTACACCCGTTTGTAAAAAGGAGCTCATGAAGAGACTCCACTCGCTCCCCTTTATTACAAACCTTAATCTAAAATTTCTGTAACCTGTCCGGCTCCTACCGTGCGGCCACCTTCGCGAATCGCGAACCTAAGACCCTTGCTCATGGCAACTTCGGCGATTAGGTGAACTGTAACGGTTAGGTTATCGCCAGGCATACACATGTCTACACCTTCAGGAAGGTAGATCTCACCCGTAACGTCAGTTGTGCGGAAGAAGAACTGAGGGCGGTACTTGTTGTGGAAAGGAGTGTGGCGTCCGCCTTCTTCTTTTTTAAGAACGTAAACCTCTGCCTTGAATTTCATGTGGGGCTTAACAGAGCCTGGCCTGCAGATTACCATACCACGGGTAATTTCGTTCTTGTCGATACCTCTCAAAAGAAGACCAGTGTTGTCACCAGCTTCACCGCGGTCAAGAATTTTGCGGAACATTTCAACGCCGGTAACGACCGATTTGAGTTTTTGAGCACCCATGCCGATAATTTCTACCGGGTCGCCTGAGTTTATAACGCCTGTTTCAATCCTACCGGTAGCAACAGTACCACGGCCAGTGATCGAGAAAACATCTTCAATTGGCATCAAGAAATCCTTATCAACGGCACGCAACGGAAGCGGAATCCAATTGTCAACCGCATCCATGAGTTCTTCGATTTTGGCCACCCAACTTGGCTCGTTGTTCAAACCGCCAAGGGCCGAGCCACGAATAACAGGAATGTTATCACCATCAAATTGGTAGAAAGTGAGAAGGTCGCGAATTTCCATCTCAACTAGGTCGAGAAGTTCTTCATCGTCAACCAGGTCAACCTTGTTCATGAAAACAACCAATTGAGGAACACCAACCTGACGAGCCAAAAGGATGTGCTCGCGAGTTTGGGGCATTGGGCCATCAGTTGCGGCAACAACCAATATTGCACCGTCCATTTGGGCGGCACCCGTAACCATATTCTTAACGTAGTCGGCGTGACCGGGACAGTCAACGTGCGCATAGTGGCGGGCCGTGGTTGAATACTCAACGTGAGCGGTGTTGATAGTAATACCTCTTTCTTTTTCTTCGGGAGCGTTGTCGATTGAATCGAACGAACGAACTTCTGAAAGGCCTTTTGCGGCCAAGATTTGTGTAATAGCCGCGGTAAGAGTGGTTTTACCGTGGTCAACGTGACCAATGGTGCCAACGTTTACGTGCGGTTTGTTGCGTTCAAATTTTGCTTTTGCCATTTTTTCGGGTGTTTTAAAATTGTAATAAAGGATAAATTCTAAAATTCAATGAGGTTGAGCCGACGACGGGAATTGAACCCGTGACCTCTTCCTTACCAAGGAAACGCTCTACCCCTGAGCTACGTCGGCGAAAAAACCGAGAGCGGAAAACGGGACTCGAACCCGCCACCTACAGCTTGGAAGGCTGTCGCTCTACCGGATGAGCTATTTCCGCTTGTGTAAATTTCTTTGTGGGGGGAGGAGGATTCGAACCTCCGAAGGCTTCGCCAACAGATTTACAGTCTGCCCCATTTGACCGCTCTGGTATCCCCCCGGTGTTTTTTTCATTAAATTAAAGAACTTTGGAGCCGCTGGAGGGATTCGAACCCCCGACCAGCTGATTACAAATCAGCTGCTCTGGCCAACTGAGCTACAGCGGCAATTTTATTCCTTATCAGTGTTTTGTGCTGATTATCAGCAAGTAACGTTAAATATGTCCTTAAAAAGGTCTGCAAATGTACGAAAGATTTTTGAACTGCAAAGAATTATTTCATTTTTTTTGATTATTTGTTCATTCTTCTGGTATGGGGCTATTGACTTAATTTAGTGCTAATGCAGCAAAAATGATTTTAACCAAAAGGCAAATGCAAGGCTGATTTGGCCTTGCATTTGAAGGTATGGTGGAAAATCGTGCACCAATTTAGTTTCCTCTAACTTTTTCCTTGTGCTTTTGAAGTTGTTTCCTTAGCGCATCAATTGCACTATCGGTGGCCTCTTCAAAAGAATTTGCTTGTTTCTTCGAAAACAAATCCTTACCGGGAATAAGAACTCTCACTTCAACTATTTTATTAGTAACCTTCTGGGCGGCGTCGAGTCTTAGCGTAACCTCGCAACCAATTACACCCTCGAAATGGAGGGATAGTTTTCCTGATTTGTCCCTAATAAAATCTTCAAGTTTAACGTCTGCCTTGAAGCCAACCGCGTTGATGTTAATGTTCATAATTTGTCCTCCTGTTTTTTTTAAGCCTTTGGGTGGGCTTGTTTGTAAACTCTTTTAATTTTGTCTATGCTATTGTGGGTATAAACCTGTGTAGCCGCCAGATTAGAATGTCCCAAAATTTCTTTTATGACATTTAGTTCGGCTCCCTGGTTGAGCATGTGGGTGGCAAAAGTATGCCTCAAAACATGGGGGCTCTTTTTTTGGCGAGAGGTTACCATTGCCAGGTATGCCTTCACCAGCCTGTAAACGTATTTCGGATAAATATTCTTGCCCTTGTCGGTAACCAATAATTGTCCTTGAGGTTTTAATCCCAGTTCTTGTTCCTTAAGTGTTGAATATTGATCGAACAATTGGTGTACCTTGTTAATCAATGGAACTATTCGTTGTTTTGATCCCTTGCCCATAACCCTAATGGTTTGATTGAAAGCATCTAAATCGCCGTGGTGCAATGCGCAAATTTCGGATAGCCTCATTCCGGTGGCATAAAGCAACTCCAAAATAAGCCTATCTTTGATGCCCTTGAAGCCATCGGGAAACGTAACCGAGTCGAGGAGGAATTCCATTTTTTCTTCTTCGATAAAAGTTGGAATTACCTTGTTTTTCTTCACACTCTTAACCTTTTCCATTGGGTTGGTGCCAATTAAATCATTTTTTGAAAGGTAACCGTAGAAAGATTTGAGGGTGGATAGTTTGCGGTTAACGGTGGTTTTGGCGTGGCCTCGTTGAATGAGCTTGGCCAACCATGATCTTATCATCGCTGCCTCGGCTTCGGAAGGGTCTTTCACTTCATACTGACTGTCAAGGAAAGACCCGAAGCCTTTGAGGTCAGTTTTGTAAGAAACCACCGTGTTTGCCGAAAATCGCTTTTCATGCTCTATGCATTGCAAAAACTTTTCAATGCTCCCTTTCATGATGTGGCTTTAAATGGCAAAAATTCCTGCTTAAAGGTACGCCAAATTTTCAGCATAAGCAAGAATTTTTTCAAAAAAAAAACCAAAAGTTAGAAATTTACAATGAATTTCTTTGATCCTGCATCTGTTGGACGTAGATGGCTTTTTTCCTTTGTTCGCGCTGAACAACAGACGGTTTGGTAAATTTTTGCCTTTCTCTTAGTTCGCGCAGGGTACCGGTTTTTTCAAACTTTCTCTTGAACTTTTTTAACGCGCGGTCAATGTTTTCGCCTTCTTTTACAGGTACAATAATCATGTTTTCTTTTTTCTTTTTTTGTGGGTTAATCTATTTTGGAGTGCAAAAGTAATACTTTTTTCTAATAGTAATAACATTTGAGAAAATTCTTTCGAATTTTGGCCTTTTTCGGTTATTGTTAAAGTCAAAGTCGACCAAGGGTTTTTGGACATCGACTTGTTTTAAGGTAAAAACCTGCTTTTGCTCCTTTGCAATTAGCAGTTTTATTTTTCGACCTCCTTGCGGAAGTTGGTCATGGTGTATTTTGGACCTGCGGTTATTACCAAATTCACCAGCCAACCCGGGAAACCATCGGTTGTACCGAATGCAGTGTAAATCACCCTCGTGCGGGTTGGAGAGATTTTCTCGAATTGCCAGGCACCGGTGAAATCCTCTTGACGCTTGTAATCCTTCGATTCGGGCACCACGCCACTCATCGACTTGTAAATCACGTCAATGTTGCCGTTGTTCAGTCTGAAGATATTGTATTGAACCACCACATCGCGGTCCTTAACCAGTGCTGGCATGTTATAAGTAGTGTAAACCATCCATTGGTCTGCCGTGGGCTGCCCTACGAGCCCTACAATGTTGGCCCGGTATGAGAATCTCTTGAGTTTATTTACATCGCGAAGCACTTCCAGACACCTTTCAACCGTTGCGTTAACTTCAACCGAGGCATAAATATCGCGGTTGACCCCTTCGCTTCTAATTTTTACGATAATACCATCCTCGTTGTAACGGGTTTTCCATTCGGAAAAAGATGCCAGCAGAATAAAGCCAGCAAGGCTGGTCAGGAATAGTTTCATATCGGTATTTACCTTTAAACGGTTTTATTGTTCTGTTGTTTCATTCAATTTCTGTAAAAAAAACGTTAATTGCAAAAACTATCTAAAAGTTTTGATGGGGATTAAACTTAGCACGAATTTTTTTTCATTCATTTTTGAGGCTTCATGGTTCGGGTTCAAATTAGGGTTTACACAAATCATTGCGGCTGACCAACCCTTCAACGTTCATTATTACTATTCGCTCAATTTCCCCAGTTTGTGGTCAAAAATCTAGTGATATGCTCAAAAAGGTGCAGGCGTGCGTTGCCTCCACGTATGCCATGGTTGCGGTTGGGGTAAATTGCCAATTCGAACGGGATGTTGGCATGTATCATTGCATTGGCCATCTCCATCGTGTTTTGGTAGTGAACGTTATCATCGGCCGAGCCGTGAGCAAGGAGTAACTTGCCCTTGATTTTGCCAACGTGGTTTATCGGAGAGTTATCGTCGTATCCGCTGGGGTTTTCTTGCGGTGTACGCATGTATCTTTCGGTGTAAATTGTGTCGTAGAATCGCCAGTTTGTTACGGGAGCTACCGAAATTGCCCCTGAAAAAATATCGGCACCCAGAGCGAGACAAAGAGCCGCAAGGTAACCACCATAGCTCCATCCAAAAATTGTAATTGCATCGCCGTTGACGTAAGGCAAGGATGCCAAATATCTGGCTGCATTAATTTGGTCAATGGTTTCGTACTTACCAAGCTGCATGTATGTCATTTTCATGAACTCCTCTCCCCTATGGCCAGTTCCACGGTTATCAACCGAAGCTATCATGAAGCCCATTTGCGCGAGCATCTGGTGCCATGGTCCGTTGCCGGCATCCCACCTGTCAATAACCGTTTGCGAGCCTGGGCCACCATAAACGTACATCAAAACAGGGTATTTCTTTTTTGGGTCGAAATCGGGAGGCAAAATCCGCCAAGCGTTCAAAACCACCCCTGGCTCGGTTTCAATCATGAAGAATTCCCTTTCAACAAAACCGCGGTCGGTCACTTTTTCTACAAGTTCTTTATTGTCTTCAAGCACCTTTACCAAGCCGCCATCTGAATTATGGATTGAAATAACCGGCGGAGTGTTTGCGTTTGAATGGCTGTTGATAAAAAATTTGAAACCCTTGCTAAAAGAAGGCGAGTTTGTGCCTGAATTGGGAGTTAAGAGTTGCTTGTCGGTGCCATCGAGCTTTATTCGGTAAAGATGTCTTTGCATTGGCGATTGGGTGCTTGAAACGAAGTAAACCATGTTAGTTTTTTCATCAATACCATTAAAGTATGCTACATCCCAATCGCCTTGGGTTATTTTCGAAATCTCGTTACCTTGCATGTCATAAAGGTAAAGGTGGTTAAAGCCACTTTTGGTGCTGCTAATAACGAAGTGCTTTTTATCAGTCAAGAACGTGAGGTCGTCTGAAATCTCGGTGTAATACTTGTTGGTTTCGTGGTATAAGGTGGAGGTATGTCCTGTTTCAGAATTAGCCAAAAGGATTTTCTTTTCATTTTGATGCCTGTTCATTACAACCACTGCAAGCAGGTTTGGGTCTTTTGTCCAGGTAAACCTCGGGATGTACCTTTCGGACTCTGTTCCGGTGTCAATAGCGATGGTCTTTTTGGTTTGCAAATCGAAAATATTCAATGAAACCTTACTGTTATCTTCCCCTGCTTTCGGATACTTGAATTTGTACAGCTCGGGATATAGCTCACCGTACATTACCATTGTAAACTCCCTTACGTGCTCCTCATCGAACCTCAGGAATGCAATTTTGCGGCTGTCGGGCGACCATTGAAATCCTTTGGTAAAACCAAACTCCTCCTCGTAAACCCAATCGGTAGTGCCGTTTATTATTTTGTTGAATTCTCCATCGGTAGTCACGGCAAATTCATTGCCTGTTTCAATTTCATTGACAAGCAAATTGTTGTCCCGAACAAAAGCTATCATTTTTCCATCGGGAGAAAACTCTGGAAGGGTTTGCCTGGTACCCCCAGATAGTGCGGTTAAGGTTGCTCTTGAGATATTGTAAACATAATATTCAGCCGAGTAGGAGCGTCGGTAAATTGATTCGCGATTAACTCCAACAAGCAAGGATGTTTCATCAGCGTTAAAATGATAAGAACCTATCGATTGCGGACGCCCATTTTCAGCCTCCAACGAACCTTGCGTGGTGAATACTTCCCTGACAATCTGACCTGTTTCGTACGAGTAAACACTCAATTTGCTGCCTTGCTCCACGATCGAGTAATGCACACCGTCGTTCATTGACCGGCCCAGATTTATTGATTTCGGAACGAAGTACCCGTCTTTCCAAACCTCCTGGAGGGTAATTCGGGAATTTTGAGAAAAGATAACCGGAGAAAATTTCAGGAAAACAATAATCAAGAGGATTTTTGCTGAATTAGAATTCATTTTCGGTGTTTTTAATAATTGCAGCAAATTTAGTTTACAATCGTTAAAGGTTTGAAAAAAATGTTCGTAAAGAATGTCCTGATCGAGGTTTGATTATAGCACCAAATATATTTCGATCAAAAAATTGGTCATAATTAAAACTAAACTATATTTGCACCGCAAAAATTAAAAACACCAAAAAACTAATTTTATCTTTATGGAAAATTATCAAAACGATTACCATTTTAGCTTTTTCAAACCCGGTTCTGCGCGTGCCAAGAAGAACCGGAACCTAACCGTGTTGCTTGTGTCCATTTGGGCGGTGGGAATTTTTGGCTTTCAGATTTTGCTGAAAGTTACCGGCAGTCCCACTCCCGAACCTGCCTATGTTGAGTTCAATCAGGTTTGGGAGAAAGTTCAAAAGGGCGAGGCCGAGACTTCGGATATTAAAACGTTCTCGAAGTCGATCTTACAGGTTCTGGCCAAGGTTTACATTAAGCCCGAATTTAAACCGGCTCTAGAGAGTGCGTTTTCTTGGTCGGTTTTTCAGCTTATTGATGATGAATCAGAATTTCTTATTGATGAAGTAAGGAAGTTCGAGCTTGCGGGTGTCAATGGGGTGAGTATTCTGGACAAAGATTACATTGCGTCAAAATCGTTATTGGAGTCCAGGGTTGCTGGCCTATTGGATCTCGAATCAAGTGATGCGCGCCGAATTGCAATTCCATTTTCGCTTAAGTCAGATGCCTTTGACACCTTGCACGTCAAAAACAACGCGATCATTGCAAAAGCCATGAACTTGTACTTGGTTCACAATCGGTCGGTATTAACAGATACAAAATTCTTGGGTTTTCCATTTCACTATTTCTACACTGCTGTATTCCTTTTATGCTTGTTCATTGGCCTATGCTGGATTTATTGCATTATAACCGATAAAATTGAGAAGGAGTTTTTTTTGTCAAACCCTGTAAAATTCTAAATCAAAAATGAAAAAGTTTCTTTCTCTCTTTATACTTCTTGGTGTTTCTTTTGCCGCCCAGGCAGCTGGTGCTGCCACCCAGTTAGAGGGTGGATTCAAGGTAGGCCCTGCCGTAATTCTTATAATTACGTTGGTGATTTTTATAATGGTAGGGATTGTTTTCCGCGCCAAGGACACGTCTGATTATTATGCAGCCGGCAGAAGCATTTCAAGAGTCGGGTCGGGAATGGCCATAGCATCAAACTGGATGAGCGCAGCCAGCGTGCTTGGTATGGCTGCGTTGATGTTTGGATCGGGGTATCACGGCCTTGCATACGTAATTGGTTGGACAGGCGGTTACGTTTTATTGCTCATCCTCATGGCTGGCCAAATCAGAAAGTACGGAAAATATACTGCTCCCGACTTTATCGGCGACAGGTACTATTCAAGGGGACTGAGGATTGTTGGGGCACTTGTTGCTATTTTGATATCCATTTCGTATTCCGTGGCACAATTTGGAGGAATTGGTCTTATGTTTAAGTGGATATTTGGGATTGATTACATTTGGGCAATTCTGATTGGTGGCGGGGTTGTTTTATCATACACACTTATTTCTGGAATGCTAGGAGTTACAAAAAACATGCAGATTCAATACGTGATCATTGCCATTTCTTTTGTAATCCCATTGTTTATCTTACTCTTCAAGTTCGATTATTTTTGGCTAATGCCCCCCCTTGGCTATGGGTCGGTGGTTTCTGATATTGTCCACGGGGTGCCACTTGGTCAGGCGGAGCATTTGTACAATACCTACGGCCACGCTTACGCCTTGGTAGCTTCTCCGGAGTTTGCCATGCCGTGGGCTGCATCATCTGGCGGGACTTTCTTCCAGTGGATGGCTATTGTATTTGCCTTGATGATAGGTACCGCCGGTTTACCGCACGTTATTCAACGTTTTTATGTTGTTCCTAATCCCAGGGATGCCCGCTGGTCGGTTGTATGGGGATTATTCTTTATTTGCATTATTTACTGGACAGCGCCAATTTATGCTGCATTCGGAAAAATGCTTGCGGCCCACCCCGAGGTAGGCGCTCTTGCGCCAGATGCCATAGTTGTTTACACGGCCCAATTGGCCAACATACATCCATTGATAGTTGGGCTTTTGGCGGCAGGCGCGATTTCTGCGGCTTTCTCCACCACTTCAGGACTTCTGGTTGCAGGTGCCTCGGCTTTTTCTCACGACCTTTACTACAAGGTTATCAACCCAAATGCGTCTTCTTCGACCCAACTTCGCATTGCCAGGGGAGGTACCATCTTAATGGCAATAATCGTTGCCCTTATTGCCATGCTAGAGCTTGCCCTTATCGGACAGCTTGTTGCACTCTCGTTCTCAATAGCCGCCTGTACAATTTTTCCATTGTTCTTGCTGGGAATTTGGTGGAGTGGCTCAAATAAGTCGGGAGCTATTGCAGGGCTAATTGTCGGCGGGTTGGTTTCGTTGATATCTATAACCTATTTTATTGTAGGAAAATTTGGTGCAGTTTTACCTTACCACAGTTTCATGGACTACTACCTGGGAGCTTGGTATTTTGCTTGGTTCGGAGCACCCTTGGCAATCCTAACCAACATTGTTGTTTCAAAACTCACCAAGCCAACGCCTGTTGAAATTCGCAAATTCCTTGCAGAGCAGGTACACGGGTAGTAATGAAATACGTGATGAATAAAACCACAAAGGTTCTCATTCTTGTGATGAGCTCCCTTGTGGTTTTGACTTTTTTTGGGGTTTCTTACTATTATAAATATTACAACAAATCAACAGACCCCAGAGTGGTAAGGGCCATTGAAATGTACAAGGGATACAATGACCTTGCGAGGTCGGCAAACCATCAGCTGATTTTGATGCTTATGGATAGCATGGAGAGCATTTACTCTAAATACCCTCATTATCAAGAGTCATACGAGATTGGCATTATATTTAACAATAGAGGAGCCGCTTTCCTTTCAATGGCCATTTTGCCGCAAACCTTGGTTTACACTAAAGATTCGTTGCTTAACCTTTCGGAGTATAATGTTCGGAAAAGCATTGAAACATACACCAGTTGGTTGACAAGTTGGGGGCAAAAAACCCTAATTGAAATCAAAGAAAGCTTGAGCAAGTTCTTTTGGCAAAACGATAGTGTATTTGTTGGCAAAAACCTGAAAAGGTATTACAATAAACGAGCCAAAGAAATAACCGAAGCCCAAAAAGAAACCTACCGTCGTTTGTCGGTTAGCCACACCAACCTAGGTATGATTTTGAGGCACAAGGGCGACTTTGAAGGTGCAGTTAAGGAATACTTGAAGGCCCTGGAATATTGGCCCGATAACTTATCGGCAGAGAATAATCTCAACATTCTGCTCAACAAGCCCCAAAAGAAGCCAAACATAATCCGACGAATCTTTCCAAAAGAAAGGTTGAAGGATTAGAAAAATTTGAGACTAAAACACAAAAAGTACTTTTTTATTGAGTACCTTTGGGTATTGGTCTTTGTTAGATTTGCCACGGAAATAAGTGTAAGATAATTCTTAACTTTTATCGTTTTTTCCATGACACCCAACACCCGCTTTTTTTCGCGCATTTTGCTTCCATCTTTGGGTGCCTTGCTATTGTTTCTGATAGCCATATACCTGTTTGTAATACCAAACTACCGCGAGAGCCTTCTGGAAAAGAAACGTGAAACCATTCGCGAATTAGTCAATAGTTCCTGGAGCGTCATGCAAAAGCTCAGTCTGTTGGTAGGAGATGAATTTTCGATTGAGAAGGCACAAAACGAGGCAGTAGCTATAATAAGCGAAATGCGCTGGGGGCCGGAGCTAAAAGACTATTTTTGGATTACCGATACCCTGCCACGAATGGTAATGCACCCGTACCTTCCTAGTTTAAATGATACCGATTTATCTGAATATAAGGATTTGGGGGGCAAGAAGCTATTCGTTGAAATGGTAAATACAGTAAAGTTGCATGGCAATGGATACGTGGAATATGCATGGCAATGGAAGGACGATAGCACCAAGGTAGTTCCCAAGTTGTCATTTGTCAAGAAGTTTGCACCCTGGGGCTGGATCGTGGGAACGGGAATATATGTCGATGACGTTAAGGCCGAGATTAATAGAATTATTGGAAGCCTTTTTTGGCTGTCAATACTAATTACCTTGCTCATAGCCTCGATAATAGCATATTTGGCCCAACGCAACTATGTGGCAGAGAATGAGCGGCAAATTGCTAGCGAGAAACTTCAAGATTCCATGGAGCGATACAAGAAACTCGTGGAAGCATCAACAGACGGTGTACTTTTGATGATTGGTGATGAATTTTCTTACTGCAATCCGTATCTCATTAACCTGTTGGAATTCTCTCAACACGAGTTCGACAACAAGGATGAGCTATTGATTGCAACATTAAAATCTTTTGCCAAAACAGATTATCAAGCTCAAAATGAACCCTTTGGCGAAAAAAAGCACGATTTGACAACCGAGCAGATAATCAAGAAGAAAAGTGGGGCAAATGTTGTCGTGGTTGTTAGCCGCTCAGATTTTGAAATTGAGGGCAAGCATGGCTTCATTTTTTCGGTAAAGGATGTTTCGAAGCACAAGGACGTTGAACGTGAACTTGACCTGAGCATGGAAAAATTCAAATCCCTTGCCGACTTGATGAACCTCGGGATTTTTCGTTGCACCCTTGGGCGTCGTTCACGCTTAATCGAAATGAACACCAAAGCCTTGAACTTGCTGGGATACAATACCCTAAATGACTTGAGCGAAACAAGCGTGCAAGAACTATTGATTGTTAAAGGAGAGAAAAGGGAGGTAGTTCACGCCATAAATCAGGGCATTCACATCAAGGACAAGTTGCTGCGAATAAAGCGCGCCGATGGAGAAATAATTGAGGCCTTGGTATCGCTTTTCCCGGTAAAGGATACGCACGGAAACACGATTTTTTGCGATGGAATCATAATTGATGCATATAACCGAAAGGGCGACAATGGCCGGTTAAGTCGTGAAGAATCAAAACTTGATCTGACCGACATTTTGTTGTTACGACCAATTAAGGATTTCCTGATACCTGCACCTACATGCCCAATGGACACGCCGGTTAGGATTGCGGCCAAATTATTGGTTTCCACGGGGTCCAATATCGTTTTGGTAGTTAATGAAAACTTACTTGTAATTGGAATCCTTACTCAAGGCGATATTAGCAGAAGGCTTGTTGCAGCTAATTGGGATGACACCATTTCGGTTTCGCAAATCATGAGTGCCCCGGTAATCTCGGTCTCGCACGACGATTTGGTAATGGATGCTTTTAGATTAATGGTGCAGTATGGCATTTCTAATATTGTTGTCGCCTCTAATGATGAAAAAAAGTATTTCTATGTTAGTTTGCTAAAACTATCGGAGGTAAGAAAGGATTCACCGGAGCATTTAATTTACTCCATACAAAAGTCAGATTCGAACTTCGAGATTTCCGAAACCTTGAATCGCTTGCCACACATTATAGCACAATTGGCAGATATCGGGGCAGGAGTGTCGGCAATTGGAAAACTAATTAGCAAGATTAGCGATACCATTACCGAGAAATTCATAAACGATACCATAAAGGAATTGGGTCCACCGCCAGCTTCGTTCGTTTTTATTGTACTTGGAAGCGAAGGACGAAAAGAGCAAACATTAGCCACTGACCAGGATAATGCAATAATATTCGATTCGGTGGGAAATGAAAAGGATCTTGAACACGGAGAATACTTTCTCAAATTGGGCAATAGGGTGTGCGGCCAGCTAAGCCGAGTTGGTTACCCTCTTTGCAAGGGTGAGGTTATGGCAAAAAACAAGCAATGGTGCATGTCCATTTATGATTGGGAAAAAACCATTGCTGAATGGATAAGAATACCAAATCCACAAGAAATTCTCAAAGTTTCGATATTTTTCGACTTTAGGCCTGTTTTTGGCAATTTTGAATTGACCGATAGGTTACAAAAATTTTGCCTGAAAGGCTTGAAAAACCAAAGCATTTTCTTTCACAATTTGGCACAATCAACCATCAACCTTCAAGTAAACAACCCAGATTCGATTCGCGATGGAGAAGAATATGACATTAAAATGCCTATACTTGCAATTACAACCATTGCAAGGCTTTGGGTCCTGAAGTACGGAATTATCGAAAGGAATACCTCCGATCGGCTGCTTGCCCTCAAGAAAATTGGAGTTTTCACAGACTCTCTCTACAATGAAGTGGAGCAAGCATATAAATTTCTTACCCTTATGCGGCTAAAAATCCAACTTAATCAAATTAAATCCCTGAAGCAGCCCAATAATAAAATTGATGTAAAGTCGTTTTCGAGTATTGAAAAGGTAATGATAAAAAGGATTGTGAGTGAAATTAACGAGCACTATGCAAAAATAGGAGCAGATTTTAGATAGTTTGGCGTTAACCTTACCGCCAAAATCGAAAGTTTTTTACTCTACCAGCCACCGATTAGTAGTTGACACTTTAACAAAATCAACAAAAAATGTTGCACGAACCTGCCAAGGAGCTTGGCGAAGACCTGGCTTCGACAAGAAAATCAAAACTCGGATTAATCCTTGTATGTGTTTACGGCTTATTTTACTTTGCCTTTGTTTTAATCGGAATTTTCTTTACAGATTTGCTTTCAATAAGGCTTTTTGGTGGATTAACCCTTGCGATTGTTTACGGATTTAGCATAATAATCCTTGCAATTGTCATGGGCCTCATTTACAATCTTGTTTGCACCCGCATGGAAGAACAAATGAATGGAGGGTTAAACGAATGATTTATCAGGTATCCCTAACCGCCATATTGATTTTTGTTGTGTTTGTTGCTGCAGTAATTGGGCTTTCTTTCTATTTTGGCAGCCGCACAAAATCTTCGTCGGGCTATTTTGCCGCCGGTGGCACCATTCACTGGGGCGTTAATGGAATTGCATTCGCTGGTGATTATCTTTCTGCTGCGTCATTTCTTGGAATCTGCGGGATGATTGCCTACGCGGGTTTCGATGGATTTATATATTCAATTGGCTATCTTGCCGGATGGGTAGTGGCCCTTTTCGTGGTTGCAGAGCCCCTGAAGCGGCTAGGCAAATACACTTTTACGGATGCCCTTGACTCCAAGTTCAACTCGCGCGGCATCAAGCTCATGGCCTCAATAAGCACGTTGATTGTTTCCTTGTTTTACCTTATACCTCAAATGGTAGGTGCTGGTGATTTGGTTGTTCCTCTTTTGGGCCTTCCGCACTGGGCAGGAGTGTTGATAGTTGGAGCAATTGTAATCTACATTGTTGCAACTGCAGGCATGACCTCTACCACTTACGTTCAATTCATAAAGGGAGCACTTTTGATTATTTTTTCGGTAGTGCTAACAGTTGCCATATTGCGAAACGGGATTAATGCCGAACCCTACTCAGGCTACCACAAGTTTGCCAAAATAGAAGCTGTAGTGGAGGATGACTTGGTTAAATCAATCGCAGTCGCCGATTACCAACTTGCCGGTCAGCAAAAGTCGGGTAATTATACTTTCGTGAAGTTGGCAAAGGATGGCTACTTAACCTGGTTCAAACTTGAGCAAACCCCAGAAGGTACTTACTACCTTGCCGAAGCCCTATCCATTACCAAGAAGGCAAACGGAGAAACTTGGTTTAATGGTGCACCAAGAGCCCAAGAAAGGTTTTTTCAAGTGGGGCACGTAAGTCGACTGGTTAAAAACGGCCAAGAGGTGGAGAGAACGGGTCCGGTTGGGCCATTCGAACTTTTCCGGATTTTGGCCGAGAGCGAGATTGTTCTTTTCCAAAAATTCACTTTTACTGATGGAAATGATAAGGTTATGGTTTTTTACCAGTCTCCAACCGGCGGGCTTGAATTCTTAACACCCGGGGTGATGCTCAAGGTTGGAAAGGACGCGGGTTTTTGGGAAAAGATAAACTTCTTTTCTCTAATGCTTGCCCTTTTCTTTGGCACCTCGGCCCTGCCTCACATATTGATAAGGTATTACACGGTACCGAGTCAGCGTGATGCGCGCAAATCAACGGTCGTGGCAGTCGCGGCAATTGGTTTCTTTTACATACTGACCATCTACATGGGAGTTGGAGCCACCATTAATGGGGTTAACGATTTGGAAAGTAGCAACATGTCGGGACCGTTGCTTTCAAAACTTTTTGGAGTGGGGCTGTTTTCCATAATTTCTGCCATTGCATTTGCCACGGTTCTGGGTACGGTTGCCGGGTTGTTAGTGGCATCGTCCGGAGCAATTGCACACGATTTTATTGACAAGTACCTGCAAGTTAAAATGACCGACAGGCAAAAGGTTTGGGCAGGTAAGTCAGCAGCTTTCGGAGTTGGGATACTGGCCATTTTGCTTGGAATTGCATTTAAGGGCATGAACGTTTCATTTCTGGTGGCCTTGGCGTTTTCTATCGCTGCCTCTGCCAACCTGCCATCTATCATGGCCGTTATTTTCTGGAAAAAAACCACCGCAAGGGGTATTGCCAGTTCGATTGCGGCGGGCATCATATCTGCAATATCATTCATTTTGCTTTCGCCAAGTATGTTCGAACGGTATGGGTTGCCCAAAGAGGATGCATTGATGCCATTTGACAACCCAGGAATTGTTTCAATTCCGTTGGCAACCATAACACTCATTGTTGTATCGTTGCTCACGCAGAAAAAAAAGAGAATTGGTTGATTTGTTGATGTAAGAATTGGAGTAGTTGCTAACAATATACCCAATTATTGGCTACCTTCGTGCCAATCAACAATCGAAGCAGGCCCCCCATGAGAATTGCAATAGTAAGCGACATTCACGAGGATATACGGAACCTGGAAAAGGCCATGAAAAAAATTAAAGTTCTTGGTTACGACGCCTTGTTGTGTCTTGGCGATATTACGGGGTTTGCACCTGTTTTTTACAATCACGAGCCCGATGCCAACGCCTGTATTGAGATGCTCAGGAGCCACTCGGCAATTTCGGTGGTTGGAAACCACGACCTATTCACGGTAGGGCGGCTCCCCTCCTACCACAACAGTATTGGGATGGCCGAAAATTGGTACAACATTTCTTTTGAAGACCGGAAGAAAATGACCTTCGACAAGGTTTGGGTTTACAATGACGAAATTCTTCCAGACCTAACTCCTGAAAACAAACATTACTTGAACAATCTTGAAGAGCATGTAATTTTAGAGACCAAAATAGGTAATGTATTGTTCTCTCATTTTTTGAAGCCAGACATGGCAGGTGCTACAAAATGGTTTCCTTTCAAGTGCAGCCAACTTAAAGAACATTTTGGCTTTATTAAACAAAACGACTGCAAGGTTGCAATTTGCGCCCATAGTCACCAAGCCGGTATTGCGGTGGCAAGTAAGTTCCTGTGGTTTACATTGAACTACGAGCACTACCGCGTTAAATCAAGCAGGAAGATAATAATCTGCCCGCCAATAGTTTCCGGAAAAAGTATCGCCGGATTTGTTATTTTTGACAGCCAAAAGGGGATATTAAGTCCACACGTGGTTTAAATCATTTGGATAACTTCCAATGGCAAACCTACAAAACATCACGAAAATGAAAAGGAGCTATAGGTTCTTTTTTAGGATTTTACTGCCATCGGTGGCTGGAATACTTTTGTTCTTGGCGGCAACCTTTCTGGTTGTAATTCCAAACTATCGGCATAACCTCATGGAGAGAAAACGTGAAACCATAAGGGAGTTAACGAATTCTGTTCATAGCCTTATTCACAAGTTAGACCTAATGATAAACAACAGTTTCTCCTTGCACGACGCCAAGGGAGAGGCAAAAATGATTGTTCGTGATATGCGCTACGGCCCCGAGAACAAGGATTATTTTTGGATAACCGACACAACACCCGTAATGGTTATGCATCCATATAGACCCGACCTTGAAGGGATAGACTTGACCGAATTTCGTGACGACCAAGGTAAGAATTTCTTCGTAGAAATAGTTGAGGTAACCAAGGACAACGGCAGCGGTTTCATTGATTACAAGTGGCAGTGGAAAGACGACAGCCTAACGGTTTTGCCAAAGCTATCATTTGTAAAAGCTTACCCTAAATGGGGTTGGATAGTCGGAACTGGTATATACATTGACGACGTAAACCTTGAAATATCGAGGCTTACACGCCAAGTTTTATGGCTGTCGATTGGAGCAGCTTTCGTGCTTGCAATTTTGATTTCGTATTTGGCAAGGCGTAATTGGCTTGCCGAGAAACAGAGGCAAGCTGCATTAGACAAGTTGCACGAAACCATGGAGAGGTATAAAAAAGTGGTTGAAACATCGACCGATGGGGTTTTGATGGTATTTGACGAAAAAATAACCTACGTTAATCCCTGCTTGCTCAGGATCCTAGAATTCTCACAGGAAAATTTAGATGAAAGAGACGAAAAGCTTATTGAGTTGCTTGAATCAATCATACAACTGCACCAAAACGAACAACTTCCGAACAGCCCGAAAACCACCGAACAGGTTGTTGTTTCAAAATCGGGCACGAGCATAAACATTTTGGTAAACCAATCGGTTTTCGAAATTGGTCAGTTAAAAGGTAAAATTTACACGGTTAAAGACATTTCAGGTGGTCAGGAACGAATCAAGAACCTTGAGCAAAAACTCGAGAAGTTCCGTTCGCTTGACAATTTGCAGTTTAGCACTAACATTTTACTTCAGCCACTTGCCAATTACCTTGAGGCGGCTCCTTGCTGTGAACCAACACTTCCGGTTAGCACTGCTGCCAGAATAATGGTGCGATCGGGAATTGATATGCTGGCCATTGTGGATTCAAATAATGAAGTTTTGGGGGTTGTTACTGCCGGCGATTTTTCTCGCAGACTTGTTGCCCTCGAAAAAGGATACGACACACCCATTTCTAGCATCATGAGTTCACCTGCTGTAATAATTGATTATGATGAAATGGTAATAGATGCTTTTTCGCTAATGCTCCAACATTCAACCACTTACGTTATTTCAAAAACTCCCGAATTACAAATAAGCTACATAAGCCTCGAGAAAATGTCAGAGTTAAGGTCAGAAACCCCTGAATTTTTGATCAACTCTATCGAGAATACAGAGTCAGTTCATGAATTGTATAGATATCATCAGCAACTTCCATCATTAATAAAGGGCCTGAAGGGATCTGGTGCCGGGGTGGTTTCGAGCAAAAGGTTTATTAGTAACATTTCTGATAGCATTACGCGAAAAATTATTCAAGATTCCATAAAAAAACTTGATGAACCACCCGCAGATTTTGTATTTCTTGCCCTTGGAAGCGAAGGCCGTCGTGAGCAAACCCTTGCCACAGACCAAGACAATGCAATTATTTTTGACGACTCGGACCAGGATTCATACACCCAAAACAGAGAATTTTTCCTTCAATTGGGAAGAATGGTTTGCACCGGGCTGAATAGCGTTGGATTTCCTTTTTGCCAAGGGGGTGCAATGGCAATGAATAAAAATTATTGCATGGGTCTTAGTCATTGGAAAACCGTAATTTCGAGTTGGGCAGCAAAACCCGAACCAGAACTTCTTCTTAAATCGAGCATTTTTTTTGATTTTAGGCCGGTATTTGGAAATTACGAACTATCAAATAAGCTTCAACATTTCATATTAGACGAATTGAAAGGTAAGCACACGTTCTTTTCAAATCTTCTAAAGGGACTAATTTACCTCAAACCTCCCGAAATGGATTCTTCGTTTTTCAAAAAAGACAGTTTTGACATAAAAGTGCCAATACTTGCCCTTACCGCAATAGTTAGATTTTGGGCATTAAAAACCGGGGTTGGTTTAAAAAACACCCTCGAGAGGTTATTTGCCCTCGAAAGTGCCGGAGTGTTTACAGAAGCAAGCAGAGAAGAATTCGAGGAAGCTTTCTTGTTTCTAACCAGATTGAGAATAATGAACCAATTGAGGCAATTAGACCAAAAACAACCCTTGAGCAACGTTATAAAAACCATTAACCTATCGGAAATGGACATGGCAATGCTCAACAGGATCAGCAAGACCTTGCTTAATCACCTGAACAGGTTGACCCTTGAATTTAAGGTTCACTGATTAAACCAACATTTTCATTGATACATGGATGTGCTTTATTTAAATGCAAATAACTTAAATAAAGTTTTGCCTGGAGCGTTACCCGATTAATGCAATCAACTATTAAAACCACCAAACGAAAAAAAACGTTAAAAAATCATAAATTCCCGAATTAAAGTAAAACCTGAATGACCAATAGGTTGGGTGTGACTTGATGGCTCTCAGTTTTCGAAATTAACAATAATATTAAATTTGAAATGAAAAGGAAAACGCTAATTATTTTTTCTGCCTTCGTGTTTTGTTTTGCATCTTGCGGCAAAGAACCAGATGAAAACGGCCCCTTACCTGACGCGGGTGATCTAGGTGGAGGAAATTTTGACAATTGGGTTGTTATAAACCAAGGTACTGTTGCCTACGACAATCCTGCGTTTGACTGGTGGAGCAGCCTGAATCCTCTGGCCACGATTGGAGGACCGATTACTGTTACCAAAACTCCTGACCGCAAGGCTGGTCCGTTTGCCGCAAGATTGGAGACTAAATCATGGGGCACTGGATTTGTTATACCCGGAATGTTGTTTTCGGGAGTATTTGACCAAACCCGTCCACCTGGACAAAATGTAGTGATTGGCAGGCCTTTTTCAAAAAGGCCCAAGGCCTTTACGGGATATTACAAGTATCAGCCACAAGCCGACGACAGTTGCGGTTTTCTGGTTGCCCTGACCAGTTATAATTCTTCGGCGGGTGCTCATGACACCATTGCGGTTGCAAACTTTGCAAGGTCAGGATCGGTACCAAGCTACACGTACTTTTCGGTTGATTTCGATTACAGAAGTACAAACACTCCCGACAGCATACACGTTATTATAATATCCAGTGCCGCAGGCAATGGAATGCTAGGAAATCCCGGAAGCGTCCTCTTTGTCGACGAGCTGGAGCTTAAATACAACAAGTAGAAACATACCATTAAGCGTCATGCGAGGTTTTAGCCTGTTTATTTTATTATTTGCTGCAAACCCGTGTGTTTTTGCAAATGACAACGGTTTATCAATAGGAGTTGGAACCAATTTTGGCGGACCTCTTGCCAATAAAACTCTCGAAAATGCCTCGGGCAATTCTCTTTTCGGAACCAGCTTAACCTTGGCCTACAACTTTAACTTGTCAAAAAAGTTTGTTGTAATTCCAACACTCGGCCTCGATTTTAGACACTTCGAGTATCGTGCCGTGGAGAGAAAAGATACCACTATTGAAGTTGAAATGGGTGGACAAACGGGTGACATTGACACTTATTATCAAGCAAGGGTGAGCGGTAAGGTCAAAACAAATGTTGGATCGTTTAGCCTACTTTCAGAGTTCAGGTATAGTAAGAAATCAACATTATTGTTTGGCGTTTACGGAAGCTTTTTGCCAAAAAGCAGCGACAATGTTTCAATTAACGTGATAATTGGCGAAGGTGGGTTTCTGCCTGATATTGATTCTACTTACAATGACGGTGCTAACATTCGAAACTACGAAATTGGATTTAGCCTTGGCGGCAAGTTTTACCTTTCAGAGAAAATAAGCATTGGTTTCGTGGGAACCCGGGCTATCACACCCTTTTACAAAAAGTGGGAACCCCGAAACGAGGCCCAAGAAGGAATGAAGTTTTTCGGCACCTATTTTAGAGTTGCGCTTAACTTTTACCTTTTCAAAAATACCAACTGCCCTTGCAGGAGAAAAGGCTATTGAAAATTGAAGGCTTGATCAAATATCTCTTGGATGGAAATTATTCTAACAAAAGACAACAGGCAAGCCAATAAAACCAAAAAGACTATTGTTTCTCGACAATCTTGACATGCTTGCCAGCTTGCAGCATGTCACTTAATCCGAGGTTATTAAGCAATGCTATCTCGTTATGACGGTCAGTTGGAACATTTAACCCCCTGAGCACGCTTGCAACAGTCCCGGCAGTGTTCACTCTTTTAACCCTTAAAACGTCTGGCTTAACATTAATCCTTGCAGGATCAGTTAGTATTCTAAAGTTGTTTTGAGAAACATTAAAGGTTGAAACAAAGTTATGGAAATCACTTTCGAGCGAAACCGCATGAAATGCCAAGAAACTTCCACCAATGTCAATGAAACTTGTTCTGACTCTTTGGTTTTTTGCCGGGTCGTTTTGCGAAAGTTGCGACATGGTGACCAAAGAATTAAACCCGTTTAGCTGTACTGCTTCACTCGAAATCAATGTTAGTTTTAGTTTCTCCAACATTCTGCCCGATGCTTCCTGAAGTGAATTTCCAGGAGCATGCATTAGCAACAGCAAGGCTTTTTGATCGGGCGAAAAGATTTGAACGCTGGTTGGCGAATTGACCAACCTCCAATTTTGTGGAATGTTAAACTGGAATTTCATTTCGGGGTGGTAAAACGTATTTCCGTCAACATAACCTTGGCGCGGATCATCGCCAAAAATTATTCCGTCAATCAATAATAGATATTCTTTGGAATTAACCTTCCAGTGGCTAAACCCAAGCTCTTGCTTCCATTTTTGGGCATCCCTGTTTGCGTCGTTGTACCTGTTTCCCGGGTCAGGGTGGGTAGAAAGGAAGGTTGGGATTCCGCCATGTTCGGCTGCAAGTTGCATTCTTTGCAACAGTCTGTAAAACTCGGCAAACATTATGGCGTCATAACCCAGCTTGGCTGTGTACTCCACTCCCAACCTATCAGCTTCGCGCTCGTCGTCGCGGCTGTATTTTAGAAATAACAACTGCATGCCCACCATGGCCAGTTCTCCGTAATTTCTAAATGATTCAGAGGCAACCATTCCGCCGAGTAATGCAAGCTGGGCTAAAGTCTGGTTTGACATCCTTGATACGGTGTGGCGTGCTGTAATATGGCCCATTTCGTGACCAATAACACCAATCAATTCCGCCTTATTGTTAAAATGCGCCAAAATACCCCGGGTAAGGTAGATGTAACCACCTGGAACCGCAAATGCATTAACCACCGGGGAGTCTAACAATCTAATATGATACTTCAAGTGTGGCCTATGCGAAATCAACCCCATTTCCCTCACTTTCTCTTCAAGGTACGCCTGCAATTTCGGGTTTTCGTACAAACCCATTGCCGCTACAAGTTGAGGATCATATTCAGCACCCATTGCTATTTCCTGACGCTCGGAAATAAGCATTATCTGCCTCCGACCGGTAACTGGATTTCGAATGCAAGCGGTAATAACTAATATTGAAGCAATCACCACAGCAACCAAAAAAAATCTTTTTATGTCCATAATAATGAATTTGAACTAACGAAAAAATGCAAATATTATCTCAAAGGTAATAAACTTTTAACAATATTAACCGTTGGTACGGCTTGGCCAAAATTTCTCCTATAATTGAATAAAAATCATACCTTACACAAAAAGAAATTAACTTTACCTTAAATTACAAAGCCAATGAGAAAACTGGCCGCGGAAGTTTTTTCCTTTTTAAACAATTACCTGTCAATAAAGAGGATGATTCTTTCATTGTCGTTAACCGGGCTCGTTTTTTGGATGTTTTGTCTTCCAAGAAACCTGTTTACCGACCCGCTTAGCACCGTAATTGAAGATAATCGAGGTGGATTGCTTGGTGCCAGGATAGCCGCCGACGGCCAGTGGAGGTTCCCCCAATTAATTGAAATACCCGAAAAGTTCGAAACCGCATTACTTACCTTCGAGGATCGTCATTTTTACTATCACCCTGGTGTTAGCCCCTTTTCCATGATTAGGGCTTTGATTCAGAACTTAAGCCGAAGAAAGAGGATTAGCGGGGGTAGTACCCTTTCAATGCAAGTCATCAGGCTTTCGAGGAAGGGGAAGCCAAGAGATTTTTTCCAAAAAGCAATTGAAACCTTCATGGCCACTCGCCTTGAATTACGGCATTCCAAAAAGGAAATCCTCTCCTTTTATGCCTCCAACGCACCTTTCGGGGGCAACGTGGTTGGCCTTGATGCTGCATCGTGGAGATTTTTCGGACGGTCACCCTCCGATTTGGGATGGGCAGAGGCTGCAACGCTTGCCGTGCTTCCAAATGCCCCTTCACTTATTTTTCCCGGAAAGAACCACGACCTGCTACTTTCAAAGCGCAATCGTCTGCTCGACAAGATGCATGCAAGAGGATTAATTGATTCACTCACCTGCGAGCTATCCAAGATGGAACCTTTGCCAGAGAAACCATTTCCATTGCCCCAACATGCCTCGCACCTACTCGACCGATTTTGGATGTCCAACACCGGACAGAGAATTCGAACCACCATAGACCCAACTTTGCAGACCCGAACCCACAACATTTTGCAAGAGTATTACAGGGTAATAAGAGCCAACCTCGTGCACAACGCCGCCACAATAATCATTGACGTGAAAACTGGCGAGGTGCTTGCATACGTTGGCAATATTTCTGACCCAAAAAATAAGAATCACGGACACATGGTTGACGTGATTCCGGCCTTGCGTAGTACCGGTAGCATTTTAAAACCATTTCTCTACATTGCCATGACTCAAGAAGGAGAAATCCTTCCTAACATGCTCGTGCCCGATATACCAACACAAATTGCGGGTTACACACCTAAGAATTATTTTCTAACCTACGATGGGGCTGTTCCGGCAAAAAGGTCATTGTCGCGGTCGCTTAACGTTCCATCGGTGAGGATGCTTCGTTCCTACGGGGTTGAAAAGTTGCATCATTTCCTTAAGAAATCAGGGATGACCTCGCTTGTTTTTAGCCCCCGGCACTACGGTTTAACCCTTGTTTTGGGCGGTGCCGAAGGAAGCCTTTGGGAAATGTCGGGCATTTATGCAAGTATGTCGAGGATTTTGCGAAACCATTACGAGTATTACGGAAAATACGACCCGAATGATATCCACCCACCGGTTTTGGTTAGGTCTGAATCAATCAAAAAACCCAACCTCCACGACAATGGAGAAGTCAGTGCAGCTGCAATCTGGTTAGCCTGGGAGGCTCTTGTTGAGGTAAACAGGCCCGAAAGCGAATCCAACTGGGAAATTCTTGGTTCGAGGAGCCGCATTGCCTGGAAAACTGGTACCAGTTTCGGTGGCCGCGATGCCTGGGCAATAGGAACCACTCGTGACCATGTAGTAGGCGTTTGGGTGGGTAATGCCACCGGCGAGGGTAGGCCAGAACTCACCGGGCTTGGAAGCGCTGCCCCGATCATGTTCGAGTTGTTTGGGCTTTTACCCCAATCTCACTGGTTTGAGCAGCCCTTCGGTGAAATGGAGCTGGTGCCCATTTGCAGGAATAGCGGCCATAGGGCAGGAATTTACTGCCAGGTTACCGATTCTCAATGGATACACTCCAATGGACTTGAAACCGAACCTTGCCCATACCATCAACTTGTTCATCTTGACAAATCGTTAGCATACCGGGTGCATGGCGACTGCGAACCTGCCTCCAAAATTGTTTCCATGCCTTGGTTCGTCTTGCCCACTGCCATGGAGTGGTTTTACAAGAGCAGGAACCCCACGTACCTATCGTTACCACCTTGGAGGCCAGATTGTATGGGTGGAAGTGGCCCGAAGGTTATGGAGATGATTTACCCACGCGAGAATTTGGCAATTTTCATTCCACGAAAAATGGACGGAAGCCATGGTCAAGCAATATTTGAAGTAGCACACAGGCGAAGCAATGTAAAAATATTCTGGCACATTGATGATCAATACATTGGCGAAACCAAGGGAGTACACAAAATGGCCATTTCGCCGGGTCCTGGCCACCACACCCTTACATTGGTTGACGAAGAGGGTAACATTCTTCAAAGGGCATTTGAGGTTGTTAGCCAATGATTAATGGTTAGTTAAAAACCTATAGTCGGGATTTGAAAGTTTAAAATTGGCGCAGGATATTTGAGGATGGATAATTACAAAAAAACGTTCACGCTTTCTATTACTCCATAGCCATTTTGCCCGGTCACTCAACCGGCCATCTGCACTTGGCTCCTTTCACTATACTATTTGTTCTCCAAATATCTGCAAGTCATTGAGTTTTCTATAAAGCCCTTTTTTCTTTAAAAGTTCGGCGTGAGAACCTTGTTCAATGATTTCGCCGTATTGGAGCACGCAAATGAAATTGGAATAGGTGATGGTGGATAATCTGTGGGCGATAACAATTACGGTGCGGTTCTTCATCACGTTGTAAATGGCCTCCTGCACGAGTTTTTCAGATTCGGTATCAAGGGCGCTGGTTGCTTCGTCAAGCACCAATACCGGTGGGTTTTTCAGCACCGCCCTGGCAATGCTTAACCTTTGTCGTTCGCCACCCGAAAGGTTCGATCCTCTGTCTCCAATTGCGGTATCGTACCCTTGAGGTAAACCCAAAATAAACTGATGAGCGTTTGCAATAGTAGCTGCATTAACGACCTCGTCGAAGGTAGCATCGTTGGCACCAAAAGCAATATTGTTAAAAACGGTATCATTAAATAATATCGGTTCCTGATTAACGTATCCAACCAATTCACGCCATGACCTTACATCCAGCTCCTTCAATGGTTTACCATCAATGAGTATTTGACCCGAAGATGTATCATGAAACCGCATTATCAAATCGACCAATGTTGTTTTCCCAGCACCAGAATGGCCAACCAGTGCAACCACCTGACCCCTTTTTATTGAAAGGTTAATGTTCTTGAGGACATCCCTATGGTCATACCTAAAAGTAACATCGCTTAGCTGAATTTCTTCCTTGAATTTTTCAATAATGCTTGAATTTGCGGTATTAACCATGTTCTCCTCTGCATTTAGCATTTCCATTACCCTGTCAACAGATGCGAGACCCTTTTGAATGTTATAATATGCCTGAGAAAGATGCTTGGCAGGGTTAATTACCATGGAAAACATAAGGAGGTAACCTATAAGAGTGCTTGCCGAAAAGCCCGAATTACCGGTAACTACCAAAGTGCCTCCAAAAATCATTATTGCCACCACCACGGCAGTACCCAAAAACTCGCTCAGGGGCGATGCAAGGTACTGCTTCATGTAAATTCGGTTCATGATGGCGGTGAATCGCTTGTTAAGCTGCTCGAAACGATTCTTCATCCTATCCTCGGCATTGAAAGCCTTAACGACTCTTAATCCCGAAATGCTTTCTTCCATAATCGAAAGCAAAAGGCCCAGCTTTGACTGGCCTTCACGCGAGGCACTTCTGAGGTTTTTTGCCACCCTTGCGATTATAAAAGCACTTACGGGCAACAACAAAACTACGAAAATGGTCAATTGAGGGCTAAGGGCAAGGAGAGCAATGAAAAACACCAATACCGTTACAGGCTCCCGCAATATCATTTCCAGGCTGCTAATGAGGCTCGATTCGACCTGACTAACATCGTTGGTCATCCTTGACATAATGTCCCCCTTGCGCTCCCGGGCATAATAAGCCATGGGCAAATCGAGCGACTTGTTGTAAAGGTTTTGGCGAATCGATTTGGCAACATTGTTCCTGATGTAAGCCATCTGGCGCAAGGCCAGATACTTGAACCCATTTTTCAGAAAACTCGCAATAACAGCCATTAAACTAAACGCTATCAGAGCGTTGACTTCTCCAATGGAGGTAATGAATTGCCCAACATGGTAGCTCAAGATTTCTTTAATAACCGCCGGGCGGAAAGAAAAGGGAATTAGTTCGGTAACAACGGGCTGAATTCCAAACAAAACATTTAGGAATGGGATTGCCATGGTTACCGAAAACAATGAAAAACAGGCTGAAATACCATTGTAAAAAAAATTCAGGATAACCATTCCCTTGAAAGGCATCACGAACCGAATTATCTTTAACATATCCTTCATCAACGATTATTTCAAGCTATCGGGCTGTATGCCAATATAATTGAAGGGAGTAATTTTTTTTAATTGAACTTTTTGGGCTTCCGAAACCTCTAACGAGTCAATGAAGTTAGAAATTGCTTCGAGGGTTATCTTTTGATTGCTCCGGGTAAGCTCCTTCAATTTCTCGTATGGTTGTGGATAATTAATCTTGCGCAAAATTGTTTGAATTGCTTCGGCAATCACGGCCGAATTGTATTCGAGGTCTTTTACCAGTGCGGGTTCGTTGAGTTTCACTTTAGACAAACCCCTTTTCGTGCCATTTAATGAAATTAGAAAGTGTGCGAAGGCGACCCCGATGTTTCGCGAAACGGTTGAATCGGTCAAATCGCGCTGCAATCTTGAAACGGGCAATTTTGATGAAAAATGCTCTAAAAGAGCTATTGCAATACCTGCATTTCCCTCGGAGTTTTCAAAATCAATGGGATTAACCTTGTGGGGCATTGTCGACGACCCAACCTCTCCATTTGCCACTTCCTGCCTGAAATAATCCATTGAAATGTATGTCCAGAAATCACGGTTAAGGTCAATCAAAATCGTGCAGATTCTTTTCAAATTATCGAAAATTGTTGCCAGATTATCATAGTGATCAATTTGCGTTGTTGGATACGAGCGAGTTAGCCCCAAATTTTGCAGAAATTCATCGGCAAACCTATTCCAGTCAATATCGGGATATGCAACGTGGTGGGCGTTGAAATTGCCGGTAGCTCCCCCAAACTTTCCAGGATATTTACAGGCTTTTACTTGCCTGAGTTGCTCTTCGATTCGGGCGTGAAAAACCAATATTTCCTTTCCCATTGTCGTGGGAGTTGCCGGTTGTCCGTGGGTGCGCGCAAGCATTGTGACGTCTTTCCATCTAACTGCCATTTCAAACAGGCAGGACTGCAAATCATCAATAGCCGGTAGCAACACTTGTTCAATCCCGCCCTTTATCATCAATGGAAGAGCTGTATTGTTTATGTCTTGCGAGGTGAGTCCAAAATGAACGAATTCTTGGTAGTCGGCAAGTCCAGCGTCCTGGAATTTCTCTTTAATAAAATACTCCACTGCCTTGATGTCATGATTAGTGGTTTTTTCAATTTCCTTGATCAAAAAGGCGTCGTGGTCGGAAAAACTCTCGTAAATGGCTTTCAGGCCTTCAACTTTTGATTTATCAACTCCTTGCAACTCCGGAACGATGCGGCAGAGAGCCTTGAAGTAGGCAATCTCCACAATTACTCGATTGCGGATCAAGGCCTTTTCCGAGAAAAAACCAACAAGAGGCAAAGTTGCCTTGTGATATCTTCCGTCGATGGGCGAAATACAATTCATGGAATTGCTGGACATTGATAAGGTTTTTTGCAAAGATAAAAAATTGATGTGAGGATTCATGTATTAATGATTAACGGTTGCGGATTGACGTTTTAGCATTTTTACCTACTGATTTTCGCTGATGAATTCACGCATTCTCCCTGATTCGTCAATTATGTCGATAGCCAAAGGCCTGAATAATAATTTATGGCATCCGGGGGGTAGTGAAATCACCTTGCCAAGTTGGTAGTTTTCAGTTATCAATTATCAATTTTTCGTCGGAGCAATAAACATTAAATTTTTTACCACGGGCAAATCCAACCAAAGTTAGGCCAAACTTTTCAGCCAGTTCGATTCCGCGCGAGGTAGGTGCACTGCGCGAAACAATAATGCTTAGCCTTGCATTTATGGCCTTCAAGACAATCTCGGAAGAAATTCGTCCGGTAGTAAGCAAAACCAAGCCATCGCATTTTTTCCCTTGCAATGACAAAGCACCAATTACCTTGTCCACGGCATTATGCCGGCCAATGTCATCGTGGCAAACAAGAATTCCCTTTTCGTTGGCCAGGGCGCAAGAATGCACACCACCCGTGGCCAAGAAAAGGTCAGAGGACTTGTTGAACTCACGCATCAATCCAAATATTGTCGAGGCTTTAATGGAAGTTTGAGGCATTCGCAATTTCTTGCTCTCCCCGCGTATGAATAAGATGTCGCCCGAAGCGCATCCAAGGGGCCTAATCACCGAATATTCTTTTTGTTGGAGTATGTTGTTGTTTTCGAGGGTAACATCAAACTTTGATTCGCTTTCCACAAATTCGAGATGTATCAGCCGGTTTTCGGCACTTACCATTCCAGATGTTATCAGGTATCCAACCGCGAGCTCCCTGAGGTTTGAGGGTGTGCAAGTAAGTGTTCCGACAACCTCGCATTGAAGCACAATTCGAAGATGAATCTCGGTGGCGATTTGGTCGTTAGTTCGAAAAAAAATGCCATTTTCGTACCGTACGATTCCTTTGCTTTTTGATTCACAAAGCGACATAAAACTATTTTAGGTTTTTGTAAAACACCCTAAATCTTTTGTGAACCTCACCTTTGAACCTCACGTATTCGGCAATCATATTCTTGTTGGTTTCAAGAATAAGGTGGCTATCCATGAATTTCATTCCTGCTTTTTGACAAGATGCCACTACTTTCAAACCCATGAGCATATCAATCCCCCTTCCGCGGTAATCCTCTCTAATGGCACCAAGCAATGAGGTAATCATCTTTGTTTTCTTGCTTTCGCGCAAAATATGATACCAGCCAAACGGCAGCAGGCGGCCCCTTGCTTTCCTTATTCCCTCGCTAATTTCAGGCATCATTACCATAAAAGCAATGGGTTGGTCTTCCGGGTTTGTAACTATTTTCACAAATCGGGGGTTGAGTATTGGTAAGTACCTGCCAGCCATTTCTTGCATTTCCTTTTCGTCCATCGGCACGAACCCGTAAATATCCTTGAATGTCTCGTTAACCAGCCTGAAAATTGGAACTATCCAGGGTTTCATTTTTTTGCGGCTTGTAAATTCCAACAATTTGAAACCGGTGTTTCTCATAACCCTTTCAGCAACCCTATCAATGTATGCAGGCATTTCTTCGGGTATGGGAGCCAAAAGTGAAACCATGTCAATTTCCGTTTCAAAGCCAAGTTCTTCGTAAAAATCCTTCATCCACGGAAAACTATGATTGCTGGTAATGGTTACCCTTTGGTCGTGGCCTTCTATCATGCACCCTTGAGGGTCCTTGTCGGAGAAGCCAAGCGGGCCAACCAGCTTATCGCAACCCTTTTCCTTTGCCCAATTCTCGATAAAACCTAAAAGGGCTCTTGCTATCTCAATATCCTTGTAGCACTCAAGACCGTAAAAGCGTGCATTGTTCTCGTTTGCAATCTTGTTATACATCTTGTTTATTATTCCCATGATGCGTCCCACGGGCTTGTCGCCATGCCATGCAATGGCAAGAATGGTATCGCTGTGTGCAAATGACCGATTCTTTTTGGGGTCAAAGTATGCCCACTCTTCAATGTAAATAGGGTGCACCCAGGTTTTGTGGTCGGCATGTATTTTTTCGGGGAGGTATATGAAAGTTTTCATATCCTTTTTTCCTTGTACTTCGCGAATTTGTATTGCCATATTTTTGGTTTTAAAAATTTTGAAGAGGTAAAGTTAGCAATTTTACCAATAAAAATCACGAACTATTTTTCGGGTGTAACTCTCGGGCGCGAGATAGCGGTTCTTTTTAATTTCAATTTTTTGTAATCCAGCGTTTATGGCAACAATGGTTTTGGTTTTTCGCCTTACAAATTATTGCGGTAGTATTTGGCATCGAAAGCATCGAAGGCTGGTGGGTCAACTGCCGAAGTTAGGATTTTGTCAACAGCTGCCAATTTCAAATATTCGAGTGCCAAAATTTACTCTGAGGTGTTAGCAAGGGCCTGGTGAAAAGTTACAATTAAAGGTTAGCTCGATTGCCCATTAATCTTGTGCGCAAAACATCAACCCCACCCTGGGGTGAAAGCAGCCCGAAGGCAACCCCCGGGCATCCAAGCTAATTGAATGATACAACATTAATTACCGTTTTTTTGAAATTCGGCATCGGGGTAAGCGAAATTGCCTGGCCTTGACCTTGGCATTGCCATTGCGGGAATCTCGAATCCTGGCAAGATTTTTCGCCTTGGATTCACCCATGGTGGCAAACCAACAAGTAAAAGGTGAGAGAATAACTTCACTTTATCGGAGCCACTAAAAGCTACCTTAATCAATTGCTCGAAACAAACTACCCGTGCTTCGATAATTATATTTTGGCCCTTTGCGAGGGTTTCGGACAGAACTTCCTAAAATTACCTTTTAGATGCTTTGCTTGTCAACCAATACAATTACTGACCTCGAGGGTACATTAATCTTGCCTTCGAAAGTTCCCTTGTAACCTGGGGTGGTTACACCTTTTTCGTTTACCTGGTATTTTGTTGCAACCACGCGCCATTCACCATCAGGAAGTTTAACCTCAACCCCGTTGGGATCGGAATTGTAAAACACCACGATGTGTTTCCACTTGTCGCCATTTGCATTGTTGCCAATAGTGAAACCAACAACCAGGGGGTGGTCAACTTCTATAAAACTCAAATGTTTCTGAACCATATCGGTGGTAGGCATTCTGAATGCAGGATGGTTTCTTCTCATCAAAACCATATCGCGGTAAAACTTGAAAACATCATAATATTCTTCCTTGTTGGTCCAAACAAGTTGGTTTATACTGTCGGGCAGGTTGTAGCTGTTATGCTCGCCAAATTTGGTGCGAACAATTTCTTCGCCAGCATGAAGGAATGCAATACCCTGGCTAGTTAGGACAATTCCGTTGGCAAGTTTTTGAATATCAAGCTTTTCTTGCTTGCTGCAAGGATTGCACGTAAACACGGTTTTATCCCACAGTACTGGGTTATCATGACAAGTAACGTAAGTTATTGTATAAAGCGGACTCTTGGCATAGGGAGCATCGGAGTAGTTTACGGCCTTGTAATCAATATCAGGATGCTTGGTGGCGGCCACTACTCCAAACTTTATGCTTTCCTTTACTCCCACGCGACCAACCATAAATCCTTGATCCTTCTCGTCGTACCAGTGGCCACGAATTGCATCACGAATGTCATCGCTAAACACGGCAATTCCGTTAAGTTTTTTGGCGTTGTGTTTTACTGCCCTTTGTTCTTGCGGAAGAGGTGTATCGCTGGCCGTCCATCCTTCGCCGTAAAGAACTAATGTTGGGTCAATCTTATCAAGTTCCTTGCGAATAATGTTCATTGTTTCTATGTCGTGAAGGCCCATGAGGTCAAACCTGAAACCATCAATGCGGTATTCGGTTACCCAGTGCTTGAGAGACTCTATCATGAACTTGCGCATCATTGGCTTTTCTGATGCAGTTTCGTTACCGCAGGCCGAACCATCTGAGAATGTCCCATCTTGGTTCATCCTGAAAAAATAACCAGGCACCAATTGTTCAAACGAAGATCTCTCCGCGCTGTACATGTGGTTGTAAACAACGTCCATAATTACTCTAATTCCTGCATTGTGAAGAGCTTGTACCATTTGCTTGAACTCTTTGATCCTAACCCTGCCATCAAAAGGATCGGTTGAGTAAGAGCCTTCAACAGCATTGTAGTTCTTTGGGTCGTATCCCCAATTGAACTGGGGCTCATCAAGACGGGTTTCGTCAACCGTGTAAAAATCGTAAACAGGAAGCAGATGGATGTGAGTAATGCCAAGTTCCACAAGGTGGTCAACCATTGTGGCCTTCCCGCCTGGCGATTTTGTTCCCCTTTCGGTAAAGGCAAGAAATTTTCCGGGAAATTTTGAACCCGAACTGGGATGAATGCTGAAATCCCTAACGTGAATTTCCCAAATTACAATTTCTCCAAAGCAACCCAAGGGTGGCCTTTTGCCTGTTTCCCATCCTTCAGGATTGGTTTCCGAAAAATCAACAATCATACCTCTATTACCGTTTACACCAACTGACTTTGCCTGTGGATCAGGCACTTCATTTTTCCAGTTTTCACCAATAAGAGCTTGAAAGGTATAGTAAAGATTCTTCTTATCTCCCTTTAGTACTATTAACCAAGTACCATCCTTGTCTTTTTTGAGGCCATGAACTTCAATGGCATCGCCGGTGTGTCCATTTTCGTAAAGCCTTAAGACAACCTCCTCGGCAGTGGGTGCCCAAATTCTAAACTTGGTTTGTGACGGAGAGTAGGTTACACCCAAATCGCCACCGTTGTAAACAGGAAACGGATCCTTACCTTGCTTGGGCGCGCAACTTAAAAAAACATTCATCGCTAAAATCAGTGTTACGGTTAATAGATGCTTCATAATGAGGTTGTTTGTTTTCGATGGATTATCAATGGGCTAAAAAAATGGAGCCATGTTATTTGTTTAATTAGAAAACTGGGTTGAAAAACCATGACAAATGTAAGAAAAAATTGAAAAGGACTGAAGGTTTTTGAGGTTGTAGGCAATTTGATTCCTTTATGAAAAACGAAGCTAAAATTCTGGAAAAATCACACCATGTAACCCCGAAAGTAATATTTAAGCGGAAAGATCTGTAGTATCAAGGTGTTTTAAGGTATCAAGAAGAATGGCAAAGTTTGCTAATTTTGCAACCTGGAGTTAGATTTGGGCAACTTTTTCTAAAATTCACATTTTTTTCTTTCAATAAATGATCCTTCAACAAACCATTAGCTTGCTCCAAAGGAAATATGCTCCATTGGTGCAAGATTTGACCATTAGCGATTTACGAATTGGTTTGTACATAACGGCCATAAAACTTTCTGATGGGTCGGTGGGTATTTCGAGTACCATGCGGCCCCCAAATTGGGAGGCAGGCATCTCGAAACCAATGCGCGATTATGGCGATTTTAGCCCCCATAACATTACGGGGAGGGCCATTCTCGAACTTTTGAAGTTCGACGGCGGCAACCTGCTGGTGCAAAGCATGAAGATTGCCGCCCTGAATGCCATTTCGAGTACCATTATCGAAAACGGTGGCTATAAAATTATGCGAAACACCGACCCCATTGACCTGGTTGACCTTAACTGCGGAAAAACCGTTGCAATAGTTGGTGCGTTTCAATCGTACATTGAGAAAATATCTAAAACCGACAGCGTACTGCTCGTGCTTGAACTTGACGCATCTACCTTGCACGGCGATCATAAAAGGTTTTTCGTTCCAGCAAACCAACATTCATCAGTTATTCCAATAGCCGATGTGGTAATTATTACCGGAATGACACTAATAAACAACACCCTTGACGACTTGCTTGAAAACGTGAAACCCAATTCCCAGGTAATTGTCACGGGGCCCTCTGGCAGTTTGATTCCAGATGTTTTGTTTGCCCATAGAGTTAGCGTAATTGGCTCAATGAGAATTCATGATGCGGATAAAATGCTCCAACTTGTTTCAGAGGCAGCAGCTCCCTACCATACTTTCAGGTATTGTGCCGAAAAAATATGTATTTTTAATGAATAGCAAGGTGAAACTTAATGAGAAATGGCTGAAGGCGGCAGTAATAGGTACCGTGTGGGCAGCTTCTGAAATAATACTGGGTAGTTTCCTGCACAATTTGAGGCTTCCCTTCGCAGGTGCTTTGCTCACTTCAATAGGTGTGGTTTTACTTATTTCTATAAGCTTTACATGGAAGGAAAAGGGCATTTTTTGGCGGGCAGGGGTTATATGCGCCCTTCTCAAAACCATGTCGCCAAGTGCTGTAATTTTTGGACCAATGGTGGCCATAATTGTCGAAAGCCTACTTCTGGAATTTAGCGTGAGAGTTTTCGGAAGAAACTATTTTGGACTAACCTTGGGTGCCGTACTTGCAGTTTCGTGGAGTTTTGCGCAAAAGATAATCACACTGCTCATTTTTTATGGCTCCAACATTGTAGAGCTTTACCGTAATTTGATGCAGTATTTCGAAAAACTACTCAACCTTCAATTCGACACGATCTGGCTACCGATTCTTGCATTGTTTTTCATTTATGTTTTGATCGGCATAACTGCTGGCTATTTGGGCATAACTGCCGGAAAGAGAATTGTTGCACAACCTTTGACATTTAGTGCGTTGCCAAAAAATAGCAGTAATCTTGAAAGCTTTAACCCATTGGAGCCAAATTATAGGTATTCGTTGGGCTGGCTGGGTATTAACGTTGTCCTGGTAATAGGTTCAATTTTGTCAATTAGCCTTGCCAGTTGGAAGGTATGGGCTCCAGTAGCCATTTTGGTCCTTACCTTGTGGATGGTTAAATACACAAATGCCTTGCGGCAACTGGCAAAACCAAAATTCTGGATGCTTTTCGCATTTATTACCATTTTGGCAACTTTTGCTTTTACCACCATGCATTCAAAAACATTTTTAGAGTCAGCCTTGATTGGCATCGAGATGAATGCCCGTGCTGCAATTCTGATTGCAGGCCTATCTGTTGTCGGTAAAGAAATGTACAATCCATTGATAAAAGGTTTTTTCGCCAATGGCAGATTCCGGAACTTGCCAGTTGCAATTGAAGTTTCTGCGCAAAGCCTACCACAGGTAATGGCCAATATTCCCGAAAAAGGCACCTTGTTGCGCAAACCTATCGAAGTTATACATCACTTGGTGGTATATGCCAATTACCGATTGGCTGAGCTGCGGCAACAGCAAAACTTGACACCCTCGATAATTATAACGGGAAAAAGGGCGGCAGGAAAAACCTCTTTCGTGAAAAAAATCGTTGAAACCCTTAAAAATAACGACATCAGGGTTGGGGGTATTTACTCTCAGAAGGTTTACGAGGGCAACCAAAGGGTGGGGTACGACGTGGTTGACATAATCACCAATGACCTAAAACCTTTTCTAAGGATAAACGACGGGAAAACCGAAAACAAGGTCGGAATGTTCGGGATAATCGAAGAGGGTTACAGGTTTGGATTGAAAAGTTTGGACAGTTGTAATCATCAAGAAACCGAAATCGTTGTTGTTGACGAAATTGGAGAGCTGGAACTAACCGACAACGGGTGGATGAGCGCCGTAAAGTCCTTTCATGCGGCCCAAACCTCGCAATTGCTTTTGGTTATTAACCATGAACACTTGGAAGCCCTTATTGACAAGCTAGGGCTAATAAATCCACATTTAATCAAAATACCCACCGATGATAAACCGGAAGTTCTGGAAAGAGTTGTTGATTTAGTAAAAGATAACCTGTAAAACACGAATTCTTCAGCCACCGAAATTCATTGCGCTTGAATTTAATAGCCACAAACCACATGGTCCACGGCTTTATACGCAAGCTAATGGTTAGTCAGTCAAATTTACCATTTTTTCGGGCACTTCAATCTTTGTTGGCAAAAACCATATTCAAATAATTAAACCGAGAGATACTCGCGTTACGGCGATATTTAAATGGATTAGACCAGTTATTTCAAATAGCCACTTCCCTCACCCAATATATAAAAAATTTCCCGGGTTGGCTTAAGGGTTGTTTTGGTCATAATTGGTTGTGCTTTTTTTAACTTTCACAATCGTTTTGTTCAATTGAATTTATTTTTTGGTGTCAGGGTTATCGGCAATTTGCGCCTTGTGGTCTTGCTTCGGCCATTGAACTCTTCGCGAATTCCGGAAACCTATTGCGCCGCCATTTCATTGATAACAGACACAGAACCGATTGGCATTTTTGAATCGTTAAGCTCAAAGATACGGTTGCGTTTTATATTCAAAAAGAAATTAATATCTTCAATTTTCCTTTTCGGCCTCGGCTGTGGCTTAAAAAAACTCGGTTACCATTTTGCGGGTTACGGCAAAATGCAACCATATTTTGTGTTTAGGCAAAAAACCTTTTGATGGCCTTGTCGGTTGGGTCGTACCCTATACCGGGGGCAAACATGCCAAGCACTTTTCGGCAGAAATATTGATTAATGATTTTTCTTTTCAATTCAAGCACCAAACCAATCAACCCATTAACCTAACAACACATGATGGTATCATACCCATCCTTTAGAATTTGAAGGGCTTCTGCCTGATCCTTGCCCTCGGCGTAAGTTCGCAAAACCGGTTCTGTGCCCGATGGTCTTATCATGAGCCATTGGCTATCGCTGAAGTAGTATTTGAAACCATCAAGGGTTTCGACCCTTTCAACTTTCCACTTGCCGAATTGGTCGTAATTGCCATTTTGGCATCTCGCCACAATTCGATCCTTGTCGGCCTGACTCAACCTTAGGTCTGACCTTTCGAAACCAAAGCTACCCACCAGGGCGTAAATTTCGCCTATCAAATCGCGCAGTGACTTTCCGGTTTTGACCATTGCCTCCCAAACAACCAAACCATTGTAAATTCCGTCACGTTCTGGAATGTGTCCAATTACCGTGATTCCGCCCGATTCCTCGCCACCAACAAGAATATCCTCCTCAAGCATGAGTCCAGCTATGTGCTTGAAACCAATTTTAACAATATCGAGGGGCAGCCCGTATAACTCGCAAAGGGCTTTTATCTTAACAGTTGAAGAGAACCCGGTGGCAACCTTGGCCGACAAACCCTTGTACTTGTGCAAATAGTGAATAAGCAGCAAAATAACGTGGTGCGAGTCAATGTATTGGCCATTGCTGTCGAAAAGTGCCGTTCGGTCGGCATCGCCATCAACGGCAAGGCCGCAGTCAATTTTCCCGCTTGATTTTATCAGGTTAGAAAACTTATGCAGGTTGCGCATCAAGGGCTCCGGAGGAATGCCATCAAAAAGAGGTTTTCTCTCGCAGTTTACAAGCATAATATCTGGAAACAACCTCTTCATTACGTTCTGGCCCGACCCGTACATTGCATCAAAGGCAAAGTTTAACTTTGATTGGCGCATTGCGTTGAGCTCGAATTTCTGCTCAAGGTAATCGCAATAAATCGTTTCTAAATCAACATGTTGAACTAACCCCTTTTCTATCAACACATTGGTATTAATTTGGTCAATATCAACATCATTGGTTGGCGGTATGAAAGACTCCACCTCGTGTATTTTTTCTTCGAGAAGCGGGCCACCATAACTACCCTTGAGTTTGTATCCGTTATACTCGGCAGGGTTGTGGCTTGCTGTAATCACCACTCCGAGCAAGCATCCAAATTGCCTGACGCCCAGCGAAATCATTGGAGTTGAAACAAACCCGCGGTGCATTATAACCTTAATGCCCTTTGAGGCAAGAACCTTTGCTACCACCTCAACAAAAAGTTCGCCACCAAACCTGCAATCGTGCCCAACAATAACCTTTGGCTCCTTTTGTTGCAACAAGGCCCAGCTGGCTGTGGCAGATGCAACCCGCGCCACATTATCGGTGGTAAATTCTTTGGCGATAACGGCGCGCCAACCATCAGTTCCAAATTTGATTGTAGCCATATTTTCTATGTATTGTCATGAAATTTTTCTAACATTTAAATCCTAACATCCTCGCCCCCGTGCGGCACGGTTTTCGGGTTGTACTGATCAATAAAACTTGGGTGCGCCATTTTTTAACCTTTACGACCAAGGTGTCGAAACTTCGAAACCCTGGCAAGGTATTGGTCGTGCCTTTTACTTTGGCGTGGCTCGGCTGTTCGCACGGCCACCAGAGGTGGCCGCGCCACGGCTAGAACCCTAAAAACAACATCATCGACTGGCCATAAATAACGTGCTAACCACACGAGCAGCGTTTAATAATGACCCAAAAAAACGAAAGCAAAAAAAAACGGTAACCTACAGTCGTCATTCGTAAATCGAAAATAAATTAGCTTGCAGCTTTTCAACCCATTAACCCATTCTCTTCACCTCACTGCCTTATTCCAAGTTCGTTTAATCTTTGCTGATACCGCCTGGCATTTTGCAAGTGTTCACTATAAGTTCTGGCAAAGGCGTGGTAGCCGGAAAAATCGTCTTTGGCACAGAAAAAAAAGTAATCGTGAGATTGGTAGTTCAAAACAGCATCAATAACATGAGGCTCGGGCAAAGCTATGGGTCCGGGAGGTAATCCCGGGTGCTTGTAAGTATTGTAAGGCGAATCAATCTCCTTGTGCCTGTTTAGTACCCTTGTAATTGTAAAGTCGCCAAGCGCAAAAACCAGCGTGGGATCTGCCTGAAGGAGAAGGTTTCGTTTAAGACGGTTAACGTAAACCCCTGCCACGGTGGGCATTTCGTCTCTCTTTGTTGTCTCGGCCCTAACGATGCTAGCCAAAACAGCCACTTCGGCTGGGGTCATTCCCATCCTTTGGGCTTTTTGCCTGCGGCTTTCGTTCCAGTATAAATTATACTCGCGAGCCATCCTTTTCAAGAGGCCCTCGGGCGAAATGTTCCAAAAAACCTGGTAGGTGTTGGGTATGAACAGCAGTAAACCATTTTCTTGATTAAGGCCATTTTGATGAAAAACCTCCAAGTTGTTAAAGACAGAAAGAACTTGCAGGGAATCCATTTCCAATTGTTGCGAAATAACCCGGGCCAACTGTTCTCGAATCCTGATGTTGTTGAATGTGAGGTGTACCGGGTCTTGGTTGCCCGAGCGTAAATGATTGATTAGCTCATTGTTGCCCATCCCTGATGTCAACTTGTACCTGCCGGGCAAAACCCGATTATTGTACCTCTTTTTCTTGGCAAGCCAAAAAAAGGTTGTTTCGTTTTTGAGCACTTCCCCTTTTCGCAAAATATCTACTAATTCATCGTAATTGCTACCCGTGTGGATATACACGTGAATGTGCCCTTTAGGGGCATTTACATTGGGCTTCAGTACAATTGAATAAGCAGTGTAACCTGCCACCACGATGCAAGTTACAACGAATAAAAGGACAAATACAAAAACCTTCTTTCTCAATAATTTTTTCTTAGTTTTTCCCTTTTTCATAGACCAAGTTTGGTGTCATTAAAAATTTTCGGGGTGCAATATTACAAAAACCCCGTATAATAACAATGTTTTGCATGTAAACTCCAGAAAAATTACAACATTTTCTGCAAGAAATTTTCATCGTTCCACTTTCCATCGAACCATTTCCATTTCTTCAATACACCAGTAATCTCGAAACCAGCCTTTTGGAATAGTTTCAAGCTTCTTTCGTTTCCAATCTCTATGGAGCAATACAGCTGGTTAAGGTTCAGGGTTTTCTTGCAATACTCAGCCAACAATTCCAGTGCTTCGAGTGCATACCCCCTTCCCTGTTTTTCGGCCTTAACCAAAATTCCTACCGCCGCCCTTTTATTGTGCGGGTCAAAATCAAATAGGTCAACGGCGCCGCATGGCTCTCCAATATTTTCCTGAATTACAAACCTAAGTTGCTTGTCTTGCAAGATGTCGTTTTGCGACGAAAGCACGTACTGCTCGAGGAAAAACCTCGAGTAGGGATTCAGTGTGTTGCCGTGAATCCAGTTTTCAGGGTTGTTTTCCCATTGGTATAGGTGCTCAACATCGGCAATTTCCAGTTGCCTAAGCATTATATTCTTTCCTCGAAACATAGCCGCGCTCTTTGGTTTTGCAAGATACAATTTTTTAAAACACCTTGCACTGTTGAAAAAAAAATTAAAACCCCAACGAAAAAATTTATAACTTTACCAATGTCAAACGTATCTCAAACTCTTAAACACAAATAAAATGAAAAAAACTTGCTTAGTTTTCATCTTAATTTTTGCGGCAACCTCTACATTCTCTCAACTTTCGTTTGGGCTAAAAGGAGGTCTCAACTTTTCTAAACTTCCGCAAAACGTGTCTGAAGGAACTGCCGGACAAATTTTGACTGCACTTGACGATGTTTATACAGGCTACCATTTTGGCGGTTTGATGTTTTTGGGTTTTTCCGGCAGTTTTGCACAAATAGAGTTACTGTATTCTCAAACTGGTCAGGATATGGTGTTACAAACCCAGACAGCCAATAATTTTGAAAGCAGGTTTAGAAACATTGACCTTCCTGTAAACCTTGGCATTAGATTCGGTCCGATTAAAGTTGGGGCAGGTCCGGTTTTTTCTTACTTGATAAAAACCGATAACAATCTGAGTCTCGACATTAACTTTTCGCAAAAACTTAAAGAACTTGCTCTTGGTTACCAGATTGTTGGAGGCTTGAAACTTGGCACATTGCTAATTGATCTTAAATACCAGGGCAATCTTACTGGTTTCGGAGAACAAATAAGCATTGGAAACCAAACTTTCGATTTTGACCGCAGGCCACACAATTTCATACTCAGCGTGGGCATTCTCCTTTAATTAAACTCATCGCATTTCATTGTTTTTAGGGGTAGATTATTTTCTCCAATGTTTTAATCATGCTGGCTCGTTACTGGCATCGTGTTGTCGTATTTTCGGTGAAACCCAGCCTAACCAACCAAAACCATTAAAAATATTGCTTTTGGTTATTTCTGCAATTAGTACAAGACAAGCGAAAATGGTTACCTGAAAATTATTGCCTTTACAGGTGAAATTTTGGAAACAATTACAGATGGAAGTAAAAGCATGAGCATACAAATGAGAAACGTGCCAATATTAACGGCTATTAAATGCATGATTTGCAGGTTTATCGGCACAACAGAAACATAGTAAGAGTCTTGAGGTAACTTTATTATACCGAAGTGATATTGTAGGAGGCACAATGCTATTCCGAAAATATTTCCCCAAAAAAGCCCCTTGGCAATCGTAAAGGATGCGTTGTACAGGAAAACTTTGCTAACAAGACGGTTGTTGGCGCCAACCGCCTTTAGTATTCCAATCATGTTTGTTTTTTCGAGCACCGATATTAGCAGTGTTGTAATCATGTTTATGCCGCCTACCAAGGCCATCAAAAACAGAATCACATAAACGTTCATGTCGAGCATTGCCAGCCAATCAAAAATTTGCGGGTAAATTTCCAAAATTGTGCGAGCATCCAGGTTAAAGGGCAATACATCCAAAATATCGAGACTAATCGATGTAACATTTCCAAAATCATTAACCAAAACCTCGTAGCCTCCAACTTGGCCCTCGTTCCAATTATTGATTCTCTGAATGTGCCGCAAATCACCAACAATAAAGATTTTATCGAGCTCTTCGAGGCCAGTTTCGTAAATACCTGATATATTGAATGTCCTGATTGCAATGGGTTCTTGCATAAAATAAACCAAAACCCTGTCGCCCACCCCGAGCCTTAAAAGGTTGGCCATAAATTTGGAAATGAGAATTTGGTTCGACCTGACAGTGTCTGATAGTTCCACAATACTACCTTCAACCAACCTGCTGCTAAAGAAAGTCCAGTCAAAATCAGTGTAAACACCTTTCATTACCACACCGTGATTTTCATCATCGGTTTTCATTATACCGGGCTTGGTGGAAAACTTCTGAACGTGTCTTACCCCGGGAATTGATTTCACTTCTTCAACTGAAAGGCTTTCAATATCAACGGGGCTTGGTTCGAAAGAGGTGTTGTAATCAAAATTTACTATTTGGATGTGAGACCCAAACCCAATTACCTTGTCGGAAATCTCTTTCTGAAATCCGGTAACCACGGCCATGGCAATTATCATTACAGCCAAACCTAGGGTTATGCTCGACCTCGATATGGCTTTTATCAATCCGGTAAATGATTTTCCCTGCTTTGCAGAGTTTATGCGGCGAGCAATGAAAAGGGGAGTGTTCAATATTTTTTCTGCAAAAATAAAAATTTTGCGTAAAGTTTGTAGGGTTTTTGGAGTTTTTAAGGTTTCAAGGTTGATGAGTTGACAGGTCTATTGGCCTGTTTTTTTATGATTCGCGGTTGGCGATTAACCCTTTTGCATTTTTTTCGTGGGTTTTGTTAATTGATGTAAATTGCCAAAAGCCCATGCACGTTAGCCTTTATACCAATTTTGACTTCTGGCTCCTTTTTAGAAATTCTAATTTTTTCGGAAAACCAGCCCTTCATCGCCTGCCTCGAGCAGCACTTTTTGTCCCGGGGTGATTTTGCCCGCCAGGATTTCCTTGGATAGATTATTAAGAACCTGGCGTTGAATAACCCTCTTGAGAGGCCTTGCGCCAAACTGGGGATCGAAGCCTTCCTTGGCAATCCAGTCAATTGCAGCGGGCGAAATTTCCAGAAAAATTTCGTTGTCAACAAGCATTTTTTTAACCTTTTCTAACTGTATTTCAACTATGCCTGCAATTTCTGATTTGCTTAAAGGGGTGAACATGATGATTTCGTCAACCCTGTTGATAAACTCTGGCCTGATTGTCAGCTTGAGCAGTTGAAAAACTTCGTTTCGTATCCTTTCAAATAATGCTTCGCTATTATGGTCGGTTAGCTCTTCCAGTCTTTCTTGAATTACGCCAGACCCCATGTTGGAAGTCATTATTATTATTGTGTTCTTGAAGTCGGCGGTTCTACCCTTGTTGTCGGTAAGTCGTCCGTCTTCCAAAACTTGCAATAGTATATTAAACACATCGGGGTGAGCTTTTTCGATTTCGTCGAGCAAAACAACTGAATATGGTTTGCGCCGAACCGCCTCTGTTAATTGGCCACTTTCATCGTAACCCACGTATCCCGGAGGCGCTCCTACAAGACGGCTTACCGCGTGCCGCTCTTGATATTCTGACATGTCAATACGTACCATGGAGTTTTCGTCGTTAAACAAAAACTCGGCGAGCGCTCTTGCCAACTCTGTTTTTCCCACGCCAGTGGTACCCAAAAAGATGAAAGAACCAATTGGTCTTTTGGGGTCTTGCAGACCGGCGCGGCTTCGCCTTATGGCATCCGAAACGGCAGCAATGGCTTCATGTTGACCAACTACCCTTTTGTGAAGTTCGGTTTCGAGGTTTATCAACTTTTCTCGCTCGCTTTGCAGCATTCGGCTTACTGGTATTCCGGTCCAGCGCGAAACAATGTCGGCAATGTCTTCGGCAGTAACTTCCTCTTTAATTAATGCACTGTTGGCCTGCATTTCCTTGAGTTTTTGGTTCATCTGCTCAAGTTGGTTCTCGGCTTCCTTCACCCGGCCGTACCTAATTTCGGCCACCTTGCCAAAATCACCATGCCTTTCGGCCTTATCGGCATCGAACTTGAGTTGCTCAATGGTTTGCCTCAGCGTTTGAATATTTTGCACCACGTCCTTTTCGCCTAGCCACCTGGCTTTTAGTGCATCTCTTTCGGCCTGCAGGTTCCCAAGCCTTTCGGCTATGGCATTTAGTTTAAGTTCATCTTTTTCGCGTTTTATGGCCTCGCGTTCGATCTCAAGCTGGCGGATAAGCCTTTCGAGGCTGTCAAGTTCTTCGGGGACAGAGTTCATTTCGAGCCTCATCTTGGAAGCCGCCTCATCAACAAGGTCAATTGCCTTATCGGGGAGGAAACGATCGGAAATGTACCTCTGCGAAAGGTCAACGGCGGCAACAATGGCTTCGTCTTTAATTCTAACACGGTGGTGAGTTTCGTACCTTTCCTTGATTCCGCGTAAAATACTCACGGCATCCTCACGGTTGGGCTCGTCAACCATGACCACCTGAAAGCGCCTTTCGAGGGCCTTGTCTTTCTCGAAATATTTTTGGTATTCTTTTAATGTTGTTGCACCCACGGCACGCAACTCGCCGCGGGCAAGAGCGGGCTTGAGAATGTTGGCGGCATCCATGGCGCCCTCGCCACCCCCGCCTGCGCCAACAAGTGTGTGTATCTCGTCAATAAATAGGACTATCTCGCCATCAGAGGCAATTACTTCTTTGATTACTGCCTTTAGCCGTTCTTCAAACTCTCCCTTGTATTTTGCGCCTGCAATTATGGCACCCATATCGAGCGAGAATATCTTTTTTGATTTGAGGTTATCAGGAATGTCGCCATTAACGATACGGTGGGCAAGGCCTTCGGCAATGGCAGTTTTTCCAACGCCGGGCTCGCCAAGCAATATTGGATTGTTCTTGGTACGGCGCGACAATATTTGCAAGATTCGTCTTATTTCTTCGTCGCGGCCAATTACCGGGTCCAATTTTCCCGAAAGGGCTAGTTGATTGAGATTTTTTGCATATTTATTTAACGAATTGTATGTATCCTCGGCAGTTGGACTGCCCACCGTGCTTCCCTTGCGAAGATCTTTGATGGCACTTTTCAGGTTAGCCGTGGTTGCGCCCGCGTCCTTGAGCATTTGTGCAACGGTGCCTTTGCCGGCAACCAATGCCAGTAACAAATGCTCAATGCTTATGTACTCGTCGCCAAACTCTTTGAGCATTGCAAAGGCACCTTGCAAAACATCTTGCGATGCCGAAGAAAGGTAAACGCTACCACCCAACACCTTGGGATAGTTATGCAGCTCCCTGTCGAGAGCCGATTGCAACGAAGCAAGGCTAACATTGTTTTTCTTGAGCAAGAAAGGTGCAACGCTGTCATCGGCATGGAAAATACCCTTTAGCAAGTGTCCGGGTTCCACGGCTTGATTGCCGGCACTCACGGCCAATTCATGGGCCTTTTGGATTGCCTCTTGCGATTTTATGGTAAAATTGTTGGTGTTCATGATTTTTTCGCCCAAGTTTGCCTCTGAAACCTCAAAAGGCTTACCAATTTGGAGAATGCGGCAAAAATAAGCCAATTTGTCAACTGGTGTTTTCGTGGGCTGCCATTATTACTGCCCCAGGTTCTTTACCCTTAATCTCATTCATAAAGTTACAAAATTCTCAATATTCGGTGCAATCGATCAACGTAGGCTTTTCGATAACAATCAATAACACCAAGTAACGGCGAAGCACAAAAGACCAATCACCTGCAACCTGCTACCACATTGGCTCATTGCAAAAATTTTTTATCTTTGCCCAATAATCTAACCCCAAATTTCATTGCAATGGCTACCACGGATAAATCTGTTTTGGAAAGGGCGCAAACTTGGCTGGGCGAGTCTTTTGATCATGAAACCCGCAAATTGGTTCAAAACTTAATTAAAAATGACCCCGTTGAGCTTACCGATTCGTTTTACCGCGATTTGGAGTTTGGTACCGGTGGATTGCGAGGTATTATGGGTGTGGGCACCAACCGAATGAACAAATACACTGTTGGTATGGCCACTCAAGGGCTTGCCAATTACTTGAAAAAATCATTTCCGAAATTAGAAGAAATTTCGCTGGCCATAGCAAACGACTGCAGAAACAATAGCACCTACTTTGCCAGGCTGTCGGCAGAGGTGCTTTCGGCAAACGGGATGAAGGTTTTCCTTTTTGATGGTTTGAGACCTACCCCTCAATTGAGCTTTGCAATACGGGAGCTTGGTTGTCAGGGCGGTATTGTTATAACTGCATCGCACAACCCAAAGGAATACAACGGTTACAAGGTTTACTGGAACGACGGGGCACAGCTCGTGCCCCCACACGACATTAACGTTATAAAAGAAGTTCAGGCAATTACTGGTATTGACCAAGTTAGGTTTGATGGTAACAATGAAAAGATAGTGGTTCTTGGCGAGCAAATGGATCGCAAGTACCTTGAAAAGATGAAAAGTTACTCTTTGTCGCCCGAGAACAACCGCAAGCACTCGGATTTGAAAATTGTTTTCACGCCAATACACGGTACTGCCGCAAAACTTGCACCAGATGCCTTGAGGGCTTTCGGATTTGAAAGCATTTACAACGTTCCGGAGCAGGATGTTATCAGCGGTGATTTTCCGACCGTACACTCTCCTAACCCCGAAGATCCGGCAGCCCTTGAAATGGCCCTTGCAAGGGCCAAAGACGTTGACGCCGACCTGGTTATGGCAACCGACCCCGATGCCGACAGGGTTGGGATAGCCGTGAAAGATTTAGCGGGAAACTACACCTTGCTCAATGGTAACCAAACAGCATCGTTGCTTGTTGCCTACTTGCTTGAAAGATGGGCCGAAAATGGATTGCTCAAAGGCAGGGAGTACATAGTTAAAACCATAGTTACCAGCCAATTGCTCAGGGATATTGCCACAAGGTACAACGTGGAGTGCTTCGACGTGCTTACTGGATTCAAGTACATTGCCGAGATAATACGTAACCTTGAAGGGCAGAAAACATACATTGTAGGCGGAGAGGAAAGTTACGGATACCTGGTGGGCGACTACGTGCGCGACAAGGACGCGATTATAGCCTGCTGCTTTATTGCCGAGGCAGCAGCCTGGGCCAAAGAGAGCGGGAAAACCCTGTACCAAACTCTTATTGACATTTACGTTGAACACGGCTTCTACCTCGAGAAGTTGATTTCAATCACCAAGAAAGGAAAGGCAGGCCTCGAAGAGATTCAGGCAATGATGGATGGGTTCAGGAATAATCCACCTAAAACAATTAGCGGAATAAGGGTCTTGCAAGCAAAAGATTACAAAACCTCGGAAACCAAATGTCTTGCAACGGGCCAATTTGAAATCATAAACCTGCCAAAATCAAACGTCCTGCAGTTCATCCTCGAAGATGGAAGTATGATAACCATGAGGCCATCGGGAACCGAACCCAAGATAAAATTCTATTTCGGAGCGAAGGGAATCTTGCCCAACCCCTCCGACTTCGAGAAAGTAAACAAGGAACTGGAGGCAAAAATTAAGGGGTTTATTAATGAATTGGTTGGCTAACGGGTTGGCAAGCGATGGGTAGCTTGATTTTTAAATTACATTAACCTCGGGCTCAAGGTCAACTCCGAATTTTTCAAAAACAGAGTTTTGAATTTTTTTGGCAAGGGCCAGGATTTCCTTCCCCGTGGCATTGCCGTGGTTAACCAAGACAAGGGCTTGTCGAGAGTGCACCCCTGCATTGCCCTCACGGTAGCCTTTCCAACCAGCTTTGTCAATTAGCCAGCCAGCGGCCAACTTGACTTGCCCTTCAACTTCAAATGCAACCAAATCGGGATAGTTGTTTTTCAAAAATGAAAACTCACCTGGACTAACCACCGGATTCTTGAAAAAACTTCCGGCGTTGCCAGTCTTTTCGGGGTCGGGTAATTTAGAGTTGCGAATTTTTATAACTGCTTTCCTTACATCCGAAATTGTAGGTTCGAAAATACCCATTTCTTCAAGTTCCTTTTTTAATCCTCCATAAGAAACTGAAATATTGTGATTTTGCTTTGTTAAAATAAACGTAACCGCCGTAATAATAAACAAGCCCTTACCCTCGCGTTTGAAAAAACTGTCGCGATAGCCAAAATTGCAATCTGAATTGGTAAAAATGGTGTATCTCCCGGTTTTTTTTTCAATGGCTTCAACCTGATGCAAGCAATCTTTTAGCTCGACCCCGTATGCACCTATGTTTTGAATTGGCGAGCTTCCAACCTGTCCGGGAATTAGCGAGAGGTTTTCTAACCCGCCCCAGCCATTTTCAACACAAAATCCAACGAAATCGTCCCAGGGCTCACCAGCCTGCGTCCGAACCAAAACATGATTTAATCCATCTTTCAATACATCAATTCCTCTGGTGTTAACTTTTACCACAAGTAAGTCTAAATTTTTAGTAAACAATACATTACTGCCGCCACCAAGAATTAGATGAGGCACATCAAGTTTTGGGGGGTAACCCAGGAGGTTTAAAAAGTCGGTGTATGAATCAACCTGGCAAAAGTTCTTTGCAGTACACTCAATTCCAAATGTGTTTAGCGATTTGAGGCATTTGTTTTCGATTATTTTCATGGGGAAAAACTAATTTACCACGATTAATCTGGCTCTTTCAGTTTCCTGCTTGCTTCTGGCAACCAAATAATAAACACCCGCCGACAATGCAGCTATGGAAATGGGATTATTGCCATTGGCGTTTGGGTGGCTGGCTACCAGTTTTCCGCATGATGAAAAAATCTCGAGAGAAAATACCGAAAGGGTAGAATTAATCACGATCCAATCAATTGCAGGATTTGGAAACACCTCCAAAATAACAATTTGCGATTCGTTAATGGATGAGGTTTGGCTCCAAACCCTTTCCACAAATTCGGGGTGATCTATAAATGGGTTTCGGTTGCCCTGCAGGAGATATATTTGGTGGTTTCGAAGGATTTCCTTTTGACTAACCGGGTCGGTCTGATGCCATTGCCTAAGCATGTCAAGTGCCCAAGGTTTGAAACCAGGGAAGGTTTGATTATCGAGCATGGCGGTTCCGCTTACATCAAAATTCCAATCAACAATTTCGTTTTGATACCGTGTAACAACATAAAGAAATCCTCGTGCAATATCACCCTTGTAGGCGTTTATTGGTTCAAACGAGGTTCCAGAATAGCCTGCCAAAACATTTGGGCCGCGTTTCCCGCCATTTAGCGATGACCAGTTCGGATTATTTACCATTCCGTAGGGCCAATTGGCGCGTTGCGAATTTACCCGTTTGTCAACTGGCCAAATATGAAACAAATCAGAATCCATCGGGTGTGAACTAGAAGCCCCAAACCAAGACCTTGGGAATGAGTGCTCCCTGTTAAAGTGTTGGCCTTCGGTTGTACCGCCCGATCCCGGATCTTGATGGGGCAGCCCAAAATTGAAAATGTATGGTGGTTCTTGGCAAGGAATATCTGAATACATATCCCAAACTTGGCCTGAAAAAGTTGCATCAGTTTGCTCGAAGTGCTCCCAAAGGCTGGAATATGATAGCATGGTGTGATTGTTTATGATATTGTGAAGTTGGGTTTTAAGTTGAGGGCCCGAGCCCGTTGCGGTGCTATAATACCCAATTGGAATGGTTGACCCGATGCCCGAACCAGAAATCGATACTGTTCGTACAGGTGCGGCTCCCGAAGAGTGAGTAATTGACCCATTCTTTGCTCCGAGGCCTTGCGGGAAAAACCGTACGAATACCCTTGTATTTTGAACATTGCCGCCACTTGGATTTATTGAAACCGTGGAGGAATATCCAACATGGCAATTCAATGATATCATGAAGTCGCCCACAACTGAAATTTGCAATGGTTGGGTTAACGAACCCCCTTGAACATAATAAAACTGAACGTCGGAGAAATTGCCCGGATAGACGCCCCTAAAATTTGGCAGTTGACTCACCGAAAGGGTGATACTTCCCGATGCCACGGTTTGAAAGGTTGCCATAACCATAAAAAAGCCTGTGGCCATGGCCTTTATATTTGAACTTTTTAGCATTTTTTTCATTTGTATACCAAGGCAAAGTTAATAATTAAAAGGAGTGACGACCCAATTTTTCGAGTGATAATACTCCTCGATTATTCATACCTTTGCGCTTTAATTTTTAAAATGGGTAGAATACTTGCCATAGACTACGGACAGAAAAGGGTTGGGGTTGCGGTAACTGACGAAAACCGCATCATTGCCACTGGCTTGGGCACTTGGCACGTTAAAGATTTCATGGAATTCTTGAAGGGCTACTGCCAAAAAGAGGAGGTTGACATAATAGTTGTTGGCCTGCCTTTGGACATGAAAAGCCAGGATTCGGCTGCAGCACGATACGTTGAGCCGTTTGTAAAACACGCGAAAAAGACATTTCCCGATAAGGTTATTGACCGGATGGATGAAAGGTTTACCTCCAAGATGGCCTTCCAAACCCTTATTGACTCGGGATTGAGGAAAAAGGCGCGACAAAACAAGGCTTTGATTGACGAGGTAAGCGCAACAATTTTGCTGCAATCGTACTTGAACAAGCTTGCAAATACGAATTACGAAACGCAAGTCTAGGTTTTTGTTTTTGAGAATAAACTTTTAAACTTTCCACATTAAATCCTCTTAAATTTTTAACTTTTCACTCTTCACTTCTCACTTAAACCAATGATCCTCCCGATAGTAGCATACGGCGATCCGGTATTAAAGACCAAGGGACAACCAATAGAAAGAGATTATCCCGGGCTTACGGAACTTATTTCTAATATGTGGGAAACAATGTATAATGCCAGTGGTGTTGGACTTGCAGCCCACCAAATTGGAAATAGCATAAGGTTGTTTATTGTTGACGCAAGCCCTTTTGAAGAAGACGACCCGAAGCTCAAGGGTTTCAAAAAGGTTTTCATCAACCCCCAAATTGTTGAAGAATGGGGCGATGAATGGCGATTTAACGAGGGTTGCCTGAGTTTTCCGGAACTTCGCGAAGACATAGCCCGCAAGCCCAACATAAGAATGACCTACCAAGATGTAGGCTTCGAAGCACGCGAGGAGGTTTTTGGCGGGTTGGCGGCTCGCATAATACAGCACGAGTACGACCACATTGAAGGGATAGTGATGCCCGACCGGATGTCGCCCCTTAAGCGAACACTTTTGCGAAACAGGCTGCAAGGAATTGCCATGGGTACCTATAGACCCGATTACCCAATGAAGTTTGCATTGAAAAAATAATGGAATACTCTACCATTGAATTGCCAAACGGCCTAAGGATAGTTCACAAGAACGTAACCTCGATGGTTGCTCATTGTGCCATAACCATAAATGCGGGTTCGCGCGATGAACTCCCAAAAGAGCATGGTTTGGCGCACTTCATCGAGCATACCATTTTCAAGGGTACAAAGAAAAGGCACTCGCACCACGTTTTGAGCTACATGGAAAACGTTGGGGGCGAAATCAACGCATACACAACAAAAGAAGAAACCTGCATTTTCGGTTCGTTCACGCACAAACATTACGAAAGGTGGTTTAACCTGTTATCGGACATAGTATTCAATAGCTCATTCCCCGAAAGGGAGTTGGAAAAGGAAAAAGACATAATAATTGACGAGATAAACTCCTGCAAGGATAACCCCTCGGAACAGATTTACGACGATTTTGAGGATTTAATATTTAGGGGGCATCCATTGGGTAGAAGCATTTTGGGTACGCCACAAAACCTGAAATTATTTAAGTTGGAGCATATTTCAGCCTTTTTGGTGCGCAATTACCTTCCGGGGCAAATGGTTATTAGCTCGGTGGGCCAAATTCCTTTCAGCAGCCTGGTAAGGCTTGTTGAAAAGTACTTCGGAACCGTTGAGACAGGTGGTGGAAGCCAAAAAAGGCAAAGGTTTGATGGATATGTACCCGAAAGCAAAACGGTGAAAAGGAGAAACCACCAATCGCATTGCATAATTGGCGGCACTGCTTATGAGGCAACAAACGCCAAAAAAGCCGCACTCGTTTTGCTCAACAATGTTTTGGGCGGACCTGGTCTTAACTCAAGGCTCAACATGTCGGTTCGCGAAAAAAACGGTTATTGCTATAACATTGACAGCCACTACCATCCGTTTACTGATACGGGCATTTTTTGCATCTACTTCGGAACCGATGCCGAGTACCTCGAAAAAACCTTGGAGCTTGTCCATAAGGAGTTGAAAAAATTCAGAGAGCTTACCCTCGGTACCCTTCAGTTGAAAAGGGCCAAGCAACAATTGTCGGGACAAGTTGCAATTTCGCTTGAATCGAACCTAAACGAAATGCTCTCGATGGGAAAAAGCACCTTAATTTACAACAAGATAGACAGTATTGAAGAGATTAACCGCAAGATAGAGGCAGTTACGGCAAACGAACTGTTGGAGGTTGCCAACGAGATCTTTGATGCAAAAAAATTGAGTGTTTTATCATACAATCCGAGATAAAGAACCATTGAACCTTTGAAGGCAGCAGGCAGGTTTTCGTGGTTAATTTTCAGGTATGCCAAAAGCCAAAGCCCAATGGCCTATCTACCCGTTATTATTTAATCTGCAAAAAAAATGTTAGCACAAAAACTTGAAGAATATGCCAAGTTAATTAGCGACCCCGAGTTGCCTGTTTTAAAGAGGCTTAACCGCGAGACCAATGCCAAAATTTTGCGCCCGAGGATGCTTTCGGGCCACCTTCAAGGTAAGCTGTTAGAGTTTATTAGCCTCCTGAAAAAGCCCAGGAGAATAATTGAGGTTGGCACATATACCGGCTATTCGGCCATTTCGCTTGCCCAAGGGCTAACTTATGATGGAGTGCTTCATACCATTGACATTAACCCCGAACTTGAAGACTTTACTAGGTCATTTATTGTCGAAGCGGGTCTTGAAAACAAAATTGTTCAGCATATTGGCAATGCACTTGAAATAATTCCAACCATAAACGAAAGGTTCGATTTGGTTTTCATAGATGCCGACAAGGAAAACTACGTCAATTACCTCGAAATGCTGCTTGAAAAGCTTGAACCCCGCGGCATTATCCTGGCAGATAACGTGCTCTGGGACGGTAAGGTGGTTTTGGATCCACTGCCGGTCGATGCCGATACAATGGGTATTGTTAAATTTAACGAACACGTGAAAACCCGAAAAGGGATAAAGAAATTTATTCTACCATTCAGGGATGGTTTAATGGTAATTGAAAAGCTATAGCTTGGAATAACAGAACACCGAAACGACAGAACCACCGATAGATGGGATGATGGAGGGTAATTGAGCGGCCCGAAGAAAGCTGGCAGTAAGCAGATGTAAATGCCAATTATTAATCAATAAATTCGGAATTACTTCCTAAAATCGTGATATCGCTTCGCTAAGCTCGTCAGTGAAAACTTTTCGGCATTCAAGTGTCAATTTTTAAACCCTCAAAAGTTTAAACTCCTTACCTATTAAGCTTTAAATTTCTAATTGCTTCAGCCACGCCTTCGAGTTGCCACATTGGAGTTGAGGTTGCTCCGCTTACGCCTATGCTATCGGCATTTTCGAACCAAGATTTTTGCAGTTCTCGAGGGTTTTCGATGAAGTAGGATTTAGGGTTTTGGGTCACACAAATTCCGAAAAGGTATTTTCCGTTGGAGCTATTCTTGCCACCAACGAAGATCATCACGTCGTGTTTGCGTGCAAACTCCTTGATTTTTGGCCCGCGCTGCGAAACCTGCCCACAAATAGTGTGGTGTTGAACGAACAACACACTTGGGTCATTTCCGCCGGCCGACACCCTGGACCTTATAATGGAGCCCAATTTCTTGAATCCCTCGATGCCTTGGGTGGTTTGACTGAAAAGAACCATTGGTTTTGAAAAATCAATCTTTTCCAAGCCATTGTAATTATCGTCAATGATAAAAGCACTGTTATTGGTTTGACCTACAAGCCCAACCAGTTCTGGGTGGCCAGGATTTCCGTAAACAAGAATTTGCTTTTCGGGATGGTTTTCGTGCACCTGCTTAATTCTAGATTGTAGTTTCTTGACCACCGGACAGGTTGCATCTATTATTTCATTACCTCTTTTCGCGGCCTTCTCGAAGGTTTCGGGTGGCTCGCCGTGAGACCTTACCAATATTTTTTCACCTTGCGTTGCTTCAAGTTCAGGATGGCTTACGAGTTCCAATCCCAAATCCTGAAGGCGTTGAATTTCGGCAGGGTTGTGCACGATCGATCCGAGGCACTTAAGCTTGTTGTAAGTTTGGAGATTCTTCTCGATGGTTTCAACCGCGAGAGCCACGCCAAAACAGAATCCGGTGCCGGGTTGTATTTCAATCTTCATCAATAATGGCTGACCCGGTAGAATGTGAAGAAAAAATATCTCTCAGGCTGGTGCTTATTGAAATATGGTTTGTAGCCCCTGCCCTGTGGTAGTTGGCCCAGCCGTAGTTAAGATTGAACCTTGAAATCTTTATCCCGAAACCAAAAGAAAAGCCGACGGTTGACAAATGGCCACCATCGCTCATTTCTCGGCCTCGACGGTAATTGTAGCCAAGGCGAAGTGCAAAGTTGTTTGAGGGAACGAAATCAATGCCAAATACCGCGTGCCTCAAAACCTTTTCGGAAAAATCACTTATCTTTTGCGTGCTACTTGGCTGTTGGCCAAACTGTAAACCTTGGTCTATCAGCGAGTTGTAGGTCAAATCAAACCTTTGCAAGTTGTGGAGCACCAAAGAAAACCTAAACGGTGCTTTCAACAGTTTTTTGGAGATACCAAAAACCAGGTCGAAAGGTAGGTTTTCGCGGGTTCCTTCCCTGAAGCCGGTGAGCTGCCTTCCCATATTTCGGGCCACGAGGCCTGCAGCAAATTGAGTATTAGGATTTAGATAGGACAGGCTAACATCGGCGGCAATGCCTGTTGACGAGAATTCGTGTATTGAAGAGTTTACAAACTTAACATTTGCGCCAATAGAAAACCTTTCGGTAAGTTGCTTGCCCCATCCAAGTGTAACGCCCATCTCGCCACCGTTAAATTCGCCGGTAATAAGGCCGGTTTCATCGGCCTCGATGAAATTGCCGTAATTAATGTAATTTACTGATGCGCTGATTGTTCCAAGCTTTTCGTAATTTCGGGCAAAAGCCACCGTGCCGTAATTGATTCCGGCGTGGTATTTTACGAAATTCAACGACAGGTGCGAGCTCAAACTTGGGCGAAGCAAAGAAGGGTAAAACAGCGCCGTGCCAATATCTTCGTCGAGCGAGGGAGCTGCATAGCCACCTATTGCGGCAATCCGTGCGGTGGCAGGAAGGTTCAAAAACTCGAAAACCCTTCCGCTTTGCTGGGCATTGGCGCCAAAAAGAAGAAGACTGAACAAAACGGAAATCCTTATTTTGGGTGTAAAGATTCTTTGCATTTTCTAACCGTATAAGGAACTAACGACATTGAAGTGGCAATATTATAACACACCGATTGCTAATTTGTGCAATTTCTCAATCGAGCATCAATTTCAAGAACTTGGGGCAGCACGGCAGTTTTTCCATCGTTGATAATAATGAAGTCTGCCTTTTCTTCCAGGAGGGTTTGCGGGAATTGGTTTGCACCACGAGCCAAAACATCACTTTCCGAAACATTGTCGCGCTCCATAACACGCTGAATGCGCAAGGATTCGGGTGCCGACACCACTATTACTTTATCAAAATTCTTGTTAAACCCCGTTTCGAAAAGAATCGCGGCTTCTTGAATGACGTAATGAAAATCGCCGAGGGCCGATGCCCATTGGGCAAATTTCTCCCAAACCAGTGGATGAATAATTTGGTTCAAGCGACGCAGCGATTCTTTATCTTTAAAAACGATGCTTGCAAGTGCCGCCCGATTTACCCCTGCATCTGAATCAAGCACCGCCTTGCCAAATTGCTGGGCTATTATGCCTGCCACATCGGGCTCTTTAAGCAGGGCTTGCCCTACCAAGTCTGCATAGAATACCGGAACTTCAATTGTCTCGAAAATCTTGCAAACAGTGGTTTTACCACTTCCAATATTACCGGTGAGTCCAACCTTTTTCATTGCAATCAATTGTTTAAAATCACCCACTCAACAACCGCAGGCACCACCCCTTGGATTTTAATATCCTGGAATGATGTTTCCACCCTGACTTCCAAATTACCCGGGGTGTCCTTGCTGTCGGTAATGAGCACGTAGGCCTTGAGGTGTGCATGGTCGAATGCTGCAAGGGTACGCACCGGCACCAGGCAAATTACCTTTACCTTTTCGGTAAGAAGCCTGATTTTAAGCTGTTTGCCAACATAAGAGTCGGAATACCTTACCTCAATGGGCAATTCGAAAAATGTCTCCCCAAATTCCTCAACCCCGATTGATACCCGAACTCTAGAAGGTGTAATTTGCAGTAAACCCATATAAACCGGGCTGTGAAGCGTGGCATCAATGATTCTTGATTCAGATAAATCTGTCAATCTTACAATCCGGGTATCTATTACCGAGATGGTGTCAACAATATTCTTGGGGCCTTTCACCAAAACGCTATCCGGACTGACAATTATGGTTCCCACGGTTCCGAAACCTTTTGCAAAGGTTAGGTTTGCGGCAACCCGCACCGGAACCATCTTTTGGTGGGCCTTACCAACAAGGGCAAAAATGGTGTCGGGCGCAACGCCAACAATCCTGTAATCGGTGGTGAAGAAACCAGAAATTGCCGCCCTTAAATCATCGTTGGTAACAAAAGCCCAAGTACTGTTACCCTTGGTAACCCTCGGCGATTTTTCAATGTCAATAAAAAGGGTATCGACCTTGGGGTTGAACCTATGTATAATGTTCATGATTCCGCTGGCTTGCAAGCGGTAGGTCAGTAACCCATGACTTTGCGACGAAATCACCTCGGTTTCGCTGGCATTGAAAAATGAAACCGGAAGTCGGTATTCAACTTCGTAACTTCCGGCCAGTTTTATGCCAGTCCAGGCAATAAAGCTAATTAACAGGCAAATGAAGAAAGCCCTTAAATTTCTTCTAGATTTAAGGGTTTCAGCAGGTTTTGTTAACCATTTGGAGAATATGGAAGGCTTTCTTGACATTACCAGAATATTTCAAAAACCCACCGTTACTGATGGGGTTACCTACCTTCTGCCAGAGTCTCCGAAACCGCGTTTTGAGCCACGGCGCTCTTCTCGATCTTAAGCCTGTTTTGGCCTTCAACTTCAATAATGAAGGTTTTTTCGGTCACTTCAACAATTTTTCCATGAATTCCCCCGATTGTAATTATTTTATCGCCCTTTTTAAGGTTCTCGCGAAATAGTTTAGCTTCTTTCTGTTTACGCATTTGGGGGCGAATGAAAAAAAAGTAGAAAACCACGATAATAAGAATTAGTGGCAAGAAAGCACCAAAGCCACCCTGACCACCGTCACCCGCGGGAGAAGTAAGCAGCAAAATGTTGTTCAAAAAGTTCATAGTTGAAAAATTAAGGTTAAAAAAAAATTATCTGACATCGGCAGTAACTGTTAACTGGTGAATTGGCGGATCGGCATTGGTAAATACCCGAACCGTTTGAATTTGCCTTCCCTGGCGGCCGGCACTGTTGAAATCAACCTTAACGCGCCCCGAATGCCCCGGTAAAACGGGATCCTTGGGATAATCGGCAACTGTGCAGCCACAGCCGCTCGAAACGTTGTAAATTATTAGCGGGGCATTGCCCTTGTTCTGAAACCTGAAACTCCAGGTAACCTTCTCGCCAGAAATCAAATGTCCAAACTCAAACTGGGTGCGCTCAAAAACTGGATTGGGAACACCATCGACACTTTCGCCAACACTTACCTCAGGCACTTTGACCACAACCTGCTTTTTGCGCCCCTCACCGCAAGAGCCAAGATGAAGAGAAGCAAACAACACTATCAGGGCTTTCAATTTCATGTTGAGTTGTTGAGGGTTTTGATTGATAATCAACGATTGACGATTAACAAGGTTAGGCTTTGCTTTGTTTTTCAGGATTTATGATTAATTGTGTTAAAGTTACATTCAACTAAAAATTACCAGTAACTTATTACTAATTGCTATTCTTCTTCTCTTTAACCACATAATCAGCAGAAAGTTCAAAGGCCAGCTTATCGAGAATTCCGTTTACAAACACCCGGCTTTTGGGCGAACTGTACATCTTTGCGAGTTCAATGTACTCGTTGAGGCTGGCTCGAAGCGGTATGTTAGCAAAACTTGTTATCTCAATAATGCCCATTTTTATGATGATCATGTCCATAATGGCAATGCGGTCCATTTCCCAATTCTTGGCCTTTTCGGCAATCAGGGTGTCGAACTTGCTGCCGTTCAAAATGGTTTTACGGAAAAGGTCAACTGCAAAAACCTTATCGTCATTGTCCTTGAATATCTTTAACAGCGTTAATCCTTCTGGATTTTCCACGTCAACAGATTTTATTGACTTTACAATCATGAGGTTTACCAGTTCCCAATCGTCAATCCAGTATATGGAGTTATCCTCGTAGAATGAGTGCAGTAGCTCGAAATTTACAATATCCTTCATTATCAGCCTGACAAAGAACTCGAGGTCGCTTTCGGCCTTTGCAGCAGGCCCAGCAATATAAGTTTTGTAGTACTGCCTTCCCTTGACTTGGGCCAGCAATTTGCGAACCAGCACCTGGTTATTGGTCCAGTTTACCTTGTGGTTTTGGCATTCAACGGCTAGCTCCTTGCTTTCGGCCACCAATTTCAAGTAGCGGTTTTCGACAATATGAGCCGGTGGGTTCAGGTCTTGTTTGGTAGGCAGGAATTTTACTTTGTTGTCGTCTTGGGCAAGCACCTCTTGGTGTCGCAACTCGGTCAACAACGATAACTGGTACAGGTACATGTCGTAAATCTTCTCGATGCCCACCATAAGCTCTCGCTCGCCATCGGCCAAATTATTGTTGCCCGATTGAAAGTAGGCGTACAAACTCTGCAAAACCTTCACCCGCAGGTGTCTTCTGTTTAACATATCATTATCCTGAAAAAGAAAAAAGCCTGCAAACCCATTTTTTTGCAACAATAAAAAAACTTTGCAAAAGTAATGCAATTTTCGGTGCTTTGGGCTTTAATAAAAAAGTTGTGCTAAATTTGCCGTGAAATAAAACTTGGTAATTAACGTTTTTTTCGAAGTTAGAATCTTGGTTTTGGCTCAATATTTGAAAGGTAATTGGCAATTGACAATTTCTAAATTTAATCTTTGCGTAACTTTGTCAAGAGCTCTCTGGCTAACGAACAAATTACCCGAATAAATTATCAAACCAAAAAAAGGTTTTTTAACAAAAGAAGCATTGTTGTTTGATATTTCCGAAACAAAAAACGAAAGATTGTTTTCCTTTTAAAAAGAAGAAAAGATGGAAAAATTTGAAGGACAGAGTTCAAGAGACGAGCTTTTTTCCAAGGTTGTAAAGGCAGGGAAAAGGACATATTTCTTTGATGTGAAATCGACCCGTGGCGAAGAGCTTTACATTACCGTAACCGAGAGCAAGAAGCGCTTCGACCAGCAAACAGGCAACTTCAGCTTTGAGAAACATAAGATTTTCTTGTACCAGGAGGATTTCGAAAAATTCCTTGAGGCTTTCAACGAGTCAGTGGCCAAGGTTATGGAATTACAGCCCAATCCGCCGGGCCCAAAAACTACAACAAAAACAAGCCTGGAGTCTTGAACCGCTATCAAAAAATTTGATGGTTAGTGCTGCTAGCAATTAGCTGTTGGATTTTAGGTGTATGGGATGGCGAAAGTTTTTTCTTGTAGAAATTGGAATTAAAAAGATAAATCGTAAGTGCGAGGAACTAACCTTAGCTTAATTTGCGGGTTGAAATTAAGGTGGGCAAGTGTTTGTTTTCGTGGTGTTGTAACGAGGTTTGCCAAATCGGGCGAATTCTCACCAGGTGAACAGGGCATCGTTTGGTAACCAACCCTTGAAGCGGGTCTTTAATGGTCTCGAGTATGCTTTTGCCGCCATGCGTGGGTCGATATGATTTCCGGTTGAACTCCCGGTGTAAGCAGGTTGCCTTTCATGAAGGATATCCTCGTGATTTTCGCTGTCAGAAAAACGAACCAGTTGCGTACATCCAGCAAAGTCATCCTGGTGGTAATTCAGGCAAAACTGGTTGAAATACCTCGCCTTGACCCGATTTCATGAACCAAACAAATCGGTTTTTAATCTGCCGCTCGCCACGATTGCGAGCAAAAAAATGCCACAATCCTTGCGGCGAAACCCTCAATTTTCCTCATTAGCTCAACATCTGATAACCCAGAGGTAACCAAAGGTTCGGCAGCGTTTTTTCCCAGAAATTTTTCGCAAAGCAAAGTAGTTTTACGAAACGAATTTCAAAAAACTACTTTAAATGTCAAGTAAAATGAACAATACAGGGATATTTGCCGACCATTTTTGCGCATCATGTCATATCAACAAGCCCACCGGTAAGGAATCAACAAAAATTGGCTCGCAGGGGTTTTAAAACTGGTACTAACTATTTTAGGCGTAAGAGGGGTTTCAATCTTCACTTCACAAAACACCCTTATGCTCGCATCAACTAAATCACCTCCATACTACCCTTTTTCACCCAACCCACGTTACCGTTGGCAAGCCGGATCTCGAACCATTCGTTTAGCTCGTTGGTAATCAAGCCCTTGCTTCCTTCATGCACAACGAATAATTCCTGGCTGGTTTCAGATGGCGAACTTTTTGCTGCCACCCGCGGCATAAGAATAATTCCTTCCATGCGCTTGTTGTAGTTGTAATTTTGCGAACGCGCCGCCAAAGTACTCACCAACATCAAAAAGAAGAACCCCAAGGCACCTGCAAATGCCAGCATTTTTTTCCAACGGATGGAAGTAAAGAAGTAATATCCCAAACAGCACAAGGCCATGACAAGCGAAATAATCACCATCCAGCCCCAGTTGTTTATGCTAAAAATGGAGCAAATAGACCTCCACCATCTAACGTAAAATATGGTGGGAACAGGGGTTACCTTATCCACTATTCTGCTTTGGGCCACCCTTAGGTTAAAGGAGGCATTTTCGTGGCTCGGCTTTAGCCGCAGTGCTCTCTCGTAGTTCAAAATGGCCTTCCCGAATTTGCCATCCTTGAAGTATGCATTACCCAGGTTGTAATACAAACTTACCGACTCAAGCCCCAAAGCCCTTATTTCTTGGTAAAGCTCGGCGGCATGGCTAAATTGGTTTTCGAGATAGGCATTGTTGGCAGCGGCGAGCAACTTGTTTGCATTGCTATTGGGAAAGGCTCCAAGAGTAATCGAAGCGAAAAATATGCTTAAAAATATCTTGTACATTGCTGGCTTATTTTTTGTTTTTCAACTCTTTTTCCAATACCACAATTGTGTCAATGGCATGCCGGTAGGTTTCGTCCATGCGCGCCGTTGGCTCGCCGGGAGCAAATCGGGCGTACTCGCAATCGTTTAGAGCTCCAATGAACCTTTGTGCCAGTTCGTGACTCACTCCTTTACGTTCGAAAACCTCCGAAACAACCTCCTTGTTGAGGTTTGCCACAGGGATTGAAAGCTTGTTTGAAAGGTACCCCCACAGCGCCCTGAAAATCTCATCGTAAAACTCGCTGGTGTTGCCTTGTTTCATTAGTATTCCGGCAGTGTTAAGCCTTTTCTTTGCCCTCTTTTCTGCCCTGCGGTTGTCAAGTGCCATCGTATCGGCCTGAAGTTTTATGTGCCTGCGCCACATGAAAAGCAAAGCTGCAAATAACAACACGGGCAGAACCAGTAAGAAGTAATACAGCGTGCTTCCGAAAAATAACGCACCCACGGGGTAAACCTTGAAGTTGCTGTTTTCGATAAACCTAATGTCAGAAGCAAGGTACTGAACGTCTTGCTGTGAGACTGCTGCAGCAGCCCCTCCCGATGTTGTGGCAGGACCACCTTCAACATTTACGGTAAACGATTGGGTGGTTCTGGTCAGGTACCTTTGTCCGGCAGGGTCGAAAAACGAGAACTGAACCGGTGGAATTACGAAGGTTCCGCCCGTGCGTGGCACCAGCAAGTACTCGAATTCCCTGCTACCCGACACCCCGCTTGCCTGCACCTTTATATTGTCGGTAACCTTTGGCTCGAATGATTCCAAATTCAGCGGGAACGAAACGCCAGGCTTCTCAACCATGCGTAAATTACCCGTCCCTGTCACTTTCAATTTCAGGGTTATCGGTTCATTGGCTTTAATTTCGGTGGCGCTGATGGTTGCCGTAAAGTCAAAGTTGCCAACACTACCGTTGAAAGTCCCGGGTTTATTTTGCGAGGGCAAAGGCTTTACGTTAAGCACCACCGGGTTCGATCTCAATTTACGCTCTATTGTTTCAAAGCCGCCTAAGACATTTCCAAAGAATTCGTCAAACAAACTGCCTGTGCGCCTGGTGGTTGCGAGCCTTAAAAATGCCTGCACTTCCAAAGGATCAATTCTAACATCTCCCGACCGTTGCGGAAACACCAAAAACTGCTTCAGGGTGGCCACGTTGTATTTCTGCCCATTAATAATCTCTTCGGTTACCTGCACCTGCCCTGATTGGGTAACGTCTTCCGACCAAACCCCCTGAAAAGATGGCAACTTTTCGATGTTAAACTGCGAAACGCCTACCCTTGTGTATAGCTTGTATGTTATCGTAACCCTCTCGCCCTGCCAGGGGTTGCGGTTGCTAACAATTGCCCTTATGTAAATGTCCTCGTCGGTAATACTTTGCCTTGCAGTACCTTGCTGTGGCTGGCTTGGTTGTTGGGGTTGCCCGCGAGGTTGCACTTGCTGCTGTTGAACCTGCCCCGAAACCACCACCGTTAGCGTGTTCGATTGCACGGTGTTTCCATCAACCTTAGCCCTGGCGGCCGGTATCGTAAAGGTTCCTTCTATGGTGGCTTCAAGGGTATAAGAAAACGAGTGGCTTTCTGACATTGTCATTTGGTTGTTAATCCATTGCGTTTGGCTGCTCATGGATTGCGCGGGCCCACCCAGAAAACTGAAACCGGCAAATGTACTTGGCCCTTCGAAGTTGGTCGGGCGTTTGTTCAGCGAGTAGGTAACCCTAAACCTTTGCCCAACAGCCACTTGTTCAGGTGCCGATGCCGTAAACTGCACGGTATTTGCCAGCAAGGTAGCGGCTGCCAATTGCCAAACAACCAAAATAGCCAGGGTCATTGCTTTCATCTGTATAACTTGGTTTTAATCGCTTTCAAGTTGCTTTTTCAATAAACCATTCATCCAACCTCTTTTGGGAGACTCAAAACTTTGAGTCTTTAATACTAATTCTTGTTTTAACGTCCGATACGTGCACCAACCGGGCACTTATTCTTCGCCATTCACTTTTAACTATTCATGAAAAACCTACCATTCTCTTTCGTGCCTTGCTGGGCTGCTTTTTTGATTCTTGTTTATGTTTTCTTGAATCTTTTGTTCTTTTTGGTTTAGGGCATTCAAGATTCGCTCGGCATCTTGTGGCGAAATTTGCCCTGGTTGCTGCTTCTGTTGCTGCTCTTTATTGTTGTTTTCTTGGTTTTGATTTTGATTTTGGTTTTGTTGGTTTTGTTGGTCATTATTCTCGTTACTTTTGCCATCGCCATCTTGTGGTGGTTGCTCCTGAAGCCGCCTCATGGCATAGGCGAGGTTGTGACGCGTTTGGTCATCGTTTGGGTTAATTCGCAGCGAATTCTTGTAGGCTTCAATGCTTTCCTTGTACTTTTCTGCCTTTAATAAAGAGTTTCCAAGATTGTGAAAAGCCTGAGCCTTGGTTCTTGCACTGGGCGAAACTTGTGCAATTGACTGGAATTTTTGTGCAGCCTCTTGGTACCTTCCCTGCCTGAAAAAAGAGTTGCCAAGGTTAAACATTCCCGTTAGGTTTTGAGGTTTTTGTTCGAGTGCCTGCCTGTACTTGATTTCGGCATCGTCAAATTTATCGGCCCTATAAAGCTTGTTTCCCTTTCGCACATCGCGCCTATCGGCTTGTGAGAGTGCAAGTTGGCCAGCAGTAATGAAAAAAAGAACCAAAAAGAGAATTGACTTCTTCATCGAAGGGTAATTATTTAATCAAACAATCTTATTTTCTCCAACCACTTATTTTTTCTTTCGTAGAGCAACACTTCGAACAAAAGCAATAGCAAGGCAAATGCCACAAAATAGTAATACCTGCTTTCGTAATCGGAAAATATCAGGCTATCGTAGGTTTTCTTTTCGATTTTTCTAATTTCTTCAAGTATTTCCCTTAATCCAAGGTCAGCACCCTCGCCTACCCTAAACACGCCTCCTGTGGCCGTTGCAATGGCTCTCAGGGTTTCTTCGTCGAAGCGAGAAATTACGGTATTCCCATCCTTATCGCGCACATAACCAATCAATTGGTTGTTGCGATATTCTGGAATTGGAGCCCCAGCCCTGGCGCCGATACCCACCGTGTGAATTCTAACTCCTGCAATGGCAGCAGCCTTGGCCCACTCAACGGGATCATCGATGTGATTTTCGCCATCGCTCACAATTATCATAATCTTGTCTTTGAGGTCCTCGGTTTCAAAACTCAGCAATGCCCTTTCAATGGCCGAGCCTATGGCGGTGCCTTGAACCGAGACGGAGTTGGTATTTACCGTTCGAAGAATCATTTTCAAGGCGGTATGGTCGGGTGTTAGGGGCACTTGCATGACAGCATTCCCGGCAAATACAATAAGCCCAACCCGATCTTTGTCAAGTTGGTCAACAAGCCTCGAAATAGCCATCTTGGCTCTTTCCAACCGATTGGGCTTTATATCTTCGGCCAACATGCTGCGACTAACATCAAGAGCAATGATTATGTCAACACCCTGATGCTTGGCCTCTTGCAACTTATTGCCAATCAATGGATTGGCCAATGCAAAAACCAAGAGAGAAGCAGCCAAGGCAAGCATTGCAAACTTTACATAAGGCCTCCTAACCGACCGCCACGGCATCAGTTTGCCAATTGAAAGGTGTTTGCCAAATTTCTTCAATTTCTTGTTGTTTGATAAAATTGCAAATAGAAAAAGGGCAACAAGCAACGGTAAGGCTGCAAGTAGTGTGAAGTATATCGGGTTTTCGAATTTGAATATTTCCATCCTTAAATATTTTTGCAAGTTAAGGGTTGGTGCGCAACCAAGTGTTTCTCAAAACAATTTCGACCACAATCAAGAGAAAAGCCAACAAGACAAAAATAAAGAACTTGTCGTTTTTTCGCGAGAACTCCGTAACGTCAAATTTGGTTCGTTCAAGTTTGTCAATTTCTTTATATATCTCTTGAAGTTTGGTTCTGCTATCTCCCCAAAAATATTTTCCACCTGTCATTTCTGAAATTTGTTTTAGCAGTTCTATGTCAACTGGCATGTCAACCATTTGGTAGGTAATGCCTCCGAAAGGGGTTTGCATCGGAAAAGGGACTTTTCCCTTTGATCCCACACCAATGGCGTATACTCTAATGCCGTAAATTACTGCAATTTCGGCGGCAGTAAGGGGGTCAATCATTCCGGCATTGTTAATGCCATCGGTAAGAAGAATCACAACCTTACTTATTGCCTCACTATCTTTAATGCGGTTTATGCTATTTGCAAGTCCGTCGCCAATTGCAGTTCCGTCTTCTACCATTTTGGTGGCAACCCTCGCGGTGAGGTCTTTCACGAGGTTGTGGTCGGTTGTAAGAGGCACCAAGGTAAAACTTTGCCCCGAAAAAACCGAAACACCAATACGGTCGTTTGTCCTCAGTTCAACAAACTCTATTGCCGTTTCCTTTGCCACTTCTAATCTGTTTGGCTTAAAGTCCTCGGCCAGCATTGAGCCCGAAATGTCAATTGCCAACATTATATCAACGCCTTCAACATTAATATTTTTGGTACTCGACGATGTTTGTGGCCGGGCCAGACCTATTATAAGAAGTGCCATTGCAATCAATCTAATTGCAAAAGGAAGGTGCAGTAAGCGCAAGCGAAGGCTCTTACCTACCCCGGTTACGTACTGGCTATGCACGAACTTAATGTCTGAATACCTGTCGGGCTGCTTCCAAACATACCAAGCCACCAAGGCCGGGACTATTGCCAGAAGGAATAAAACAGGTTCATGTGCAAAAGTTATTTCTCCCATTGATTTTTATTTTCCATCAAAGTTTTCTTGCCATTCAATCAATTTGTTTTGGGCTACCTTTAATCGTTGTTGATTTTAAAAAGACTTCGCAAGCCCAAACATTTCTTACTACCGGGTTTAGCCACCGGGTTTTTCCTTTTGTTTTCCCTTTTGTCCTTCTTCCGGTTCAACTTCAGGTTCAATGTTAGCCTTAACAAATTCAATTGCCTGTTCGAGGCTCTTTTCGTTTTCGACAGGCAGGGGTTGGTATTTTGCAAATTTTACCAAGTCGGCAACCTCGAGGGCCGGCTTGAGATCATCAAGCGACTCCTTTTTGTCCAAATGCGGTGGCAATGATTTGCAAATTTCGCGAGTAGTCATCTCCAGTGCAGGAACCGAGAAACGCTTTTCGATATACATGCGGACAATAAAAGTAAGTTCGCTATGGTACTGTTTAATCTTGCCCGCCTGCCAAAGTTTTTGGTTTCGTAGCTTTTCGAGGCTCGATATTGCCGCAATATGTGCAGGTATGGCATCATTTTCCCAGATATTGTCAACAGTTTGTTTCTTTTTTCGGAAAAAGTGTCTGTAAACAAGCCAAGCAATCAACCCCAACACCAAAACTATTGGAATGAAGTAGGTGAGTATTTCCCGCAAGGAAGCCTTCATCTTTTTAATTGGCTTAATGTCGTATATTTCTGCATCATCGGCAAGCTCGGGAGCAAGCACCACCAAGCTAAACGGGTTAGACTCAACGAACAGGGTGTCATCGTGCCGAAGTATTTTCACGGTTAGTGGCAGAAAATTGTAGGTTTTTGGAGTCCAAGAAGTGAAAGGAAATCTGAAATTAAAAGAAATATTTTGATCTTTGGTTGATAGCGTGTCGACACTCAAACCACGGAACTCAATATCTTGATAAATTGAATCAGTCATTACAGGCAAAACTACCAGGTCGCCTTTCAAAGCTTCTACATTTATTTTCAATGTTGAGGGTTGCCCAATAAAAATGGTGTCGGGTTTCATTCTTGCGCGTGCCTGTTGGGGTTGTGCCTGCCGGGCAAAAAACAACCCCAATAACACCAATAGAATCGATGCCTTGAAGAATATTGATGATTTCTTCCTGCCCACTCTTCTACCCAAACTGTTAAACGTTTCAGTTGTCATGATAAGAGTTTACTTGCTTCTTTTCTTGAAAAGATTCAACATTGGTCTAATGTAGTCACCGTCGGTGGCTATGCTTACCAAATCAACATTTGCCCTGCTAAAAGAGTTTTTAATGTACTTCTCGTGCTCGGAGTTCACCTCTTTTATTCGCTCTTGCACACCCTTGCTCGAAGTGTCGATCCAAAATGATTTCCCGGTTTCGGCATCCCTGAATCGCATCAAGCCGAGCGGTGGAAGTTCTAGTTCGCGCTGGTCGTAAACCCTAATACCTACCAAGTCATGTTTCCGGCTCACTATTGAAAGCGGTTCGTGAAAATCTTTCCCGCAGAGGTCAGATATCAAAAATGCAATAGACCTTTTCTTGATTACATCCCTCAGGTACTTCAACACCAATCCAATGTCGGTACCCTTGCTTTCGGGCTTAAAGTTTATCAGCTCCCTGATAATTCGCAAGATATGCGTGGAGCCCTTTTTAGGTGGTATGAATTTCTCAATTTTATCGCTGAAGAAAATCACCCCAACCTTGTCGTTATTGCTAATTGCAGAAAATGAAAGCACCGCGGAAATTTCGGTTATCATTTCCTCTTTAATCATACCAACAGCACCGAATTGGTTGGATCCACTCACGTCTACAAGAAGCATCACGGTAAGTTCCCGCTCCTCGTCAAAAATCTTCACGTAAGGATGGTTGAAACGGGCCGTAACGTTCCAATCTATGCTCCTAATGTCATCGCCATACTGGTACTCTCTCACCTCCGAGAAGGCCATGCCACGCCCCTTGAAGGCGCTGTGGTATTGCCCCGAGAAAATCTGACTTGACAGACCCTTGGTCTTAATCTCAATCTTTCGTACTTTTTTTATAAGTTCGGTGGTTTCCATTGAAGGCAAGATTGTTGATTGGCGATTAACGATTTGGAATAACAATTGGAACCTTGATGACACTTAGGGCCTTTGCCCAAGGCTGATTTGAACTGATTTTTTTCCTTTTTGCGATCTTGGCTTTTCATTTCCTTGCTGCTCTATGCGTGAAACTTGCTTTCGACATTTGACTATCGACCAACATCTCATTAGGGTACTTCAACCGTGTTTAGTATTACATTAATAATGTCTTCGGTGGTAATGTTTTCGGCTTCGGCTTCGTACGTGAGGCCAATGCGGTGTCGCAGCACGTCGTGGCAAACGGCTCGAACATCTTCAGGAATAACGTAACCGCGCCGTTTGATAAAAGCGTAGGCTTTTGAAGCTAAAGCCAAGTTAATACTTGCACGTGGCGATGCACCGTAACCAATCAAAGGAACGAACTTTTGAAGTTTGTGATCGGCCGGATACCTGGTGCTGAAAACAATGTCTGTGATGTAGTTTTCAATTTTTTCGTCGAGGTATACATCGCGCACCACAGATCGGGCCTTAACGATGTCGGCGGGGTCAAGCACGGGCTTGGTTTGCGGGAACTCCTGCAACAGGTTGCGTCGCATTATTTGCTTTTCCTCCTCGCGCGAAGGGTAACCAATCACCACCTTGAGCATGAACCTGTCAATCTGCGCTTCAGGAAGTGGGTATGTGCCCTCTTGCTCAATGGGGTTTTCTGTAGCCAGCACCAAGAAAGGCTCGTCCAATTTGAAACTATTTTCGCCAATGGTAATTTGTCTTTCTTGCATTGCCTCGAGCAGTGCACTTTGCACTTTTGCAGGGGCCCGGTTTATCTCGTCGGCCAGTATGAAGTTGGCAAACAAGGGCCCTTTCCTCACAACGAACTCCTCCTTCTTCTGACTATATATCATTGTACCCAAAAGGTCGGCCGGTAGCAAGTCGGGTGTAAACTGAATCCTGCTAAACTTTGCCTTGATTGAATTTGCAAGTGATTTTATTGCCAAGGTTTTGGCCAAACCAGGCACCCCTTCAAGCAAAACGTGTCCGTTTGACAGCAAACCTATTAGCAACCTCTCGACCATGTGCGATTGCCCAACAATTACCTTGTTTATTTCCATTGTAAGGATATCCACGAAGGCACTCTCCTTTTGTATTCGCTCGTTAAGTTCTTTAATGTCCATGTTTATAGTTCATTTTAAAATTGGCCTGCAAAATTACACAAAGGGAATTAGGCTAACAATAACAAGGGAGTTAAAAAAAGTTAAGGAAATAAGAGGTTAAAAGCTTGAAAAACTTGCATTACTTGAGGTTTCGCAAAATTTTTGCCGCACTCGTGAACATGGCAATTCCGTTCAAAAATGGAGTAAAGGTTTAAAAAAATTCAATTTTTCCGGTTGTGGGCTTATTACAACCATAACCTCTTTAAATCATTTTTTTGTCTAAAAAATTTTATAAAACCAAGAAAATGAATGAATTGGTTATTCACCAACCTTAAAGAAAAAGCATGTATTTTTATTATTTCTGGCAAAAAGAAAGAACAATGGATAAGATCACATTTGCAATGCCACTGATATTAAGGGTAATGTCTATCACACAATTAGTATTTACAACGGTTTGGATTGATGACCAAAATACTTAAAGCCACCAAGAATTCAAAAAATAAACCCTTCTGAATATTGCTGCAATGATGCTATTGTGTGAATTGCCAGAAACCATGCTTTCCTTGCCAGGCACCGCAATTATTTAACAACCAAGTTGAATTAAGGTGCCGTTTACAACGCTTTTGCAGTGATGAGCCCAGCCGGCCTTTTACAACTGGGACAGATATTACCAACATTAGATTGTTTTTTGAAATTACCTGACATAATGGCTGGACTTGAAATTCAGGTGAAAATTTAAATTCTGAGCAAGCAAACACAGTCCCACATTATGCAAGAGATTTGCCCGCACAGTACCCCACTCGAGCTGGATTTTCAGCACCAAAATCTGAAATTACGTGTTGAGATATAATTTAAAATTTCTAGAAATAAGGCCTGATTATTTGTCAAGAACCTCCAGGGTTGCATGTACTTGTGTCTTTTTTTTTTTACCACATTTATTATGACAACTCGGTTGACTTAATTGCAACAGCAGCGCAAAGCAGAGCATTGGCGTTGAGGTTTGTCAAAGACTATTGGATGGTAATCGAAAAATGTTTTCTAAATCATGGTATAAAACTCTTAAAGGTTGATATCGGCTGTTTTTTTGTTGGTTATTTTTTTTTAAAAATATAAATTCCTCCTGGTTTTAGATCAAGCTAACTTGAAAACAAGATAGGCAGCAATCATTACCCTTGTCGTGATATTTCTTTTTGCTTGCTAGAAAGAAAATTAATCCCAGAATTGGTACTTTTGGAGGAAGCCGGGGAGGTGAAATCCCAATCGGTAACGAGTAATCATGAATCAGTTTATATATTATTTGCAAGCCTATTTTGCCATTTACCGGCAATTTAAAAGTATGCTTTGGTTTATAAGGTTGGTTACTAACACTTCTAAAATTAACTTGCTTGACATGAAAACGAACGTGTAAACTTGCAATGCGAGTTTCGGTCAAAAAGCTGAAATTGCCAACTTGAAAAAACATTAATCGCAATTTTTTCAACATTAAGGAGGATCAGTTTTGTATTTGAAAACCGAGAAAAATCTTTTTTAAGCGAGTAGCACTTTGAATAGAAGTTAACCGAGGATGATTGGCCGCAGAGCTTTTTCCTGATATCTCATATAAAGCCTTATCAAAATCGGGTTGTACCATCTCGACGCACCGTAGAGTGCCACAATTGAGCATTACGGTAATGGTGCAATACCGCCTTCATTACCTATAGGCCAAACATTGGAATAATTACAATTCGACGTGCACGATATTAAAGGTAATCCTAATTCGAAACGGTTTGAGATTAGTTGCCCTGTTTTGCCTTACAACCTACTTCTTAAAAAATTATTGAACTCCACCTTGGCTGTGGGGCTCTCGAACAAAGCCGCATGCCCAAAATTTGGAATTTCAAAAAATTTGACTGATTGACAGTCGATGCATTGCTGCACTTGCTGTTTGAATGCAGGCCACGAGTACATTTGAATTTGGCTATCGTTGAGTCCTTGAACAAAAAGAATGTCGGATTTGAATCCATCAGTAAAGTTCAGCAGCGACCTTTGCATGTAGGCACCGGGGTTCTGGGAAGTTAAGCCATACTCGACCATGAGGAGGTTACAAACATTACCTGCTGGAGATATTTGACCGTTTTCTTCCAATTGGCACCGGTAAACCAGGTTAAGGGGGCCGGGAGCATTGGCAACAACCCCGTTGGTTTGGTGCATAGTATTTAGGCGTGTGACAATATACCCGCCCTGCGAGTGTCCGGCCATGAAAATCTTTCCAACTTGTATGTCGAGCTCTTTACTAGCTGCATTTTGCACCCAAAGAAGAGCCGCCTCGGCCTGAAGAATGTTGTCGCCAAAAAGCAAGTTTTGCTGCGGATACGCCACGCTAACAATCAGCATATCGTCTTTGTCGAGTATTTCCTTGAACTTGTTAAGGATATTTTGGGCTGCCTGCAAAATTTGGTTATCATACTGCACGGTGCCGTGAAATACCACCAAAACGTCGAACACATCGCCAACAGGTTTGTCAATTATTACCTGAACGTTAACGCCATTGTAACTAATTATCTTGGTGACCTGATATGCCAGGTTCGTGTCATCTTTCTTGCATGAAAAAAGAAAAACTTGAGCAATCAATAAAGTGTGTATTAACAACTTAGCAGTCATTAAATTTGTAAATTTCTTACAAAAGTCGCAATTATTTTTTAAAGAAATGACCACCGATGTAATCAATAATCGTTTTATACACAAGGTTCTAATAAATTATCCCGTTATGTTTGCCCAAAAATTATTGTTCAAACCGAAATCCTGAAACCATGCTTAGATTAATCGTTTCTGTTTTGTTGGTTGTTATGGTTGCCTTTGGTGGGCAAACCGGCGAGTGTTGCGGCAGAGCCCGAGACCACAATGAATCAGTTTTTACCAATCCCGATCATCAAGCTTTCATGAAAAACCTGGGCAAGCTATGGGGTAATTCCTACCAAGGTCAACAGGTTTACCGCAGCCACCACGGTGATAGTTGGGCAGACAGGCTTATTTTGATGCACGTGGAGGTTTGCGAAGACCAGAAGGTTCACGTTGCGTTTCATGCTGATGAAGACCGCTACCGCACATGGATGTTTATTGTTGAGGACGGCGAGTTAGCCTTCAAACATCGCTATCTTAACGAGGATGGCACTCGCATGGATGGTTCGATGTATGGCGGAAATGCTACCGATAAGGGAAGTGGATTTGTTCAGCATTTTCAGGCCGACAAGTTTTCGGGAAGTATAATAGACGGTGGTGGGGAAAACCTTTGGACGGTTTCACTATTCGAAGATCTTTCAACATTCTCATATCGCCTTGATAGAGACGGGGAAAAGAGGTTCGAGATAATCTTTGACCTTACCAATCCCTGGCAAGAATAGGACGGGAGATTAAAGCTCGGCCATCACAATTTCCACTTTCCTTTCCAATGGAAGATTACCGTCAATCCAATTGATAGGGGTGCCTTGCCTTTCCATACGCCTAAACCAGGTCATTTGCCTCTTGGCAAATTGATGTATGGCGGTGTTAAGCTTTTCGAAAAGTTGGTCTCTGGATAATTGGCTCGTTACGTGTTGCGTTACCAATCTATATTCCAGTCCGTAGAACTCGAGTTGTTCGGGTTTCAACCCGCTTGAAAGAAGGGTCTCAATTTCTTGAATCATACCTCCTTCGAGTCGTTGTGCCAGGCGTTGGGTTATCCTTTTTCTCAATACATCCCTGTCGAAATGAATGCCAAAAACTTTGTTGGGCACCGGATGGCAGGCAATCCGTTTTGAATACCCACCCTGATTCATTTCTATTTCTATTGCCCTTATCAACCTCTTGCGACTTTGGGTGTCGGTGGTGTTGTGCAGAGCCTTGAACGATTGCAGTTTTTCGATTAATTGTTGGTGATCGAGGCACTCAAGTTCTTTTCGGAGTTCGCTATTTGGCGGCACTTCGGCCAATTCGTAGCCTTTAATGGCCGCCTCGATGTATAGCCCTGTCCCTCCGCAAAGAATGGGTTGCTTGTTTCGAGAAACTACATCGTCAAAAGCCTTTTTGAAGTCTTTTTGAAACTCAAAAACATTGTACTCGTGGCCTGGGTCAACAATATCGATTAGGTGGTAAGCTACCAACTTGCCATCAACAACAAAATCATCGATATCCTTACCCGACCCAATGTCCATACCGCGATACACTTGCCTTGAGTCGGCGCCGATAACCTCTCCGTTGCATCGTGCAGCTACTTGGGCCGCAAGGGTTGTTTTGCCAGTGGCAGTGGGGCCGGTGATTACGATCATGTTATTTTTTACTTATTCTTCTCCACAAGTTTCACTTGTGGTTATTAATTTTTAAGCCTTTCGGGCTAAACTTAAGAGCGCTATTGATTTCAACTTATGGTTGCTATTTTTAAGTTCATCGGGCTAAATTTAAGAAAAAATACTGTTAAGTAAAACATTGAAACGTTAATTGTAAAAAATCCTGAAGGGATTTAATTCTCTTAACTCCGAATGAAATTCGGGGCAAGCAAACTGCATCCCGTGGCAACCACAAAGTGGTTGAACTTTCATAATAAGTACTTTCTCTGGCGAAGCCAACATTCACCATGGTGTTTTGCCACAACGAAGTTAAGAAAAACTTCTCGCGTGATTACTTATCGATGGAGGTATTTATCTAGCAGTGGTTGCCCTCGCAGTCAGAGGGCAATGGTCTTCTGGCAAGTCATTTCCAATTCGGCCAATGCATCCCTGATTTCGTTTATTCTTGGTATAGGCGTGGTTGCAAAATCAATGATTGAAAGTGTTTTTTCGAGGTTACGAAAAACTTCGGGATGAAACCTTTCCAGGAAATCCTTGAGGTTTTGCTCGTTGTTGTAAACGGTTTTTGATTGCTCGTACTTCAAGTATTGAAGTATCCTCAATCCATCAATCTTGTGGTGGCAGGCTTTGACGAATTGCTCTCTGGTTCTGAAATTTCTCCTCAATGGCTCAATAATGTCAGCTTCGCCAAATTGTTGGTTCAAGTGATTTACGAGACGTGTTTCAGCTTGTTGGTCGTACAAAACCGGAAAAGCCTTGTAAGTTTCGGCCACTTGGTCGAAAAGTTTGTAGTCGTATATTGGGTAACTATGCCAATCTCCTTGGCTACCCTTAATTAACGCTGGCCCAGTGCCAAAGAAGACCCTGTCAGAGTACCTTGTTGCAGGATAAACCTTGTGGGTGTTGTAATTGGCTATTGGTCCGAGCTTTCGCAGTTTCTGCAGGAAATAAAAATCCTCGCCGCTTTTTTTGGGAGTCATACCCCCGATGCGTCTGTACGAATACACAGGAACGGCAATTGCCGACCCAAGTGCAGTAAACGAATAAGGCGATTGGATGCGCCAGAGGTTAATGGCATAGTGGCGCATGAAAATCTCGTAACGGAGCATTGCCCTATCTAATGGTTCATCGCCTGAAAGGGGGTGATAATAAGGATTGCTTAAAGCCACGGTCTTTGGATGGTTTTCAAAAACATTGCCAACCGACCCAAAGTAGCCACTTTCGAAGCTTGTGTCGGCATCGAGGCTCAAGATTATATCGCTGTCGTTGGCATTCTTGCTAATGGTATCCATCAGCACCTTGCGAGCCATTCCCACTCCATGCATTTTTCCAACCCATCCGCAAGCCTTGCTACTATGGTCGATAACATGAAGGTTTCTTAATCCACTTTTATCGAGCAGGTTTAACGTTTTGGCATTGTTGTCACAAATGGCCTGCTTCTTGGTGTCGTTCCAGTAGCTTTCGGGTTGGTTGACACAAATCCAAACCTCATAGTTTTGGTAATCTTGCTTGACAATACAATCTAATGTTCGCGGCAAGGATTCAAGCTCGTTCATTGCCGGAATGGCCACGTGAACTGTGGGTTTTTCGGCCATTTTCGAAACGTTAAGTGTTTTTTTGCTGGCGTTTGCGTTGGTGTTCGCAAAGGATTATTTTGCGCATCCTGATGTGTTTTGGGGTAAACTCAACGAACTCGTCGTCGCGAATGTATTCCAGGGCTTCTTCCATCGAGAACTTTATTGTCGGGGCAATCATTACCTTATCGTCCGAGCCCGAAGCCCTAACATTAGTTAATTTCTTGGTTTTGGTGAGGTTAACCACCAAGTCATCGTGGCGAGAATTTTCCCCGACCACCTGACCCGCGTAAATTTCCTCGCCCGGTTCAACGAAAAACTTGCCTCTGCCTTGCAGCTTGTCAATAGAATAAGCTATTGCTGTCCCAGTTTCTAATGAAATCAAAGCACCGTTTCCTTTAACCGAAAGTTCGGCCTTAACTGGCTCGTAACCCTTGAAGCGGTGAGCCATGACAGCCTCGCCTTCGGTAAGTGTTAGCATGTTGTTTTTTAGGCCAATCAACCCGCGTGCCGGTATTACGAATTCGAGCAATGTGCGCTCCTGGCGGTGTTCCATGTTTACAAGCTCACCCTTTCGCTGTGAAACAACTTCAATTACCTTTCCGCTAAAGTCAGAAGGCACGTGCACTGTAAGGTACTCAACGGGTTCATGTTTTTGACCATTAATTTCCTTGACCAAAACCCTTGGTTGCCCGACTTGCAACTCGTAGCCCTCGCGCCTCATGGTTTCGATGAGTATTGAAAGGTGCAGGATTCCTCTCCCAAAAACAATGTATGCATCGGGGTTTTCAGATTCTTCGACCCTCATTGCAAGGTTTTTTTCGGTTTCCTTATAAAGCCTTTCACGCAAGTGCCGACTGGTAACGAACTTGCCATCGCGTCCGAAAAATGGCGAGTTGTTTATTGTAAATAACATGCTCATCGTGGGCTCATCAATGGCGATTGCCTTTACCGCCTCGGGGTTTTCAAAGTCGGCTATTGTTTCACCTATTTCAAAGTCTTCTAAACCCAAAACAGCGCAAATCTCTCCTGCCTCAACGGGTGTTTTTACCTTTTCCTTGCCTAGTCCTTCAAAAACGAAAAGCTCCTTCACTCGTGATTTTACAACAGTTCCATCACGTTTGATTAATGATACGGGCTGGTTTTGTTCAAGGGTTCCTCGTGTAATCTTACCCACGGCAATACGTCCGACATACGAGCTGTAATCAAGTGAAGTGATTTGCATTTGGGTGGTTCCGCTTTCGTATTTTGCCACGGGGATGTGCTCCAAAATAGCATCTAAAAGGTATGAAACATCTTTTGCTGGTTTATCCCAGGATTCGCTCATCCAGCCAGCTTTTGCCGAGCCATAAACCGTTGGGAAGTCAAGTTGGTCTTCGGTGGCATTGAGGCTAAACATGAGATCGAACACCTTTTCTTGCGCAAATTCCGGGTCACAGTTAGGTTTGTCAACCTTATTTATCACCACTATAGGTTTCTTGTTTAGCTCCAGGGCTTTTTCCAAAACAAACCGTGTTTGGGGCATTGGGCCTTCAAAGGCATCTACTATTAGTAAAACTCCGTCGGCCATATTCAAAACCCTCTCTACTTCACCACCAAAATCGGCGTGGCCGGGAGTGTCAATAATGTTTATCTTGGTGCCCATGTACCTTACCGAGCAATTTTTTGCAAGGATTGTAATTCCACGCTCCCGTTCAAGGTCGTTGCTATCCAAAATTAAATCGTCAGTTTGCTGGTTTTCGCGAAAAAGTTTTACTTGGTGCAAAATACGATCAACAAGGGTTGTTTTTCCGTGATCGACATGGGCTATTATGGCTATGTTCCTAATTTCCGTCATTCTTTTATTTTTGGAATGCAAAGATAGTTCAAAACCTTGGCTTTGAATTGATAAATATACACTACTTTCGTGGTTAACCAAAAAACTTCCGCAGTGTTATTATACCACATACTAGACTGGTTTTTCTTTTTCTTTCATTTAGGGTTTGTAGTTTTTAACCTTTTGGGATGGCTTTGGAAAAAAACCAGGTTGATTAATTTGGTTACACTTTCTCTCACGTTTGCTTCTTGGTTTATTTTAGGGATTTTTTATGGTATTGGATTTTGTCCTTTCACTGAATGGCACTGGCAAATATTGGAAAACATTGGGAAAACTGACCTGCCTTCATCTTACATTAGCTATCTCTTAAACAGGCTATTTGGCTTAGATTTTGCCCCTTCCTTGGTGGATTTCTTGACTGTGGTAGGGGCAGTTGTGGCTTTTGTAATTTCGGCAGTATTAAACCATAAAGATTTGGTGAGAAAAAAATGATTTTTTTTGAAAGGTTTTTTTTACATTTGCACGTCAAAAACAAGTATTTCTTAAACTGTGACCTTAGCTCTATTGGTATGGTTTTGCCAACCGGCTGATGCCAGGCAAGAGGCTGGCGGTCGAATTAAGATTAAACACGGGGACGTTAGCTCAGTTGGTTTAGAGTGCGTGCTTGACAGGCACGAGGTCGGCAGTTCGATCCTGCCACGTCCCACTTTCGGTGTTTTATTGATTTTGCCATTTATTTCATTCATGGGTTTGTCATGCATGAAATTGTGAGTACAATTAACATGCGGAAATAGCTCAGTTGGTAGAGCACGACCTTCCCAAGGTCGGGGTCGCGGGTTCGAGCCCCGTTTTCCGCTTACTTTCAGTGATCGAAAAATAAGAAAATTTTTGCTCCCAAGCAGGATTTATGGTCTCTGATCTCGATCAAAAAACTTTGTAATTATCATTTCCGCAACTTTCTTGTCGACAGGAAATGAAAAATCCCCCGGAGTTAATTTATCGATTTCGATCCACCTGAATGCCATATTCCCTTCTTTGGGTTCAAAGTCATTCTTGATGTGTTTTATTTTAAGGCCATTGGGGTCAGGGATGCGAATTAGATAGTAAATGCTCACAAGTTGGTTTTCGGGAATGAAAATAGTAGGCTGGAAGTAGTCGGTTGTATATAAGTGCTTCAAAACCTCAACCTCCTGACCAAGTTCTTCCCTGCACTCACGTTTGAGGCAGTCAATTGTACCCTCGCCAAATTCAATTCCTCCTCCCGGAAACTTTGTCATGAAGGTATCGAACCAGTACTCGTCAACAACCAAAACCTTGTTTTCGTTAATGGCCACACCGTAAACTCTAATAACGAAGTTATTCCGGTTATTCATTAGAGGATTGTATTACGGCTTTTTAGCCCTGGTAATTTCCCTTTTACCTGTAGGACCAGGAATCTTTTCGACTTCAAACCCGGCTTGTTTAATATTGCGCCTTACCTGGCCTTTTGAACAGTAAGTTACAATGACTCCGCCGGGAGTCATTGACTTGTAGAGCTTGTCGAATACCTCCTGGCACCACATTTCGGGCTGTGTATCTGGCCCGAAAGCATCGAAATAAATCAAGTGAAAATGGTTATTTGGGAGTTCAATGTCCTCTAATTTAACTTGTTCCTTGCGAAACAAAAAATTCGGGGAAACTTGCTCGGTTTGCCCAAAAGGTAAGGTGTGGATGTATCTAAAAATGTAATCGTAGTTTCCATCGGCCACCATCAAGGGGTAGTTGAGTAACTTGTATTCTGCTTCGGTAATTGGAAACGGCTCAATGGCGAAGTAGTTGCACGCGGATTCGGTGTCGTGTGCTTCTATGGCAGAAAGAAAAGCGTTTAGACCCGTGCCCAATCCAACCTCGAAAATGTTGGGTTGGTTAAATTTTTTGGCGATATGTCTGAACCCGTTATTTACAAATACTTGAATGCTCTCTTCAATTGCCCCGAAAAGAGAGTGGTATTGCTCATTAACTTCAAGCAGTTTAAATGTGTGTGAACCATCCTCGGTAGTAACTATTTTTCGTTCAAATGTCATAAAATTTATCAAGAAATTGTGAGGCAAGCAAGGTAATTATCGTCGCTGCCTTTAGTTATTAATTTGGCATTAAGCCCAACACTTTTCGATACCGAAAATAAAGTATCAATATCAACGTAAATCCACTTGAAAGGTTGTGAGGAAAGGTCATTATATTTCATTTTCATTATAACCTCTCCGTAATACCGGTTGTGCAAAGGTACGAGATAACTACCATCTTGTTGCTCGAAAACATAAAGAATGTTAGTAGATTCTATCAAAATTTGTCCTCCGGGGTTTAACAAGCCCGCAGCGTGCTTTAGAATCGATTTCAGGTTTTTTAGTGTTTTTGCAATGCCTATTCCATTCATTAAAAATAAAATAGTGTCGAAACCCCTTTGTTGAAAATCGGAAAGCATGCAGTGATGTATGTTTTTTACCCCTCGTGATTCCATAACCTTTACCATTCCGGCAGATGAGTCCAAGGCGTGAATCACAAATCCCCTTTTCTGCAACCACATGGAATGAATTCCGGTTCCAGCACCAACATCCAAGATTTTTCCCCTACACAGGTTCAATGCTATTTTTTCTAAAGCTGGCATCGATTTGAAGTTCCTGAAAAGGTAAATAACGGGCAGGAGGTCAGTTCCGGCCACGTCAATTTCGATCATTACGGTTGCTTCCTTTTTTCCCCCGAGGTAATCAAGTGCCGCAAGGCCTAAAATATCATTTTCTGGTCTCTTTGCCATTGGTTTTGAAAAATCAGTTTTTAAACATAATGGCATTTACAGTTTTAGGATTTTGAACAAGGTCGCTGTAAATTTTTTATTCACGGAATGCTAAAGAAAATTAATCTTGCATTTTTAAAAAAAATCGTTTACACATGGTTTGCGACTTTTGGAAATGCCATGATCCAAAAAAAATATTAACAGTCCTGGCTGCTATTTCAGTGGCTTAATAAATGTCGGTTTCAGGGCCTTGTAAGCCGGCAAGATATTTTTTGCCCTTTTGATTTCAAGAATTGAAAAAGATTTATTTTCAAACCTGTTTCAAGTTCCGGCACATCAAATATGATTTGAATTAAAACCTGTTTTGCAAAAGTGAAACCAATATTGTTCAAGTTTATGTTTAAAACATTTCTAGCAAGCACTTTCAAGCAAACCTGTGCCAAATACTTCTGGGGTATTATGGCACATTCTACAATTCTGGATGATGGTTCATTACCCTCTTTTTTGCCATTTTATTAATGTTATTTTAAAATCATGACATTGATGGTAATTAAAAGTTTCATTAAGCCTTGCGAAACAATTCTATTTGAATTGCCCGGTCTTATTTTAGTTTAATTTTCTTAACAGTCTCTTTATCGATTCTTTATTGCCAAATGTTTTGCTTTTTTGCTTAAAGGTCTTGGTGCTTAAAGAACAGGCAACTATCACCATAGCTCAAGAATCTGTAATCATTTTCGAGTGCAAAATCGTAGGCTTTTTTCCAATGCTGGCCTGCAAAGGCTGCCACGAGACAAAGCAAGGTGCTTTTTGGTTGGTGGAAGTTGGTTATGAGCTTATCAACCACCCTAAACTGGTAGCCCGGTACTATTATCAATGAAGTTTCTCCCCTCAATACCTCCAACTTGTTATGGTCGAGGTAATTTAATATTGCCTGAATTGCAAACTTTGTTTCAATTTTGGTTTCGCATTTGTAGGGCTCCCATTGGTCGATTGTGGTAAGCCCTTTTTCGAGTTTTTTTTCTGACAATAGCCTGACCCCAATCCAAAACAAACTTTCCAAGGTGCGCATTGATGTAGTTCCAACGCTTGTCACGTTTCCCAAATCATTTAACAGCAATTCGAGAAAATCTTTTTTGACCACGAATTGCTCACCATGCATATCATGCTGACCTATGGTTTTCGATGTTACCGGCTTGAAAGTTCCCGCACCCACGTGTAGTGTAACGAATCCCCTTTTAATTCCTTTTTCCTCAAGGTGGTCAAAAACACTTTTCGTAAAATGCAAGCCGGCCGTGGGTGCTGCCACCGAACCATCACTTTGTGCGTAAACGGTTTGATATGTAACTTTATCAGAATCAAGGGCTTTTCGGGTGATGTAAGGCGGTAATGGGGTTTTTCCTGCCATTTCCAAGACATCGGCAAAGCTAATGCTGGATCCATTCCAAGAAAACTCGATCAAATATTCGCCATCTACTTGCGATAACTGTTGGGCTTTAAGTTGAAAGTTGGTTTCGAGGTTTTCTATTGACAGTTCGCCTTGCTTCCATTTCTTGGCATTACCAACAATACACCTCCAAGCCACCGGGCTGGTTTGTTGCATTGCCAGCGAAACCTCGGAAGTAGGAAACCCTGGATTTAGGCAAAATATCTCGATTCTTGCTCCTGATTCCTTGTAAAACTCCAAGCGTGCCTGAACCACCCGAGTATTGTTAAATACAATCAACCCACCTTGGTTCAAATGCTCCGGAAGCCTTCTGAATTGAGAGTTGGTAATATTACCATCATTGAAAACCAACAACTTTGAGGTGTCTCGTTCGGGTAAAGGGTGCCATGCTATTCGATCGTTTGGCAAATCGTATGAAAAGCTGTCAATTGCTTGGTCGGCAATGGTTTTAGGTATGTTAACGGGATATTTGAAATTCATAATTAGTGCGTTTTGAGAAGGGGCAAAATTAGCGAATTTTCTTAACCCCCACACCACTCAAGGGTGAGTTATGAGCGGCAACAATCATGGCCAGCGGCTTGAACCTTTGACTACATTTTCCCAGTCACCCTGGAAACAAATTCCATATTATAATGGTTGGCAAAATTCTTACCTTCTGGCGTGTATATGAATTCTATTTCCTTCTGATAGTGTTTTGTAATTTCGGGCCTTACCATTTTCATTGTACTGTTAATCATGCGGTTTTGCTCAGAGAAGGGTTCGTCGAGCAACAGCACTGCCGAGGGAAGCCACCTTTGTGGAAATTGGTCAGATTGGCTCGTTCCGGAAATGAAATGGCTCATTTCCTGCCTTATTTTCTTCAGAGCTTCTGCCTTGCCTTCATCGCCTGAGGTGTCAATCTTCCATTTTTCTACCAATGCCCTAACCTTTGCCTTATTCAAAACCACCAGGCCAGTGGTATAAGCACTTTGATTGTTGTACAAGAAAACTTGCTCAACAAAAGAAATGCTTTCAACCATTGCTTCCTCAATCCCCTCGGGGCTGTATTTCTCGCCATCGCTACTTATTAGTAAACTTTTGCTGCGCCCCAAGACATAGAGGTATCCATCATTGTCGATGAAGCCCAAGTCGCCGGTAAAAAGCCATCCGTCCTTTATGGTTTCTTTTGTGGCCGTTTCGTTGTTCCAATAACCTGCCATCACGTTTTTGCCTTTTATAACAATTTCTCCTTGCTCTCCAATGGCTACCTCGTTTCCTTTATCGTCGCAGATTTTTATTTCCATTAACGGGACAGGTTTACCCGAAGAGCCAAGCTTGTGTACGTGGGGAGTGTTTGACGAAATTATCGGTGAGGCCTCCGTTAGCCCGTAGCCCTGATACATTGGTATGCCGATGGCGTAGAAAAACCTTTGCAAGTCAATGTCGAGAAGCGCACCACCACCAACGAAGAACTTGAGTCTTCCTCCAAAATTTTGTCTTATTTTGCTAAAAAGTAATTTATCAATTAGCTTGTAAAATGGCAGCACCAAAAACGAAATGCCGGCACCCCTGTTGTATCCCTCCTTGTTGTAAAAATAACCTGCTTTTAGGCCAGCACTAAACAAAGCCCAGGCAATTTTACCCTTGTCCCTAACCCCTTTTTCTATGTTTCCACGAAAGTTCTTGGCAAGTGCAGGTACACTCAACAAGAAATGCGGTTGTACCTGCTTAATGCAAATGGGAATGTTACGCAAGGTTTCGTTAAGAGTCTTGCCAGTTTTGAGCGAGGCAATGCTTGCCCCGTTAAGAATTAGAGCGTAAAGTCCAACGGTGTGCGCAAAACTATGATCCCAGGGCAGAATGTGCAAGCTGGTGTAGTTTGATGGCACTTCAAAAATTGCCGAACCCTGCATTGTGTTTGTTATGTAATTTTCGTGCGTGAGCATAATACCTTTGGGATCTGCCGTGGTTCCTGAAGTATAGCAAATGTTTGCCGTGTCGTTGGGTTTAACGTTGCATTTTATTTTTTCCAACTTTTCTGCGTTGGCGGCTAAATACTTGGTTCCCTCGTTTACAAGATCGTAAACATCAACAACCTTTACCTTCTTCTGGGATGGTATTTTTCCAGGTTCGGGCATGTCGAGCAAAACTATGAACTCAACAGCGGGAAGCTGCTCAAGAACGTTGAAAACCTTCTGCATGTGGTTTTCCGAAACTACGATTCCCTTGCAACCAGAGTGGCTCAACCTGAAGATAAGGTCTTGGGGTTCTTCAAGTTTTACCGAAAGCGGGACGCTCATGGCGTTGCAGAACAAAAGCGCCAATTCAGAAAGCAACCAATCGTTTCGACCTTCTGAAATCAAGGCAACCCTATCGCCTTTTTCGAGGCCCAACGATAAAAATCCACCTGCCAATTGGGTTACTCGTGCATGGCCTTCGCGATAAGTGAGCCCCTGGTACTTGTCGGTTTTCTTTTCCCAGAGCAAAATGTTTTCGGGATATTTTTCGACGCTGCGTTCAAAAAATTGAATGAGGTTTGTTGGTGTGTTTTCCATGGTATAATATTTATTGTTTCTTGAGTTTTTCTTCGACGAGTTTAATAATTTCCTCTTCTTTCTTGCGTGCCAGTTCAACTATTCCTTGCGCTTTAGCTAGAATTTCGCCAACAAATTGCTTGTCTTCCAAATCATTGGTATTAACCTTAACGTTGAGGTATGCGCCCAGTACTGCCGACCTCACGCAAAGCGCTCCCACGCCGGCATCGGTAACAGAGGTTGGATTGCCGTTTCTTACCATTTTTTCAATAACTTCAAATGCCTTGAACGAAGTTTCCAAAACCCTTAAGGGGATTTCAATGGCGTGTTTGGTTGCTTCCTGAATTGCATTTTTGCGCGTCAACTTCTCGGCATCGGAACCTTTTGGCAGTGCAAGGGCATCCATTATCTTGTTAAAAGCGTTGGTGTCTTCATCGACCAAAAACAGCAGCTCGTCCTTTATGGCTTGTCCTTTTTCGGCCCAGTTGCTAAACCCCTCCCAGCGCTCGTCCCAGCCGCGCTTGTGCGACGAAAGATTTGCAACCATGGTGGCTAACGATACTCCCAATGCCCCAACGCAAGCCGATACCGAGCCGCCTCCCGGCGCCACTGATTCGCTGGCAGTTTCGTTGGCAAAGGCCGTAAGGGTCATGTCAACCAGTTTTTTGCCTTGGTCGCCTTCAATTAGGTATTCAATGATTTTTTCTTTTGGATTGAAAGGTTTTAGCTCGTCTAAACCCAATGATTTAACGGCTATCTTTATGATTTCATCTTCCGAAATGCCCACGCTGCGTTGCTGCTTGCGCAGGAAATACTTGCCAGCATCAATCAAAGCCCTTTTGGGTACAAGTCCAACCAGCTCCGACCCGGTTACCCTCACCCCTCGCTCTTCGGCCTTTTTCCATACCTCGTCATACGCCTCGTGAATGGATGTAATGCTAATGTTGGTGAGGTTCATGGATATTTGTGCAATTCCATATTCTTCTATGAACCATCCAATTGCCTTGACCGCCTTCAAAGATCCTGGAATGTGGACTGGTTCGCCATTTTCGTCTTTCACGATTTTTCCGGTAACGGGGTCACCTTCCCTCATCACCCTGCCGCGCTCACGCACGTCAAAGGCGATGGCATTTGCCCTTCGAGTTGAGGTTGTGTTGAGGTTTATGTTGTAGGCAACCAAGAAATCGCGCGCGCCCACAGCCGTTGCTCCTGCCTTGGCATTGAACTCTGTGGGGCCAAAATCTGGCTTCCACTTGGGGTCAGAAAGCTTCTTTGGCAGCCCCTCGTACTCGCCACCACGGCAGTTGGCCAGGTTTGCACGTTCGGATGAGAAGGCCGCATTTTCATAACAATAAACAGGAATGTTTAATTCCTCGCCGATACGTTTTGCCAACTTTCGAGCGTACTCAACCACCTCTTTCATGGTGATGTTTGCCACGGGCACCAGCGGACAAACGTCGGTGGCCCCCATGCGTGGGTGCTCTCCCTTGTGCTTGCTCATATCAATTAGCTCCGATGCCTTCTTTACCGCCCTGAAAGCAGCTTCAATCACCTCGTCAGGGGTTCCTACAAAAGTTACCACGGTGCGATTGGTGGCCTTGCCGGGGTCAACATCGAGCAACTTAACACCATCAACGGCCTCTATCTCGTTGGTAATCTTTTGTATAAGGCCCATATCCTTCCCCTCGCTGAAATTGGGAACGCATTCGATTAGTTTCTTCATGATTTGAGGATTGTTTCTTGTTTTTTTTGATGATTGAATTGATAAAACAGAACCCCAAAGATATTTGATTTTTTTGAAAAGGTATCAGGTATTTTTTGGCTTTTAAAGGCACTGCGTAAATACATGTAAGCCTTACCTATAGTCATTTGAAAGCTTCCGGATCATTTATAATTTTGACCCGGGGGTAAAAACACGGCCCTACCGGCAAAATCTATTTCGACCAGATTTACCAGGTGGCCTCCTGTAATTAAACTTATCTTGGCTAAATCCAACACGCTTTGGTATGTAGTCCTTTTTATGTATCATCGAACTATATCTACTCCCTTTTCAAGTCGTGCCAATTGAATTATGCTCTCCCTTGCTCAAGTCACAAGGCATTGCGCTAAAAGCGATTCGCTCCATACCCCTGTCCAATACCTATGAGTCAAAACCCAAAAAAAGACCCTTCAAAAGCTTGAAGGGTCGTGCCAAAATAAAAAGGTCATGAAAAACCTTACATTCTTTTTTCCTTGATCCTGGCTTTTTTGCCACGAAGCTGGCGAAGGAAGAAAATACGAGCGCGACGAACTGCACCACGACGATTCAACACTACCTTGTCAATTGAAGGAGAATTTACAGGAAAAATCCTTTCCACGCCTATGTTTCCAGAAATCTTCCTTACCGTGAAGGTTTCAGTGGCACCCGTACCCCTACGTTGAAGGACAACGCCTTGGAAAGGCTGAATACGTTCTTTGTTGCCTTCTTTAATTTTCACGTGCACGGTAACGTTGTCACCGGCTTTGAATGCTGGAAGTTCGTTTTTTGTAACAAGTGCATCCTGCACCAACTTCATGATTTCCATCTGACCCATTGCTGCCATATTTTTAGTTTTTTTGTGCTCTTAAAAAGGAGTGCAAAGATAGACGTTTTTTCGATACAAAAACAACTGGTTTTCATTTTTTTGAAAATCTATCAAATTTGGTCTAAATCAGAGAGATTAAATATCTTGTTATGCCTTATTCCGCGGGGGGTGGAAGCCAGGTTGCAACACTCGTTGTAGAAATCGTGTTGGAAGCACAAAATCCAATCATTTTTCAACGCCCTTTTCAAAAACTCATTTTTTTCTTCCATTGCTGCAATTGGATCAATGTCAAAAGCCGCCAAGAACGGCAAGTGTAAGTGTTGCACGAACGGAATGAAATCGGTTGTGAAAACCACTTTTTTTTCTTTGTAATCGAAAATGGGAACCACTAGCCCGCGGGTGTGCCCGTTTTTGATTTCTATTGATACTCCTTCACAAAAATCACCCTCCTGGTGAATTAATTTCAGTTGGCCGTTTTCGTAAAGAGGCAAGTAGTTTTCGCCGAGGTAAGAAGCCTTTTCGCGAGGGTTTGGGTTCATTGCCCAATCCCATTGCGCCTTGCTTACGTAATGTGTGGCGTTGGAGAAAACGGGTTCTAATGTTCCGGGGTTTTTGCCGTTGCGAATCGCACCTCCCGCGTGGTCGAAGTGAAGGTGGGTTAAAATAACATCCGTAACTTGGTCGGGCTCGTAGCCAGCGGCCTTTAAAGACCCCTCAAGTGTAAAGTTGCCAAACCTATGGTAGTAACCAAAAAATTTCTCTCCCTGCTTGCTTCCCATACCTGTATCAACCAAAATTACCCTTTTACTCGTATCAGCTAAGAGGCAGCGGGAGGCAAGGTTTATCAGGTTGTCGTCATCGGCCTTGACCATATTTCTCCAGATGATTTTGGGCACAACCCCAAAGCACGCACCGCCATCCATCTTGAAATATTCGGCAATTATTGGTATTAGCTTCATAATCTATCCTTAAACTTTTGGGGACGGCAAAGGTAACCCAAAAATCTTATTTGGTTTATTAATAAGATGTTGCTAGGTAAGGGTGAGTTTCATCAACTTGTCGGTTTGCCTTGACTCTCCCATCACGAAAACGTGGGTGCCAAGTTCAACAAATCCGTTTTTCTTGTAGAATGCTAAAGCCCTGAAGTTTTTCTCCCACACGCCAAGCCAAATGAAGGCGCATTTTGCTTGCCGTGCAATTTCAAGCGATTTATCGAAAAGTAGTTGCCCCAAACCTTTACCATAGTTTTTTTTCAGAATGTAAATTCTCTCTATCTCCATTGAGTTAGGATCATTAATCTCTGTTTGTGCCGGAGCGAAATTCACTTTTAGGTAGCCTGCAACTTCAATACCCGTGGTTGCAAGAAAAAAATGTGAATTTGGGTTTTGAAGTTCAGTGCATAGCTTATTGGTGTCAAATGATTTGGAAATGTATGCATCAAGGTTACTCTTGCTATTGGTGGCCTCGAAAGTTTCGCGAAAGGTTTCGCTGCCAATTTTTCGAATGGCTTCAAGGTCTTTTAAACGTGCTCTAGAAAGTTCAAACTCGTGCATCGGTAAAATGGCAAAATAGTTTTGATAAACCCTGAAAAAACAAATTTCCTATTGCTCTTTCTCTTCTTCAAAATTCTCAAACTCACTTACAATTACCTCCAGTGCCTTTTCAAGGTCTTGTTCGTTTACCATTACTTTTACACCCGAGCCAAAAGTGTTGGCCATTACTGGGTAAAGAGTTGAGTAATTTTCGTTTGTCAAAAAGGAGGGTATGCCAGCGTCTTCAAGCTTGGCCTTAATAAGGTTCGCCTCAAATGGGGTTTGGCAGGATTTAAGGGTTGTGGTTTTCAAATTCATGCGATAAAAATTTCGAAAAATAATTGATTGCTCAAGGCATCCACCTTGGTTAATTCTGATTAACAAAATTAATCTTTTTTGACAAAAATTTTGCCTGAAGAATTATCAAAAGGAATTATGTTTAATTGACAATTTCTTGCGAGAAGAGTCCTGGGTTTATCTTGCAATTAAATGGAAATTTTTTAATTTGACCGATAATCCCGTTTTTTTTTATTTTTGTAATCGTAAAAACAAACCGTTTTGAATGATTACTCGCCGTTTTTGTTTCTTTTCTTTATGTTCTTGGCTTGGTTTTTTCTTCTTTTTTTGTTTAAGATCGGTGTGAGTTTTTTTCTTGAGGAAGGTTTCAAATTATCGAATTTTTTTTAATAAACCATCATTTGCCACGACTTGTAGAACCTCGAAAACACGGTCAATTTTTGGTGAAACAAATATATATTTCTTGTGATTGCTTGTTAAAATTAGCATTGAACCAAAAATAAAATTCGTTGAAAGTTCACTTCATAGCCATTGGTGGAAGTGCCATGCACAATCTTGCTATTGCCTTGCATCGCAAGGGATACGATGTTAGCGGCTCTGACGACCAAATTTTCGAGCCTTCGGCAAGTAGGCTGGCGGCTTGTGGTTTATTCCCCGAAAGGGAAGGATGGAATGCCCAAAAGATACATCGCGGCTTGGATGCGGTGATACTTGGAATGCACGCCAAGGCCGATAATACCGAATTGCTCAAGGCACGTGAACTTGGTTTGAAGATATACTCGTATCCCGAATTCCTTTACGAGCAATCGAAAGATAAAAAACGGGTGGTTATTGGGGGCAGCCACGGTAAGACTACAATTACTTCAATGATCTTGCACGTTTTGCAAAATTGCGGAATTGATGCCGATTACATGGTTGGCGCGCAGTTAGAAGGATTTGATGTAATGGTAAAGCTCGATGATAATGCCGGTTTAATTATTCTCGAGGGCGATGAATACCTGAGTTCGGCCCTTGACCGCAGACCCAAGTTTCACCTGTACAAGCCGCACGTTGCCCTTATTAGTGGCATTGCATGGGATCACGTCAATGTTTTTCCGACTTACGAGGGCTACGTGGAACAATTCAGGCTTTTTGTTGAAACCATTGAACCCGATGGCATGTTGATTTATTGTAATGACGACCCGGAAGTAGTAAGGGTTTGCGAGAAATTTGATTGGTTGAAAAAAATACCTTACGGCCTTGCCGAGTATGTTGTTAAAGATGGACAAACGTTTATTATTTCGGGCAAGTCAGAGTTCCCGATAAATGTTTTTGGCAGGCATAATCTTTTAAACATTAACGGTGCGAGAATGGTCTGTAACCATCTGGGAGTAGATGATTATTCGTTTTACTATTCCTTGCAGGCTTTCAAGGGTGCCAGCAAAAGGCTCGAAAGGGTTCTGGAGCGAGATGGTATCGTGGTTTACAAGGATTTTGCACACGCCCCTTCGAAAGTGAAGGCCACCACTCAAGCCGTGAGGCAACAGCATCCCGGCAAAACAATGGTTGCTTGTGTAGAACTGCACACTTACAGTAGTTTGAGCGAGGTGTTCTTGCCCCTATACGACGGAAGCCTTGACGGTGCCGATGTCGCGTTGGTTTTTTTTGATCACCACGCCATAAAATTGAAGCGATTGCCCCACCTGGACGAAGAGGCAGTGGCAAGGGCTTTCAGAAAACCGGGAGTAGAAGTTTACACTGATACCGCTAAATTGCAAGAACGCCTCAAGGGTTTGATTAAAGCCAACACCTGCTTCCTGATGATGAGTTCGGGAAATTTTGGCGGGATTGATGTTACTAGGTTCTTTAATGACTCGGCATAAGAGGCTAAAATTTGCTTCTGAATGCCTAATTGATTGACGATTAACGATTAACAATTTGGAAAAATTGGAACGCGGATTAACACAGATTTTAATTTCTGATTTCTAATTTTAATCCAATCACTAATTACTAATCACCAATTACTTTCAACTTTTAACTTTCAACTACTAATTTTTGATGTCAGAGACAAACCTAAACCCCAATATTGAAGAGAGCTGGAAGTCTGTTTTGGCGGACGAATTTTCTGCTCCTTACTTCCAAAAGCTGAAATCATTCTTGTTGGAAGAAAAGGGCAAGTACCGCATTTACCCGCCGGGGTCGCAAATTTTCTCGGCTTTCAACCATACCCCATTCAATAAAGTGAAGGTGGTAATTTTGGGGCAAGACCCATACCACGGGCCCGGGCAAGCTCATGGTCTCTGCTTTTCGGTGCCAAGAGGAGTTGTTAGTCCTCCCTCGCTGCAAAACATTTTCAGGGAAATTGAGACCGACACTGGCATTGCTTGCCCCTCGCACGGCAATCTGGAGGGGTGGGCACGTCAGGGTGTTTTACTTTTAAACGCAACGCTCACCGTTAGAGCGAGGCAGGCGGGCTCTCACCAGAACAAGGGTTGGGAAACCTTTACAGATGCCGCCATAAGAGCCTTGGCAGAACAAAGAGAGGGTTTGGTTTTCTTGCTTTGGGGTAATTATGCAATTGCTAAAAAGGAATTGATAGATGCAACCAAAAACCACGTTCTACCGGCCCCGCATCCGTCGCCTTTTTCGGCATCGAGGGGGTTTTTCGGGTGCAGGCACTTTTCCAGGGCCAACCAAATTTTAGAGAGCCATGGTAAAGAACCCATTAATTGGAGGGTTTAAAGTTGAAGGTAAAAAGCAACAAACATATTTGAGTTAATCTGTGACTTACGGTGGCTTAATTAATTGCTGCATCGGTTTATTGTTCTTTAATTATTTTAAACCAAATTACGTGTTTTGAAAAGAATTATATTTTCATTTGCGTTGGTACTTATCACTTGGTTGGTTGGCCACGCGCAAGGTGGTAGTTCTCTGACCGAAGCCAAGTACTGCCCCATAATTCAGAGTGTCGTGGTGCAGGTAAATCCCGACAGCATAAGGTCGTACATGCAAGTTCTTCAAGATTTTGGCACAAGATTTTGCCTTGCAGGCAACCGCAGGGCTGTTTCGATGTGGATTAAGAACAAGTTTGCAAGTTTTGGAATTTCGGAGGTCAAGCTCGATTCGTTTCAGCTAAACATGACTTTTATGGGTCAGTTGCATGAAACTTGGCAATACAATGTGGTTGCTACCATTGCAGGTCTCATTAGCCCCGATAGTATAGTAATACTCGGGGCCCATCACGATTCGGTTTGCTACAATTCTAGCGTTCAGCCTCCCGGAAATCCTTGGCAGTGTTCTCTGGATAACGCCCCCGGAGCCGATGACAACGCCAGTGGAGTTGCCGCAGCCCTCGAAGCGGCCCGGCTATTGCAATCCATAAACTACCAGCCCAAAAAAACAATAAAATTCGTAACCTTTGCCGCCGAGGAGGTGGGGTTGCGCGGGGCCTGGCATTTTGCCAACAAGGCAGCCACCGAAGGAATGAAAATCAAGGCAATGATTAATAACGATATGATTAGTAACTGCACCTTGCCCGTGGATCAATGGAAGCTAAGGGTTCACGGCTACCCGGGTGCAGAGTGGTTATCGGGTCTGGCCACGGCATTGATAAACAACTACACGGTGTTCGAGGCGATTCAGTCGAGCCAATCGCTTAACGCTACCGATAGTTACGCATTTCATCAAAATGGATTTCCGGCATTATTTCTTCACGAGGGCCAGTTTTCGCCAGTTTACCATTCGGTAAATGATGTGGTGGAAAACACCAACAAGGAGTATGCAACAGAGGCAACAAAGGTTTCGGTTGCACTTCTGATGCACCTTAACGGAACCAACCAGTGGCTGCAAGTCAACGAGCCTACGGATTGCTTGCTCAATGTAGCTGTTTTTCCCAATCCGGTAAACCACAAGGCAACGGTTAGGTTTTCAATAAGGGAGGCACAAACGGTCTCGGTAAGGGTTTTCGATGCAATTGGTAAAGTAATGCTAGAAGGTAAACCAATCAAACTAAACCCTGGAAATCACCAAATTGAGGTAGATATCACCGGTTTGCCAATTGGACTTTACTTGTTTTCAATTTCAAGTGAGATTGCAAGCAAAACAATTAAAGTTGTTAAGAAGTGATTTTTTCAATTTTTGGCCTATCGAAACATATTTCTATTGATAAGACCAAAAAGAAGTATTGCAGTACAAGGTTTAGATGAAGGTGGGCCACGTAAAGTATCGCAAGGTTTTTTTGGTAAATAGGAACACCCTAGAGAAGCAAATCATTGATTAGTAGCTTTCCAAACTCGAAAGGAGGAGAAAAACCAAATAATTGTTGAAAAAAAGGAGAAAGATAAAAAACTCACAATAACAAGTTTTGTACCTGGCTCTTTATCTATGATGTTATAAAATCGTCAAATTGTTTTGAGCCTGAACCCGGCAATTAGTAAAGACCTTGCCAATTTCTTTAGTTTTGATAGTAATTCGTGTTCTTGCCGGGGGAAATATGAATTAAATTGGCAACACTTATAAGAAGTGATTTTTCTTGAATAACACGTTGCCGGCAATTAGTTCACATCAAATAGGTTGGAATGTTGACCTTTGAAGCATGATAGCCATACCTGTTTTGCTGTTGTAAATTTTTTCGAGCCATAGTTTAACCAGCCGGTTCAAGCCTTCTTTGACTCAATTGCACGCTCTGTTTATATCAGAGTCAATATCTTCGAAACCAAGGGCTTTAGCGTTTTGCAAATCCCTGCAGGCTTCTATTTTCCGGTTGCTGTTCAAGTAGCTTATACCCCTGTAAAAAAGAGCAACCTGAGTCTCTTGAATTTCTATCGATGCGGTAAAGTCGGAAATTGCTTTTTCGTAATCCTGTTTTTCGAAATAACAGAGCCCTCTTCCGTAATGGTAATAAAAATTATTCGCATCGAGTTTAACTAATGCATCAAACTGCTCTAGGGAATTGTCGAAATCATTCTGTCTAAAAAATAACCATGCCCTATTATAAATCGCATCCAGGTTTTTGGGGTTAGCTTTTAGTATAGCATCCACGTAGGTCATTGCAATTGCAAATTCATTTTGATTTCCAAGTGCCTCAACAAGGGCCAATACGTATTTTTCGTTTTTTTGCTCAAGTCTTTGGGCTCTTTGGTATTCCAATTCTGCCAGATTCCAGTAGCCAAGTATTTGGTTTGCAATTCCGTACATATACCATAGCTCTGCTTTTGATGGCTCAAAAATTATTTCTTCGGTTATCCAGGTTGCGACTTTTTCTCTATTAAAAGCACCTATAATGGCCTTGCCGTCGGAAAATATAAACACGCCTTCTCCAAAGGGTTCATCGCAAATATCTCCCCACCAATCTATGAAAACCCTCCCAATGAAGTAATCGCCATTGTCGTATCTTATGGATGAAACCTGGTTGTCGTTGTCGAGCAGTTGCACGAAACCTCCAGTATTTATGTACACTATGTTTTTGGCGCCAATTTGCGAGGCTTTGTCAATTTTTCCGGTGTACAAAAGCTCGCCGTGGCGATAGAACCTTCCGTATATTGGGTTGCCGTTTTCGAAATTTCCTTCAAACCTATTGCCCCCTGGCCAGATAATTGTTCCTTTCCCGTGCCATTCGGAATCCTTGAATTCGCCTTGGTATTTGGGGCCATCAGGGTATGCGTACATACCATTTTCTTCAATTTTTTCAATTACGTAATCAGCTTCGCTAACATTTTCGCATGAAAAAGAATACTTTCTTAAGTCATTCAATGTACCTTCCGCCATTTCGCCCAGGTAGGTGTGGCTTTTGAACTCACTATCGTTGCCAACCGTGTATAAACTCCAGCCTGTCAAATTATTATCAGGCCAAGGGTAAAGGTACAATGCACCTGAGGGCCAAGAATATGCTCCTTTTTCATACCTTTTGCTTTCAATATTTTCGCCAAGGTATTTCCGGTCATCTGCCAAGGAATAGGTGCCTCGACCCTTGATTTTTCCATTTGGCCGGGTACCATCACTAATGTCGCCATTGGCGTAGTAATATGTTCCCTCAACATGAAGCAATATGTTTTTCGACACGCCCACGTAAAGTTCCGATTCATAGTTTCTTAACAAGTCTACATTTCCAACGACGAGGCCGTTCTTGTACTCGCCTTTGTAATTAGATTCGTCAAAATTCTTTTTGTCGTATCCTTTTTGGCAATCGCCTTTTAAGTATTGGCCTAACATTGATATGGCAATACAAGTAATCAAAAAAGTTGTGGCAATTTTCATTATTGTTGTTTTTGCTTGTTGTAAAATGTGAGAAAATTTATTTTCTCAAACAATTACTTAATTGCTTTTGTTCGCAAATTGCTTATTATTTTTGGCAAGATAAAATTTGAGTCGACCGGAAATGGAATTCACGTGCTGTTTGCGCATATTTTTGCTCAATCCATGATTTCATGACCAAATTGCTTCTTTGTGCATTTATTTGCTAAATCGGCTGAAAAAATTTAACATTGGATTTTTACGCGGAAGTCTTAAATTTGTTCTTCAATTAACCATTGGTTGGCAAAAATGAACTCCCTCTCGCAATATCCATTGATAAGGCTAGTTATCCCATTTGCATTGGGTATTGTAGCTTATTTGTTAGTAAGTTTTCATTTTCCGTTGGTTTGGTTTATTGCAACATATTCGGTTTTCATAGTGATTTGGGCTTTGGCCAGAAAGTTTGTATCAAGCCAATATTCTTTGCGGTGGGTTTTCGGGGTTTGGGCGTGCCTGGTGTTTTTGGTTGCAGGTTACAACGTGGCACAAAACCATAACCAGGTAACTCGCGCCAACCATTTCTCGCACGTTGCCGACTTGGGAGGCAATCTGTTGTTGAGAATTGTTGAACCTGTTTCGGAAAAATCCAATTCTTTTCAGGTAGTTAGCAAGGTTGAACAATTATTGTTGGGTAGTGATTCGCGCAGGGTTGGGGGTAAGCTCATGCTTTACTTGCAAAAGGATAGCTTGGCTCAAGAACTAAAATACGGCGATTACTTGCTTGTTGAGAATAACTTTCAGGAGTTGAGCCCCCCGAAAAATCCGCACGAGTTCAATTATGCCAGGTTTCTTTCATATCGCAACATTTACCATCAATCCTACAGGGCTTCTGGGCAGTGGCACGCCTCTGGGCATAACCGTGGCTCATTTTTGTTGAAGTGGTCAAATTATATTCGCCAAAAGGCACTGGGTATTTTCGAGTCAAACTTTCAAGGGTCTGAATTTGCAATCATCTCGGCCCTGTTTTTGGGATATCGAGAATACCTCGACGAGAGCCTGCAGAGGGAATTTGTTGGTGCCGGGGCAATGCACATTTTGTGCGTTTCGGGGCTGCACGTTGGAATTATATTCTTGGTGTTGAAGTTCATTTTCGCTTTTTTGCTCAAGTTGCCCCGCGGAAAAATTTGGAGGGCTGTTGCAATTATTCTCGTAATGTGGATGTATGCAGCAGTTACTGGTTTTTCGCCATCAGTATTAAGGGCTTGCACAATGTTTAGCTTCGTGGCAATTGGGCAGAGTTTCAACCGCAAAACCAACATTTACAACACCTTGGCTGCATCGGCATTGGTTTTGTTGGTGCTAAACCCCTTTATAATAGCAAGTGTTGGTTTTCAGCTTTCTTATTTGGCAGTGATAAGCATTGTTACCTTGCAGCCATATCTTTTCAAGCAACTTACTTTCAAAAACAAGATTCTGGATTATGCCTGGGCTATTATAACTGTTAGCCTTGCCGCGCAACTTGCCACCGGGCCTTTATCTTTGTTTTATTTTAACCAGTTTCCAAATTACTTTCTTATAACTAATCTCGTTGTAATTCCGTTGGCAGCCGTAATTATATATGCCGCGATTGCCACCTTGGTTTTGTATCCAATTCCTTTGCTAGGCTACTTGGCGGGTCAGGTGCTTTATTACGTTTTACTTGCCCTACATCAAGCCGTAAAATTCGTAGAGGGGCTTCCTTATTCCACAATTACAAATGTTTTCATTTCCTTTTCTGAAACCATTGCGGTTTTCTTGGTCATCATCCTCTTTTTTTCTTTTTTGATGACGGGATATAAAAAAGCACTTGTACATGCAATGGTCTTTACTGCCTTGGTTTCTGTTTCGGTTTCGGCTCGTGGTATTAGCCGCGAAAGTAGTCTTAAGGTCGTGGTTTACCACGTAAACAATTCAACGGCCATTGATTTCATTTCGGGCAAAAAAAGTGTCTTTTTAATGTGCGAAAATCTTATCGAAAACAAGGGTAGAATAAATTTTCATTTATCGCCAAACCGCATTGTTTCTGGCGTTTCTGATGTTAGGGAGGATATTTTGCTTGACGAGGGTGCGGTGGTTGCAGGCAGCAATTATCAGCGAAAGGGTCCGTTAATTGCCTTTGGCTCTTTAATAATTTTCTTGCTCGACGAATCGGTGCCGAGTGTTTTGCCAATGGTTGATTTTGATATTGATTACCTGATTGTAACAAGCAATTCTCGTCAAAACCCCTTGGAGGTTCTTGAAAATCTTTCTCCACAAAAAGTAATTGTTGATGCCTCAAATAGTTTCTGGAACTCGAGCCGATGGGTTGATGCCTGCACCGCGGCAGGTGTGGAAGTTTGGTCCGTGCGCCAAAATGGTGCTTTCGTTTGGAAAAATAATTGATGCATTGATTTGTTTAGGGGTTGCGGTTGTGCGCCTTGCCTGCTTGGCACCATTGTTATAAAGAAAATGGATTGAACGAAAGAACGATAAAGTGATTTAACGATCGGGTGACCATTTAAACCTAACTTCCAATCTCGGTTTTTAACCCATGGTGTCTTCTCGCTTTTTGGATTATCAGATCAGGCTGGTTATAATTGTAACAATTGGAGGCACCAGTATTGTAAGCACCATGCCGTGAAAAAGCGCAATTACTGCAAATTCCTTTCCGGCAGCCCTTGTAATAATTGGCAGGGTGGTGTCCATGCTTGTTGCCCCGGCGGCCAAAATTGGCGAAAGCTTGCCAAAGTAAACCACCATGAAAGGAGCCAACAAAAGTGTAAAAACTTCCCTGGCAATGTTGGCTATCAATGCAGTAACACCCAACGACTCGCAGTGCATTTGACCAATAATCACGCTCGAGAGGCTGTAGTAACCAAATCCTGCTCCAACAGCCAGGCTCTCGAGAAACTGTTGACTTTTCGTTGCAAGGTGTACAATTGCAACACCTGCAAGGGTACCAACAATGGTGGATAATGGTACAAGTACAAGTTTCAAACCGTGCTTTTTAAGTGCCTGCAATGCCTCTTTGTCGGTACCAATGCTAACCCCTACCAGAAACATAAGTATATATAGGGCAAGGGTTCCGGGGTCGTTTTGTAGCATTGCCTCAGGCACAATGTTTGCCACTCCCACAACGATACCCAAAATAAAGAAAAAAAGTATGGCAAGGCTGGTTTTCATTTATCCGATTTTTTTGATGGCGAAAGGACCAACCTCCAAACAATGCACCCTAAAATCAAGCTGCCCAAAGTTGCTCCAACAGCAATTATAATGGCATTGACGCCCAAAATAGGCAGAGAGCCTAGCAGCTGTTGGTTGCTCCCAACTCCTAGGCCCATAAAAAACAACAACAGGAAAATAGCAATTAGAATGGCCTTGTCAACGCCAATGCCAACTTTTTTCATACCCCTTAAAGCCAAACCAACAAGCCAACCTGCAAGCATTAGTGCTAAAACCTCAATCATGTAACTTGGAATTATGCATTGACGGCAAAGATATGAAATAACCAAAAGTTTTTTCGTTTTTTCGACTATCCCTTAACAAGTTCGAAAAAATTGGCTTAACACTTTTTTGCAAATCAGGTCTTTAACCAAAAAGGTTATTCAAACATTTAAAACCGTAATGTTTCGATAACAAAGAAACGATTTTTAAACTGCAAAAAAATTCCATCATGTTAAAATAATCCATAAGTTGTATCGCGGTTGATTGCATCGAGCTTGTTACGGAGGCTAACGCCTACTCTCGTTTACTTCAACCGATATTCCGCAGGTTTACCCCATGTAATTTGGAGTTAACGGGGTCAAGCGAACCAACGGCTGACTGACCGAGAGTTTAATGGAGTTCATTGCCAGTGATTGATTCGGGATTGTTGTGAGAAAAACTACCTTTAACCCAATGGGTTGGGGTTTTGAAAGTAAGCATAAAATTTTTTTAAGGCCAGGCTTCATGCTTGCTTATGAGTATTTTATTGACAATGAAGATGCATTTATCGGCGGCATCACCGACCAGCTTAAGTGTTTAGCCTACTTGCTTGCAAAGGCTGTTTGTTTCGAAGGTGTCATGACCCAATACATTGCTGGTATGGCCCTTAACAAGGGCCCTCGTAGTTTTGGCACAAGCATGGCTTTTGGTTCGATTGAAGCGCAGCAAGAATTTGTTGGCCAAGATTTTTTCATTGCTTACGTTTTTGCAGATACTGTTAATAAGAACGATGCCTTGATTTTTGGCATGAAGTTAGAAGCCTAGTACAACAACTCAAAATATACGTATTTATAAAAAAATTCTCGCGATTGGCCGTTACTTAAAAATATCTGAAGTTAATTCTTGCAATTACCCACGATTTTTTTTAAAACCAAAACTTCCCACTACAAATCCAATCTTAGCCTGTCAAAGGCAATTTGAACATTAAATGGTAATTCTTTTTCAACTACCCCATGAAATCCCATTTGGTGGCTCAAGTGGGTTAGGTATGCGGTTTCGGGTATTACTTTTTCAATAATCTCAATGGCCTGGTCAAGCGTAAAATGGGAAACATGCTTTTTCTTCCTTAGGGCATTCAATACCAAGACCTTACTGCCTCGTGCCTTGTCAAGCTCCTTTTCGGGTATGTAATTGGCGTCAGTTATGTAAGTGAAATCCTTTATCCTGAAGCCCAATACCTGCATTTGGTTGTGAAATGCCAAAATTGGGATTATTTCTGTGTCGGCCACCACGAAAGGCTCATTTCCTATTTCAATTAACTTCATATCCGGCACACCCGGGGAGCGGTTTTCGCCAAAGGCATAATAAAACTCTTTCTTTATCTGGTGGTGTGTTTCGGCCGATGCGTAAACACCAATTGCCTTTTGCAAAACCCAGTTGAAACTGCGCACATCGTCAAGACCTCCAATATGATCTTTGTGGCCATGGGTAAGCAAAATACCATCGAGGTTCTTAACGTTCTCGATGAGCATTTGCTGTCTGAAATCAGGACCAGCATCTATAACAAGGGTTATCCCAACCAGTTCGACCAAAACTGAACTCCTAAGCCTTTTGTCGCGGTGGTCTTGGCTTAAACATACCTCACAACCGCAAGCAACAACTGGTATCCCCTGAGATGTTCCGGTGCCTAAAAAAGTTACTTGCATTGGTCAATTTTGAAAAAATGGCTAATTCCAATCGAAATTTGCTTATTGATGATTCTGCAAAACAGAATAGAAGGCTTCTGAGTTCGAAAACTTAGTCGAGTTTTCTTTAACTATTACCATTGTCCTCTTGTAGGAATTCTCAAGCCTATTAAGTTTTGCTTCGGAAAGTTTCATGTTGTTTTTTTCGTTTTGCGGGCCAAGGTAATCAATGCAGCTCAGAACCTCGTAGTATTGTTTGTTATTTCTTCTATCACGATTTACCCAAAGAGGGAAATATCTCACTTTTTCGATTGAAATCTTTTCTCCAGGGGGTATCATCAATTCTACCTTTACCATCAATCCATCCTCGGTATGGTAGTTTGCAAGAGTTTCGAATCTTTGATTAGAAATAAAGTTGCCCAGCGAGTACGCCACGAAGGTTCTATGCCCGTTTTCTGGGTGTTGAATGAAGCCAAAGGGCTGCACCACGTGAGGATGACTGCCAATAATCAAGTCAACCCCGCACTGGTTAAGCAAACTTGCCAGGTCAACCTGATATTTGTTGGGGGTTGTTTGGTACTCTTCGCCCCAGTGCATGAAGAAAACTATCAGGTCAACCGAGTCGGCCTTCATTTGATTAACCATACGTTGCATCTTAATCGCCTCTCCTTTTATGTCCGATGGGTCGAATGAATTGAGCAAGGGTTCAATTTTCTCGGGAATCAAAAGGCCATTGATGGTTTTTTGGCCACCAATTTTGCCAGTTTCGTATGTATATGCAGTAATGCCGATCCTTTGTCCCCTAACTTCTCTCACGATGTATTGCCGCTCCATGGTATCTTTCCTAACCCCAATAGGAATTACCGAGTTTTTCTTCAATACCTCCATTGTTCTGAAAAACCCACTTTCGGCCCTGTCGAAAATATGGTTGTTGGCAAGAGAAACCACGTGAATACCAGCGTTGAAAACGGCCTCAGCCAATTCATCGGGTGCATTAAACATCGGGTAGCCAGTAAAACGTTTTTCTTTTCCAGATAGTGTGGTTTCAAGATTGGCCATCATCAGGTCAATGCCTTTGAAAAGATGCCTTACCTTGTCGTAATTGTTGTTGAAATCGTAACCTCCACTTTGTTTTTCTTGCGCAATGATCTGCGGTGCGTGAGCCATTATGTCGCCTATTGCTCCTATCGAAAATCTAATTGTATCCTCTTTGGGTTGTGTCAAGATAAAATTGCCTTCGCTTTTAGCTGACTTGGTGGATCCCAAACCAAAAAATGTCAATAACCCAAAGATCACGAAACCCAATCCTAGCATAAGGTTGGTTGGTGCGTTGTAGCGCCCGTGTTTGATTTTGGCGAATAAAAACATTAACTACTTTTGCTTGGGCATTAAAACCGTGGGGTTTTCCAACATGCCCACAAAATTAGTAATATATTTCCAGAAAAAAATAAATTGAGATGCTGTAATCTTGATTGAAAAATATTCAAAAATCCTTAACCTTTAAAATTCTTTGTTAACTTTGGAAAATGTTTTCACATACAGTTTTGATTTGACAAACTAATCGGATTCAATTATTTGATGACTTTTTTAGGCGAAATAAAAGCGAAAATTCTGGGTTTCGTTCTTTCCAAAATGAAGCGAGAAAAGAAAGCATTGGGGCAACTTGTTGATTTTGATTCTGCAGAAAGTGTTGGCATCCTGTTTGATTACAACAATGTACTAGATCGTGATTTTGTGGTTAGTTTTGCCGATAAATTGGCAAGTTCAGGCAAAAGGGTTCAGGTTCTGGGATTTTGCCGAAGTAAAAAGGTCTCAAACTTTGTAGAACCGGAGTCTTACTTTCCGAAAATTGTACCCCAGGTGTGTGTTGAATCTGACTTTGGATGGAGAAAGCTTTTTAGGAGCGGGGCCCTTAAGCGGTTTGCTTCCACTGGTTTTGATATTTTGGTTGATTTAACTCCAAAAGACTTTCTTTTGATTAAGATTTTGGTGGGCCTTTCAAACGCTAAACTAAAAACAGGCTTCTACGAATACAATTTTGAAAATAGGTTTGACCTGATGATTCGCGAACCGGGCGAGTCAAGTATTTCTTATAGAATGGACAATCTCGAAAAGTATTTGAAAATAATTAATTCACCCAAAAATGATTAGTAAATTCCGAGGAACAGGCACCGCAATTGTAACTCCCTTTCACAAAGATGGGGGGATCGATTTCAGGGCATTCGAAAGGCTTATCGAATTTCAAATTATGAGTGGAATCAATTACCTGGTTTTCATGGGTACTACTGGAGAGTCGGTTACCCTCAGCAAGGATGAGAAAAATGCAATTGTCAATTTTGCTGTTGAGGCCGTTGCAAGGCGAGTTCCGGTGGTGGTTGGTGTTGGTGGAAACAACACACAAGAGGTTGCCAACTGTTTCAGGCAAATAGATTTTGATAATGTAGATGCAGTGTTATCGGTAAGTCCGTATTACAACAGGCCGCAACAAAGAGGCATTTACAAGCACTTCAAGGCAGTTGCAGCAGCAAGCCCTGTTCCAATTATCATTTACAACGTACCTTCAAGAACAGGGTCAAACATTAGCGCGGAAACAACCCTATCTCTTGCTCACGATGTTTCAAATATTTTCGCCATAAAGGAGGCGGCGCGCGATATGGTTCAATGTAGCAAAATCATCAAGGACAAACCCGAAGATTTTTTGGTGATATCGGGCGATGATGTTACAACCTTGCCATTTATGGCCTTGGGTGGCGATGGAGTAATCTCCGTTATTTCTAACGTCCTTCCAAGGCAATTTACCAACATGGTAAACCTGTGCCTTGCAAACGACTACGTTGGCGCCAGGGAGGTTTACCACCAATTGCTCGACATAACCACGGGAATTTACGAAGATGGCAGCCCATCGGGGATTAAAGCTCTTCTTGAAATGAAAGGCTTATGCAACAGCAAGGTTAGGTTACCACTTGTAAGGATAAACAAAACCTTGCAAAACAAGCTGGGTAACCTTCTAAACGAAATTGAAAATTGATATTACCAAACCTTAAAAAAATAATATTGCCTTGAAACGATTTGTATTAACAACCTGGATTCTTGCAATTGCAATATTCTCGTTTGCCCAAAATACTCAAATAGACCGCGCCAACGAGTTGCTCGGATACCGTGGAGAGATTTTTTTCAGTTTTGAAATGCCCCCGGGGGCGAATCCCTTGCACATTGTTAAAAATCTTAGCGTAGAAAAAATTGCTGGAAATACTGTTTTTGCGTTCGCCAATCAAAAAGACTTCGAGGAGTTCCTGAAAAATGGAATTGATTTTAAGCTGGTGGACGAGTATTACGAAAGCAAAAACATAACAATGGCAACAACCGTTGCCGCAATGTCAAACTGGGATCGTTATCCTACCTATGGGGTATATGTTGAAATGATGAATAAGTTTGCTGCCGATTATCCAAATCTTTGCAAGATATTCAACGTGGGCGCAACCGCAAGTGGCAATAGGCACCTCTATTTTGCCAAAATAACTTCAAACGTAAATTCGCACAAGAAAAAGCCACAAGTAATGTACACGAGCACCATGCACGGCGACGAGACTACAGGGTTTGTGCTCTTGCTCAGGCTTATTGATTATCTTCTGAGTAACTATGGTACTAATTCACAAGTTACACATTTGCTCGACAATCTTGAAATATGGATTTGTCCCAACGAGAATCCTGATGGAACATACAGAACCAACAACTCCACGATCCAAAGCCCTACCCGTTTTAATTCTAATAATATTGATCTAAACAGGAACTACCCCTGCCCAAGGCCAGGCGTGACCATTCAAACTCCAATACAGCCAGAAACCCAGGCAATGATGAATTTTACCGACACCATGAGTTTTGTTTTGTCGGCAAATATTCACGGAGGCATAGAATTGGTTAATTATCCTTGGGATGCCTGGAAGAGCAGCGAAAACAGACATGCCGACCATGATTGGTTTTACTTGGTATCTAGAGAGTATGCCGACACTGCACGTTTTTACAGCCCGACGACTTACATGAATCCTTCTAGCTGGCAGTGTGCAAGTTGCATAAACGGTGTTACCCATGGAGCCGATTGGTATTACGTCTATGGTTCGAGGCAAGATTTCATGAATTACTTTAGAAGGGTGCGCGAAGTAACTCTTGAGCTAAGCAATACCAAGTTATTGCCTTCGGCACACCTGCCTGCCCATTGGAATTACAACTTCAGATCGTTGCTAAATTACTTATATCAGGCAACTTTTGGCATTCATGGCACTGTAAGAGACATTAATACCCTCCAACCCATCAATGCAAAGATCGAGATATTAGGTTACGATAAGGACAATACCCAAGTTTACTCGTACTTGCCAATGGGCTTGTTTCATAGGCCAATACTTGCTGGCACTTACAGTTTAAGGGTTACCGCCAAGGGTTATCCCGAGAAGATCATTCACGGAGTTACCGTTCAAAACCGTCAAACTCTTAACCTCGACATCAGGCTGGGATCGCCTACTTCAATTGCCGAGTTAAATTCTGGTGTTTCGTTGAACGTGCACCCCAACCCGGTAAACCATTTTTCGGTCGCCAACGTTTACCTTCAACAAGCTGGCGAGGTGCGTTTGCAAATTATAAATCTTAACGGAAAGGTGGTTTCAATGGTTTTCTCTGGTTTTCTTAACCAAGGAAATAATCAAATTAACTTGGGTGCCCATACAGGCAGCCTGCAAAAAGGCCTGTACTTGTTGAGAGCAGTTTATCCAGGAGGTAGCAAAACATCGAGGTTGGTGGTTTTGTAGCTAGCAATTCACAAAAAATGAAGCATTGCAGGATATCTCTGTTTTGGGTCTTTTTAGCGGTTGGTTTATTTTTTCTTGGCAGCTGCAAGGTTAAGAAACCCCATTTCAAACGGATAGACAATGTTAAGGTCGTTTCGTTAGCCCCAACAAAGATCGGTATTTCGGCCGATTTGATACTTCATAATCCCAACAGCCTTTCTTTTACACTCAAGAGTATTGATGTCGATGTTTTTTCGAACAAGAACGAGAAACTCACCAGCATTAAGCAAATTGTTGACATAAAAATGCCCGGCCGTGCCGATTTCTCGGTACCCGTACACCTGGCCGTCAACCCCCTGAAAGTACTTGCCACAACAAGTAGTTTGATGGGCTCGCTTATTTCTGCGCTAAAAACTCAGGAGATGGAGTTTTTGTTTAAAGGCACCTGCAAGGTGGAAAAATCGGGCATTGGCTTCAACGTTCCTATTGACACCAAGGGCACAATAAAACTTGACGGCAGTTTTTAGCAACTACTCTCCCTTCAAACTTTTCAGTTGGGTTTCGATCACGGCGATTCGAGCCTGCGCATCCGTCTGCTTCTTGCGCTCCATTGCCACCACGTTTTCGGGTGCACCCTCCACAAACTTTTCGTTTGTAAGCTTGCCTTCGACCGAAGCCAAGAATTTTCTTTGATGTTCCAGATCAGTTTCTAACTTGACTATCTCGGATTCCAAATCAACGTTTTCATCAACCGGAATGTAAAACTCGGTTGTATCAATAATGATTGTAAAAACATCTTCGGGCTTTTGCTCCACGTAAGAAACCTCGAGATTGCACATTTTCTCGACAGTGCAATCAAAGGTTGTATCGGCCTGCTCCTGGTTGTTTTTCTTAACCATAAGTTGAAGAATATCCTTGGGGGATATGCCCTTTTCCTGCCTGAAGTTACGCACGGCCATAATTACCCTGTTGGCAAACTCGAACTTTTTCAAGACGGCCTCGTCGCACTGCCTGGCCACGGGAAAAGGTGCCACAACAAGGCTTTCAGGGTCATTTTCGGCACGAAGGTGCTGGTAAATTTCCTCCGTAATGAATGGCATGAAAGGATGCAGCAACCTCAAAAGCTTGTCAAAAAAAACCTTGGTTGCATCAAGAGTGTTAGAATCAATTGGCTGGCCGTAAGTAGGTTTAATCATTTCGAGGTAGCAAGAGCAAAAATCGTCCCATATTAGCTTGTAAGTGGCAAGCAATGCATCGGCAATCCTGAACTTATCGAAATGATCGTTAACGAGCCTGATGTTCTTGTTGAGATTTGTCTCGAACCACTCAATTGAAACCCTTGCACTTTTAGGCTGATCAATCGTATCCGAAGGAGTCCATCCCTTTACAAGCCTGAAAGCATTCCATATTTTATTGCTGAAATTACGGCCTTGCTCGCACAACGATTCTTCGAATAAGAGGTCATTGCCGGCTGGAGATGCAAAGAGCATCCCTACCCTAACGCCATCGGCACCATGTTTTTGCATTAGTTCAAGAGGGTCCGGGCTGTTCCCCAAAGATTTTGACATCTTGCGACCAACCTTGTCACGAACGATACCTGTAAAATAAACATTCCTGAACGGAACGTCTTTCATGTATTCAAGCCCAACCATAATCATGCGAGCCACCCAGAAGAATATGATTTCTGGTGCTGTAACAAGGTCGTTGGTGGGGTAATAATACTTGATATCATCGTTATTGGGATTCATAATTCCGTCGAAAACCGAAATCGGCCAAAGCCACGAACTGAACCATGTATCCAAAACATCCTCGTCTTGGTTTAGGTCTGAGAGTTTCAGACCCTGGTCGTATTGCTTGCGAGCTATTTCCAAGGCTTCCTGCTCGTTGTTGGCCACAACCACCTTTCCGTTGGGAAGGTACCATGCCGGAATACGGTGGCCCCACCACAACTGGCGGCTAATGCACCAGTCGCGAACGTTTTCCATCCAGTGTTTGTACGTGTTCTTGAACTTTGGCGGGTGAAACTTAATTGTGTCGTTCATTACAACCTCAAGGGCAGGCTTGGCCATTTTTTCCATTTTCAGGAACCATTGCATCGAAAGGCGAGGTTCGATCACCTCATCGGTACGCTCCGAGTATCCAACCTTGTTGGTTATAACCTCAACCCTTGCAAGATGACCCTTGTTTTCGAGTTCAACTTCAATTTTCTCTTTTACCAAAAACCTATCCTCGCCTATGAAAATTTCGGCCTTTTCGTTGAGAGTTCCGTCGTCGTTGAAAATATCAATGGAAGCCAGGTTGTGCTTTAATCCAAGGTAGTAATCGTTGATATCATGTGCCGGCGTTACTTTAAGTGCTCCTGTTCCGAAGTCAACTTCTACATATTCATCAAAAATAATAGGAATGGGCCTGTTGATAAGCGGAACCAGGGCTCTTTTTCCCTTTAAGTGTGCAAAGCGCTGGTCTTGGGGGTGAACGCAAATGGCTGTATCGCCCAGGATTGTTTCTGGACGCGTTGTGGCAATTGTAACGTGCTCATTTTCGCTTCCCTCTATTTGGTACTTGAGATAGTAGAACTTCGATTGAACTTCCTTGTATATTACCTCTTCGTCCGAAAGGGCGGTAAGTGCTTTTGGATCCCAGTTTACCATCCGCACGCCCCTGTAAATTAGACCCTTGTTGTAAAGGTCAACAAACACTGCAATTACCGAATCAGATAAGGATCGGTCCATTGTAAATGCCGTACGATCCCAGTCGCATGATGCCCCGAGCTTCTTGAGTTGCTCCAAGATAATTCCACCGTGTTTTTCTTTCCAATCCCAAGCGTGAGTCAAGAATTGCTCGCGGGTAAGGTCCTTCTTGTCAATACCTTCATCCTTTAGTTTTGCAACCACCTTGGCTTCGGTGGCAATTGAAGCATGGTCAGTGCCTGGCAGCCAACAGGCATTGTAGCCCTGCATGCGTGCCTTGCGCACCAATACATCCTGAATTGTGTTGTTGAGCATGTGCCCCATGTGAAGCACGCCGGTTACGTTTGGCGGCGGGATAACTATGGTGTATGGTTCGCGTTGGTCGGGAATCGATTTGAAGTAACCTTTTTCTATCCACCAAGTGTACCACTTGTCTTCGGCACCCTTGGGTGAGTATTGCTTGGGGATTTCCATGACTAAAATAATTTGCCAAAAAACTTGCAAAGTTAAGAAAAGCATTAACATGGCAATTAAGTTTGGTTTTTCTCTTTTACTATTCAACAATGACTTTTATTAATTAATTTTGTTGGATGAAAAAGGAAATTGGAATGTACACTGAATTGAGGAGTATTATTGAGGATGCATGGAACAATCGTTTTTTGCTTGAAAAAGAGGACGTGCAACTGGCAATATCAAAGGTCGTGGCTCTGCTTGATAGTGGTTGCCTGCGCGTTGCCGAGCCAGTTGGTCAACAATGGATTGTAAACGAGTGGGTTAAGAAAGGGGTTATCTTGTACTTTCCCACAAGGCAGATGGAAACCATAGAAATTGGTCCTTTTGAATTTCACGATAAAATTCCCTTGAAAAAGGGCTTCAAGGGGCTTGGAGTAAGGGTAGTACCCCACGCCATAGCACGATATGGATCGTTCGTTGCCCCCAATGTAATAATGATGCCCTGTTACGTTAACATAGGTGCATTTGTGGGCTCGGGAACAATGATTGACACTTGGGCAACGGTTGGTAGCTGCGCCCAAATAGGAAAAAACGTACACTTGAGCGGCGGTGTTGGAATTGGTGGGGTACTCGAGCCGGTTCAGGCAAGTCCGGTAATAATCGAAGATGACTGTTTCGTGGGGTCGCGGTGTATAATTGTTGAGGGCGTGCGCGTTGAAAAAGAGGCAGTACTTGGTGCCAACGTGGTTCTTACGGCCAGCACCAAAATTATTGATGTAAGTGGGCCCGAGCCAGTTGAACTAAACGGCAGGGTTCCTTCACGTTCGGTGGTTATTCCGGGCACTATCCCCAAGACTTTCGCCTCAGGAACATACCAGGTTCCATGCGCCCTGATAATAGGTAAGCGAAAAGAAAGCACCGACCGAAAAACGAGCCTCAACGATGCCCTGAGGCAGTACAACGTGGCCGTTTAATTTTTAAGACTAAAAAAATCAATTTTTTTTGATTTCATGGACGAAGAAATAATCAAGATTGTTGAAGTTCTCCGAAAAGGTGGAGTTATCTTGTATCCTACCGATACCATTTGGGGATTGGGTTGCGATGCCACCAATGGTGTGGCCGCCGAGAAAATCTTCAAAATAAAGGGAAGAAAGCACGATAAGGCACTCATAATCCTTGTAGATTCTTTTGAAATGCTTAAAAATTATGTTGTGGATGTTCAAGACATTGCCATTGATTTCATGAACGGTTTTTCGAGCCCTTTAACGGTAATTTTTCCCCAAGGAAAAGGTTTGCCAAAAAATGTGTTGGCAGCTGATAAATCAGTAGCCGCCCGCATTCCCAAAGATGACTTTATTCTGAAGATAATCAAGGCGTTCGGCAAGCCCATAACCTCCACCTCCGCAAATCTTACCGGCTATTCCAGTCCCCTGTCCTTTAGCCATGTAACCCCAAATGTTGTAAAAGGGGTCGACTATATTGCCGAAACCAATCGTAATAGGTTTAACAAGCCAAAGTCGAGCACCATTGTAAGAATTGACAAGTTTGGCGAAATTAATATTGTAAGGAATTAAGGTTTTGAAAGATTTCATACAACATCCCGTACTTGACCTAGTATCGGAGGTTGCCGCCAAGGCCAACCTTAATGCATACGTGGTAGGCGGATGGGTGCGAGACCTGTTGTTAGGCCGTCCATCAAAGGATGTTGATATTGTTGTTGAGGGAAGCGGAATAGAGCTGGCAACTCTGGTGGCCAAGAGGCTGGGAAAGCCAGAAAACCTCAAGGTTTTCAAGAATTTTGGCACTGCCATGCTTCGCTTGCTCGATTACGAAATTGAGTTCGTGGGTGCTCGCAAGGAATCGTACAGGCTCGATTCGCGAAAACCAATAGTTGAAGACGGTACACTGCACGACGACCTTTCGAGACGCGATTTCACCATAAACTCCATGGCAATTGGCCTCAGTGGAGCCAACCACTCCAAGCTAATTGACCCTTTCAACGGTAAAGAGCACCTTTCGAAAAGAATTTTGAAAACCCCTCTCGACCCCGTAATAACCTTCTCCGACGACCCCTTGCGCATGATGCGCGCCCTGAGGTTTGCCGCTCAACTGCAATTCAACATAGACAAGGAGTCATTCGAAGCCATCAAGGAAAATGCCTACAGGCTTCCTATAGCATCGTTGGAACGAATAATGGAAGAGTTTAACAAGATATTACTTACCCAAACTCCGGGCAAATCGCTTTTGGCAGTTTACGATGCTGGTTTATTTCTTCACTTTTTTCCGGAACTGCAAGCCCTGGCCGGTGTTTTGGTGATAAACGGGAAGGCACATAAAGACGTTTTGCTGCATACTTTTCAGGTACTTGACAACCTTGCTCCAAATTCTGAAAACCTCTGGCTAAGGTGGGCGGTTCTGCTGCACGACATTGCCAAGCCCCTAACCAAGAGATTTGACCCCGAAGTGGGCTGGACGTATCACGGACACGAGTTTCTGGGAAGTAAAATGGTACCAAAAATCTTTACCCGCCTCAAGTTACCTTTGGATGCCAAGATGAAATACGTTAAAAAATTGGTGCTTCTTCACCTGCGCCCCATTGTGTTGAGTCAGGAAATCGTTACCGATTCGGCGGTTAGGAGGTTACTATTCGAGGCCGGAGAAGACATTGACGACCTAATGCTGCTGTGCGAGGCCGACATTACATCTGGCAACAGAAACAAGGTTGTGAGGTTCATGGAAAACTTCAAGTTGGTGAGGCAAAAGCTCGTTGAAATAGAAGAAAAAGACCGCCTGCGAAATTGGCAACCTCCAGTGTCGGGCAACGAAATAATGGAACACTTTGGCATTAAACCAAGCAGGGAAGTGGGAATAATAAAAACCGCGATAAGAGAGGCGATACTCGACGGCATAATACCAAACGAAAGGGAGCCTGCGTGGGATTTCATGATACAACAAGGGAAAAAAATTGGATTGCTTGCCGCCAATAAAACAAATTAGTTAATTTTGTCACCAGTAATTAAAAAAGAAAATAGGTAAGATTTTTAAAAATGCACGTTTATCGCTTCAAACTAACATTCGAAGATGGCGACGACTTTCTGCGCGAGGTCGAAGTGGGGTCTGAACAAACATTCGAGGATTTTCATTTCGCACTTGTTGAAAACCTTGGGCTAAACAAGGGTACCCTTTCCTCTTTTTTCATTGCCGACTCTCGCTTTCGCAAAAAGCGAGAAATTTCGTTGATTGACATGCAATCGGAAGAAATGGAAGAACCCGTTGACCCTGAAGATGCGCAAGAACCTATTCTGGAAATGCGCGATGCGGTAGTTAGTGATTTCGTTGACGACCCACATCAAAAACTTGTTTGGGTTTACGATTACCTAAATTACTGGACTTTTTATCTCGAACTTCTGAAAATATCTCTGGCCAAGGAAGGAAATAAGTATCCCAAAATCGTTAAGGCAGTGGGAGAAACACCCCCCGAAATCAAAAAGAAGGACAAATTGCATCATCACGTTTCCACCGGCTATGAATTCGAGCCCCAGGAAGAGGGTATGGATATTGACGACTTGAAGGCATTTGAAGACGATGCCGACTTTTTTGACGAAGAAGCCGACAATTTAGATGAGGTTGTTTGAAAAGCAAGCCGACAAAACGCTACTTGTAATTACTGGCCCCACGGCCGTGGGTAAAACCTCTTTAAGCATCGAGGTTGCCCAGGCTCTTAATACAGAAATAGTTTCGGCAGATGCCCGGCAATTTTACAGGGAGCTGAAAATCGGAACTGCCACCCCTACCCCTGCCGAACTTTCGATTGTAAGGCACCACTTCGTGGGGAATATTTCCATATTCGACCATTACAACGTTTCGCAGTACGAATTTGAGGCACTGGAAACCATAAATCGCTTGCTTGAAACCAAGAATGTGGTGGTTTTGACCGGTGGTTCGGGACTTTACATTGATGCCGTTTGCAAGGGATTGGATGATCTTCCGCCTGTCGATTTTGAGGTTAGGAACCATGTTGAAATGGTGCACCGCGACCAAGGAACCGAAGGCCTCAGAAGTTGGTTGAAAAATATCGACCCTGAATTTTACAAGGTCGTTGACCCCGCCAATTCAAATCGCTTGAAGAGAGCAATAGAGGTTTTCCTCACCACGGGCAGGAAGTTTTCGGAGCTAAGGACAAATACTAGCAAATCAAGGCCATTCAAAATTGTTAAAGTTGTGATTGAAAAACCGCGGGAGCAACTTTTTTCCGACATTAACAAGCGTGTGGATTTGATGGTGCGGGCCGGATTGGTTGAGGAAGCCATCGGATTATTCAAACACCGAAACATGAATTCGCTCAAAACCGTGGGCTACCGAGAGTTGTTTAAATGGTTTTCAGGCGATTGCACCCTTAATTTTGCTATTGAACAAATCAAGACCAACACCCGCCGGTACGCCAAAAGGCAACTCACCTGGTTCAAACGCTACAATGATGCAGTTTGGATGGGAGAGGCTAAATCAGAAAATATTTTGGAGTTGATTGGAAAAAATTAGCCCGACACCGCAATTTCGGTGCCGGGCTAGTTACATTTAAGCAAATTGGTTTAAAACAACATTCTTGCTTATTTCCATTTTAGGTCAAAACGGTCGGCATCCATCACTTTTGTCCAGGCTTTTACAAAATCACTTGCAAACCTTTCCTGGTTATCGTCTTGTGCGTAAAACTCGGCATACGCACGAAGTATTGAATTCGAGCCGAACACCAAATCAATCCGTGTTGCTGTCCATTTTGCATGGCCCGTTTTGCGATCAACAATATTGAAAAGGTTCTCTCCGGCAGGCTTCCAAGAGCAATTCATATCGGTAAGATTCACGAAAAAGTCGTTGGAAAAAAAACCTTCCCTGTTAGTAAAAACACCGTGTTTGGTTGCCCCGTGGTTAGTTCCAAGAACCCTCATGCCTCCTATAAGAACAGTCATTTCAGGAGCGGTTAATCCCATGAGTTGGGCCCTGTCAAGAAGCAGTTCTTCAGGCTTAACAGGGTAGTTTTTCTTTAGCCAATTTCTAAATCCGTCGTGCACGGGCTCAAGGTGTTGAAACGATTCCACGTCGGTGGTTTCGGGCGTTGCATCGCCCCTACCCGGGCTAAAAGGAACCATAATGTTGAAGCCGGCATTTTTAACTGCTTTTTCGATGGCAGCAGTTCCTGCCAAAACAATCAAGTCGGCCATGCTAATATTAGCATTCAGTTCGGCCTTTATTTTCCCGAGTTTTTCCAAAACTCTTTTTAGCCTTTCAGGTTCATTGCCATGCCAGTCTTTTTGCGGTGCCAAACGAATTCTGGCTCCATTTGCCCCGCCCCTAAAATCTGAACCCCTAAAAGTCCTGGCGCTATCCCAGGCTGTTGAAATAAGTTCGTCATGGGCCAGGCCGCAATTCAATATTTTTACTTTTATGGCTTCTAATTCTGCATTTGTAATATCGTAGTTTCCTGCTGGAATTGGGTCTTGCCACATCAAATCTTCCTTGGGTACATCCGGTCCGAGGTAGCGGCTTTTGGGTCCGAGATCGCGATGAGTAAGCTTAAACCACGCCCTTGCAAACACTTCTTCAAAATATTTGGGGTCATTGTAGAACTTTTCAGATATTTTGCGATACTCCGGATCCATCTTCATTGCCATGTCGGCATCGGTCATGATTGGATTCCTCCTAACCCCCGGTATATGCGCATCAAAAGGCCTGTCCTCTTCCTTAATGTTTGTTGGTTCCCATTGCCAGGCACCGGCCGGGCTTTTTTTCAATTGCCACTCGTAATTCAAGAGCAAGTAAAAATAGGAATGGTTCCACCTGTCGGGAGTTGTTGTCCATGCACCTTCGAGGCCACTAGAAACGGTATCTTCGGCATTACCCTTACCCACGGGGTTGGTCCAACCAAAACCTTGCTCGTGAAGGTCGGCGGCTTCTGGATTTGGGCCAAGTTTTGAGGCATCGCCCCTTCCGTGTGCCTTGCCAACGGTGTGCCCACCGGCGGTTAGGGCCACGGTCTCTTCATCATTCATTGCCATCCTTTTAAAAGTTGTGCGAACATCTTGGGCCGTTTTGAGCGGATCAGGATTGCCATCAACCCCTTCGGGATTAACGTATATCAAACCCATTTGCACGGCTGCAAGCGGGTTTTCGAGAGATTGGCTGGTTTTGTCCGAGTAGCGTTCCTTGCCTAACCATTCTTTTTCCGAGCCCCAATAAATATCCTTTTCGGGATGCCAAATATCCTCTCGACCGCCGGCAAATCCATAGGTTTTGAAACCCATTGACTCGTATGCCATATTACCTGCCAAGATGAATAAATCGGCCCAGGAAATCTTGTTTCCGTATTTCTTTTTTATTGGCCATAGCAGCCTGCGTGGTTTATCGAGGTTTATGTTGTCGGGCCAACTGTTTAGGGGAGCAAACCTTTGGTTGCCGGTGTTTGCCCCGCCACGACCATCGGCAACACGGTACGTACCTGCTGCGTGCCACGCCATTCGAATCATCAAACCACCGTAATGACCCCAATCAGCTGGCCACCAATCTTGGCTGTCGTTCATTAGTTTCTTGAGATCGTTTTTAACCGCCTCGAGATCAAGGCTTTCGAAGGCCTCCTTGTAGCAAAAACCCTCTTCGTTGGGGTTGGTTTTCTTGTCGTGCTGGTGCAAGATGTCAAGATTAAGTGCACTTGGCCACCAATCCATCACCGATTTGTGGGCTTCGGTGTTTCCGCCGTGCATAACGGGGCATTTTTCCTTTTTTGCTTCCATAATTTGTTTGATTTAGTTGTTAAATTCTCCGGTTATTTGTAGAGTTATGTTACTGATTTTAAAACCGTTGATCCTCTTGTTTTCAAAGTATTGAGAGATCAACCGATCAAGTTCGGTGTCTTCGAAGTCTTCGATTCGCTCGGTTTCGCTACAGTAAAGATGATGATGTTGTTGAATAATTGCATCGTAACGCATCACATCCTTGTCGGTTTTAACCTTCTTCAGCAAATGGTGTTCAGCCAAGGAGTTGAGTACCTTGTAAACTGTTCCAACCGAAATGTTCGGGTGGTTATCCTTGATGTATTCAGCAACATTTTCGGCAGTGGGATGGTTTTTCAAAGTAACCACCGCATCGTAAATGGCTATTCTCTGGGGCGTAATCTTTAAACCTTTTTGCCGTAATTGTTCTCTAATGAATTCCACGACCAATAGAATTAATTTATAAAAGTTACGCAAAGATAATAATTATTCTATGCGACTAAATATTATTTAAAAATTTGTGGTTACGGTTATTTTTTACAGTTCCATAACTTTCAAGCATTATTTCTCGATTAGTAACCCCGGTTTTGGCAGCCATGTACAACAGGAGAGTAATCTGGCTGGCTCCCTACTTTTAATTCGGGGCTACATTGGGTTGTAAGAATTCAACAACCGTTCCCTTGAAAGATTCAGACAAATAAGTGCATTGCCCGAAGATGATCAACAAGAATTTAGAAAAAGCAAGAATTTGGCAAGAATGTGCCTTAAAAAAAAAGGATTTTCCAAAAAATTTGCTTACACCTCATACCGGTTTAGGTATAAGAAGTTGCAAGGCAACGAACCACCATTTTTGCAATACTAAGGACACCAGCGAACTTAAAGGCTAAAATTTAACAAGTGATGTCAGTAAGTTGAAATGCTGCAATTTGCGGCAAATAACCAGTGCTTCGTGCACGGCTCCTTTGACAGAGGCCCAAAAAAGCAAATTAGCACCGAAAAAGTGTTTAGGTAGTTGTAAGCCGGGGCCTTGGGCTTATTGAGTTTTTCTGAAGCAAGGAAACGTTGTCGGCATAGTTGTGTTAACCTATTTTCAAACTCGTCATGCTTAAGCTTCCTGCCAGTAACTTATCGTTAAACAGGGTAATGTTTTCATTTTTCTGTTGTAATCCCAGGGTGTAAATCAATGGGAGGTAGTGGTCGGGGGTGGGTACTGCAAGTTGTATTGCCCTTGGCAGCTTTTGGTAATTGATGAGGGGAGCATGGTTTCCATCCAACATAAACTTGTTAATGGTTTCTCTTGCTTCAATGGCCCAATCGAATCCGAAATTATCCTTGTTGAAGTTTGGCCAATCAACCAAGCGCAAGTTATGCACTATGTTTCCACTTCCAATAATCAAAATGCCCTTGTTTCTAAGTGAGTTAAGGTTTCGTGCCAACTCGTAATGAAATTTTGGAGGCTGAGTGTAATCGATGCTTAGCTGAATTATTGGCACGTTGGCGTTGGGGTACAAATGCTTTATCACGCTCCATGCACCGTGGTCAAGCCCCCATTTTTCGTCAAGTTCAACCATTGTTGGGAGCAGGTTGTTTTTAGTTTCCATTGCCAAAGCTGGATTTCCCCTTGCTGGATATTGTACTTGGTACAATTCTTTTGGGAAGCCACTAAAATCGTGGATGGTTCTGGGCATTTCCATGGCAGTAACCTTGGTGCCCTTTATGTACCAATGAGCCGATAAGCAAAGTATGGAACTCGGTTTTGGTAATGTTTTGGCAATCTCTCTAAATCCCTTAACAAATTGATTTTCTTCAATGGCGTTCATCGGGCTTCCGTGCCCAAGAAACAATACTGGCATCCTTTGTGTGTTGGGCATTGACTGCGATGATGCAAAAAGTTTGTTTAAAGAACTCATCCCGTAAAACAAGGGGGTTAGTCCCAAAATTTTCAAGAAAGATTTTCTATTCATGAACAATGTTTTTTCAACTGCCTACATTGATTTGCATATAGTGCAAACGGTTGTTTTATTTTACCATAAAATAAACAACCAAGGTTTGATAAAGTTCGAGGGTGATCTGAGAATTTGGGTTTCGACAGGGGTCGGTTTTAGATTATTTTTTCCTTCCCGATTTGTCTGGTTTAAATCTACCCCGTGACTTCAAAGAAACCGGTATTAATAATTAAAATGCTGCTAGCAGCAGGTTCAAATCCTGATATGGAATGTTGAAATATTCGCCAATGCTGCGATTGGTAAGCACCCCGCTGTAAGCGTAAACTCCTTTTCTCACGCCCGAATCTTTTTTGAGCAGGTTTTCCACCCCGCCACTATCGCCTACTGCCAGTAGCACTGGAGCAAAATAATTGCTAAACGAATATGATGCCGTGCGCGGAAACCTGCTGGCAATGTTTGGCACGCAGTAATGGATTACGCCGTGTTTTTGGAAAACCGGGTTAGTGTGGTTAGTTATCCTGCTTGTTTCTATGCATCCGCCTTGGTCAATGCTTACGTCAACAATAACGCTTCCGTATTTCATCTGGCTCACCATTTCATCTGGAACCACAGTCGGCGTGCGCCCCATTGGGGAGTGAAGTGCGCCTATTAGCACGTCGGCAGTCTTCAAGGATTTCATCAAAACCTTTGGTTGGATTATCGACGAAAACAACCTCGTGCTAAGGTTTGCTTCCAGCCGCTGAATTTTATAAATGTTGTTGTCGAAAACCTTCACCACGGCACCGAGGCCAATGGCGGCCCTTGCAGCATTTTGAGCCACGGTGCCTGCCCCAATTATAACAACCTCGGTGGGCGTTATTCCCGTGAAGTTGCCAAACATTCTTCCCTTGCCGAATTTCTTGCAGGCCAGGTACTCTGAAGCGATAAGCACCGAGGCAGTCCCCGCAATTTCGCCCATTGACCTCACAAGCGGAAATGAATTGGCTTGGTCGCGCAAAAACTCAAAGGATATGGCAGTTACCCTTTTTTCGGAAAGGGCTTTGAAATAGCTGGGTTTCTGCATTAGCATTGCCAAAGTAGAAATAACCACTTGTCCGGGCCTGAGGTATTCAATTTCCTTGTCGGAAATGGGCGAAACCTTGAGCACCATATCGGCATTAAAAACTTCGCTAACCGAGTAAACCACCTCGGCCCCCGCATTGGCAAATTCCTTGTCAGTAAAGAAGGAGTTTTCGCCGGCCTTGCTCTGCACGATAATTTTGTGGCCGTTTTGCACGAGCACCGAAACGGCCTCCGGCACCAAGGCAATGCGATTTTCCTCAAAGGCAGTTTCCCGCGGGATGCCTACCGAAAACTGCTTCTTGCTGCGAGCTACCTCCAATACTTCTTCCTGGGGCAAGATTTGGCTGCCCTTGCCGAAAAAAACAAAATCGTTTTCGCCCCGTTTCATGTCATTAGATTTTTCTAATTTCTGATTTCAAATTTCTTAACTTTCAACTATCAACAGGCTCACACACAAACGGCCACCAGGCAAAAATTACCAGGGGCTAATCACCCATCAGCCTCTAATAAGACTAGTAAAGTTAATACAAGAATACCAATTGAAAAAAAAATGAATCGAAAAAAAACAAATATTAACCCCATAAAGCTTGCACGATTGTTTAATTGAACTAATTTTGCACCCGGAAAATATTATAAAAGGGAAAAATTAAATCAAACAACCATGGAAACAAATTTCCTCACCGACCTTTTGCTCCCCGTTTCATTGGGCATTATAATGCTAGGAATGGGATTGTCTTTGGTTCCCCAAGACTTCAAGAGGGTGGCCCTTTACCCCAAGGCTGCTGCCATCGGAATCATAAACCAAATAATTATCCTACCAATTGTTGGATTTATTTTGTTGATCCTGATGCCGATGTCGAGCCCAGAACTTGCCGTGGGAATAATGATTTTGGCGGCCTGCCCGGGTGGCCCCACCTCCAATCTTATTAGCCACATTTCTAAGGGCGACACCGCGCTATCAATAAGTCTTACGGCCATTTCGAGCATAATTGTTGTTTTTACAATTCCGCTGATTGTCAATTTTTCAATGGCTCACTTCTTGCAAGCTGGCGAATACATTCCCTTGCCCGTAATTGACACCATGGTTAAGGTTATTATCATCACACTTGTTCCTGTAGCTATTGGAATGTACCTGAGAGGCAGGCTGCCGGCGTTTGCAGCCAAAATGAATAAACCCGTGAAAATTATGTCGGGCTTGCTTCTTTTTTTGATTATCATGGCAGCGATTCTTCATGATAAAGACATTTTCGTGAGCAGTTTTAAATCGGCAGGACCTGTGGCACTTGCTTTAAATTTAACCATGCTTTTGCTGGGATATTTTTCGTCCAAGCTTTTCAACCTTAACATGGCGCAAAGGATTGCCATTTCGGTAGAGTCGGGAATTCAAAACGGCACACTTGGTATTGCAATTGCAGCCACCTTGCTCAACAACCCCACAATGACAATTTCGCCAGCTATTTACAGCCTTATAATGTTTGCAACTGGCGGGATTTTAATTGCCTACACAAACCTTTTTTTCAAGGAAGAGGTTGCAGTGCCTGTTGAATTGCGCCGTCAATAGTTTTTAATCAAAATCTAAAAACCCTTACTCCATTTTCTTCGGTTATGTTCACCCTAATGCTGTCGGGTGGCAGAAGTGGTTCTATGATTGCGGGCCACTCAACGAAACAATAGTTGCCGCTATAAAAGTATTCTTCATAGCCAATATTGTAGGCTTCTTCAAGGCTTTTCAGCCTGTAAAAGTCGAAATGGTAAACTGGTTGGCCGGTTGGCAAAAGGTACTCGTTTACCATGGAAAACGTTGGGCTTGTTACGGTGTCAGAACTCCCTAAAAAGGCACATATTGACTTAACGAGAGTAGTTTTGCCAGCACCCATGGAGCCATTTAATGCAAAAATCCTACCGTTTGGATTTGCCCCAAATAACTCTCTTGCCACTTCGGCGAGGCCTTCAACATCTCCAACTCGAATTTCGTTCTCGAACTCCATCTCCTGCTATTTTGCCCTCATGAAAACCAGCGGAACAAGCATTTCTTCCAAAGATACCCCACCATGCTGAAAAGTGTCACGGTAGTAATTCACGTAGTGGTTGTAGTTGTTTGGGTATGCAAAAAAAGAGTTGTTAAGTGCAAAAATGTAATTTGAACTTATGTTAGACTTGGGTAGGTAAATGGTTTGTGGATTTGCAACTGCAAACACCTCAGATTTGTCGAATTGAAGGTTCCTTCCGGTTTTGTACCTCAGGTTTGTATTGGTATTCTTGTCGCCAACAACTTTTGAAGGGTTGTACACTTTTATTGAGCCGTGGTCTGTTGTGAGTATGAGGCTAATCCTATTTCGGGCAAGTACTTTAATAATGTCGCGCAGCGGCGAATGTTCGAACCAGCTCAAAGTAAGCGAACGGTATGCCGCCTCGTTGTCGGCAAGTTCCTTGATCACCTCCATTTCGGTGCGAGCGTGAGATAACATGTCAACGAAGTTGTACACCAAAACATTAAGTTTAATCCCTGTATAATTATTTATGGTTTCGGCCAGTTTCTTGCCACTGCTCAGGTTTAATATCTTGTGGTACGAAAACTTAATGTCGGCCCCGAGTCTTTTTAATTGTTCGGCAAGTAGTTCGCTCTCGTATTTGTTGAACGTTGACTCCTCACTTTCGTTTACCCAGTATTGCGGGTAACGTTTTTCTATTTCGGTGGGGAGCATACCTGCAAAAAAGGCATTGCGGGCAAACTGGGTAGCCGTGGGCAAAATGCTACAATACATCTCTTCGCTTGCAATTCGATACACCTCCTCGAAAGCGGGCTTTAGTATCTTCCACTGATCGTACCTGAGGTTATCAACAACTACCAAGAATGTTTTTTCCTCGCCCTTGATAAAAGGCAGGCACATATCGCGAAAAACAGTGTGCGAAAGAACCGGTTTTCTTTCTGCATGTATGCTTAACCAATCAGCGTAATTCTTTCTTATAAAAGACCCGAATTGGGAGTTGGCTTCGTTTTTTTGCATCTGAAATATTTCCAATAGGCTGCCGTCGTCAGATTTGCTAAGCTCTATTTCCCAGTGCACAAGCTGATTGTACACCTCCTGCCATTGCTCGAAATCGAGCTTGTCGGAAAGTTTTATTCCAATTTCCCTAAACTCTCTCTGGTAGTCCATGGTGGTTTTCTCGCTAACCCACTTCTTGTTTTCCAAGTTCTTTTTTAGCGAAAGCAATATTTGATTTGGGTTTACAGGCTTAATCAGGTAATCGCTAATCTTGCCTCCTATTGCACCTTCCATGATGCTCTCTTCCTCGCTCTTGGTAATCATTACAACCGGAAGCCCGGGTTGAATGTTCTTAAGCCTATCCAAAGTTTCTAAACCAGACAAACCAGGCATGTTCTCGTCGAGAAATACAATATCGAGTACATTTTCTTGAACCATATCAATGGCATCGGAACCATTGTTGGTGGTAAGAACCTCGTATCCTTTCCCTTCCAAAAACATTATGTGAGGCTTTAGCAACTCTATCTCGTCATCTACCCAAAGGATTTTTATGTTCATCTACTATTAATTAATTAATTGATAATTAAACTATTGCATCAAAGTATTGCCGCAAATTGCCAAACAACCTTCGATCAAAAAAACGATTTGAGGTTAATTAAATTGTCGGATGTTTACAAAGTTATCAATTTTTGGGTTTTTCTCAAGAAAAAGCCAATTTTGCAAACAATAAAGTAATAAAAAGCCCGATGGTTCGTTGCCAAGATAAAACCATCTAACAGGGATTGAATCAACCAATCAAAATCCTTGTCAAGTTATTAAAAATATGGGTTTTACGAAACAACAACCTTGATGATAAACTTTTCCGCCAAACAAATTGCCAACTTAGTGAACGGGACGGTTGATGGGGACGAGAGCGTTGCCGTGAATCGTTTTTCAAAAATAGAAGAAGCCGAACCAGGCTCGCTATCTTTTCTTTCGAACCCTTCATACACTCAATTCTTGTACAAAACCAAGGCTTCTGTTGTTTTGGTAAAGAATGATTTTCGTCCAGAACAAAAGCTTTATTGCACCCTGGTAAGGGTAGATAATCCCTACGAAGCACTTGCACGGCTTCTTGAGCATTACAAACAAGACGAAAAACCAAAGATTGGAATATCTCCCCTTGCATTTGTTTCGCAATCGGCTACTTTCGGAAACAATGTTTACATTGGTGAGTTTGCCTTCGTTGGCGAGAATTGCAAAATAGGCAACGGAGCCCAAATATTTCCGCACTGCTTCCTTGGCAACAATGTAACGATTGGTAACGAAACGGTTCTTAATAGCGGGGTAAGGGTTTATCACGACAGCTCAATTGGCAACAATTGCACGATTCATTCAAACTCGGTAATTGGTGCCGATGGCTTTGGTTTCTCGCCCCAAGCCAATCAAAATTACATCAAGGTTGCTCAAATTGGCAATGTAATTATTGAAGATAACGTGGAAATAGGTGCTTGCACCACCATTGATAGAGCCACCATAGGTTCAACCATAGTTGAAAGGGGTGTCAAGTTGGACAATCACATACAAATTGCCCACAACGTGGTAATTGGGCAAAACACCGTGATTGCCGCCCAAACTGGCATAGCCGGGTCAACCAAGATTGGAAAGAACTGCATGTTTGGTGGGCAGGTTGGCATAGTTGGCCACCTAAAAATTGGCAATGAAGTTAAAATTGGCGCACAATCTGGAGTTGGGTCAAACATCAAGGATGGAGAAATAATGATTGGCACACCCGCTATAGAGGCGTCAAAATTCAGAAGATCGTCGGTTCATTATAAAAACCTCGATTTGCTCGTAAAAAGGATTACCGAACTTGAAAAAAGCCTTGAAGAATTACATAAAAAATGTCAATAAAACGGTTTTAATTTAACATCTCCCTTTCGTGGGGTCTATTATTTGAAAATTAGCCGAAATTATTGCCAAAAATTATATCTTTGTGCCCACTTTTTCGAAACCAAAACAAAGCTATGGCCCATTTTCAACAAACCCTTGGTGACGAAGTAATTGTTGCAGGTGTTGGTTTACACACTGGGCAAGAAGCCATCGTAACGATAAAACCTGCTCCGGAAAATACTGGTTTGATTTTTGTCAGAACCGACATTGGCCCCGAAACAAGGATAGAAGCCAATGCAAGGCACGTGGTCGAAACTTCACGTGGCACCTTCTTGCAAAAAGATGGAATTAAGGTTTGCACCACCGAGCACATTCTTGCTGCACTTACAGGGCTGCAGATTGACAACGCCTACATTGAACTAAATTGCGACGAGTTGCCCATTCTCGACGGAAGTAGCAGAATTTATGTAGAAAAGCTGCAAGAGGTTGGAGTTGCAAGGCAGAATGCCGCGCGAAATTACTTTATCGTAAAAGAACCGGTTAGGTTTTACGATGCCGACAAGGACTGCGAAATTTTGGCGCTTCCGTGCGACGAGTTCAGATTAACCGTATTGATTGACTTTAACTCCAAGGTTCTTGGAAAACAACACGCGAGCCTTGATAAAATAACAGATTTCGCTTCAGAAATAGCTCCTGCCAGAACTTTCGTTTTCTTGCACGAACTCGAATTTCTCCTTAATCAAAACCTTATTAAAGGTGGCAATTTGAACAATGCAATTGTGTTTGTGGAGAACCAAGTAGGGAAGCAAGAACTGGATCGAATTGCAAAGGTTTTTGACAAACCTGGGGTTGAAATCAGGAAAGAAGGAATTCTCAACAACCTCGAGCTTAAGTTTGACAACGAACCCGCCAGGCATAAGATGCTCGACCTAATTGGAGACCTATCATTAACAGGCATGCCAATTAAAGGGCATATTATTGCCAAGAAACCTGGACACAAATCTAACATTCAGTTTGCAATGGAGTTAATCAAAATTAACAACAAGCTGAAAGAAAAGGAAAAAATTCCAACCTATGACCCAAACCAGCCACCCTTGTACAATGTTAATGACATTATGAGGATGCTCCCTCACAGGCCACCTTTCTTGCTGGTTGACAAGATTTTAGAAATGGGGAAAGATTACGTTGTGGGTGTCAAAAACGTTACGATGAACGAACCTTTCTTTGTTGGGCACTTCCCCAAGGAACCGGTAATGCCAGGGGTTTTGTTGATAGAGGCAATGGCTCAAACTGGTGGAATCTTGGTGCTTTCGCAAGTTGAAAACCCAGAAGAATTCTCAACCTATTTTGCAAAAATTGACAGCGTTAAGTTCAAGCGAAAGGTAGTACCCGGCGACACCTTGATTTTCAAGCTCAGATTGGTTGAGCCAATAAGGCGTGGGCTTTGCCAGATGGAAGGCAAGGCATACGTCGGAAATAATCTTGTTGTTGAAGCAGAAATGATGGCACAAGTTGTAAAAAACCAATAAAGGATATGTTACAGCCACTTGCTTACATTCATCCTCAGGCAAAAATTTCCGACAACGTGGTTGTAGAACCATTCGTAACCATTCACAAAAACGTCGAAATAGATTCTGGCACCTGGGTCGGCTCAAACGTAACCATAATGGAGGGTGCCAGAATAGGCAAGAATGTTAAAATTTTTCCAGGGGCGGTTATAAGTGCCATACCACAAGACCTAAAGTATGAGGGAGAAGAAACAACCGCCGAAATTGGCGACAACACCACAATACGGGAGTTCGTGACAATTAACAAGGGTACCAAACAAACCAACAAGACGGTTGTTGGTTCCAACTGCCTGCTGATGGCGTATGTTCACGTTGCGCACGATTGCGTAATTGGTAACAATTGCATACTTGCCAATGGGGTAAACCTTGCCGGACACATTTTCGTTGATGATTATGCCATTATCGGGGGGTTATCGGCAGTGCACCAATTTGGCAGCATTGGCAAGCACTCCATCGTTTCTGGAGGATCACTGGTTACCAAGGATATACCACCATACACCAAGGCCGCAAGATACCCGCTCTCATACGCCGGAGTTAACTCGATAGGTTTGAGGCGAAGAGGGTTTTCGGACGAAAAGATTTCAGAGTTGCAAAACATTTACCGCATTCTGTTCAACAATGGCATGAATGTTTCGCAGGCTGTGGCATATATCGAGGCCGAGATGAAACCCACCCCCGAAAGGGATGAAATTCTTGATTTTATAGCAGCCTCGAAAAGGGGTTTAATGAAAAGATATCAATTCAAAAACAGGCAGTAATTGCAAAAAATGGCTTTTGCCCGCAAAACCAGTCACCAATTGCCTGGTTTTTTTTAATTTTGCAGTTCAAACAATTTTAAAAAAAATAACAAATAATTCATGGCAACAACTGCAGATTTCCGTAACGGCCTTTGCATAGAGTTCAACAACGAGCTATACACCATAGTTGAATTTCAGCACGTAAAGCCTGGCAAGGGTGCAGCCTTTGTTAGAACCAAACTTAAAAACCTCAAAACTGGCAAGGTTCTGCCAAACACGTTCAATGCCGGAGTCAAAATCAGTATTGCACGTGTTGAGCGTCGCCCTTACCAATTCCTGTACCAGGACGAATCGGGCTACCACTTCATGCACAACGAAACATTCGAGCAAACCTTCGTCCCCGAAGGTCTTATTAGTGCCCCTCAATTTCTAAAGGAAGGACAAGCGGTTGAGATAATAGTGCACGCCGATACTGAAACTCCATTAATGTGCGAACTTCCGGCTTTCGTTGACCTCGAAGTAACCTATGCCGAGCCCGGCGTTAGGGGCGATACGGCCACCAACACCCTTAAACCGGCGAAGGTGGAAACCGGTGCCACGGTTAACGTACCTCTGTTTATAGAAGTTGGCCAAAAAATTAGAGTTGATACTCGTGATGGGTCTTATTCGGAAAGGGTAAAATAATTTTAAATGATAATTAACCCCCCTCTCTGCCTCGAGCAGGTGGCAAACATGCTCGAGGCAAAATTTTGCGGAGACCCCAATTTGCTTATCTCCGGGATTAACGAAATTAATGTCGTAAATACGGGAGACCTTACATTTGTTGACCACCCAAAGTATTACACCAAAGCCCTTAAATCAAAGGCATCGGTGGTGATAATTAATTACGGTATTAATTGTCCACAAAACAAGGGGCTAATCTTTTCCGAGGATCCCTTTAGGGATTTCGTCGGGTTAATAAAACATTTCAGCCCGTTCAAGCCAGCCAGTCAATTGATAAGTCAATCGGCCTGCATAGGAAAAGGCACGATAATACAACCAGGGACTTTTGTTGGAAATAACGTGGTTATTGGCAAGAATTGCATTATCCACCCCAACGTAACAATTTACGACAATTGCCTTATTGGCGATAAAGTTATTATTCACGCTGGTACGGTTATAGGCTCTGATGGACTTTACTTCAAGCGGAGGCCAACTCACTACGACAAGCTTGAATCGGGCGGGAGGGTGGTAATTGGCAACAACGTGGAAATAGGGGCAAATTGCACCATTGACAAGGGAGTAACCAGCGATACTATCCTGGGCAGTGGCACCAAGCTCGACAATCAAATTCACGTTGCCCACGACACAGTTATTGGGAAAAATTGCTTGATTGCCGCACAGGTAGCAATTGCAGGATGTGCAGTAATCGAGGACGATGTCATTATTTGGGGTCAGGTGGCAATTCAGAAATGCACTGTAATAGGCAAGGGAGCGGTTTTACTTGCCAGGTCAGGAAATACAAAATCGCTTGAAGGCAACAAAACTTACCTCGGAGCCCCGGCAATTGAAGCACGCAGGGCCTGGAAAGAAATGGCTGCTTACAAAAAGCTTCCCGAGTTGATTGAAAAACTCGAAAAGAAAACTTAAACCAAACACAAACCACTTGCAAGAACCCGTCAAGCAACCTTGATGGGCTTTTTGTTACCTTTGCACCCTGAAATGAACCAAAACCTGAAAATAACTTTAAGACCTGGCAAGGAAAATGCCATAATGAGAAGGCATCCGTGGGTTTTTAGCGGTGCCATAAAACACCTTGAAGGGCAGGCATTTGATGGTGCAATTGCCAGAGTTTTCGACCACAAGGGAGCCTACCTTGCAACAGGGGTTTTTCAGGATGCAACCATTATGGTTCGAATCCTCGAGTTCGCCCCTACCGAGATACACAACCTCGATGAAGGCTTCTGGACCCGAAAAATAAAAAAGGCTCTCGACAATCGGCTATCAAACGGAATTGCCACAAATAAAGAAACCAACGTGTATAGGTTGGTTCACGGCGAAGGCGATCAACTGCCTGGGCTGATTATAGATTACTTTGATGGTCATTTGGCAATACAAGCACACGCAACTGGAATTCACACACACATAAATCAAATTGCCAATGCCATCAAATTGGTTTTTGGCAGCAACTTGAAATCAATAACCGACAAGAGCGGTGATACCCTACCGAAAGGCTATCTAAACAGCATTGAATTTTCGAAAAACCTTTATGGAGAAGCCGAAAAGGTTTTGGTAACCGAAAGTGGCTACAAGTTTATTGTTGACATTGGCAAGGGACAAAAAACGGGATTTTTCATAGACCAGCGCGAAAACAGAAAGCTCTTGAGCCAATATTGTGCCGGCAAAAAGATTTTAAACACCTTTTGTTATTCCGGGGGGTTCTCGGTTTACGCATTGGGGGCAGGGGCACGAGAAGTTTACTCGACTGACAGCAGCAAGAAAGCAATAGAGCTTTGCGATGAGAACGTTAAGTTGAACTTCGGAAATGACCCACGGCACACTTGCCTTGCCTTCGATACAATGCAATTCATCCGACAGTCAACCCAAGAATTTGATGTAATAGTTTTGGACCCGCCAGCCTACGCCAAGCACCAGAATGCAAGGCACAATGCCGTGCAAGGATACAAGAGGCTTAATTTAGAGGCAATGAAAAGGATAAAACCGGGAGGAATTATTTTCACGTTTAGCTGCTCCCAGGTGGTTGACATGACCTTGTTTAGGGGTGCGCTTTTGGCGGCATCGATCGAAGCAGGAAGGCAAGTTAGAATTTTGCACCAAATGTCGCAACCTGCCGACCACCCCATTGGCATTTTCCACCCCGAAGGCGAATACCTTAAAGGGCTGGTGCTAATGATTGATGACTAACAATTGACGATTAACGAATTGAAAATATGGACTGAAAAACCGGGCCAATGATTTTTATCTCAACTGCCTTGTGCACCCTGATTTACAATTTTCTGGTTACCGGTTACTTACCTGGCGAAACCTTGTTAAAAACCTGGTAAGACTTCGTGCAATAGCTGATGAAAGAACAAAACCTTAATTCATACCGCCAGATTTGGAGAGTTGCCTATCCCATAATACTGGGGCTAATAGCTCAAAATCTTATGGTGGTAATAGATACTGCCTTTTTGGGCCAGCTCGGAGAAGTTGAATTGGGTGCTGGTGCCGTTGGGGGTTTGTCGTACCTCACCCTTGTCATGTTTGGGGCCGGTTTTACCGTGGGGCTTCAGATAATTATAGGCAGGCGAAACGGCGAGAAAAACTTCAGGATGATTGGCAGGGTTTTGGACCACGGTCTATACATCATACTTGGATTGGCCATACTTTTATTCCTTTTCTTCAGTTGGGCCGCCCCTCCCCTGCTTTTGCAAATAACCAGCTCCGAACCCATTTACGAAAAAACTTTAGTATTTCTCGAATATCGCAAGTTTGGATACTTTTTCGGCTTTCTTGTAATGGGGTTCCAGGCCTTTTACATCGGAACCATTAGAACTGCAGTCGTATCGATTGCAACCATAATAATGGCTTTAACAAACGTTATACTCGATTACGGTCTTATTTTTGGCAACCTCGGGCTTCCCGAAATGGGAATTGCAGGGGCCGCACTGGCGACAAACCTCGCCGAGTTCGCAACCTTTTCGTTTTACCTTTTATACACCCTTTCCAGGGGGTTCCAGAAAAAGTATAATTTGTTAAGATTTTACAAGCCCCGTTCGAGGCTTTATCGTAAGATATTCGCAGTGGCCGCACCAGTCATGCTGCAATACTTCATCGCATTTTCGGCTTGGTTTGCCTTTTTCATGATTATCGAAAAAATTGGAGAAACCGCACTGGCAGCATCAAACATTACTCGAAGCATATACATGCTATTCATGATTCCGGGTTGGGGCCTCGGTTCTGCCACTTCAACATTGGTAAGCAACACCATAGGCCGTGGACAAATAGGCCAAGTCATGCCCTTGCTGAGAAAAATTCTGGTGATAAGTTTCTTGTCAAACTTGCTGGTGGTGCAAGCTATTATTTTCTTTCCCGACAAAATTGTTTCGCTCTTCACCGATATTCCGCACCTGGCCGAAACAACACAAGAAATTGTTTTTGTATTGATTTTCTCGCTAATGGCTTTTTCTGTCAGTTTCATAATATTCAGTGCCCTTTCGGGAACGGGAAAAACAAGCACGGCCTTGAAAATTGAAATAATTACAATCTTGATTTATCTCTCAACCGCCTTTGCTTTAGCAAGCAAGCCCGCCACCACGGCACAAGTAATTTGGTTTCTGGAAATCCTGTACTTCGGGTTTCTTGGCCTTTTCTCGTTCCTTTATTTGAAGTACGGTAACTGGAAAAAACTGGAGTTGTAGGAAAGTTAAGCCAAATAAAATGTAAACGCTTTTCGTTATTTTTGCATCCCATTTGTTCACAAAAACACGTGTAATGTTAAGGTATTTGCTTACAGTTCTGTTTTTCGTTATCCTGGCTTGGGTTTTTTCGGGAAACCACCCCGTTTCGAAGAAAGTTTCGCGGGACAAAACACCCATTAGTAATAAGTTGTCCTTGGAAAACTGGGTAGATTCGGTTTTCACCACACTTACGCCAGACCAAAGAATTGCCCAACTTTTCATTATTGCCGTCGATAGCGATAAAGGCGAAGCCAATGACAAATACCTTGAGCAACTGATATCCAAACACAACCCTGGGGGTGTTTGCTTTTTCGATGGAACCCCCAAATCACAAGCAGAATTGACCAATAAGCTTCAAAATGCAGCAAAAGTTCCGCTGTTTGTTGCAATGGATGCCGAATGGGGACCTGCTATGCGGCTTGAAGGGGTTACTGCCCTGCCGTACCAAATTACACTTGGTGCAATTACCGACAATGACCTTATATACTATGTTGGCGTTGTGGTGGGCAAACAATTGAAAAGACTTGGGGTTAACATGAGTTTTTCACCGGTGGTTGACGTAAATAACAACCCAAAAAATCCGGTCATAAACTTTCGTTCCTTCGGCGAGAGCCGCGAAAACGTGGCCCAGAAGGGTATGGCATACATTCGCGGGCTTCAAGATTCTGATATTATTGCGGTGGCCAAACACTTTCCAGGCCACGGCGACACCAAGATTGATTCACATCATGGCCTTCCTTTGATAAACCTCTCGAAACAAGAGCTCGACTCGATACACCTTTACCCGTTCAGGCAGTTGGTCAAAATAGGTATTGATGCCATAATGGTCGGGCACCTTGATGTACCGGCATTAGAATTGATTAGAAACACGCCCGCAACGTTATCAGAATCAATCATTTCTAAAATGCTTCAAAAAGATTGGGGATTTGAAGGCCTGGTTATAACCGATGCGTTAAATATGGGGGGCGTTACTTCGGCTGCCGATCAGGATAAACTCGAAGTCAAAGCCTTGAAGGCAGGCAACGACATTTTGCTAATGCCGCAAAGCCTCACTGCAGCAATAAATCGCATTAAAATAGCCATCAAAACCGGTAATCTTAGTCAAGATATTGTTGACAAAAAAGTTATAAAAATACTGAGATACAAATATTTGGTTGGTCTAAACAAACCGAAGACAATAAAATTGGAAGGACTCGTTGATGACCTAAACCACATATCTGTAAACAGGCTTAACACCAAGCTCGCCGAATCTGCAATTACACTCCTTCAAAACAAGAACAGCACCATTCCGCTCACTGACCTGGAAGAAAAGAAAATCGCCCTTCTTTCAATTGGAGCACCAGCGGGGAATCCATTCCAGAAAATGATCATGCACCACGTTGATGCAAATCAATACTCTATTTTGAAAAACCACGGCCGACACCAGACAAACCGAATGCTGAAAATTCTGGAAAATTACGATTTGGTAATTGTTGGGATACACCACACCAACATCAGCGTAGCCAGCAACTACGGGGTGAATCGCGAAAATATTTACTTGGCCAATCAACTGGCAAGCCGTCAGCCTGCAATAATCACGGTTTTTGCCAATCCATACAGCATTGAGGCATTTGGCAGTAGTATTTTAAATGCATCGGCGATAGTATTGGGGTATCAAGACGGCAAGCACTTCGAGGAAGCCGCTGCACAGGTTATTGTTGGTGGAATTGGAGCCAAGGGGAAGTTACCGGTATCCCTTAAACCTCTTTTCCCATTGTTCAAGGGCGATAAAACTTTGGATAATTTCAGGGTGAAATTGGGTTTTCCGGAAGATGTCGGAATTAACACATCCTTCCTTGCCGTCATAGACACGATAGTAAACAACGGTATTGACTCGATGGCGTTTCCGGGTGCGCAAGTGGCAGTAGTAAAAGATGGTGTGGTAATTTATCACAAGGCCTTCGGACATCACACCCACGAAAAAAACAGGCCTGTTGAATTGACCGACCTTTACGATTTGGCGTCAATCACCAAAATAGTTGCCACCACGGCAAGCATCATGAACCTTGCTGATAGGGGCAAAATTGGCGTTGAGCAAACCTTGGGCAAGCTGCTGAACCTCCCAAAGAACAGCGACAAAAGAGCCCTTACCCTGAGAAGAATCTTGGCTCACAACGCGCAACTCAGGGCTTGGATGCCCTTTTTTTCAAATACTCTTGACCAATCTGGTGCCGTATCTTCTCATTACTACTCGTCAATTCAAACCGAAATTTTTCCAACCCAAGTGGCAAAAGACCTTTTCATTAAAAAGGGTTACACGGATAGGATTTACCAAGATATTTTGCAATCAGAACTATTAAGACGAAACAGGTACATGTACAGCGACCTGGGTTTCATACTTCTGACCAAAATTATCAACGACATTGCAGGAATACCGCTCGATAAATACTTTGAGACTGTTTTCTCGCGGCCCATGGGGCTTAGTTCGTTAATTTTCAATCCTTTGAAAAAGTACCCTTTAGGTCAAGTCGTGCCCACCGAAATAGACAACAGATTTAGATTGCAGGTAATTCACGGGCACGTCAACGACCCAACTGCAGCAATGATGGGTGGGGTTTCAGGGCATACCGGCCTTTTTTCAAATGCCCTGCACCTGGCAATATTTATGAATGTTTTATTGGCGGGAGGGCAATATGCCGGCATGTCATATTTTAAACCACAAACAATAAGGCGATTCACCACTGCACAATTTGCCAACCTGCAAAATAGAAGGGCATTGGGATTTGATAAACCCGACAAGAATTACACGATTAGCCCGGCGGCAAAATCAGCATCGGCAAATAGTTTCGGACATCTGGGATTTACTGGTACCTTTGCATGGGCTGACCCTGACGAAAGCCTGGTTGTGGTTTTTCTTTCTAACCGAACATACCCTAAATCGTCGAACAGGCTAATAAACGAGGTCGCAACAAGAAAAAGAATACACCAGGCGGTTTACGATGCCATTGAAAAGTCAAGGTCAGCGATTAATTAATTTTTCTAAAAACAAAAAACATGATACTCGGAATTACTCCTGTAGAATGGATAGGTTACCTTGCATCGATTTTGGTTGCAATCTCGCTAACGATGAGTTCAATTGTCAAACTTAGATGGTTTAGCTTGGCGGGTTCTTCCATTTTTTCAACATATGGCTTTTTGATCGGAGCCATGCCCGTTGGTTTCCTCAACGCGTTTATAGCCTTGGTCAACATTTATTACCTCCGCAAAATGTACTCGAAAGAGGAAGCATTCAAGGTGATAGAAATCAATCCTAACGGGACTTACATAAGGTACTTTTTGGAGTTCTTCGAAAAGGACATAGATTTGTTTTTCCCGAATTTCAAGAGCCAAAAGGCCGAATTTTTGCAAGACAAGGTAAATTCACTCACACTTCTTATAATGCGAAACGGGGCATCGGCTGGCATTTTCCTGGGCAAAATAAATGGCAACGAGGTCAGTGTTGTTATTGACTACGTTAAGCCAGAGTTTCGCGACTTAAAACCTGCATTTTTCCTTTATGAACAAAACAAAGAACAATTTTTTAACAGAGGTGTTTACAAGATAAAAAGCCCGTCGCGAAATGAATTACATTCGAAATACCTCAATAAAATTGGTTTTGAACCAAAAACATCTGAATCTGGAGAATTAATTTTTGTCAAACAATTAAAAAGTCAAAATTTATGAAAAAAGTCATGCTTTGGATTGGGGCAGTGCTCCTAACTCTTGCCAGTGTTTACTACACGCGCGTTACAGGCCCCACCAAACCTGTTAGGGGTAGCGTAGAATTTGCCGGCGAAACCATTAATTACCGGCTCATCAGGACCTTTCCAATGCCCTTCAACGCACCAATTAGGGTCAACGTTCAAAATCCTGAAGTGACAGGTTATTACCGCTACAAGCGAACACCTAGCCATGACGATTGGACTTACGCCGATATGGTTAGAAACGATGACGGACAATTGGTTGCCTCGCTTCCAAGGCTTGCCGCTGGCGGAAAAACCGCCTACCAAATAACTCTGGTTAAGGGAAACGAGGAACTTGCCCTTACCGAAAATCCCATCGTGTTGAGGTTTAGAGATCAGGTGCCCGCTTGGGCCATGATTCCCCACATCTTGCTTATGTTCATCGCAATTTTCTTCAGCATTAGGGCCGGGGTTGGTGCCCTTTTCAAGGAGAACCCGATGAAACTAACCATTGCCACGCTAATTGCATTGATTGCTGGTGGGTTGATTTTCGGGCCAATCGTGCAGAAGTATGCCTTCGGTGATTTTTGGACAGGATTCCCTTTCGGACACGACCTAACCGACAACAAAACCTTGGTAATGTTCATATTTTGGTTGTTTGCTTTTATTAAGCTGAAAAGGAATCCGGAAAATCGAAAATGGGTTATCGTTGCGGCGGTAGTAACAATTATTGCTTACATAATCCCGCATAGCGTTTTGGGCACCGAAATTGATTTCACGCAAGAACCAGCTAAGCAGGCCATTGGTTGGTTCAGGGGTTGATTCGTTGGTTGGCAAGCCACTGATTCGATTAGAGTTTGGGAGCTAACCGGCAACCGAAATTGATAATTGCGTACCGTGCAAAACATTGTCGCCACCAAAACGAGGATTTACGAGTAAAGGAGGGTTTAAGTATTAAATGGTTCAAGCAATTAAACCAATACAACCCTCCCATTAGCATTCAATAGTCGCCAATCACCAATTACTAATCAAGGATGAAATACATAGGAGCGCACGTAAGCGCGGCTGGAGGGATTGAAAGCGCACCCCTGAATGCAAAGGAAATTGGGGCAACAGCATTCGCGCTTTTTACCAAAAACCAGAAGCAATGGTTTTCGCCGGCGTTGACAAAACAAAGCATAGGGCTTTTCAAAGAAAGGTGCCAGGAGTTTGGTTATGGCCCTAACCAAATCTTGCCACACGACAGCTACCTTATTAACCTTGGGCATCCAGAATCTGATGGGCTTGGTTTGTCAAGAAAGGCATTTCTTGACGAAATGATGCGGTGTGAGCAGCTCGGACTAAACAGGTTGAACTTCCACCCGGGTTCGCATCTTAACAAAATTTCGATTGATGACTGCCTGGCAAGGATTTCGGAATCAATCAATCTTGCGCTTGAAAAGACCAATGGGGTTTACGCGGTAATCGAAAATACTGCAGGTCAGGGTACTAACCTAGGGCATACCTTCGAGCAAATAGCACAAATCATTTTCAAGGTTGAAGACAAAAGCCGCGTGGGGGTTTGCCTCGACACGGCGCACACCCTCGCCGCCGGCTACGACATAAGAACTCTGGCGACCTTTAACGATACAATTGCCAAGTTCGATGAAATTATAGGCCTCGTTTACCTAAAGGGAATGCACCTCAACGACTCAAAGAAAGACATAGGTAGCAGGGTTGACCGGCACGATGAAATTGGACAAGGGTTCGTTGGGTTGGAAACCTTTAAAATGCTGATGAACGACCCTCGATTCGACAATATTCCGCTGATACTCGAAACCCCAAACCCGGATAACTGGGCAAGTGAAATCGAGCTTTTGCGAGGACTCAAAGAAGTACCATAAAGAATAGCAGTTTTTAACAAGCCTTAATCCTGAAAAAAAAAAAGAAGCCCCAAGACCGAAATCCTGGGGCTTCTTATTAACTCGAAACCAGTTAATTTACCTTTTCGACAGATTTAATTTCTGGTATTGCTTTTTTGATTGCCTGCTCAACGCCGGCCTTGAGGGTCATCGTGCTCATCGGGCAGCTGCCGCAGGCTCCAAGCAATTCAACCCAAACAGTATTATCTTCGGTTATCTTGACAAAACGAATATTTCCACCATCGGCCTGAAGGTAAGGTCTTATTTGGTCAATGGCATTCTCTACTTTTTGAACGAGTCCTTCTTTTGCTGTCATGTTATTTTTTTTTAGGTTTACGTGGGTTTTGGATTTTTGATTTTTTTTTAATTAAACAAAAAAATTGCAAATTGGTTCATGTTGGGTTACGAAACCGGCGCCACTCGTGTTTTGGCGTTAAGAATTGAAATCTGCCTTGCAAGCTCACTGGCAAGGGACTCGAAATATGGCCTTGAAAGGCTGTTTTTGTTAAGAATCTCAGGCTTGCCAACATCCACACCTTCCATAACAGATTGAATGATAGGTATTTGTCCCAAAAAAGGAACTCCTGTTTCAATTGCAAGATTTCGCCCTCCCTCCTTTCCAAAAAGAAAATACTTGTTTTCGGGAAGTTCTGCCGGTGTAAACCACGACATGTTTTCGACAACACCCAGCACCGGAACGTTTATGTTGCTGTTCTTAAACATATCAATACCCTTTCGGGCGTCGGCAGTGGCAATTTGCTGCGGGGTGGTTACCACGATTGCACCTGTTAGCGGAATGGTTTGCACCATGGTAAGGTGAATGTCGCCGGTACCTGGAGGAAGGTCAATCAGCATGTAGTCAAGCTCGCCCCATTGTACGTCAGTAACCATTTGCTTAAGGAAGTTGGAAGCCATGGGGCCACGCCAAACAAGTGCACGCGAGGCATCAACAAAGAAACCTATTGATGCCATCGACACCCCATACTTCTTGTAGGGTATTGCCACAAGCCTACCATTGCCCACCTCAATAGCTGTAAGCTCAGTCCCTTGCGAATCAAACATAATTGGTATTGATGGGCCGTAAATATCGGCATCCAAAAGGCCAACCTTGGCACCGGTGCTCGCCAGTGAAATGGCAAGGTTAGCGGCAACCGTTGACTTGCCCACTCCACCCTTGCCGCTAGATACGGCAACTATGTTCTTTACTCCAGGAAGTATTGGTTCATTTTTAGGCCTTGATGCCGTAACCCTGGAGGTTAGATTAATTTCAACCTCGGCTTTTGAATCGACCAAATCTTTAATGGCACTGATGCAGGCACTTTTCAAACTATCTTTGAGCGGGCAGGCAGGGGTAGTAAGCACCAACGAAAAGCATACCTTATTACCTGCAACCTGCAAGTCGCGAATCATGCCAAGCGAAACCAAATCTTTCTTGAGATCGGGATCAATAACATTACCCAACGCTTCCAGAACCTTACCTGTAGTAATACTCACGTTTAATTCTTATTTAGACCGGGTAAAAGTAGTAAATATTTGAATACGGATCGGAAAAATTTGGCAAGGCAGAAGGGTTGTGGGGTAATTGATAATTGTTAACGGACAGTTAAAGACAACGAATTATTCATTTTAATCAAACTCCTGCTTGCTTCTAACCGCCTGCAAATTTTTAGTTTTCAGCCAATATCCAAATAATAAAAGCCTCCTTAAATCTCATTTGATGGGTCCCAAAAAAGTTTTGCAAAATCTACAACTTGGTCATCTACTACCTCAACGCCCTCTGATTTAAGCATTTGTTGCATAACCTGGCTGCCGCCGAAAAAGTACTTGCCAGTTAGCATGCCAATTCTATTGACTACCCTGTGGGCTGGTACAAAGCTTGGCGATGAATGGCAGCAATTAAGAGCCCAACCTACCATGCGGGCTGCCCTTGCCGAAGAAAGGTACTTTGCAATGGCACCGTAGGTTGATATCCTGCCTTGTGGAATTAGGCGAACAACCTGATATACTTGTTCGAAAAAATGGGTGTTATTTTGATTTGATGTCATCGATTTCTTAAATTTTACCAGACAAAAAACTTGAAGAAAGCAGTTGTAATTTGGTCATGTAATAATTAATCTTTACACTTTTATACTCTCTTAAGGCTTAAATAGAATCGGCAAAATTAACTGGTAGCCCGAACTTTCGCCTATTTTTGCACAAAGTTCAACGATGAAAAAATTCGGCGATCAGTAGTCAGCAAGATGGTTGTAACAGGGAAGATTACCCGCTAAACGCTTTCCATCACTCTTCGTTAATGATTAATAATCAACCATTTTAAACAAATAATTACAACCAAAAAACTTCTATTCTTTCAACAAAAACTGCAGGTATTTTATGGCATTTCCCTGCGACAGGTAAATGGATTCGTAGTAACTTTCTACCTCCCGGGCCATTGGATTGCCTGCAAATGGCAGGATGTAAAGGTCTCTGGTTGAAAAAATCAATCGATGGCCTTGCTCGGCAATAAGCTCAAGAGTATAATCAAAAAGCGTGTCACTGTCAGTTTTGAGATTAACGGGACCATGAGGCTTAATAATACCTTGATACCTTGAAAGGAACTTTGGGCTCGTAAGGCGCTTTTTTGACCTTGATCCGCGCATTTGCGGGTCGGGAAATGTTAGCCAAATTTCAGATATTTCATTCTCTCCAAAAAAGTAATTGATTCTCTCGGCCTGTATTCTCAGAAACACAACATTGACGAGGTTTTCTTCAATAGCCTGCCTTGCTCCTTTCCAAATACGTTCGCCTTTGATGTCAATTCCTATGAAATTCTTTTCAGGGTATTTTCGTGCAAGGGCAAGAGTGTACTCTCCTTTTCCGCATCCAATTTCAAGAATAATCGGGTTAAGGTTTCCGAAAACCTTTTCGTTCCACTTTCCTTTATAATGATGGTCTTCGACAGGAAACTTGTCGTTGGGTTGAATCACGTTTGCAAACCCATCAATTTGAGCAAAACGAATCAGTTTTCTCTTTCCCACGGCTTACTTCAATATTCTATCTGGGTCGGTGCCTAAAAATGTAAGCATCCTTAAGTCCCTTTTCTTTTACTTTTGCCAGTTCAGCTTCCGCCTCGTTTAAATCGTAGAAGTATCCATAGCTTACACGATGATTACCAGATTCGGTAACCATGAATGGCCGGGCATAGATCCCACCGGCATCTCTAAATTCCTTTGCCTTTGCTTCGGCAAGCTCAAGACTCGGAAAGGCACCTACCACGATAAAGTATGTAGCCACTCCACTTTCGGGAATAAATGGCTTTAGGTCAAAGGGATTTGAAATAGGCCCCGGTTCCGGGGCAAGCTGCACTTCAGCCTCCGGTGGCACAGCCTGTTCGATAACTTGCTGCTTGATTTTGAATGGCTTAGAAACTATTGGCCACAAGAAATAAGCAATCAACGAAATTACAAGCACTCCCAAGAAGACCAACAAACAACCCGGCTTCTTTTTTCTCTTTTGGGTTGCCCGGATCTTTTCTGGTTCATTTTCCTCGGTGGTAACTTTCATCGCGCTCCCGAAAGTTGGTTCTTCTTTCATCTCATCGGGTTTGTAAAATTCCACCGAAATTGTCTCGTTAGCCGGTTGAACCGGAGCCAAGACTATTGGATTCTCCTCGATAACTTTAGATTTTACTTTCATTGTTGGCGACGATACGGGATCCAGGCCAGTACTATCGGAGAGATAATTTACGCTGGTGTCGGGTTCAAAAAAGAGAGTTCCATCGGGGTTTTTGAAAAACAAACCTACTTGGGCAAGTTTTGCCTGCTTGCCATTATCGAGAGCAGATAAAAGTTCGGCCACGAAGGACTCTATTTTCCCTTCAACCGTTTGAAATTGGACACCGGTAACACTTGCAATCAAATTGGCCAATACTGGCTCACCTTGCCTTACATCGGGGTTAAAATCAATTTGCTTCCTGGGTGCTTCAATTTTTTTTTCTTCGGGAACGAACCTCGCGGGGATGTATTTTGTAGAAAATTCGCCAAAATTAGGCAATACCACCTTATCGTTTTCATACAAAAGATTGCTTATAAAAGGTCCTATTTCCATGGTTGTTATTTTTATAAAAGGAATCGGGTATCTAATGAATGCTAAAAAAGTCCGTGAATTTCGGCGTTTATCTTTTCTAATACAAAACCAAGGTCTTCCGGGGTTTCGCTAAACTTTATTTTGTCAACATTAATCACGAGGAGTTTCCCTAATTTGTAGTCTTCAATCCAATTGTCGTAGCGTTCATTTAGTTTGTTAAGGTAGTCAATTCTTATTGCGGCTTCGTAATCGCGGCCCCGTTTCTGAATTTGACTTACCAGGGTTCCAACATTGGCTTTAAGGTAAATAAGCAAGTCTGGTGCCTGTATGAAAGAGCCCATCAAGTCGAAAAGACTCCTGTAGTTTTCAAAATCACGGGTTGACATGAGACCCATTTCATGAAGGTTTGGTGCAAAAATATGTGCATCTTCATAAATTGTTCTATCTTGTACTACGGTTTTATGACCCTTTCGAATGTCCACAATTTGCCTGAAACGGTTGTTGAGGAAGTAAATTTGAAGGTTGAAAGACCAGCGTTGCATGTCGTCGTAGAAGTTATTGAGATAGGGGTTGTCCTCTACCGACTCGTAATGCGCTTCCCAACCGTAATGTTTTGACAGAAGACCTGCCAATGTTGTTTTTCCTGACCCTATGTTCCCGGCAATGGCTATGTGCATTTTTGATTTTTTTTTGGTAAAATTAATCAATTATTCATGAAACTTAAAAGATCCTCGATTATCAACCTATTGTTTGACAACCTTGGAACCTTGTTCTGCCCACCCACCTTGCCTCTTTTCCTCATCCAGTTGAAGAATGTGCCTTTGGGGGCACATTTGATTACTGGCATTTTGAGAAGCAGTTCGCTTGTTCTTTTGGCCTCGTAGTCTGAGTTAAGGTCTTTAATTTTGGCATCGAAGATCGCCGTAAACTCATGAAGATTGGGCGGCAACTTTTCAAATTCTACAACATACTCGTGGGCTGCTGCGCTATTCCCGTCAAGGAAAACGGGTCCCGCGGTGTACTCACAGATCAAGGCTCCCGTTTGCTGGCAGGCAAATTCGAATGCCTTGTCGGTGTTGTAAACCATTAGTTCTTCACCAAAAGCATTAATGTAACTTGCAGTGCGGCCTGATATCTTGAACTTGTAAGGAGCCAGACTCGTGAACTCCACGGTATCGCCAATGTAGTATCGCCACAAACCTCCGTTGGTGGTGATAATCATAGCGTAGGGCTTGCCAATCTCTACTTCGGTAAGAACAAGGGATTTGGGATTTTCCTGATTCAATTGGTCAAGTGTCACGAACTCGTAAAATACACCGTAATCGAGCATCAACAGCATGTCATCTGTTGAAAAATCGTTCTGAATGCCAAAAAAACCTTCGCTGGCGTTGAAAGTTTCAAGATAACGCATCCTATCTGAAGGGATAATCCTCCGAAATTGTTCTCTGTATGGAACGAAACTAACTCCGCCGTGAATAAACAGCTCCAGGTTTGGCCAAACATCCAAAATGGTATTTTTGCCAGATTTCTCAAGAATTTTTTTCAACAAGAGCAGATTCCATGATGGCACTCCACTTAAACTGGTCACATTTTGATGCATTGTCTTGGTGGCAACAACTTCTAGCTTTTCTTCCCAGTCATTTAAAAGTGAAACTGAAGTGCTGATGGCAGAAAAAAACCTTCCCATCAACGGGCTATTAATGAGCAAGATTGATGAAAGATCTCCGCTAAGGGTCTTTTCGCCCAATACGCTTGTACTGCCGCCCATTATTAGGGATTTTCCTTGAAAAAGCTTGCTTTTTTCGATATTGGAAAAGAAAAATGCAAGAACATCCCTTGCACCCTTGTAGTGACATTGATGCAGTGCTTGGGTGGTTACCGGAATGAACTTGCTTTTGTTGGATGTGGTGCCGCTCGATTTGGCAAACCATCTTACCTGTCCTGGCCAAAGAAGATCAGGCTCGCCCTGGCGCATCCGGTTAATGAAAATCTTTAGGGTTTCGTAATCCTGCAAGGGAACCCTCCCTGCAAAATCGTTATAGTTGATTATCGAATCAAACCCGTGCTTGCGGCCAAAGGCAGTTTTCCCTGCACTTTTTATCAAAGATGCAAGTTGCTCTTGTTGAACCACATCGGGGTGTTCAATGCTCCGCTTTATTCGACCGAGACGGCCTTTAAAATACCATGACGCTGCCGAGGTTACCAATGTCATAAACTTTGCTTACAAAGCGCAAAAATAAGTAATAGCCAAAAAACAATTGAGAATTATTTGTAAATATTTTCAGAGTGTTGCTGGAAGAGAAACGCCAATTGGCATAAAGCCCCCAATATTGATGGGAGAGCTTTGCAAGATTTAAAATGGAGTCTTTGATTTTGTTTTTTCTTGATTTTT
>CAYGFY010000001.1:0-187772 GCA_964349365.1 uncultured Bacteroidales bacterium | reverse complement strand
GTTTTTGCGACATGTGACCATTGGCAGGCAAAAAGGGGAGTTGTGCATCAGGTACTACCGTAGGATTAAGGCAATTGATGACAGATTGATTAAAACCAATCAACAAATTTTGGAATTGACCAAAGAGGTGTTTTTTCACTACAACCAACTCTTCTACGATTTTCAAAAAAAATACAATTCAACTCTTGGCCCTCGTTTGGTTCTTTTCAGGTTAGGACAAGACAAGTTAAACAAGTGGTTGGTCGTGGTGTTCATGATTGCGAGTATAGCCCTAATACTTTTACTCTTGCGAAACTTTAGGCACGAAAAAGACCTTGAAAAGGCTAATAAAACCATTTGCAACAACTTATTGGCAAAAGACAGGCTGATTAGCCTTATTACCCATGATATTCGAACACCGCTCAATCTAATTAGCATATACTCTGAACAGCTCAAGAAAAAATTCAAAGACCTTGACCAGATCGAAAAGTTTGAGTTGTTGCAATACACGGCAAACAACTCATTGTTGCTTTCAAATCAAATACTTGACCTGGCTTCCAAGGAAGACGCCTACCATTTGGTCAACAATATTACGATAGACCTGAAAGAGGTTCTTTCGCCGATTCTTAAAACCATGCGTACCCTTACGGAAGAAGGGGGAAACGTATTTGAGGTTGATTTTCAGGTTCCAGAAAACATTCGGGTGAGAATTGACCAGGGCAAGTTGTCCAGGCTTTATTACAACTTGATTGGTAACGCAAACAGTAGTACCTGGAAGGGAAAAATTAAAGTTTTCGCAGGTGTTAAAGAAACCGAAAACGGATACATTTTAAGTTCGTTTGTTGAGGACACCGGAATTGGGATTGAGGAAAAATTCTTGGAAAAAATCTTTGACCCTTACAGCCAGGTGGAACGCAAATGCCAGTATAACCACTTTGGCGTTGGGCTGGGATTATACCTTTGCAAGGAAATAGTGAAGCTCTATAACGGAACGATAGGAATAAAAAGCAAACCGGGCTGTGGAACCACCGTGAGTTTTGAACTTCAACTTGACAAGGCTTCTTGATCTCCGGCAAAATTTTATTACTAGAAAAGGTGAAGGATGGAAATTGGCTTGAATAACATTTTGATTGCAGACGACCAACCGATTGTCAGGCATGGGCTTGAAATAATACTTTCGACAAGCCTCAACCACGCGACATTCTTTCATGCAAGGACGCTTGCCGAAACGATTGAAATACTAAACAAGGTCAATTTTGACTTGCTTTTTCTTGACCTTTTCTTTCCGGATGGGAATAGTATTTGCGTAATAAATGAAATTAGAAAAAAATTTCCGGACTTGAGGATTATTGTTTTCTCCGGGATGGAAGACAATGTGTATGCCCCCACGGTTTTAAGAGCCGGTGCGAATGCCTACATCAATAAGTCGAGCAGCTTCGAAGTTCTGGAAAAGGCACTTAACCAGGTAATTGAAGGCAAACCGTGTTTCAGCAACGAGTTAATTTTGTTCTCGGGAAAAGAAAACAAGGACAATTTACTCAAATTGCTTTCGGAAAGAGAGTTGGAAGTGGTTAGAATGCTTTATAAGGGTGCTGGAAATCTCGAGATTTGCAATTCCTTAAATCTGCAAAAATCAACGGTTAGTACATACGTTAAAAGGATAAAAGAAAAATTGAACGTTGAACATGTTAGCCAGATTATTAAGATTTACGACATTTACAAACACACCATATCCGTGAAATAGGGTGGAGTCAAGATTTTTCAACTTTTCCAAATTGGCCTTTATTTTGGCACACTTTTTGATAAATTTTTGATGCAAATAAATTATATCATAGTTTTTTCTTGTTGTTTGGTTTGGCCAGGGTTCGCGAAAACGAGCCCTGGTTTTTTCTTCTGCCCGCCGCACTTTTCAAATTGGTCTGTATAAATAAGCTACCTTTGTTCTCGCAAAGAATTCTTAACTAGACTTTCACCGTTAATCGATTGGTTAAAAGTGGAGTTTAACAAGAAATATTTGAAAGTTTAAAAGGTTCTAGGAGTATTAATTCGTGGAACTTTGCCAAACTTTGTGCTACAACTGTTTTAATATTTCACGAAAAACGCGAGAAAGACACAAACAACCCCAATTAGTTAGAATAATTATGGATAAAAAACTCTTTTTGCTCGATGCAATGGCCTTGGTTTACAGGGCATACTACGCCTTTAGCAAGAACCCCAGGATAAGTTCGAAAGGGATGAACACCTCTGCAGTATTTGGGTTTGTCACCACCCTCTACGAATTGCTGAAAAACGAAAAACCATCGCACATTGCAGTTGCCTTCGACTCGAAGGGGCCTACTTTAAGGCATGATCAGTACCCCGAATACAAGGCCAAGAGGCAAGAAGCACCCGAAGACATTATAGCGTCAATTCCTTACATTAAAAGGCTTATCGAGGGCTTAAACATCCCTGTCATTGCCATTGACGGGTACGAGGCCGATGATATAATTGGAACTCTTGCAAAAAAGGCAGAATCTGAAGGCTTTGAGGTGTATATGGTTACCCCCGACAAGGATTTCGCACAGTTGGTATCTGATAGAGTTTTCATGTTCAAACCGTCTAAATTTGGCGGTGGTTACGAAAAATGGGGGCCCGCCGAGGTTTGCGAAAAATTTGGTGTTGACCACCCCGGGCAGGTTAAGGACATTCTTGGCCTTTGGGGCGATGCCTCTGATAACATTCCTGGAGTTCCGGGCATTGGAGAAAAAAAGGCAAAGGTTCTTGTAAAGGAATTTGGCTCAATAGAGAACCTTTTAAACCAAATTGGCAAGGTTAAGGAAAAAAGAAGTGCCGAGTTGCTTAAAGCCAACCCCGAAATGGCTATCAATTCCAAGATGCTGGCAACAATCATGCTCGACGTGCCCGTTGATCTCGATTTAGCAGCCAAAAAAGTTAAGGAACCCAATTTTGAAGCGCTAAAACCTTTGTTCGAAGAATTGGAGTTTACAACCTTTGCAAGGAGGTTTTTCTCCGGGCATACCAACAAAATCGAGGAACCCTTCAAAATAGGCATTCCCGAAACCATTCAAATGGATTTGTTTGGCCAGGGAGGCTTGCTAGATCAGGTTCCGTTGGAAGATAAAATTAAAAACCTCAAGGAGAACAACAATTATAAAACCATTGAATCGCTCGCCGAAATAGAAGACCTTTTGGCCCGAATAAGCCAAACCCGAAGCTTCTGCTTCGACACCGAAACAGATAGTTTGGAACATATCGGAGCAAGATTGGTCGGCCTTGCTTTTTGCCTCGAACCCGGTAGTGCTTTTTATTTGCCATTGCCTGCCGACAAAAACGAAATTGCCAAGACCCTAAAAATATTAAAACCCATTTTTGAGGATGCAGGGATAGAAAAGACCGGCCAAAACCTTAAGTATGATATCGGAGTTTTGGCAAACCATGGAATTACTGTTAACGGTAGGATTTTCGACACCATGCTCGCTCACTACCTGCTGCAGCCCGACATGCGCCACAACATGGATATATTGGCTCGTACCTATCTGGGCTACACCCCCGTGGGAATAGAAGAAATTATCGGGAAAAAAGGCAAGACTCAAAAAAGCATGAAATCAATCCCGGTTGAAATAGTTTCGGCCTACGCCTGCGAAGACGCCGACGTGACAATTAAGCTGCGAAAAGTGTTCGAACCACTACTAAAAGAGCAAGGATTGCTCGAGCTTTTTTATTCCCTGGAGACGCCGCTGGTGCCAGTACTCGCGCAAATGGAACGCAACGGGGTGTGTATAAACGAAAAGGCTCTCGAGGAGTACTCGTTGGTTCTTGAAAAAGAAATTGCCAAGGTGGAATCGGAAATCTACCAATTGGCCGGTACGAGTTTTAACATTTCCTCTCCAAAACAACTTGGATATATTTTGTTCGAAAGGTTGAAGATTGCCGACAATGCAAGAAAAACCAAAACCAAGCAATACACCACCAACGAAGAGGTTTTGGTCAAATTGAGCCACAAGCATCCAATCGTTGTCAGGGTGTTAGACTATCGCTCGCTTGTCAAGCTAAAGTCAACCTACGTTGATTCGCTCCCGAAGCTCGTGAACCCTGCCACTGGCCGCATTCACACGTCATACAACCAAGCCGTGGCTGCCACCGGAAGGCTTTCTTCAAACAACCCCAACCTTCAAAACATACCAATTCGTACCGACCAAGGTAGGCTTATACGAAAGGCCTTCGTGACTTCTGACCCCTCTTACAAGCTGCTTGCTGCTGATTACAGCCAAATAGAATTGCGCATCATTGCCTCGCTGAGCCGGGATAAGGCAATGATGGAGGCCTTCGAAAACCATCATGACATTCACACTGCTACCGCGTCAAAGGTTTACGATGTGGCAATGGAAGACGTTACCAAGGATATGAGAAGAAATGCGAAAACAGTAAACTTCGGAATTGTTTATGGAATTTCGGCTTTTGGGCTTTCGCAGAGGATTAACATACCCAAGTCCGAAGCGGCCAGAATCATAAGCCAATACTTCGAAAAGTATCCGGGCATTAAGAATTATATGGACGAAACCATTGCATTTGCCAAGGAGCATCAATATGTTAAAACAATGCTTGGCCGCCGAAGGTACATAAGCGACATAAATAGTGAAAATGCGATGCTAAGGGGCTATGCCGAACGAAACGCAATAAACGCGCCGATTCAGGGCACGGCTGCAGATATGATTAAATTGGCAATGATTTCAATTCACGCGGAAATAAAAAAACTCGATCTCAGCTCAAAAATGATCATGCAAGTGCACGACGAGCTTGTTTTCGAGGCTCAAGTTGATGAAATGGAAGTTTTGAAATACCTTGTTGAAGATAAAATGAAAAATGCTCTAAAACTTGAGGTTCCCGTAGCGGTTGAACTAAACGTGGGCAACAACTGGCTGGACGCCCATTAGAATCGTGAAGAGCATGGTGCCGAGATCTGCGGGCGCAACAAACGACCGAACGACCGCGCGATTACCTGTTTGTAATTTTTGACCTCTTGTTACTAATCTTGATCCTGCAATTACCCCTCTTTTATTTCCTTCAACTTCAAAAGCTCGCCCTGGTTCCTAATCTTGATCCTGCAATTACTCGTTGCGATGGTGAAATTGAAGCGCCGAATTAGCACTTGCCCACATTAGTCGATATTTCGCAACAAATCAACTTCTCGACAAATTAAACCCGCTAAACTCGTTAAGCTCCCTTGAAACCCTGGTTCATTTCCGAACCACATTCCTGTAGTGCTCGTACCTCCTCCAAATTTCTAACACGTGGTTGTACGTTTCCCAGCCCCTGAGGTATCCGTGCCTAACTACATCATCGCGATAATACCTTGATTTGTTCCTAATAAAGTAGTCAACACTCCCAATCCACTTTGTTGGGTCTCTTCCATGCTTTTCTGCAAGCCTTATGGCATCGATTACATGACCAGGACCCGAGTTGTAAGCTCCCAGAACAAAGCTAATCCGCTCGAGAGAGTCTTCTACGAAATTTTGCAAAATCCTATCGAGGCTCCTAAGGTATCTTATTCCGGCCCTTATGTGATCCTCGATGGTCGAAAGAGAGTCCAGGCCGAGGGCCTCGGCCGTTGATGGCATTATTTGCATTATTCCCCTTGCCCCGGCCCAAGAGGCAGTGTCGTGCTCAAATGTTGATTCTTGGTAAACCAAGGAGGCAATCAACCGCCAATCCCAACCAATTATGCCAGCATGCTTCTTGAAGTAAGAATCGTAATGGGATATACGGTTTCCGAAAAGAGAATGAAACTGCCCTTGTGCCCTAAATGACCGGGGGGGTGCTTCGAAGTATTTCCTGAAAATTGACGAGTATTCTTTGGTTTTGATAAAATCTGCAATCCAGATGTTAAGGGCGTGTAATAGTTTTGGGGTGTTTTTTCTTACTGCCCAGGTCAGCCCTATCTGGCCGGTCAGAGCCACATCTATGTCAAGATTTGGAAATGAGGCCTTGTTGGGCCTGGCAACGATCTCGTCGCAAACCGTGTAGTCAATTTCGCCTTCGGCTACCATCCTTACTAGCTCCTCTTCGTTTTGGTCTAATTCGACAACATTGATCGAAATACCATTTGCCAAACTTAAACTGTCAAGGGTTTGCCTGTAAGATGTCATTGCCTGTATATAAATGCGTTGCCCGTCAAGAAAAGCGAAATCCGATGTTATTTCATTTTCGGCGGTCCGAGAAGCTGGCTTGGCATTTTCAATCTTCTTTCTTTGCACCAAAACGTGTCTAGAAAAAGCATAGGGCTCGGTAAGGTCAACTTGGCCCCTTCGTTCACCGGTTGGGTTTAGCCTCAAGGCAAGAATGTCGCAGGTTCCTTGTTTAACCAAACAGTCAAGCTTGAGGTCAATATTATTTTTCGGCTTGATTTCCAGTAGTATGCCCAAATATTTGCAAAACGCCGATAGCATTTCGAGTTGAAACCCCTTTGGCTCGGCTCGATAAACAAAGTAACTCGACGGGCTGTGGTTTGTGGTGGCGTACAATACCCCCCTTTCAAGGATTTCTGGCAGGTCAGCAAAGTCGTCTTGCCCTTCAAGGCGAGCATTCAAAATCACAAATAAAAAGGCAATAACCGCTGCTGCAAAAAAAACCCCGTTCACGCTAAAATTCGTTAATTTTGCCCCCATGTTGTCAGTTTTTTAATTTCCACGAAGTTAAAAAAATTTTTCAAAAGCAGAGGCCTTGCGGTTCTTTCCCGAATTCTATGCAGGAAAAGAGTTAAAGCTACCCGTTAAACAGAGTATAAGAAGGTTAAAATTCTAAAATCAAAAAAAGTTAAAAATGTACTTTCAGGATGTGGTTGGGCAAAAGAGCCTGAAATCTAAGTTGATTGCAAATGCTTTAAACAAGCGCATTAGTCACGCGCAGTTGTTTCTGGGTTCCGAGGGAAGTGGCAACCTTGCTTTGGCCGTGGCATACTCCAGGTACATCCTGTGCAAGAATCCTGGCGAGGAGGATGCTTGTTTTACTTGCAGCTCGTGCAAGAAAATGGACAGCTTGACACACCCCGACTTGCATTTTTTCTTTCCAACCTACAGGCCAAAATCGGATTTAGAACCCAAGAAAGACCAAACTGCCAAGGTGTTTCACAAGCATTGGAGGGAAATGCTATTAGAAACCGGATACCCCTCTTATGCACTTTGGCTTGAAAAAATTGGAGTGCAAAACCAGCAGGCAATGATTTATGCCGCAGATTGCAATGATATTATCAAAAGTACGGCAATGAAACCCTTCGAGAGTTCGCGCAATGTTGTTATTGTTTGGATGATCGAAAAACTAAAGGCACACGATGCATCCAGGCTGCTTAAAACGCTCGAAGAACCACCCGGACAAACAGTTTTCCTGCTTTTGTCAGAAAACAAGGATGAAATCGTGAAAACCATCTTGTCGAGAACACAAATCGTAAACATTCCGTTTCTGCAAGACCGGGATATTTCCGACTTTCTGGTTAAAAAACACGGAATTGAGCCAGAGAATGCCCGAAGGCTTGCCTTCCTTTCGGGAGGAAGTTTTTCTGAAACCCAACGTATGTTGCAATGTGAGTATGATCCAATGGCCGAGTTTCAAGACTTTAGAAACTGGATGAGGCTTTGTTTTGACAAAAACAGGTCAATGATAGAGTTGCTTAAATGGGTTGATGGTTTTGCCAAGGAAGGCAGGGAGAGGCAAAAGGCAATGCTGCAAAGAGGGCTTGCAATAGTAAGGAAGTGCGTTCTGCACAACTACCACGCCGAAAGAGCAATTAGAGTGGAAAACGAAATCATGGATTTCATCGGAAAGTTTTCGGTCTTTGTAAACCACACCAACACCCTTGAGATTGTTGAAAAGCTAAACAAAGCCATTTACCACGTTGAGCGAAATGCCAACGCCAAAATTGTTTTTACCGAACTATCATTTGCAATGGCAAACCTGTTGAAAAGAAAGGCTCAATGAAGGTATTGAGCCTTTGCCGTCAAAACCACAATTAGGTGATTGCGATGGAAAATTTAGTAACTTTGTAATGTTTTTTCCAGAAAATGCTTTGAGGTGTTTCTTGGAATACTTTGGTTTTAAGACAAGCACCCTGATTCTTCTGCCTTAATTTTAATCATTATTGCGTTGAACGATAACACCAACTCAAACATTTTTGCAACCAGAGGGTGTCGCACGAGTTCAGGAGAGGGCTTTCGCGACACACCCACGTGTAGCCATTCATGCTGCAAGCTTGGGTCGCACAATTGGCTGAAGAACCTCCCCCCGTTGCCCGAACGCCAGAATTTCGAATTTGTAGAGGTTCGCTTTAAAAATGGCCGCAAGGATATCATGAAACTACCCGAAGGGCTCGCCCTTGACGATGGCGACGTGGTGGCCGTTGAGGGCTCGCCAGGTCACGACATTGGAATAGTGTCGATGTCGGGACCTCTGGTAAAGATCCAAATGAAAGCCAGAAAGGTAAACCCAAAATCAAACGATATTCGCAAGGTGTACCGAAAAGCCAAGCTTTCCGACATTGACAAGTGGGCCTCTGCCATTAGGCAAGAAGAACACACCATGCTTCGCTCTCGCGAGTTGGCAACCAATCTTAACCTGGAAATGAAGATTAGCGATGTGGAATTTCAGGGAGACAAGACCAAGGCCACCTTTTATTACACTGCTGACGAAAGGGTTGACTTCAGGGAGCTTATTCGAATACTGGCCGAAACCTTTTCGGTAAGGGTTGAAATGCGTCAAGTTGGCATGAGGCAGGAGGCAAGTCGAATTGGCGGCATAGGTACTTGTGGACGCGAGCTTTGTTGTTCCACCTGGCTCACTAACTTTAGGTCGGTTTCTACAAATGCTGCAAGAAACCAGCAACTCTCGCTCAATCCCTCCAAGCTCTCGGGGCAGTGCAACAAGCTGAAGTGTTGTATCAATTTCGAGAACGAGACCTATGTAGAGCAAATTAAATCAATCCCCGACGACATTCAGGAACTCTATACTAAAAAGGGAGCTGCATTTTTTCAAAAAACAGATGTTTTGAGGGGCTTGATTGGTTATGCCTACAAGGATAATCCCGGTAAAATTTTCATGATATCCTTTGAAAGGGCAAAGGAAATCCGTGATGCCAATATCCGCAAGATACGGCCCGAGGATCTTCTGGACGTGGAAGAAATTGTCGAACCCGAAAACAAATACCAGGCCCCCCAGGCAGAAATCATGAATGAATTGGAGGGAAATCTAAACCGGTTCGACAATAATAACAACCAAGGTTTTCGAAAAAACCGACGCAAAAAAAACAAGTTCAAGAACAATCAGGGCAATTAACCACAACCCAAATGCTCGCAAAACCATTCAAGCTGTTTGTTACTTTATTTGCAATTGGATCTGCATTTGCTGCATGCACGAGCAATGTGGTTTTTGACAGCAACCAATCTTTGCCTGCCGAGGGCTGGCCACAAAGCCGAAAGGTGGTTTTCGAAGTCAAGATAACCGACACCCTTAGCCTTCACAACCTGTACGTGAATGTTAGAAACACAACCTCATACCCAAACAGCAATTTGTTTTTGTTTCTTGACATCACTTTTCCCGACGGGCAATCTGTGCGCGACACGCTTGAGTGCATAATTGCCGATGCATCGGGAAGGTGGACCGGCCGCGGTGGCGGAAAGATAAAGAGCAACCGGTTTCTTTTTCGAACCGACGTTTGGTTTCCCCGAACGGGCATTTATAGTTTTTCGTTCCGGCAAGCCATGCGAACACAAACCCTTGAGGGCATATACGACATTGGTATTGCCGTAGAAAGAAAATAAGTTTTTTGCTAAAACGTTATCTTACCATGTTGCTCCAAACTGCAAAAAATACCTTTTTAAGGCAACCAAAACTTATAAGAAGGTTTTGGGCAGGCTTCTTTGGACTTGTTGTTTTCGTGTTTTTGTTCTTCACGAGCATATCATTGGGTCTTTTGGGGTTCATGCCTTCATTCGAGGAGCTCGAAAATCCCAGAAGTAATCTTGCAAGCGAGGTTTACTCGGCCGATGGAGTTTTGCTTGGCACCTTTTTTATTGACAACAGATCGCCGATAAAATACGATGAGATTTCAATAAACATGGTAAACGCCTTGCTGGCCACCGAAGATGTGAGGTTTTACCAACACGCCGGTATTGACACCCGAAGCATAATGAGGGTTGTGTTGAGAAACATAGTTGGAGGGAAGAGAAGTGCTGGCGGCGGAAGCACAATTACCCAGCAACTCGCCAAAAACCTTTTTCCTCGCAACGAAAACGCATCCCTTTTCTACACCGTTTTCGTGAAGCTCAAGGAATGGGTTACCGCTGTCAAACTCGAACGAAACTACACCAAGGAGGAAATCATAGCAATGTACCTTAACACCGTTGATTTTGGAAGTCACTCTTTCGGTATTAAGATGGCCTCCAAGACCTACTTTGATAAAACTCCTGCCGAACTAACCGTTGAGGAATCTGCAATGCTGGTGGGAATGCTTCAAGCCCCATCTTGGTTTCACCCCGTGCGCAACCCCGAGCGGGCCAAACGACGCAGAAATGTTGTTTTGGGGCAAATGTATCGATACGGGCTCCTTCACCCTACAGAGTTTGATTCAATCAGGAAATTGCCCTTGGATGTTAGCAAGTTTAGGGTTCAGGATCACACCTCCGGATTGGCAACTTACTTCCGCGAATACCTAAGGCTCGAGCTTACCGAGTGGGCCAAAAAACACAAGAAGCCTGATGGCACCCACTACAACATTTACAAGGACGGCCTAAAGATTTACACCACGATTGATTCGCGCATGCAGCGCTACGCCGAGGAGGCCGTGAAAGAGCATCTTGGCGGGCACCTGCAAGATGAATTTTTCAAACATTGGAAGGGTTTTGAAAACGCCCCCTTTGGACGCGACCTTAGCAAGCAACAAATCCAAACAAGCATCGAAAACTCGATGCGTCGAAGTGACAGGTACCGAAAAATGCGCGCAGAGGGAGCAAGGGAAGAGGCCATTTTCGAGGCTTTCAAAAAGCCTGTTCAAATGACTATCTTTTCTTGGAAAGGAGAAATAGACACATTACTGTCGCCTCTCGATTCTATCTGGTATTACAAGAACTTCCTCAACACCGGACTAATTTCAATCGAGCCACAAACGGGGCACGTCAAGGCTTATGTCGGAGGAATCAATTACAAGCATTTTAAATTCGACCACGGGGTGATTGCACGCAGGCAAGTGGGATCCACTTTTAAACCTTTTGTTTACACCGTGGCCATGCGCGATGGTGAGTACGGGCCGCAATCCATGGTCCCAAACGTTCCAATAACAATCGAAAATCCCGGCAGCCCACCATGGACCCCGAAAAACAGTTCAACCTACAAGGAGGGTGAATTGGTGGCGCTTAACGATGCCCTGGCCAATTCAATAAATAGGGTTACCGCCTACTTGATAAACAAGTTTCCACCCCAAACGGTGATCAATCTTGTTAGGCGTTTGGGTATAACCTCTCCTATCGACCCGGTCCCTTCCATTGCTCTTGGCTCGGCCGACATTTCGGTTAAGGAAATGACTGCAGCATTTGCCGCATACGCCAACAAGGGGGTTTACATACAGCCTGTTTTCATAACAAGAATAGAGGATAGGAACGGGCTGCTAATTCAAACTTACTCCACAAAACAGGAAGAAGCAATGAGCGAATCAAACGCTTTTGTAATGGTGGAGTGCATGAAGGCGGTGGTTGAAATTGGTACAGGGAGGAGAATACGAGCAAGGTATGGACTTACGAATCCAATTGCAGGCAAAACGGGCACTACTCAAAACAACTCTGATGGCTGGTTCATGGGCATAACTCCCAACTTGGCAACTGGCGTTTGGGTTGGAGGAGAAGACCGGGGGATTAGGTTCAGGTCAACCGCATTGGGCCAGGGAGCCAACATGGCCTTGCCAATTTGGGCATTGTATATGAGGCGAATTTACGATGACGAAACAATTGGTCTTTTCAAGGGCGATTTTGAAAGGCCCTCAAAATTTGATTTTCAACAAAACCGCTTTGAGGATGTTGGTTCACAGAGGGAGATTACCAACGATTTTCGCGAAAACATCTTTTAGAAATTTATCCAGATAATGAACAAAACTTGCAAGGAATCCTTTTTTGCCTTAGGCTTGTTTCTCCTTGCCACCATTCTTTTTCTTTCGCATACAGCTTTTTCACAGGGCCTACCGGTAGGCCAATGGAGGCACCATTTACCATCAAATAGGGTTCTTGCAGTAACCGAAACCCCCGAAAGCATAATTGGCGCAACTGAGTTTGGACTGGTCGTTTTTAACAAGCAAGACAATAGCCTAGAAAAGATTAACAAGGTTAATGGCCTTTCGGGATTTGGGATTACCAGCATGGCCTACTCTCATGAATTTGATGCTGTTGTTTTAGGATTTGCAAATGGCGCCATTGACGTACTGAAAGATGGCCAGGTAATCAACGTTGTGGATATATCAATGTCGTCGATTATCGGAAGCAAGAAGATTAATAGCATTACCATACAGGGCAACAGAGCTTTCCTTGCTTGTGATTTTGGCATTGTTAATTTTGACCTGGAGAAGTACCTTATCCGCGATTCGTATTTTATAGGCCCTTTTGGCAGCTTCGTGGAGGTTAAGGAGGTTGCGTTTTCCGACACCCACATTTATGCCGCCACCAATGCCGGAATGATGGTTGCCCCGAGGCAAGGAGTAAACTTGGCTGACTTTCAAAATTGGCAAAAGGTGATTGTGTCAGGAAACCCCTCCGAAAGGGTAAAGACCGTTGCCCGCTTTGGCAATATAATTGTTGCAGTTATAGGCGGTATTGACAACTTCGACCGGTTGTTTTTTGTTCAAGGAAGCGGCTGGCAGCCCGCAATGCTTGGCGATACTCAATATCGGTATCCCGAAATACGAAGGATTAGGGAAAGCCGAGGCAAGCTTTTGGTTTCGAATGCCTGGTTGCTCGATGTTTTGAATTTTGACCTCCACTCTCAAAAGTTTGTTCGTGAAGAGTACATCCAGAATTACCCGGAAGGCGAGGAAGTTAGTGCCTTGGATATGCTGTTTGACAACGGCCAAAGGCTCTGGATTGCCGACAACAACGTTGGATTGGCTCGTCGTGTATCTGCATCTTCGTTTGAACGTATTTTGTTGAATGGGCCAAGAACCCACCGGGCTTTTGGTTTGGCTGCGGGAGGCGGCAACCTTTGGGTGGCTCCGGGAGCCATACTTTCTGATGGAAACAACACGTGGAATAGTGATGGAGTCTTCTTGTTTGGAAACGAACAGTGGAAAAGTTTTCACCGATCAGAATTTCCAATGATGGAACCCTTGATTGATATTATCAGAATTGCCGTTGACACGGGAAACCCCGAAAAAGTTTATGCCGCCGCTACTTCAGATGGTTTGCTTGAATTCAGGAACCAGCAACCTCACAAGATTTGGGGCGAAAACAATAGCCCGTTGCAAAGGATCAATGGGGTTCCTGGAAAACCGCCAATTAGGCTGGGAGGTTTGGCCGTGGACAAAAGTGGTAACCTTTGGGTTACAAATTCTCACTCCACCAATCCCGTTGTAGTAAAAAAGCCCAACGACCAGTGGCTCGGCTTTGTGAGCAGCGGACTCGTAGCCCTTAACCAAATGGGTAGAATAGCCATAGACCGTGACGGGCAAAAGTGGGTTTTGATGCCCCGTGGCGGGCTATACGTTATGAAGGAAAGCAATCTTGACACCGCCTCTGGTTTTGCCGAAAGGAGGCTTTCAACCATGCCCGGAAATGGCGGTTTGCCCTCAAATAATGTTTTTTCGCTTGCAGTTGACCACGACGGTTACGTTTGGGTGGGTTCTGACCAAGGGGTGGTGGTTTTCTACTCAACCGGCAGGGTTCTTACAAATCAACCTGTTGATGCCACCCGACTTATTGTACAAGAGGGTAGTTTTGCCGGTTACCTGCTCGAAAATGAAACTGTGAACGCCATCGCTATTGACGGATCGAATAAAAAATGGTTTGGAACAACAAGGTCAGGAGCTTTCTTGCAGTCTTCGGATGGAAGGCGCAATATATTGCATTTTACCAGGGAAAACAGCCCACTGCCATCAAACAACATTTTGGATATTGCCATAAACGGACAAACAGGCGAGGTGTTTTTTGCCACAGATCAGGGACTGGTTTCATTTAGGGGGTTTGCCACCGAAGCCCCCCAGGTACACACCGATGTTTATGCCTTTCCAAACCCAGTGAGGCCTGGATATACAGGTTACATTTCGGTAAAGGGCCTTGTTAGAAATGCCAGGGTAAAAATTACCGACATTGCAGGTAATTTGGTTTACGAGACCATAGCCGAGGGAGGTCAGGCCATTTGGAACGGCAAGGACCTTTTCGGAAGAAGGCCCGCAACCGGGGTTTATCTTGTATTTTCTTCCAACACCGATGGCAGCCAAACCGAAGTAACAAAGATATTTTTCGTGAATTAAAAAGGGTTAATGTTAAGTAAATCAGAAGGCCTGGTATTGCATTACCTCAATTACTCCGAGACCTCGATAATTGTCTCGGTTCTTACTCGCGAGGCCGGCTTGCTATCATTCTATGTTCCGGGAGCCAAGAAGACACGCGCCAAATTTCGACTTGCAATGTTCGAACCTCTTACCATCTTGGATCTGGTTTACTACAAAAAGGATTCTAGTAATTTGCAGTATATTAAAGAATTGGTTTTGAAGGAGCCCTACAAAACCATTCCATCAGATATTGTTAAAACCACCGTTTCTCTTTTCTTGGCAGAAGTGCTGCTTGCAGTTTTGAAACAATCAGAATCAACTCCTGGCATGTACGACTCCATAAAAAACTCGCTTTGTTTGCTTGACAAGACCCAGGAGGGGGTTTCGAATTTCCACCTGTCTTTTTTAATGCAACTTACGGGGCATCTTGGCTTTTTTCCGCGCAGCAATTTTGATGACAAAAACTGCTATTTTTCGCTCAAGGAGGGGTTTTACCTGCCTCGTGAACAAGATGGCCGCGTTTGCCTTGATCGAAAGAACAGTGAAATTTTCTGGCTAATTTGTATGACCAGCATTGAAGAATCCAATCAAATAAAAATTGATTCGTCCACAAGAAAATTCTTGATGGAAAAAATCATTGAATACTACTCGATTCACCTGCAAGGGATTAAAGAAATAAGGTCTCACAAGGTGCTTGAAGCGGTTTTTCACTGAAAAGAAAGAGCTAGTATCAATTACGAACTTAGCCAAGCCTTATCAAGAGCAGAGGGAGCAATTACAAATCATTGAGTTTAGAACCAATGGTGAACAGCCGAGAATTGCTCATACGTTTAAGTGCAATTGCAAACCCGGCGGTTCGGCATCATCACCGCACGGAGTAGTTGCAAAACCAAAATCAGTAATTATAAATCAAAAATTACAAACACCTAAACGCCCGGTCGGTCAGTCGTTTATGGCACACGCATGGCTATTCGCACGTGGCTCTCTGCTAAATTACTCTTGATGTTTTTCCGAAGGTTTCAGAAAAAACTATTTCGGAAAGCGGCTTGCGACTTCTTTCGCCCTTTTCGAGCTGGTCAAGCGGGTGAGGAAGTTTGTCGGCAACATCTTGGTAGCCCACCGCTGAAACACTCACCGGGTGATAGTTTTCGGGCAGGTTGAATGACTCAACAAGCTTGGCTTGATCGAAGCCCCCCATTTGGTGCATTACCAAGCCATCGGTGTAAGCCTGAATTGTAAGGTAGGCAGCTGCCTGGCCCAAGTCGTATTGCCACGTGACATTCTCCTGGCCGTCTGCTTCACGCACTTTTGCTCCAACTGCAACCACGAGTACGGGAGCGTTTATCGCCCACATTTGATTGAATTCTACCAACGATTCAAAAATCTTTTGCCAAGTTTCATCACCCTTGATTCCGACCATAAAACTCCAAGGCTGAACGTTGAATGCACTGGGCGCCCAGCGGGCTGCTTCGAAGAATTGTTGAATTTTTTCTTTTTCAATTGCCTTGTCGGAAAACGACCTCGGGCTCCACCTGTTTGTAATTACAGTATTTAATTTTAAGTTGGTTATTGCTTTCTTTTCCATTCTGGGTTTTTTTAAAGTTTTTTGTACGATTAACGTTTCAACCTGTTAAATGTTCAACAAAAGGCATTTTTTTGGTAAACAAAAAGTATTTCAATGCATTTTAACACACAAGCCACCTTAACTATTTGGCAAAATTTTCATATATTTGGAGAAAAATTCAAAAACTTCAAAAAAATGAGCCAATACGAGCCAACCGCTGAAGAAAGGATCTTGGCTGCCGCTAAAGATCATTTCGTTTTGAAGGGTTACTCTGGTGCCCGCATGCAAGAAATTGCCAACTTGGCGGGTGTAAACAAGGCGTTACTCCATTACTATTTCGAAAACAAAGAATTCCTTTTTAGCCGCGTTATGGAAAACACCCTCGAAACGCTTTCAGGGCTTTGCAAGGTGCTGACCAACAGAGAAACCGGCACCCTGCACCAAAGGTTTAGGCTGTTGGTAAACAAGTTCTTGCAACTGATGCTTCGGGAGCCGTTCTTGCCAAATTTCATTTTGCACGAAGCACAGCAAAATCCCGAAATCATGTACCCTCTTTTGCAAAGATACAAGGCACGGCTGGGAGAGGTGCAAACGGAAATTGACCACGAAGCGGATTCAGGCAGAATGCAACGGGTTGATGCAAGGTATTTGCTGGTTAATACTTTCTCGGTGGCCATATTCCCGTTTTTATCGATGCAGGTTGCCGGCCCAATTGTTTTTCATGACAATCAACAAGAGCTTGGCAAAATGCTTGACCAACGACAAGCCGCCGTTGACGAACTTGTTTTGAGCAAGGTTTTCTTTTCTCAAAATCGCATATCATAAAAAACACCATTCTAATGACACTTTCTATCGAAACCCCTGCATTGCTTTTTTCGGCCACGTCGCTGATTTTGTTGGCCTACACTAACCGATTTTTGACAATCGCCCAAATAATTCGGGGACTAAAAACAAGCTACGAGCAGCATAAAACCAAAAGCATCTTGCTCCAAATCGAAAACTTGCGCAAAAGAATTAACCTTATAAGGGATATGCAGGTAATTGGCGTGGCGAGTTTGTTTTTTTCCGTGCTTGCAATGCTTCTTATATTCGTTGAGCAAAACACCGTTGGAATTGTGTTTTTCGGGTTTAGCCTCGCCTCCCTGTTGTTTTCCCTTGGCCTGTCAATGTACGAAATAAGCATTTCGGTGGTCGCCCTTAAGCACCATTTAGATGATTTAGCCGAAAATTAAAACCGATTTTGGCGTTTGGCCTGAAAATTATTTTTTTAACTAAACCAAACATAAGTAATTGAAGTTTTTAGTTCGCGGCACCATACAAGTATTCTGGTGTAACTTTTTTAGGCGGCTATTACACAAATAATCCAAAAACCACACGAGATTCACAAAAAAAAATATTAAGTCTTTGCCTCAATCAAGGCGAGAAATTCTTTCACGAATTGATAAATAAATGCTGTTTTATTAACACAAAAACCAATTGATCATGAGCAGTAGAAGTTTTTTTGTTGTTTTAGTTTTGCTTGTATTTGTCGGGTTTAACCAACTGGTTGCATCCGAAAAGGTAGCCATTACCCCCGAGTTGCTCTGGCAAATGAAGCGGGTTGGCAATCCGGAAGTTTCGCCCAACGGGCAATGGTCGGCTTTCGTTGTTGCCGAGTTTGACATTAAAGCCAACACGTCGGCGGCAAATATTTTTTTGGCTAATAACGCCGACGGTAAGGTTACACAGCTAACTTACAGCGGCAAGGATGGTTCACCCGTTTGGAGCCCTGATGGCAACAAACTTGCCTTTGTTTCGAGGCGTCATGATGGCCCGGGTCAATTGTACATTTTGCCCATAGACGGTGGCGAGGCCCGCAAGGTAACTAATCTACCCGTTGGTGTTTTTGAGCCCAAGTGGTTTCCAGACGGGAAGCGCCTCGCTTTTGGAGCCAACATCTTGCCAGAATACGATGGCGACTGGGACAAACTGTCTCAATTGCAAAAGCAACTGCGCGAAAGCAAGGTAACAGCCAAGGTTACCGAAAACAGCACGTTCAGGTTTTGGGATCGCTGGCTAACCGATGGTTACTATCCCCGACTATTTAGTGTTGATCTTGCTTGCGGCTCCGTTACGGATCTTATGCCAAACACTAGCAACTATTTTGAAATGATGGGAGGTGTTGGTTACGATATCTCGCCCGATGGTAAAACCATTGCAGTGAGCTTGAACGTCACGGAGCCTCCATACAACTTCATAAACCACGACATCTTCCTGCTTAACACAGATGGCAGCGGCAGCTTGATTAACATAACCCCCAACAACAAAGCCGGTGACACAAGGCCGGTTTTTAGTCCCGATGGAAGGTTTATCCTATACGGAAAGCAAAAAATTCACCACTTTTATGCCGACAACGTTGTTATGGTGATTAATGATTTGGCTTCGGGAACCCACAGGGAGTTGACCGGAAACATTGACCTCTCGTGTCAGGATTGGTTTTGGAGTGCTGGTGGCGATACAATTTATTTCATTGCTGAAGATGATGCGAGGCAGTCAGTTTTCAGAATCGCGGCAAGTGGAGGCCGCCATCAAAGGTTGTTTCATCAAGGTACCAACAGGGGGGCGGCCCTGGCAGGCCCAAACAGAATTGTTTTTAATCACGACAACTTGAGCAGCCCGGCCGAGCTATACACTCTTAATTTGGGCGAAATGGGGAGTCAAAGGTTGAAGAAACTCACCGGCTTTAACGATGAAATTTTGTCGAAAATAAACTTTGGCCGCACCGAAAACGTAACCTACAAGGGTGCAAACAATGCCGACATACAGATGTTTATCAATTACCCACCCGATTACGACCCATCAATAAAATACCCTTTGGTAGTGATGATTCATGGTGGGCCACACGCCATATTTGGCGACAATTGGCACTATAGGTGGAACAGTCAGCTTTTCTCGGCACCAGGTTACATTTCAATATTGCCAAACTTTCACGGCTCCACCAGTTTCGGTCAAGATTTTGCAATAAGCATACACGGCCAACACGCAAACAAACCCTTTATTGACATTATGAATGCCGTTGACTACATGATTGACCGCGGATTGGTTGACCCAAATAGGATGGCAGCAACGGGCGGAAGCTATGGAGGATATTTGGTTAGCTGGATTGCAGGACACACCGATAGGTTTGCCTGTCTTGTAAACCATGCCGGGGTTTACGACCTTCACTTGCAATTTGCATCAGATTATGGTGCAAACAGGGGTTACCAGTATGGTGGCACCCCCTGGGAAAACTTCGACGTGCTCAACAGCCAGAACCCGGCCCAGTTTGCGGCAAACTTTAAGTCGCCGATGCTTGTAATTCACGGCGAGTTAGATTATCGCGTGCCAGTTGCCCATGCGTTTTTGGTTTACAACATTTACAAGAGTCGCGGACTCGATGCCAGGCTGGTGTATTATCCCAATGAAAACCATTGGATACTCACCTCGCAAAATTCAATTTTCTGGTACAACGAACTCCACAATTGGTTTGATAGATGGTTGAAAAAGTAGCGGTGGGTTATGCTTCGCCCAAATGGTCTTGAACGAAAGCCCAACGCAACAACTGCGTCGGGCCTTGTTTTTACAAGTCAAAGGGTTTGCCACACAATTCAAACAAAACTCTCACTTCAAGAAATATTTTAACCACGCTGAAGGCTGATTTTTTTGACTCGAAAATGTCAATTACGTAAGGGAGCCGCCGCCATTTTAAAGCCTCGAAAAGTTGCTTTTGGCAACCCTCAAATAGTAATTTTTTGCCTTTTGTTTTGAAATACCATTTCCGCGAAGCAGAAATTTGTCAACAAATTCAAAGGCATTGCTTTTGCCTCCCACGGGGGCTGCCAGTTAAGGATTGGATGCCATAAAACCGGGAATTGTTGTCAATGTTACCGTCTTATGCAACAATCGTGCAAACTCTATTTGCCAAGCGAACTTTCATACTTTGACTTTGAACCCATCATGTGCCAAGTGGTTTGGTCGTAAAAATTGCCTGCTGGTGCGACTTCAATCTTGGTGTACCCGGCATGAGTAAACAGTGCCAAAAAATATGGAGAGCTTTTATGAAAGTTTGTTCGAGGCAGGTAACTGGAGGACAATTTTTTGCACAAAACCGCAATTGTATTTTTCTTGTCAAAGTGGTTTACGTTGTGTCAAACATTAAATCAAGCCAAGGTTGGACGCGAAAACCAGTGTAAGGCAAAAATGCAAACAATACACTTCAATACCACCTTTTTGTTGAATCAAAAAAGTGCATCAATCCTATTCCGACTATTTACGGGGTCTGCTCGGCCTTAAGCGAGGTACACGAATGAAACGCAATAGATTCAGCTGTTGAAACTTGATTAATCTTGACTTAAAATCGTTTCGTTTGCCGTTATTTCTTGTTGGAACGCCAATTTCGCACAATCAAACAACGCAGGTTATTTCAGATATTGCTTTTAATCAGTGTCTTTGGATGCGGGTTGCCAGCGTTGCATTTCTTAACTTAAGCGACTGTTTTCCTAAAGCCGAAATGTTCAAAAGGTTTTTACGAATTGGCCCTAAAAATAGCGCCATTACTGCATCACCAAGAAATCCTCCACTATTTTGATAAAACCCGCGAGATTGTCGGAGTGAACCAGGTGCCCTGCGTTGGAAACGGTTTTTATCTTAACATTTGAAAAATGTTTTTCGATTAGCTTCTTGTCACGTGGTTGAATGTAGTTTGAGTTTTGGCCCTTGATAAAAAGGGTGGATTTTTCGAACTTGCCCACCGGAAGCATTTCTTCCATTATTTTCGAAAGGTTTTCATTTATGGCTTTCAGATTGCACTTCCAGGCAAAGGTTTTGTGGGGGTCAATGATAATATTTTTCAAAACCAGATGTTCCTTGAAAGTGCCGCCAAATTTTTGCCTCGCCGCCTGTTCCAACTCTCCTCTGGTTGAAAATTGCGACAAGTCCATGGCAATCATTTGGTCAATGATTACTTGGTGCTCAACGGGGCTGGTATATGCAGCGGGGCTAATGTCAACAACAATAAGTTTGTTTACAAGGCCCGGGTTGTCGTAAGCAAACTTCAAAGCCACCTTGCCCCCCATCGAGTGGCCAATTATTGAAACCTTCGAAAGGCTCAGTTGGTCAAGCAATTCCAACAAGTCGTTTGCCATGGCACCATGACCAAAAACTGAATCATGCCCTGAGCGGCCGTGGTTACGATGGTCAACAAGAATTACTCTGTTGTTATGGCCAAGCAAACGTGCCGCTGCCATCAGGTTATCTGACATTCCCAGCAGCCCGTGCAACATTATCAAGGGCGGCCCATTGCCAACCTCGCGATGAAATAGCTTCATTTTCAACTTTTGTTATCCTCGCAATTAACTTTTTTTGCCGCAAACCGATTTGCCTAATGGCGAAAGCTTAAAATCTCGAAAATCACCCAAATTAAGGAATTTAATTTTGCAATAATTTTGTGTATTCGTCGCAAAAGTAGTAACGGTGTTCTGTTCGAATGGCATCTTTCAAACAAATTAGAAGGCGATTTTGTTTTTTTGTCATACCTTCACGCCGTAAAAACAAGGTATTATGAAAAAGATTATTGCCTTTTCGCTTTCGTTGGTTTTGTTTTTCTGCCTCGCCAAGGGTCAAACCCCACTTACCGTGGCCAAAGATTTTAAAGTGGTTGACGTAACCGGCGTGGTTCATTCATTGTTTAATTATCTTGAAAACGGCAAACTTGCACTAATAATGTTTACCTCGGTTGGCTGTGGCAGTTGTTCTGCAACATACCCCATCGTTCAAAGCAACTTTGAGGCATTTGGTTGTAATTTTGGGAATGTTGTTTTTTTTAAAGTAAGCCGTACTCACACCCATGAAGACTTTTCGGGGCCTCCTTTCAACTCCTTTGGTTCGTACAAGATTGCCCGTAATTACGGGGTGTCAATTTTTGAAAGCTATCAGGTTTTTACCAACCCCACCCTTGTTATTATTAAACCTGATGCTTCAATTGCCGAACAGGATATTTGGCCCGTAAGCCATCAAATTCTACAAGACAAGATTTTGGAGCACGGGGGCATTCTCTTGCAGTGCCCCGTGGTTCAAACCTTCGAAATCGCCGTTGAGGTCAATCCGCCCAATGCCGGCACAATAAGAGGGGTTGGCTTTCACGTGCCCGGCAATCAAGTAGAGCTCGAAGCCCTGCCCAATCAAGGCTGGGTTATTGACAATTGGACTGATGCTTCCGGACAAATTATCTCTACCTCGCCATATCATAACTTTATTGTTCCTGCAGAAAATGTTTCGTTCAAGGCCAATTTCAAATCATCAACATCATCGGGTCTTGTTCACATTAACAACCATAGGCTTTCCGTTTTTCCAAACCCGACGAAAAACTTGATTTCGATTTCAGCCGAGGGAGTTATCGGTATTGACGAAAGAGCAACTTATCAAATTTTTGACGTAAATGGCAGGGTGGTGCTTATGGGTCAAATTGCCGGGGTGCAAACGCAAATTGATGTTTCCGGGCTCGAAAGGGGTGTTTATTTTATTAGTGTCGAAAACTTTCACCAAAAAGCAAAGTTTGTCAAGGAGTAACTTTGATTGCCACATAAGGTTTTTTTTGCCCCCAAAAAAGTTTAGTGCAGAAGGGTAATGAAAATTTTCGTAACCTTCAAATCATCAAATTTTCAAATAAGCCAATCCACGCAACAGTTAATTGTTTTAATTTCCTAATTTTGCTCTCTTAAACCATAAATACCAAACCAAAAAACCTTGTCAAATGAAAAATTCGATCATTGCGGTGCTTGCTTCTTTAGTAATTATGGTGGGATGCAGCACCAAAGACCACAAACAAACTCAAAACAACATGTTATCTGTAACAAAAGAAAAGCAAGCTTCAATTGTTGACGAGCTTGTTGCCAAATATGGCAAGGAAATTCGAGATTTGGCCCAGCGAGGTGTAATGCAGGTTGCTGCCCTTTGGAAAGAATCGGACGGAACCCTCGAAGAGTTCGAAAAATTCTGCATCGAAAACTTTGCCGGAGATGCCGTTGAGCGTGAAAAATTATTCGAAAAACTTTCAAAAAACTACGAAACCATTTGGGGGCACCTGCACCAGATAAACGTTGATTTTAGCAAGGGGGTACACCTCGACAGGGAGCCAATGACACCGGTTGACCTAATGTTTGCAAGTTACTCGCCTTACGCCCACCTTGCCGAGGATTTTTTCAAAACCAAAATTGCTTTTGTTACCTTGCTAAATTTTCCCTTTTTCACGCTTGACGAAAAAAATCAGTTAGGCCAAAATTGGACCAGAAAGGAATGGGCCTTCGCGCGCATGGGCGACATTTTCACAGCGAGGGTGCCATCTGAAATTAACCAAGAAAGTGCCCTTGTTGCCACCAATTCTGAAAGCTACATTTCGGAATACAATATTTACATGGACAACCTTTTGGGTGAGCAAGGCGAGGCGCTTTTCTCGGGTGGTAAGAAGCTCATTACACACTGGGGGTTGCGCGACGAGCTAAAAAGCCATTACGGAAATCCTGATGGCCTTTCAAGCCAAAAGATGATTTACCGGGTAATGCAACGTATCATTTCGCAAGAAATCCCCAAGCAAGTTATTAACAACGGTGGATTCAAGTGGAATCCGTACACCAACGAAGTTTTTGATTTAGACGGAAATGGGGTTCAGGCAACTTCAGAACCAAACACTAGGTACCAGCACCTATTAAACAGTTTTTTGGTGGCCCGCAAGGCCGACCAATATTCGCCAAACTATCCAACAGCAATTGAAAGAGCCTTTAATCAAGGCTTAGAAATGACCCTCGAAGAGGTAGAAGCCATCTTTGTTGAATTGGTTTCTTCTCCTTTGGTGGCCGAAGTGGGCAAGCTTATCAGCAGTCGCTTGGGTCGGCCGTTGGAACCTTTCGATATCTGGTACGATGGTTTCAAGCCAAGAAGCGGCATTTCGGGCGAGGTGCTTTCAAAGAAGGTTAACCTTAGGTATCCTTCGGCTGAAGCCTTCGAGAAGGATATGGTCAACATTTTGAATAAATTCGGTTGGACAAGTGACAGAGCCTCTTCAATTGCATCAAAAATCGTGGTTGAGGGATCGAGAGGACCCGGACATGCTTGGGGTGCCCGCATGAGGACAAACCAACCTTCGTACCTAAGAACCCGTATTGGTGCCACCGGTATGGACTACAAGGGCTACAATATAGCAATGCACGAACTGGGGCACAACGTGGAGCAAACCATTACCCTGCACGATGTGGACTACTACATGATGAACGGGGTTCCAAACACTGCCTTTACCGAAGCACTGGCATTTATTTTTCAGGTGCGCGACCTTCAATACCTCGGGTTCTCCAACACCGACCCAAACCAAAAACACCTTGCCGCCCTCGATGTTTTTTGGGGTACCTACGAAATAATGGGCGTATCGCTTGTTGATATGGCGGTGTGGAAATGGATGTACCAAAACCCAAATGCAAATGCCGCAAAGCTAAAGGAAAGCGTTATCAGAATTGCAACCGAAATCTGGAACAAATACTTCTACCCTGCCTTTGGGGTAAAGGACTCGCCAATTTTGGCAATTTACTCGCACATGATCAACTACCCGTTGTATCTAAGCGCGTATCCTCTCGGTCACCTAATAGAGTTTCAACTCGAGGCAAATGTAAGCGGACTGAATATAGGAACCGAAATGGACAGGGTGTTTAGTGTGGGAAAGCTGGTGCCAAATGCCTGGATGCAAAATGCTGTTGGCGGTTCCGTTTCGGCACGACCACTGTTACGGGCTATTGAAAAAGCCCTGGAAGCCCTCAAGATTTAATTCCCCAGAGCTTGAATCTGTCCAAAGAAAACGTGCCGATATTTTTTGGCAGACATAGTACTTCTTCGAGGATCAGCGATTCAACAACCCTTGGATAGTGCTCGTATTCGAGCTTTTGAATCTTGGTGGCCAGGGTTTCCGGGGTCTCGCCATCCGAAATTTTGGTTTTTGCCTGAAAGAGAATCTTTCCCTTGTCGTAGTCCTTGCTTACTACATGTATTGTAATGCCGCTCTTGTTTTCACCGGCGGCTATTACCTTCTGGTGTACAATGGCCCCGTACATACCCTTGCCACCATACTTGGGCAACAATGCAGGGTGGATGTTTACAATCCGGTTCGGGTACTCTTCAATCAAGTATTCGGGAATCAGCAACAAATAGCCTGCCAGCACTATAAAATCAATCTCGCTAAGTTTAAAAAGCCCCATCACGTGATCCCTGTCATTCCATTCGTCCTTTCTTATTACCAGATGAGGTGTCTTTGAGTTAGCAGCCCTTTTTAGTACATAGGCATCTGGGTTATTTGAAATAACGAGCGAAATTTCAATAATGTCATGGAGTTTGAAGTACTCGATGAAATTGGCCACGTTGGTGCCATTATCTGAAGCTAGCATGGCTATTTTAATTTTTGAAACTGGCCGCATGGAGTGAGTCTATTATTGATTAATGCAAAGTTTAACTTTTTTTTTCAAAAAACCACCTGATTTGCCAAAAAACAAAAAATTAAAATTAAATCAACCGTACAGGCCAATACAAAAGGCTAAAAAACAGTATTTTGTGCAAAAATTATGGAAATACCGCTTAAAAAACTTGCATTGGTATTTGTTTGTACTTTATCTTTGCAGTTCGTTTTAAATCAAAAAAATAGAAACTATGTCAGACATTACAGCAAGAGTAAAAGCTATCATCGTTGACAAGCTTGGAGTTGACGAGAAAGAAGTGACCCTCGAGGCAAGTTTTACTAACGACCTTGGAGCAGATTCACTTGACACCGTTGAACTAATCATGGAATTCGAAAAGGAATTCAACATGGCTATTCCTGACGACCAAGCTGAGAAAATCGGCACAGTAGGTGATGCTATCGCATACATTCAGGAAAATCAAAAGTAAAACCTAAAACACTTGATAATGCAACTCAAAAGAGTAGTCGTTACAGGGTTAGGCGCACTTACACCAATTGGCAACACTGTTCCAGAATTCTGGAGCAGTTTGCTTAATGGTGTTAGCGGTGCAGCACCTATTACAAGGTTTAACACGGAAAAATTCAAGACCAAGTTTGCTTGCGAAATAAAGAACTTGGACAAGACTCAATTTTTCGACAGGAAAGAAATAAAAAAATACGATCCTTTCTGCCAGTACGCCCTTATTGCAGCCAAGGAAGCCATTGAAGATGCCCGTATTGACACTGAAAAACTTGACGTTGACAGAATAGGTGTGGTTTGGGGTTCGGGCATAGGAGGCTTGGAAACATTCCAAGAAAATATTTTGGATTTTGGAAAGGGAGACGGAACCCCCCGGTTTAGCCCATTCTTCATTCCAAAAATGATTGCCGATATTGCCGCAGGAAATATTTCAATGAACTACGGCTTCAGGGGACCAAACTTTACCACCACATCTGCTTGCGCCTCTGCCGCCAATGCAATGATTGATAGCTTCAACCTTATCAGGCTTGGCAAGGCCGACATCATTGTTACTGGAGGCTCGGAAGCCGCAATCATTGAAGGTGGTATAGGGGGGTTCAACGCCATGCACGCCCTTTCGGTAAGGAACGATGACCCCCAAACCGCTTCCAGGCCATTTGACAAGGATCGTGACGGCTTTGTTATGGGCGAAGGTGCCGGGTGCATCATTCTTGAGGAATTGGAGCACGCCTTGGCTCGCGGGGCAAAAATTTATGCCGAAATTGCCGGGGGTGGAATGTCGGCCGATGCATACCACATTACTAGTCCGCACCCCGATGGGCTTGGTGCCAAAAACGTCATGAAATATGCCATTGAGGACGCCGGCAAGAAACCAGAAGATGTTGACCACATAAACACTCACGGAACTTCAACGCCAGTTGGCGACATTGCCGAGCCAAAAGCCATCGTTTCGCTTTTTGGCGAACACGCTTACAAGATTAGCATCAACGCAACAAAGTCAATGACCGGCCACTTGTTGGGCGCTGCCGGTGCCGTTGAGGCAATTGCAACAATACTTTCGGTGGTAAATGATATAATACCCCCAACCATTAATCACAAAACCTACGATCCTGAAATCGACAATAACCTCGATTTTACCTTTAATAAAGCCAAAAAACGTGTAGTAAACTTTGCCTTGAGCAATACTTTCGGTTTTGGGGGCCATAATGCATGCGTTGCAATTAAGAAATTTGCAAAGTAATAACAGAGACCGTTTTGCGCTTCTTTTCCAGTTACTTTAAACGTAGGGCTTCCGAAAAGAAAACCAAGGAAGCCATTAAAAATCTTTTTGGATACGTGCCCGGAAACGTGTCGCTGTATAGGCTTGCCTTGCGGCACCGCTCTCTTTCAGGACAAGAGCAGAACGGTGTTGTTGAAAGCAACGAAAGGCTTGAATACCTCGGCGATGCCATACTTGGTGCAGTTGTGGCAGACTTCTTGTACCGTAAGTTTCCGTTTAAGGGTGAGGGTTTCTTAACCGAAGTGCGCTCAAGGATTGTTTGCAGGTCATACCTCAACAACCTTGCCCGAAAAATGGGATTGGACAAGCTAATCCAGACCAACAACGACCAGAAATTTGCGACCTCGTCAATACTTGGCGATGCCTTTGAAGCTCTCGTTGGTGCAATGTTCTTCGACAAGGGCTACAACTTTACCTACGATGTGGTTGTAAAAAGAATAATACCCTGTCATATAGACGTTGACGAGATAATCAGCAACGAGAGCAACTACAAAAGCCGAATTTTGGAGTGGGCTCAAAAGGAAAAACTATCGCACGATTTTGTTTTGGCCAAGGATGAAGAAAACGGAAAGAACAACCGCGTGTTTTACGTTGAGTTGATCATTGATGGAGAAGTACGGGGCAGGGGTCGTGATTTTTCAATTAAAAAGGCAGAACAAAAGGCAGCGCAACAGGCTTGGGAGAAAATTGCCGCGATGCAAGAATGATGGTGTTGTAGCTGTCAATTATCAGTTAACCATGAAGTTTTGGCTTTTTGCCTTTGGCTTTTCAATTATTTAATTAACCGTTTTAATTTTCTGGTTAATGGGCGGCAGGCGTAAAGGTAGTGTAACCGAACAATTGAACCAATCATAATATCAGCACATCCTCACAGCTTCGCCCCAGTCGCTCCAATTTATTGACAAGTTCGTGGCTGCCGCCTCGCTCCAGCATCCTCAAATCATAAAATTAGCACAATAGATACCCTCAAATCATAAATCCATGCCAGCCAAACATTCTTTGAAACTTGAATACCAATCACCATTTGTAACCTTGGCCTTGCATGGCAATCTGAAGGGATACAGATTAGCCTGGACTTTAAACAACAAGTTTGATTTAGACTTGGAGCGATCAAAGGATTTCCCTTACGTAATTAACGAAAAGGAGGTTTGCTTTGCCATATACGGGTATTATTGCAGTAAATTTAGAATGAACTTTTTTCTGCTCGAGAACAAAAACCCCGAGGGAGCAATCATTTGCGAGGCTCCGGCACCCGATTTTCTTTTGCTCATTTGGAACAAAAGTGAGTTTTTTGATGTTGTAATGTTTCAAAGGGAGTTAAAAAAATGCAGGGGTTTGCAAGCTGCATACCGGTTAGACAGCAAATTGGAGGTAAAAAACAGCGCATTCTTTCACGATTTGGAGTTTTTTCTGGAAGGGGCCGAACAAAGGTCTCGACCATAAAATAGTCTAAAAAACCACAACCCTTTCGGCAGCTTTTGATTCGCCATTTTCGGCTACCACGAAATACATGCACTGTTGCAAACTCGCAGTTGCTAAATCAACAGATAGGTTGTGGTGCCCAGCGGCAAGAATTCCGCTGATTAATTCGTGCACTAATTGACCTTTTGAATTTACCAAGGTCAATATGGTGTTGGAGCATCCCTGTTCGTGACTAAAAACAATAGTGATGAATGATCGTGCCGGGTTTGGAAAAACCCTTAAAGATGCCCTTGCCGTGATAGGCACCAGATGTCCGACGGTCAAAACGGACGCCTCGTAAGCCCCCATGTCAATCCTGCCAAACTGTACCCTTGGATTTCCCGCGAGGCCTGTTTCGGGAAGTTCAAGGAAAAAGTGGTCCGGGGTTACTGAATTAACGTGAGTTTGATGTAAGAAAGAAAAAACCGAAAAAATGTTGTTCATTTCAAAGTTCTTTGTGTCTTTAAAGCGCCGACAAATAAAGGTATAGCAGGTGTTTGTTGCAAACGAACAACCAAGAAGTTACAGGAATTTTACATGTAATAGACTAATTCTGCCAAGAATTTGAATTAGCCACGAGGCAACACATCCTAACAGCAGGCAATGGTGTACTGCCAAAGAACCGTAAATTTTCACTGTCAGATAGCGGGGTAATTACCCTTTTGGTGCCAATTCAACCGGTTACAAAGATCCGCAAGAATATGAAGAACAGCCTACTGCTAATGCAATACAAGATACACCCGGAAAAGAGGGCTTTGACAGAAACGGCCAACGACCGGTTGAAAAAAATTTGCCTGATAAAACACACACGGCACCGTTTCTTCGAGAACTTCTTGCCAAACTTGATCGCCGGATTGACAGCCTATTCTTTTCTGGAAAAGAAACCTTCTCTGAAGCCAGAAATCATTGATGATGAAAACTGAAAAAACTGGCCGCTTGGCTCGAACTCGCGTTATGTTAAAAATCTTTGTAATCGATGACGAACGGTTGATAAGGGCAACAACAGCCGGCGAATTGCGCGAGCACGGGTACAACGTGAAGGAGTTCGCTTCGGCAGAGGCAGCATCGGTAGAATTGCGCCACAAAAGTGGCGAAGTAGATATCATACCCTCCGGCTTGAAGTTGCCTGGAGTAAAAATGTTTCAGGTTACCTTCGCGTCGTTGGCAATCCAGTTACCAGACACGTTGACCGAAACTTAAATGTTTTGGGCAGAAACAGGATTTATCGCAATTTCAAAGAAAAACACAAATAGTGTTTTCAATAATTAAGTGGCGTTTAATTCCAGGTCTTACCTTAAAACGTGGGATTCCTTGCCGAACCATTTAACGCAAAAAACCACGGAAATCAGGGCATAGGTAATCATCGAAAAGATTGTAAGCAGCATTAATGGCACCTCGGCGGTTCCGGCAATCATTTCCTTCGAAGCCAGCGAAATGTTTACGATTGGGATTAGTGCCGTGGTGGTGGTAAAATCTATGCCTGGCATTAGGCCAATAATTGCAGGAATAATCACCACGAAATTAAGCGGGGTAATGATGCTTTGCGCCTCCTTGAATGACTTTGCGTAAATGGTGATAGGAATCAACATACCTGCAAAAAATATGGTAAGCGGAAGTAACATGCTTATCATTAGGGCAACAAAGGTTAATGAAAGCATTGCCGAAATGATGCTGGAGAAAATGTCTGGAATGCCCTCGAGGGTTTGTGTGGCCAAAAACAGTCCAAAAATGGCAAGAAGGGCAGAAACGATGCCTGTTATAACCACAACCACCATCTTTCCCAGCAAGATCTCAAGCCTCGAAACAGGCGTTGTTAGCAGGGTTTCAAGCGTTTTTCTCTCCTTTTCTCCGGTAAAGAGGTCAATTGCGGGGTACATTGCACCCATGAAGCAGAACAGTATGAGAATGTATGGCAGGAATCCACCCGCGAGTTTGCCAATAATTTCTTGCTGGGTGGCCACGTTTACGTAGGTGGTTTCCAAGGGTATGCTAAACTGCTTGTCGAAGCCATGATTTGCAAGTCTCTCAATCAGGGCCTTGTCGGCAAATTCTCTCAATACGTGGTCAAACCTTTCTTTTACGGTTAGTTTCGTTTCGCTGAAAAAAACCTTTACCTGGCCGCTCTTAAGGTCGGAAATGGATTGCGCAAAACCCTCAGGAACAACAACTGCAACTTGCAAGCTGTCGCTTCTAACAAGAGCTTCAAGGTCATTCTCGTCGGGAAGCCTGACGAGCTTCAAGCCAGGGTTTTCAAAAAGGTATTCAACAAGCAGGTTACTGTTATCGTAATTTACCAAACCAACCATCAGGGGTTTTCCTTGCTCCTTTTGCATTGCCGAACTCTGGAGCTTGCCAACAATGCTTAGTATTAGCGGAAACACCAACAGGGGGATCACAACCATCATTATTAATGTTCGCTTGTCGCGAAGCGTGTCAAGCATTTCTTTTGCCGCTATGGTTATTATGTTTTTCATTTTTTGGTTTTTGATGTTTGGCAATAGGTGATGTTGCCTAAGGTTGAATTAAAAATTTTGGTACAAGAGCAGGTTAAGCTTCGCTTTCGGTTACCAGCCTTATGAATTCCATGGTTATGTTTTCGGTCTTCATGTTAAGCCTGAAGTTTTCCATGGTATCCTGATAAATTATTTTTCCCTTGTGTATTATGGCCAGATCGTCGCAAAGCAAATCAACCTCGCTCATTACGTGTGATGAAAAAATTACCGTTTTACCCTGCTCCTTGCAATCGTTAATTAGTTTTATTATGTTTTCGGCGGTTATTACATCTAGTCCAGAGGTAGGTTCGTCAAAAACTATTACATCGGGGTCGTGTATTATTGTGCGTGCAATGCTTACCTTTTGCTTCATTCCCGTTGATAATTTTGCTATTCGCTTTTTTGCAAACTCGTTGATTCCCAAAAGGTCGAACAGAAAATCTTTTCGCTGCGTGAGCACTTTTTTATCTACCCCGTTTAAACGGCCGAAGTAGGTTACTAGTTCGTCGGGTGTAAGCCTTTCGTAGAGGCCCGTTGAGCCGGTCAAAAATCCTATTCGTTTTCTTACCTCGGTGCTTTCGGCCACCACGTCGAATCCGCAAATACTTGCACTGCCCCTGCTTGGTGAAAGAATGGTGGATATAATCCTTAGCGCGGTAGTTTTTCCAGCCCCGTTGGGCCCCAACAAGCTGAATATTCTATTGGGTTTGCAAGTAAAACTAATGCTATCCAGAACTTTAATATTATTGGATTTAACCCCAAGCTCGTTCTGCTGTTTCCGCGAAAGCGCGAAAACTTTGTCTAAATTTTTTACTTCAATCATTCATTCCGGGTTTTATGAATGGCAAATTTAGTGAATTTGAGCAAACAAAAGGCAGTTTTTTTGCTAACTTCGATGGTTTCAGAAAGCTATACAATTTTAATTGAATATTATCGTTATCACGCTAATTAATAAACCTTAAATTACTCAAAACCATGAAAAAAGCAATTATTACATCTTTGTTGGCCGTGTTTTTGTTATCGTGCAACACCAAGCTAAAGGAAGAGAAAGAGCAGCTACAAAAAGCAAACAGCGAGCTACTTGAGCAATTGAACACCAAAGAAGGAACCCTAAATGAATTTTTGGGCTCCTTGAACGAAATTGAGGCCAATCTCAGCACCATCAAGGAGAGAGAAAAAATGATTTCGCGCGCTCAAGTGGAGGGCAGGCCAAACCGAATGGACATTATTCAGCAAGACATTAAGGCAATTGACGAGTTGCTTGAAAAAAATCGGCAGTTGATCGCGCGCCTTAACCGTGATTTTAGAAACTCCAACCTAAAGATTAGCGAGTTTGACGAAATGGTGAAAAGGCTCAACCTGCAAGTTGAAGAAAAGGAGCAAGAAATAGTTAGCCTAAGGGCTCAGCTTCAGAACATGACAACCCAGGTCAGGAGCCTTACCACCAAGGTCGAAGATTTGGAGGATTTCAAGGGATTCCTTGAAGAAGAAACTCGTCAGCGAGATATTCTAATAGAACAAAAAACCCAAGAGCTCAACACCGTTTTCTACACCATGGGAACCCTAAAAGAATTGCGAGACATGGGTGTTGTTAGCAGGTCAGGGGGGTTTTTGGGAATTGGCCGCTCCACAAACCTTGAAGCCAATTTTGATGATACAAGGTTTGCGCGAATTGATAAGACTACCACCCAGGCCATACCCCTAACTGGCAAGAAATTCGAATTGATTACCACGCATCCTTCAGGCACATGGCAGTTAGTTGAGGAGGATGGTGTTTGGTCCTTGGTTATTAACGACCGCGCAAGGTTTTGGAGCACTTCAAAGTACCTTGTAATCCTGATAAAATAGAGCAGTTTTTTTGAGGAACCACAAAAAGGGAGCGTTTGTATAACGCCCCTTTTTTAGTTTGCACCTGCTGCAAGTAATTCTTTTTTTTACAAAAAATGCCCGAAAAACTCGCGAGGCGTTACGCATTGTGGTTGGTGGGTGATGGGTTGAGGGTTAGGCAAGTTGATTGGCTAATTATAGCTTTTAACTAAAACCCTGTTGTGAATCGGCCTGCCTTACTTTGGCACACGCAGCTTTCGAGCAGATTTGTGCAGCTTGGGTTTGCGTTTCCCCAACCAGGCCACGGACAAGCTTTGTGAAAAAAAGTGCTTTCAGTATTCTACTTTTGCCCATTCAGGGCATAAAATCCTGCCTGACAAATACCATTTTTCTGTTTTATTTTCCTAAAGCCATCGCTATGAAATAATTCTTCTTGCCTCGTTGTATCAAAACGTACTTGTTGTTAATAAGGTTTGCTTTGCCGATAACCGCTTCGTCAGATATTTTTTTCTTGTTTATGCTTATACTTCCTTCCTTAAGCATTCGCCTTGCCTCGCTTTTGCTTTGGGCAACCTTGGTGCTTTCTGTCAAGAAGTCAACTATTTCAATTCCAAGGTCGAAGCCGGTGGCTGGTACTTCAAATATTGGCACGCCATCAAACACCGCCAAGAAAACCTCTTCTGAAAGCCCCATCAGGGTTTCCTGGGTGCCCTTGCCAAACAATATTTCGGAAGCCTCAACGGCGGCATCAAATTCTTGTTGTCCGTGAACGCGAATGGTTATGTCCTTTGCCAGCTCTTTTTGCAACAACCTAAAGTGTGGAGCCTTGTAGTGCTCCTTTACCATTGCATCGACCTCCGATTTGGAGAAAAGGGTAAAAATCTTGATGTACTTTTCGGTATCGGCATCAGAGCAGTTGAGCCAAAATTGGTAGAAGTGGTATGGCGAAGTGTATCGGGCATCGAGCCATACGTTGCCCTGCTCGGTTTTACCAAACTTTCCGCCATCGGCCTTGGTAATAAGCGGACAGGTTAGCGCAAATGCCTCTCCACCTGTTTTGCGCCTTATCAGCTCGGTACCGGTTGTAATGTTGCCCCATTGGTCAGAGCCACCCATCTGCAGCTTGCAGTTCTTGGTTTGGTAGAGGTGCAAAAAGTCGAAGCCCTGTACTAGTTGATACGTAAACTCGGTAAACGAAATACCCGTTTCGAGGCGCTTTTTTACCGAATCCTTGGCCATCATGTAATTCACCGTAAGGTGTTTGCCAACCTCGCGTAAAAACCCGAGGAAGGTAAAATCTTTCATCCATTCGTAGTTGTTCACTATCTCGGCACTGTTGGGGCCGCAATCGAAGTCGAGAAACCTCAACAATTGTGTTTTGATGGCCTCCTGGTTGTGCCTCAAGGCCTCCTCGGACAGCAAGTTGCGCTCTTCGCTCTTGCCGCTTGGGTCGCCGATCATCCCGGTTGCCCCGCCCACCAGTCCCATGGGCTTGTGCCCTGCAATTTGCAAGTGCTTGAGCATCATAATGCTTACAAGGTGGCCAATGTGCAGCGAGTCGGCAGTGGGGTCGATGCCCACGTAGGCCGTGGTCATTTCCTTTTGCAACTGTTCTTCGGTGCCCGGCATGAGGTCATGGATCATACCTCTCCACCTCAATTCCTCAACAAAGTTCATTTATGTTAGCTGTGATATTTGGTTAGGTAGTTTTGTGCTGAAAAATAAACCCCAAAGGTAGGAAAATTTACTCCAACTTCTCCTCTCCAAGCCGAATCTTTCTTGCGCGCTCCCCGGCAAGATCAATGATTCGCTGGGCGTTTACATCGCCTTCGGTTTCAACTCGCTTGGCTTGTTCTTCGGCCTGGTTTATCAGGAGTTTTCCTGCCTGTTTGGCCAGCATTTTCTGGAGGTCGTTGGGTGCATCGTCCTCCAGTTTTTTTGCCCGTGCCGAAGCCTCTGTTCTGATGCCTCGTGCCAGCCTTCTCGACTCTTGCCTCACGTTTTCGGCTTGTTGACGGGCTTGGTCCAAGAAAGCATTTATGCGTGCTTCCAGTTGGGCATCGATGGCCGCAACCACATTGTTGACTTGTTCGGTAATTGCAGTGGTGGCCTGCTGTTGAACTTGACCGACAATTTGGCCAATGCCGGCGGCCACGGCTTGAGCAAGGTCGAAACTCACCTGAGGTGTGGTAAATGTTCCGCCAATTCTCGCCTCGAGTTTCACGCTTTGGTCAATGTTGATGGTAAGGCCACGAGCTGCCGCCTTATGCTGCAAGTCGTTTACAATCCTCATGGCCCGAGGGCAAAATTGCGAGCGTGGAATATCAAGCGTTATGGCATAATCGAGGGTTTGGTCAAAGCCAATGCTACCTCCAACATTTGCCCTTGACTGCCCAATTCTAAAATCAAATGGCCTGGCATTTACCCGTCCGTTTCCAAAATCAAAAATAACCAGGATGTCGTTCGCGTTGAACCTTTTAAGACTTTCGAGATGCGTAAGCCGTGAGAGTTTATCCAATGCCGGAACACCCTGAACAGAAACGTTTTGAGAATTAAATCTTCCCGACCCCGAAAGGGTCTCAGCCAGGGGAGCCAGATCCTTACCCAGAACACCATTAAGATTTAGTGACGCCGAAAAACGCCCAATGGCGTGGCTAGCCACCGGTGCCAACATCCTGAACGTTTGAAATGCCTCGAAGGACTTTTGAATATCAAGCCCCGTTACATCCAGCTTCAGGTCAACCACCGACCCTTTTTCGTGGTAAGCGTACCTGCCCGAAACGATTAGACTTCCGTCAAGGACTTTCATTCGCAAATTGTGGAGGCTAGCCACGCCACCATTAGCGGCCACCTTTCCCGTTATATCGGTCAATTGCAAATTTCCGTATAACACGCGGTCAAATTTGCCACTGATCTCCAAATTAATATTTGAAGGGATGATTATTGCCGAAAGCTCACTGGTGGCTTCGGAAGAATCCTTGGAGCTGCCTTCCATCAGAAGGTTGAGGTCAAAAAGTTTTGACGTGGCTTCGAAACTGCCTGAAAGCATTTGGTTGTCCAATAAAAATCCTATTATGTTGTCAAGCCTTCCCTTGGCCGAAATGTCGCTGTCGTTTATTCTTGCAATGAATTCCTTGACCTGCAAGAATTGAGGCGAAAGCCGCATATCCACCTTTTGTATTTCGGCAATGATTTTCCTTTCGGGCACGTTAATCAATATATTTTGACCCGATACATACCCTTCGGCCTTAAATGCAGAGTAGCGTTTGGCGTTCACCTCCGACATCTTTCCCCCAATTGTCAAATTGCCCTCAATAACACCCCGAAGATTCGTGCCAGCCTCGAGCGGGAGGTATTCATTAACTTGCCCTAAATTGACCTTTCCCTTTAAAAAGGCAAAAAAGCTTGGGTCGGAAACCAAATTGCTCAAGTTTAGCCGGCCTTCAACCGGGTTGTTTCCCAAAAGCATTTTGAACTCCGAAACATCCACGACCGTTTCGTTGCTGGTTTTGCCGGGGTTCGAAACCTCTGCAATGATATTGACTCCACTAACCGAAGAGGGAAGTTGGGGGTATTTAACAGTACCGTCCTTAACCGCAAGATAAATACCAAAAGGAGGTAGGTTTCCTTCGGTTTTTGAGCCTTTTAGGTAGCCGTTTAGCTGAAGGGTTCCGCTGCTTTCAATTGTTTCGAAATCTTTGGTATAAATGGTTGGCAGCACCGAAATGAAGTTCTTGAACTCTGACCGCGAGGCTCCAAACGTCAAATCAAACTCGGTGGAGTTTTCTCTCAGGGCGACAGAACCGTCAAAACTTACAGGAAGGGAATTAAGCAGCACTTCGTTTTCCTGGAAGGAAAAAACATTGTTTTTCAGGTCAGCCTCTACCTTGGCATTTACACTGGCAACAACCTTGCTGAGCAAGGGCATTCCGGCATAGCTCAAGCTTAACGAGCCAATTCGGGCGTTGCGGGTTGAAATGGTAGTAACCGACCTGCTAAGATCGCCCCTAAGCACCAAGTTAACATCTTGGGCAAAAACATTCACTCCCGATTTTTTGTCTTGGTAATCGATGTAGCCTTGGTTTACTTCAACCCTGGTTAATTGGAGCAAAAAGCTCGACCTTTCATCTTTTCCGTCGTCTTTTACAATGTCCCAGTTGGCGTTGTCATTTTCAAGGACCTTGAGATGTAGCCTTGCATTATCAAATCGGGTTCTCGAAATCTCGAATCCTGACTTTTTGAAAAGGCTAAATACGTTGAAACCAATTGAAGATCGCCCAAAGTAAGCGAGAGTATCGCCCTCAAAATCTCCTTTTCCTACAATTGAAAAATCATTTACAACCAGCGAAACTCGAGGAAAACTTCTTAGAAATGAAACGCTAAACGTGCCAAAGTCAAGCTCTGCATCAAGTTTTCGATTGAGCTCATACTTTACTCTACCAGCAATTTTGTTTTTGAAGACGAAAGGAGAGGCCATCAAAAGCGCAATTAGCGCTAAAAAGACCAAAATTATTATTTTAATGGTTCTTTTTGACATTATTTTCTGGTTGAAAGTTAAAAAATGCACCCGGTTTCCACAAAATTACCTATTTTTGTCGATTAAAGTCTGATAGTTAGGGCTATTAACTTTTTTTTCAATTTTTTTAAGATGAAAACCAAATTTTTTAAAACTTTCGTTGCAGGTTTTGCCGTGCTGCTCTTTTTGGGACAAATTATTTACGGGCAGGTAACCCCAAACCCTGCACTTCCAACATCTGAAGACCAAGTTGTTTTAACGTTTAACGCAACAGGCACCGAACTTGCGGGGCACACAGGAAATTTGTTTGCCCACACGGGTGTAACAATAGCGGGTGCCGAAAACCCCGCAAACAATGGCCGCTGGAGATACGTGATTGGTAGTTGGGGCAACAATGCAACCCAACCACAATTAACCAACATTTCTCCAAATATTTGGCAACTAACCATAGGGCCCAGCATAAGGGAATTTTATGGTGTACCTGCAAACCTGGCAATCACCGAAATTTGTTTGGTAATTAGGTCTGCCGCGACACCTCACCTCCAAACCCGGCCTGACATTTTCATCGCCTTGGCTCAACCCGGATTGGCCTTAACCATTACCTCTCCCACTGCACCAAGGCCAATCGTTGAAATAAACCAATCCATTTCGCTTGCCGCCACGGCAAATCAAGCACTTTCGCTAAGGCTCTTTGTCGAAAATGTTGAGGTGGCCCAACAAACGTCAACAACTCCTGCAACCATAAACCTTGCGCATCCGTACCTTGCCCAAACACTTGGCCGCAAGAATTTTAAATTTGTTGCAACAGGCGAAAATAACCAAACCAAAGAAACCACAGGCTACGTCTTCGTAAGGGGGCCAAGTCCAGTTGCCGCGCTCCCGCAAGGGGTAAAGGCAGGGGCAAACTACATTGACAATACAACCGTAACACTTGTGCTTCACGACCCACCAGCTCATAAAAGCAATGCGTTTGTTATTGGCGACTTCAACAATTGGGAACTTACCGAAGGCCACTTCATGAATCGTACTCCCGATGGAAGATATTACTGGACAACAATTACCGGATTAAACGCCAATACAGAATACGGCTACCAATACTACATTGATGGTCAGCTTACAATTGCCGACCCATACACCCACAAGATACTCGATCCTTGGAACGACAGGTGGATTCCTTCAACCACTTATCCTAATCTAAAACCTTACCCCGAGGGCAAAACCACGGGAATTGTTAGCGTTATTCATCCTGGCATGCCTGCGTTCCAGTGGGAGCCTACCAATTTTGTCCCCCCGGCAAAGGGCGACTTGGTAATTTACGAGCTTTTAATCAGAGACTTTGTTGACACTCGCGCAATCAAGACCGTGATGGACTCTCTTGACTACCTTCAAAGGCTTGGCGTAAATGTTATAGGGCTAATGCCCGTAAACGAATTTGAAGGCAACAGCTCGTGGGGCTACAACCCCTCGTTTTACTTTGCAACCGACAAGGCCTACGGAACCATAAACGATTATAAAAGATTTATTAACGAGTGCCACAAGCGCGGCATTGCCGTTACGATTGATATGGTTCTGAACCACAGTTTTGGCCAGTCGCCTCTAATTCACATGTACCCGGGGGCGAGTTTTTGGCAGCCCGGGGCCAACAACCCATGGTACAACCAAACCTGCCCTCACCAGCCTTGGTGTTGGGGGGCCGACTTCAACCATTTGAGTGTTTCTACACAAGAATTCGTAGACAGGGTTAATGAATTTTGGCTCACCGAATTTAAGGTGGACGGTTTCAGGTTTGACTTTACCAAGGGCTTCACCAACGTGCAAACAGGAGGTCAGGGTTGGGATTACGACCAGGTAAGGGTAATGTTGCTAAAAAGAATGGCAGACCATATTTGGAGCATAAATCCAAACGCTTACGTTATTTTGGAACACTTCACCGCCAATAACGAAGAAAAGGAACTTGCTGAATACAGGGCAGCCGAAGGCAAGGGAATGCTTGTTTGGGGCAACATGAACCACCAGTATAGTGAGGCTTCAATGGGCCACCACGACAACAACAAATCAAACCTTACATGGGGTTATCATGGCAGCAGGGGGTGGCTAGTTCCCCACCTTGTTTCTTACATGGAAAGCCATGACGAGGAACGAATGATGTATCGCAATCTTAACTGGGGAAATATTTCGAGCACGTATAACATCAGAAACCTGAACACTGGCCTGCGAAGATTAGAGTTGGCCGCCACATTTTTCTTCACAATTCCCGGGCCTAAGATGATTTGGCAGTTTGGCGAACTAGGCTATGATTTTTCCATAAATCATTGCCCCGATGGTACCATTAACGATGGTTGCCGAACCGATCCAAAGCCTATCAGGTGGGATTACCTGGGCAATCCCAACCGCAAGAATGTGTATAATGTGTTCTCGCTGCTGGCGAACCTCAAGAACAACCACCCCGCATTTTCGACCAACCAAGTGAATATGGATGTTGTGGGAGCACTCAAGAGGATCAATCTGACACACGCCACCAACAAGGTTACGGTAATTGGTAATTTTGGTGTTACTGTCCTTGCCATTAATCCCAACTTTCAAGAAACAGGTGAATGGCACGAGTATTTTACCGGCGCGGTGCTTAATGTTACCAATCCCACCGGGCACATTGCCTTGCAACCAGGTGAGTATAGGCTTTACTCCAAGAACCCTTTCCCTGCTCACGGATTACCCCTGAGCACAACCGAGCCAGAACTTCCGCTGATTCAAGAAGCCAATGTTTATCCAAATCCATCAGCCACCGGATTTTGGTTCGAATTTTACACAACAGGCACGGGTATCGCGAGTATTGAAGTATTCAACTCGGCAGGTCAGGTGGTTTTTAAAAATAATTTTGAGGTTTCTTACGGAAACAACAAAACCTACTGGGATGGCAGGGCTGGCAAGCAAAATCTCCCAGGAATGTATTTTTATAAAATCAATTCGGGCAATCAAAGCTTTTCAGGGAAACTAATTTCAAGATAGCAATCAAAGAAAACACATTATGGAAAACCCAGCTCTAAAAACCCTTCGCGACTTGCTTTTCTCGAGCCGGGAAAAATTTGCAAGCGAGGCGGCATTGTCATATGTTGATCAAGAACCGCTTTCATACAACGACGTAGGCCATCGAGCCCAAAGTATAATGGTTTTCCTTGCCCAAAATGGGATTGGAAAGGGCGACAGGGTTGCGCTTCTGGGTCAGAATATGCCCCACTGGGGTGTTTCATACCTGGCAATTACCGCCATGGGTGCCGTTGTGGTTCCAATACTTGTCGATTTCAACGAAAAGGAATTGAACATCATATTGCGTCACAGTCATTCAAGGGGAATTATCGTAAGCGAGAGGCTCTCTGCCAAGATAAACGACGATCTTCCGCTTAATGTAGAATTTGGTTTGTTGCTCGACAGCTTGGCGCCCTTCGATATAAACGAGTTCAAGAAATCGAAAAAACTTAAAACGGGAGAATCTATAATAACTGGTTCGCAAAACGTGCAAGATGTCGAAATTGGCGAAGACGACCTTGCCGCAATCCTCTACACTTCTGGAACAACAGGCAAGCCAAAGGGGGTAATGCTAAGCCACAAAAACCTAATTTCGAACGCCATAAACACCCTGGGAATCCAAAAGGTAAATCAGAATGACAAGCTGCTTTCAATATTACCATTGGCACATACTTACGAGTGCACAATTGGATTTTTGATTCCTTTTATTGGAGGGGCAACTATTTACTACCTCGAAAAGCCACCCACTGCCTCGGTGTTGTTGCCCGCAATGCAAAAGGTTAAGCCCACGATGATGCTTACCGTACCGCTTATCATGGAAAAGATTTACAACCTGCAGGTCAAGCCAAAGCTAACATCCAAAAAGGTAATAAGGTTGTTGATGAAAGTCGGCTTCTTGCGGAAGTTTTTTCACAGGATTGCTGGCAAGAAGATTTACAATGCCTTTGGAGGTAAGCTACATTTCTTTGGAGTAGGTGGTGCAAAACTTTCGTTCGAAACCGAACAATTCCTCCGTGACGCCAAGTTTCCCTACGCAATAGGTTACGGCCTTACCGAAACCTCGCCTTTACTGGCTGGCTCAGCCTCATCGTTGACAAAGTTCAGAAGCACCGGTTTTTCCTTGCCAAATCAAGAAGTTAAGGTCATTGACATTGATCCAAAAACTGGCGAGGGCGAAATAGTTGCCAAAGGGCCAAACATCATGTTGGGTTACTTCAAGGAACCTGAACTTACAGCCCAAGCGTTTACTGCCGATGGTTGGTTCAAAACAGGCGACGTTGGTCATTATGACAAGGATGGGTACCTTTACATAAAGGGCCGAGTGAAGAATATTATTTTGGGATCATCGGGCGAAAACATTTATCCCGAAGACATTGAGTCGGTGATTAACAGCGAGGAGTTCGTGCTTGAATCGCTGGTTTACGAATTCAAGGGCCAGTTGATAGCCAAGGTGCACTTCAACCACGACGAAATGGCAAAAAGATTCAACGAGCTAAAGGAATCTGCCGCCGATTACAAGGAAAATATGAGGCAAATCGTTTCGCAAAAGTTGGCCGAAATTAAGGAAAAGGTAAATTCAACAATGAACCGCATTTCGCGCTTGAACCACGTTGAAGAGCAACCCGACCCGTTCGAAAAAACCCCCACGCAGAAGATTAAGAGGTTTCTTTACTCAAAACAGGAGAATGAAAAGAAATAAATGCCAGGGGCAATGGGAGGAGAACGAGCGGGGGTTCTGGGGCGAATAAATTATAAACCTGACATTCGTGACGCTCTTTGTGTTGCCCTGAATGGCAACTAAAAAAGAAAGACGGAACGCCTGAAGCGGCCGGATTAAGGAGAGGTTTCTCTGCTTAATTTTAGAGTTTCAATTATTCTCTAATCCCTCTTGAGCAGCATGGAAATATTTCGCGAAGGGATAATAGATGCCAGCACGCCAATAACCACAACGGTTATGGTTACGAACACGAAATCTAGGACTTCCATTTTTACCGGGTAGGAATCAACTATAAACGACCCTTGGGTTTGTATTGACACGAGCCCGAGCTTGATTTGCAGCCAGCACACCAATCCACCAAGCATTAAGCCAATGAAAGCCCCGCCAAGGCTTATCATCAACCCTTCAAATAGGAAAACCCTCTTAATAGTTTGTATCGAAGCACCCAACTTGTGCAGTATGCCAATATCGCGTGTCTTTTCAATAACCAGCATTGTGAGAGACCCAATAAGGTTGAACGATACTATAATCAAGGCCAAGGTAAGGATCAGGAAGATGGCCCATTTTTCAGATTGCATGACCTTGTAAAAGAACTCTTGCTGCTGCATTCGGTTGCGAACCTCGAAATCGGGACCCACCAACTCTTGCACCCTTTGCTGTATCTTTTTTTGGCTCACATTTGGTTCAAGCCCCACGAACAGATAGTTTACCTCGTCGGCATATTCCAAGAGCTCGCGCGCCAGTCTTAACGGAACTATAACAAATTCATTGTCAACCTCGGCATTGACGCTGAAAACACCGCTAATCCTGTTGGTGGTTGCGTTTGTGGCACTTGCAATTCGGGCCGTGGATATTTTCCCGCGCCTTGGAACGTAAAGGCTCAGCTCGTTTATCAGGTCATCAATGGTAGCACCCAGCATCATTTCAACACCGTAGCCTATAACGAAAAAGTCGAACTCGTTTTCAGAAAGGGTGAAGTTGCCGGCAACCATCGCCGTGTCGAGGCGTGTAATGTTAACGAAGTGCTCATCAACGCCGCGCATCGTGACCAATTGGTGACGGTCGCGGTACTTCATCACGGCCTTTTCTTGCAAGATGCGGCTCACGTGCGACACACCTTGAATGTCCTTTATAGCTTGGATTGAAACGTCGTCGTAAACAAAAACCTTACCCTCCACAGGCCCGATTTCCAAATCTGGATTGTAGGTGTCGAACTGCTTGAATACCAACTCTTGAAAGCCATTGGTAACCGAAAGGATAATAACCAATGCCATGGTGCAAACCGCAACTCCAACTACCGACACCAACGTGATGACGTTGATTGCGTTGTGCGACTTCTTGGCGAACAAATACCGGCGCGCTATGAATAGAGGGAAGTTCAAGGTCTCGAGATCAGTTTAGGAATAGATTTGTTATAATTTTGATTTGATTAAATTGATTTATGATTAACCCCGTTTCGAACTTGATTAGGGAGATTTTTTACAGGTTTCTCCTGCCTGCCGCAACTGATGCAGATTACTATTGGCGATTTACTTCTTTAAACGCCTTCACCAACAAACCAGTGCCCTCGCAGTGGTTTAAATTGGTGTCGAGCCAGTTGAGCACCAACACTGGTGGCATTACCACCAGGTAATAAAATGGCAAAAACACAATGAAGATTTTGGAAGCTTCAAGGAGTTTTAGCGGAAACTTCATCGTTAGCTTCCACGATATCTTTCCGGGCCAACCGTAGGTGAACCTCGTTTCAATACCACCGAAACCCGCACCGGCCAGTTTTTGTTCGATTTCGTCCTTGCCGTAGCCATGGCGCACGTGTTCCTCGACGAACGACTGGTCGGAGTAGTCGCGGGCGTCACTGCCACCCTTGTCCGACGGGGAGCTGATAAGCAAAATTGCCCCGGGCTTCATGGCCTTGAAAAAGTTTGCTAACATCTGCTCGTCGGCCTCAACGTGTTCCATTACGTCAACCGAAAGCACCAAATCGTATTGCTCAACAGCCGTTAGGTGCTCAAGGTAACCCTGTTCGAATCTCACGTTTTTTAGCAATGTCTTAGCAAAAAAATCATTGCAAGCCATCACTTCTTCCTCCTTAACATCGATTCCTAACACGCTCCAACCGGGATTCTTGCGGGCAATGTAATACACGTATTGCCCGAAACCACTTCCGGCATCGAGCACCGAAACTTGCCCCTCACCCTTTTTTGTATTAAAAAACCGCCTCAACTCGCCATGAACGTGCCAAGTCCGCAACAACAAAATGTCGAGCAACCTATAAAAAAGCTTTCGGGTAATGGTATAGCGGTTAAAAAACCTACCTAGGCTTCTCTTAACGGGGTCGTATTGCATTGCAGAAGATTATTATTTGAGCAACCTTTCAATGTTTTCGATATAATCGAGGCTGTCGTCTATAAAAAAGCGCAACTCTGGCACCACTCGCAACTGGTTCTTTACACGCTGCCCCAAAAGCCTCCTGATTTCTTTGGCGTGAACCTGCACCAACCTCAACACCTCCTGGGCGTCCTTGCCAAAAATGCTCAAGTAGGCCTTTGAAATGCTCAAGTCGGAGGTTATGTAAACCTTGGTAACGGTAACCATGGCACCCGGGAACCAGTTATGACCCTCAAACTGAATTATCTCGCCCAAGTCTTTCTGCACTAACCGGGCAATTCGTTTTTGTCTGTTACTTTCCATGGCTGCAAAGATAAGCATATTTTTGATGGGTGGAGAGGGGGGTAAATCGAGAAAATTTAACACAGAATGGCAAATAGTTGGATATTGTACCGCTGGTTATCTTTAGCACATACTGGTTCTTCACCGATTATTAAAACAAATTTTGCGACTCAGGCACCGGGATTAAGTTTTTAACCCCTCAACGCAACTATCAGAAGTTAGGATTTACTTCCTCCATTAATTTTTTGCGAAATAGCGCTAGAGAGTTTAAACCCGACCAGAGATTACATGAATTCGAGACCTGTAATCAAAATTGGTGGCAATGACTTTCGGCCAGATGTAAGGGGGTGCAAAATTAATACAGTTTGTTGCCGCAAGCCTGAATTGACCGATTGCATGTAACATTACCGAGACCCAAATAAATTATGGCCAGGCACATAACGTAAAATCTTTGACAAGAGAAACCTGACCATGGTTCACGGGCCATACCTTGGTTTTGGCATTACAAAAAAGAAAAAACCCCAAGCCGGGAACTTGTTCGCAAACCGGTTAAGGTGAAGTATTATGTTCGAAAGCATCGAAAAGTTGAAATTGCCGAATGACGCTGATAAAGACCATCTCGCGAACAAACATGTTGTGTTACCGGTATTTAAGCCAAAAAGGGCGTGCTTTACTGCGAGGAATTTCGGCTATTTACCACACTCGAGGCAGACGCGAATCCGGTGATTCGGGGAGTTGAAAATAAGTTTGGCTGGCAGACAGGCAAGGCAGCAGACCTCAAAATGAAGTGCTGCAACAAGGAAACTTTTTTCAAACTCTTGAAACAGAGCCTGCAAGTCAAAACCTTTCAAGAAACAAGTGAAAATGCGGTTAAGTCACAAATGTTAGTGCAAGTAATTTCTAACCTGCTGGTGGGGTTAAACCCCACCGTGTATTGCAATGAAAAGGCTTGTTTTATTGCCGAACTACTTGCCGTTTGAATACCTTTGCGGCTTGAACAAAAGGCTATTAGGGTAAAAAATCACCCGATGGCCTTCCTTTCAATCAAGATAAATTCCTGTTTCAGACCTAATTGGCATTTTAAACAAACAGTAAGTCAGCGCTTTAGAAAGAGGCATTGGTCGTGTTATGAAAACTTTCGGGTGATTTCGAAAATTAATCTCCCGTTGGGGTACTCCTATACATTTGGCTCCACCTCGATAGTATTGGAGGTGCTGTTATAGCCGGCAAGTCAAGGGATTGGTAAATAAGCATTTCCGGTTTTTTTGGTTTGTAAAACACCAATTGCAAATCGTTCAACGCAGGTGCGATTAGTACCGGTTGAAAATTGTTATGAAAATAGGGGCAAGGAGGGCTCTAGCAAACAATCAGTTCTTGAAAGGCATTTTCAAAACCGTATGACGCTTGAGGTTGGGTTTCTGGTAGATGGTGTTAAATATAATTACCGGAATTCTGATGATTTTCAAAAAACCAACATGGTTCTTGAAATCTTCTTAATATCTATCCGGCCTCATTTTCAACTAATGGCAATTTGTTAACAGGCTATTATTGTGGCTGCCCTTATGGTTTATTCAATTTTTTTCGAGGCGTTGTTCACCCTACAAAGGTCCAACCCCCAATTTGCTAATCGCAACCCGAAAAATTTCTAATCGCCCTCAGCCATTCGTATTCCGCCACCACCAAAATAGCTTGGTCAGGTTGGTTAAAATGTTGTAATTTTACCGCGCAATTTTACACCAAGAAAATTCTTTTTACATAATGGAAAAAGATCCTAAACTATTCGGAGAATTTCCTCCAATTTCTACCTCTGAATGGGAATCAAAGATTAACGAAGACCTCAAGGGTGCCGATTACGGCAAGTTGATTTGGAAAACCATCGAAGGGCTAAACTTAAAGCCTTACTACCGTGCCGAAGATCTGGAAACGGTTCCGTTTCTTTCGTCTCTGCCTGGCGAGTTTCCTTACGTAAGGGGTGTCAATTCTGCCAACAATAATTGGCTAATTAGACAAGACATAACCAAGAAAAACGCCGCCCTAGCCAATGTTTCGGCCGTGGCCGCCTTGAGCAAGGGAGCCGAGTCGGTGGGATTCAACGCCAGCGAGATCGAGACCAAGCACCATGTCGCCACGCTGCTCGAAGGTATAAACGCCAGCAACACCCCGGTCAATTTTTTTAGCAGCAAGAATTACGTTTCGTTGTTCGAATTGCTTCAGGCCTTGTTGCCTGACAATGCCATGGGATCTCTCAACTTCGACCCTTTTGGCTATCTCGTGCTTTACAAAAAGTTTTACATGGGCCTTGAGCAAAACCTCGATGAAGCCGTTGCTTTGATAGAAATGGGCGAAAAGAAACACAACCTTTTCAGGGTGATAGCCGTAAACGGCCAGCATTACCACAATGCCGGCGCAAGCCTCGTTCAAGAACTCGCGTTTGCCCTGTCACAAGGCAGCGAATACATTTTTCAACTTTCGCAAAGGGGTGTAGGGGTTGACCGAGTTGCTCCCAAAATGCACTTTAACTTTGGCGTTGGCTCCAATTACTTTTTGGAAATTGCCAAAATTAGGGCTGCCAAACTTTTGTGGGCCAAAATCGTGGAGCAATATAATCCCGATTGCCAAGCCTTGGCCATAATGAAAATAAATGCCATAACCTCAACGTGGAACAAATCAATTTACGACCCCTACACCAATATTTTGAGAAGCGCTACCGAAGTAATGGCAGCTGCAATTGGCGGTGTCGACAGTATTGTGGTGAATCCGTTTGACAGCACCTACAAGAAACCCGATAATTTTTCGGAGCGCATTGCACGCAACCAGCAAATTATCTTGAAGCATGAATCTTACTTCGACAAGGTGATTGACCCATCGGCGGGATCGTATTACATCGAGAACCTTACCAGGTCGATTGCCGCTGAAGCTTGGAACCTCTTTTTGGAAGTTGAAGAAATGGGCGGTTTCGTTGAGGCAGTCAAGAGCGGATTCGTGAAACAAGAAGTTGAGAAAACCTGTAATAAACGCGACATTGACATAGCCCATCGCCGACAAGTTTTTGTTGGGGTAAACCAATATCCCAATATCGAAGAAAAGATGCTCGACAAGATGGAACCCGTTGCGAAACTCAACGCCATTGCCGGATTGAGGCAGCACCGAGGACCGCAGGCATTAGAGGCTTTGAGGCTTGCCGTGGAAAGCCACACGAAAAAAGGCCTCGAAAAACCCATGGTATTCTTACTCACCTACGGAAACCTTGCCATGCGTAAGGCACGTGCCGGATTTGCCACCAATTTCTTTGGAGTGGCCGGGTATCAAGTGACCGACAATGCGGGTTTTGCAACAATTGAAGATGGGGTTAAAGCCGCCATTAACAGCAAGGCGCATATAATTGTTTTTTGCAGTAGCGACGAGGAATATGCAGAAATGGCTTCGGCAGCGACCGACATCAAAAAGAAACTGCCAAAAACCAAAATCGTGGTTGCAGGTAATCCTAAAGAGCTTATTGAGCAACTAAATGCCGCTGGCGTTGACAGTTACATACACCTGCGCACCAACCTGCTGGAGTCGCTCGCCGAGTTTAACGAATCTTTGGGAATTGTTTAGTTTTGACAGAAAGGAAATCACGATATGAGACCAAATTTCAAAAAAATTATCCTTGCAGCCACCGAAAGCAAGCAGTCAGGTGCAAAACCAAGAATTGGTTGCGATGCTTTTCGCACCGCCGAACAAATTATGGTAAAACCATTTTATACCGCAGACGACCTTTTGGGAATGGAGCACCTTGATTATGCTGCCGGTATTGCACCATACCTGCGCGGGCCTTACAGCACAATGTATGTCATGAAGCCATGGACAATACGCCAGTATGCAGGCTTCAGCACCGCCGAAGAATCCAACGCTTTTTATCGTCGCAACCTGGCGGCAGGGCAGAAGGGTCTTTCGGTGGCGTTTGACCTCGCCACCCACCGAGGTTACGACTCGGATCACGAGCGGGTTGTGGGCGACGTGGGTAAGGCCGGAGTGGCAATTGACTCAATCCTCGACATGAAGGTTCTGTTCGACCAAATTCCGCTTGACAAAATGTCGGTGTCAATGACCATGAACGGTGCAGTTTTGCCCGTAATGGCATTTTTTATCGTGGCAGCTGAAGAGCAAGGAGTATCGATGGAAAAGTTGAGCGGAACAATCCAGAACGACATCCTCAAAGAATTCATGGTTCGCAATACTTACATTTATCCGCCCCTACCTTCAATGCGAATCATTGCCGACATTTTCAAGTTTACATCGAAAAACATGCCCAAGTTCAACTCCATTTCAATTAGTGGCTACCACATGCAAGAGGCGGGTGCCACCTGCGACATTGAATTGGCATACACCCTTGCCGATGGCTTGGAATACTTGCGAACAGGGGTAAATTCGGGTATGGACATTGATTCCTTTGCACCAAGGCTCTCGTTTTTTTGGGCAATTGGCATGAATCACTTCATGGAAATTGCCAAGATGAGGGCTGCGAGGCTGCTTTGGGCAAAAATCGTGAAGCAATTCAACCCCATGAATCCGAAATCATTGGCACTGCGTACCCACTCGCAAACATCGGGCTGGAGCCTTACCGAGCAAGACCCTTACAATAACGTTACCCGTACCGCCGTGGAAGCCATGGCTGCAGCATTGGGGCACACGCAGTCGTTGCATACCAACGCCCTTGACGAGGCCATTGCCCTGCCAACCGATTTTTCGGCACGCATTGCACGCAACACCCAACTTTACATTCAGGACGAAACCAACGTTTGCAAGGCAATTGACCCTTGGGCTGGATCATATTACGTAGAATATTTAACCCACCAAATTGCCCATGGAGCCTGGAAACACATTCAAGAAATTGAAAGCCTTGGCGGAATGGCAAAGGCAATAGAAACGGGTATCCCAAAAATGAGAATTGAAGAAGCGGCGGCACGCAAGCAAGCGCGTATCGACTCCGGAAAAGATATTATCGTGGGTGTAAACAAGTACCGACTCGAAAAAGAAGACCCCATCGAAATTCTCGATGTTGACAACACCGCCGTTCGAGCTTCGCAAATAAAGCGGCTGGAAAAACTACGTGCCGAACGCAACAACGAAGAGGTGCAGCAAGTACTCGATGCCATAACCAAGGCTTGCGAAACCGGTGAGGGCAACTTGCTGGAACTTGCGGTTGATGCGGCACGAAAGAGAGCTTCATTAGGCGAAATTTCAATGGCCTGCGAAAAGGTGTTTGGCCGTTATCAAGCAGTTATTCGTTCAATATCAGGAGTTTATTCAATGGAAATAGAAAAAAACAGCAAGTTTGAGAGGGCGCGGGCAATGGCCGACGAGTTTGCCGAACTTGAAGGACGCAGGCCTCGCATAATGATAGCCAAAATGGGCCAAGACGGCCACGACCGCGGCGCTAAAGTTGTGGCAACTGGATATGCCGACATGGGCTTCGACGTTGATATTGGGCCGTTATTTCAAACACCCAAGGAGGCTGCACGCCAAGCAGTTGAGAACGACGTTCACATCGTTGGGGTTTCGAGCCTAGCTGCAGGACACAAAACCCTTGCACCCCAAATAATTCAAGAGTTGAAAGACCTTGGTCGCGATGACATTATGGTTATTGTTGGTGGCGTGATACCTCCGCAAGACTATCAGTTCTTGTACGATGCAGGCGTTGTGGGAGTGTTCGGCCCCGGAACAGTTATTGCCGATGCTGCAATAAAAATGCTTAACATTCTTATCGAAAGCAGGATGTAACAGGGAGGTTTAAGTTAAAGCGAAAATTTAAAAATGTTTGGATTAAATGAGGTGATGCGAGATTTATGGCGCCTGATTGGGGGCAATAGCAAACTATTTGCAGCAATAGGCAAGTCATCGTAACCATCCTGTTTTGGACGTGAGTTAAGAAAGAGAAAACACCTCACAAACAAATTAGCTGCTTTCACCCGCATCCTCGTAATTCCTCATGATGTACACATCGTAATCGCCCAAATACTTGAACCCCAAATTCTTGTACATTTCGATGGCCGCGGTATTGGCTTGGTGAACTTCGAGTTTTATCTGACAGCCCTTTTTCTTGGCCCAATCTATTGAAGCGATTGCCAATTGGCGGCCAATACCCATGCGGCGGTATGATGGGTCAACGCCAAAATGGTGCAGGTGAATTCGTCGTCCGTCGAAGGTCATCCACGAGGTGCCTACCACGGCGCCATTGGCAAGTTTAGACACCAAAAGGCATCCTCCCATTTCGATGCTCTGCTCTATTATCTGCTGGTTGTCGCCCCGGAAGGAACCCCCCAGGCTTGTCTTTTGCCACAACTCCTCAATTTGCGGGTAGTAGGCAGGCGTGTAATTGTCAATTGTGATTTCGGAAATCAATTTTGTATTTTTTGCTAAAGTAGATAAATTTGGGAAAACGGGCAAAATGGAATTGCGCCCCGGAGGAGCTTGGGACGGGGTTTAATAACTTCTAGGAAGTGAAAATTAAACCAAATCTTCACTTGCCGCCATAATGAGCGTTTTTAAATTATTTGATAAACCTGATTTTTTCATTTGATTCTGTCGTTCGCAATATCATCACGCTAGTGTTTTAAAAAGTCAGTCCATAAAAACCAATGCTTATTCTAATTGTGTATCTTTGGTAGTGTAATTGTATCCATAATTTCGAATTATCGATATTTAGATGGCCCCAAGAAAACAAAAAGCTTGGATTGGCAAAAATGAAAGCAAATGGCACCAGAGTGCAAACACAATTGCAAATACAAATCTAACTTGAGGCAAAATGCAAGTTGAAAAATGAAACCCGCAAAACCTGCAAATAAAATGCTCCTCAATGGATTGCTAGTAAAGGGCAGGAGGTTTTGCGCCTATCGCGACAGAACCGTTAAGGAGGTTAAGCAAAAGCTTTATTCGCTTGGGGCATCCCAGTCGTTGACCTGCCAAATAATTACAATACTTCAAAACGAGCAATTCATTGACGAGCAGCGCTTTGCCCTTGCCTTTGCCCGCGGCAAGATTGAAAATAACAAATGGGGCAAGATTAAAATAAGGCACGAGTTGCAAGTGCGAGGACTTGACTCCAAAACTATCAATCAAGCCCTCGAATCAATTGACCCAGAGAGGTACCTGTGTGTCCTGCAAGGCGTTGCCAAGGCAAAGATCAAAACTTTTTCCAGCCTCGACGAATTCACGGCCAAGGGCAAAACCGCCGAATACTGCTCCCGCAAGGGCTTTGAAATGGATTTGATTTGGGTAGCACTCGGGGAGGTTAAAGGTGATAAGTGAAAAATGGGTTTTGCAAAAAAATTGATTAACTGACAAGCAGGTTAGCAGAAGGGTAATGGTTAATTTCCACTTAATTTATCAAGCAGCATGCGGCAAGCACTAAGCTGAAAATCAAATCCAAAATCGCCAATCGGCAATCAGATTTATGATTAGCGATTGTTGGGTTCTGCCAAAAACCAATCAAAAGCACCTTTCGGCTCATCAAATTAGGCTACCTTTGCACCTGCAAATTTTTAATGATGGATTCCCAGCAAAAGAAAATTCTCGATTTCTTTAGTTTCAAAAGGGTTATCATTCCGGTAATTCTCGGCTTGGGGGTTGCCTCTTACCTTATTTTCAGGAGTTTCGACATCAATGCATTTAGGGAAATTGAGTGGTCGGGGCACACTGTTTTCTATCTTTTTGTGTCAATCCTACTGGTGGTCGTTAGGGATTTGGCATATATGATTAGGATTAGAGTATTGACCGAAAACCAGCTTTCATGGAAACAGAGTTTTCAGGTTATTTTACTGTGGGAGTTTGCGTCGGCAGTAACCCCTTCGGTAATTGGGGGTGCGGCAGTAGCGCTATTCATCATTAACAAGGAGGGGATTAGCATGGGCCGCACCACTGCCATAGTGTTAATAACCGCGCTTCTTGATGAGTTGTTTTATATCATCATGGTACCAACCGTGATTGTCCTTGCCGGCACCGAAAACCTTTTCATCTCAAATGGCGAGTACCTTCTATTTAACACCCGGTTCGGAACCCAAGGGGTGTTCGTAATCGGATACGTGTTTATAATTATTCTAACCACGATTATTGCTTACGGTGTATTCATAAACCCAAGGGGGGCCAAATACTTTTTGGTGGGCATCTTCAAGTTGTCGTTTTTGCGAAAATGGCGAACCAAAGCGGCCGAAACCGGTGAAGACATAATAACGACATCTGCCGAGCTAAAAGGCAAAAAAGCTTGGTTTTGGCTCAAGGCGTTTGCTGCCACCTTCTTTTCGTGGACAGCGAGGTTCTGGGTGGTTAACATGTTGGTTATGGCCTTTGTAGGTTATGGCGATCACCTTTTAATTTATGCACGGCAGCTCGTGATGTGGGTTATTTTGCTGATTAGCCCAACACCGGGTGGCAGCGGAGTAGCCGAATACGTTTTTTCGGGATTCCTCGGCGATTTTATACCTTCCGAAGGGCTTGTTCCGGCAATGGGGCTAACATGGAGGCTTATAAGTTATTACCCTTATCTTATCATTGGTGTTATATTGCTGCCTATTTGGCTAAGAAGGGTTTACTCAAGAGGTAAATGACAAGAAAAAGGGCATGATCTTTAATAACAGCACTCGCCCTTGTTGAAGCAGCGGATTTACCAAAAAACTATTGCCTCATCTTAATTTCCTTGGGTAGTGGCAGCGGCCTTCTGATCGGTAACAACGTTGGCGGTAAAGGCCAAAACGGTCATTTCGTTCGAAGCATTGGTTTGCACGGTAATTGTTTTCCTTACATTTCCCATCCCGCTTCCGTTAAAGGTTACTTGCACGGGTACGGTAGCTCCTGGTAAAATTGGCTCCTGGCTATACCTTAAATTCGTGCAACCACATGATGCCCTTGCCATGGTAATGAGAAGCGGCTGATTACCAGTATTTGTGAGATAAAAAACAGCTTCGGTACTGGTCATGAATTTTACATCGCCAAGGTCAACAACCAAGGAATTCCATTTAGCACGAGGGCCCGAAACAACCTCGTTTGGCTCTGATGTGGTCTTTTGCGCCTCTGCAATAAAACCGGAGGCATAAAAAGCAACAAACAAAAAAAATAACATGGGGGTTTTCATTTTTTGGAGATTTAAAGAGATAAAAAAGGAGTTAATTCGCGAACGTTCAATTTCCAGCTGCAAATGTCAAGCTATTTTGACCAACAGGTGTTAATGGCAAGTAAATCTTTGTTAAAGATTTGTTAATGCACCCAATTTGTGGTGGCTTTTTGTAACTTCGTGAAATTAAAACAGCCTTTTTACGATGAAGAGAAACCAAATAAGATTCATTGTTTTGCTCGGAACCCTTTCAATTCTCGGGATCATCCTGATTCAAATATATTTTCTTGGAAACATTTGGAACATAAAGGAAAGGGAATTCAACCAAACCGTGAACATTGCCTTACGCTCTGTTGCCGAAAGGATAAGCAGTTATAATAAAACCATTTTGCCTCACGGAAACCCGGTGAAGCAAATGTCATCGCACTACTTCATCGTAAATGTAAATGACATAATCGACCCCAGTATTTTGGAGTACTTTCTGAAAACGGAGTTTGAAAAACACAATATCGAAATTGACTACGAGTATGCCATATACAATTGTAGCAACAATCAGATGGAGTATGGCAAACTTGTCAAGAAAGGCGAAGCCCCCAAGCCAATAACTTTTTCCGAGAACCTTCCCCACTACAGGGAGTGCGTTTATTGTTTTGGTGTTAACTTTCCTTCCAAAAAGGATTATCTCGTTGGCGATATGGGTGCCTGGATGGTAGTATCTTTCATTTTGCTGCTCGCAATTGTCTTTTTCGGGTATGCAATGTTTGTTATTTTAAAGCAAAAAAGGCTTTCGGAGCTGCAGAAGGATTTCATAAACAACATGACCCACGAATTCAAAACCCCCATTTCGAGCATAAACATTTCGGCCGACGTGCTTTCGGCTCCCGAAATAATAAACCAACCCGAAAGGCTAGGGCTTTACAGCCAGATAATAAAGCAAGAGAACAACAGGCTTAATAATTTAGTGGAGCAGGTGTTGCAAATTGCAAAAATTGAAAAGGGAGGCGTGGAGCTGAAACCCGAAAGCATAGATCTAAACAACCTTATGGAAGAGGTTGTGGGAACGTTCAAGGCCAAAAATGGCAAGGATGGAGATTGCCAGATAATCGCCAACCTGGACCCCGAGGCATCGGTAATAACCGCCGACCCCTTGCACCTTACAAACCTCATGCACAACTTGCTCGACAACGCCATAAAATACGGCAAAGAAGCAAACTCGATCGAGGTGTTTTCAAAACTAAAGGGTAGTAAGATTTTGTTTGGAGTTAGGGATGAGGGCCCTGGTATTAAACCCGAGCACCAAAAGAAGGTGTTTCAAAAGTTTTACCGCGTGCCTACTGGCAACGTGCACGATGTTAAGGGCTTTGGACTAGGGCTGTTTTACGTGAAAAAGGTTTGCCAGGCGCACCGATGGAAGGTTTGGCTCGAAAGCGAAGAAGGGAAAGGTACAACTTTTTTTGTTGAGACCTAAAAGGGAAAAACAGAATTTTGTCATTAAGCTTTTTGTTGATAATTTTGGCCAAGGTTTTCAAAAAATTTTCCACCACTTTTGTTTAATGGAAAAACCAAAGATACTATACGTTGAGGACGATTTAACACTATCGTTTGTTACCAGGGATAACTTGGAGCAACACGGATTTGTGATTGATTTTTGCGAGGATGGCGAATCGGCGCTGAAATTGTTTAAGAAAAACACTTACGACCTTTGCATTTTCGACGTGATGTTGCCAAAAATGGACGGGTTTGAACTTGCACGACTAATAAGGCAATCAAACGAGGATGTCCCAATATTATTCCTAACAGCAAAATCAACCAAGGAAGACAAATTGCACGGCCTCAAGCTGGGCGCAGACGATTACATTACCAAACCTTTCAGTATTGAAGAACTCGCGCTTAAGGTGAAAGTTTTTCTTAAAAGGAGCGGCGTGAAGGGCTCCTTTTCAACGGAAAGCCATTTTCAAATTGGCCAATATACCTTCGATGCCAACAATCAAACCCTTAGAATTGGCGGCGAAACCCGGCAATTAACTCTCAGGGAGACACAGATACTTAAGCTTTTTTGCCAAAACAAGAACGCCATTGTAAAAAGAGACGATTTACTAATGAAAGTGTGGGGCGAGGACCATTACTTTGCAAGCCGAAGCCTTGATGTGTTTATTTCGAGGATTAGAAAGTATCTGGCACTTGACAGGGCAATCTCAATAGAAAACATACATAATGTAGGGTACAAACTTAGCCTGAGTTAACACTAAGGGGGCTTAAAATTAGATTTCCGCGATAAAGTTATTTTGAATTTTTCATAAACCAATGAACGGCTCTTCTTCTGACCTAAAGTTTAAAATGTACTCGGCGGCAACCGAATTCTACGAGGCAATGCTTCAGGATATCGGTTCGGCCAAGAAGTATGTTTACCTGGAGTATTACCGATTTCGCAACGACAGCGTTGGCGAGGTTTTTCGCAACCTTTTGACAGAGAAGCAATTGGCCGGCGTGAAGGTAAGGATGCTTATTGACGCCTGGGCAGCTGCCTCTGACGAGGATTTCTTCCGCGAGCTGATTCGTGCCGGTGGTGAGGTTAAGTTCTTCAAAAAATTCAGGCTTAGCTGGGCGGGGTTTACGAGGGGGCACAGGCGTAACCACCGAAAGATTATAGTTGTTGACGACCAAGTGACCTACATTGGCTCTGCCAACATTGTTGATTATGCAATGAATTGGCGCGAATCCGTATTTAGAATCGAAGGGCCAATTGCCAAGAAGTTCAAAAAAATAGTTGAATTGAACTTCAAGATTTTTACCAAGTACTTTTACAATAAAAGAGCCTTCACCCGCTCTTTTGCTTACGACCAACTGGTGATTTTGCGCGATGTGCCTTCCAATATTTTCAAGTCAACAAAAAGGCAACTCCTCAAACTAATCCGTGGCGCCAAAGATCAGATTTTCATGGAGACCCCATATTTCCTGCCCCCTTTTACCCTCCGTAAGGCCTTGTCAAATGCCGCCAAAAGGGGAATTAAGGTCAATATTATAATACCGAAAAAATCAGACGTTGGGCTTATTGATTTGCTCAACTCAAGATACGTTGGACTGCTTGCCAGGCAAGGGGTGAACTTTTTCTACTACCTTCCGCAAAATCTTCACAGCAAGATTTTCATGGCCGACAACAAAACTTTTTTGATTGGCTCGGCAAATATCGACTACCGGAGCTTCAGGCATAGCCACGAAATTGGGCTTGCTGGCCGACACGGTGATTTGGTACTTCAGCTACAAGATCATTTTAACGAAACCATGAAAAACACCGAACCATTCGATTACAAGAAATGGTCGGAGCGATCGCCGCTGCAAAAGTTTTTCGAAAGCCTGATGATGCCGTTTAGAAGTTTCTTTTAACCAAACGAAGAATACCCATGATGTGGGAAAAGTTTAAAAAGGTAAAAGTTTCCTTTAGTTAAGAAATTGCAATGCAAACCAGCCAATTTTTTACCTTTCGTGTTTAATTTTTCACTTTTCGCTTCCGAGGCATTCGCTTAAAGCACCCTTCCGGCGCGCGCATAAGTTCGTTTCCAGTAGGTTTCGTCCAGGTCGGTAACGATAACACCGCGAGAAGTTGACGAATGAATGAACTTGTTGTTACCAAGGTAAATTCCAACGTGGTTTATACGCCTTCTCCTGGATGTTTCGAAGAAAACCAGATCGCCAACCCGAAGTTCGGCTTTTCGTATTCGGCTAGAAAAATCGGCAATGTCCGAACTAGACCTTGGTAGTGAAATGTTGAAAACAACCAGGAAAACTTGCTGCACCATACCAGAGCAATCGGTTCCTGCCCTGGTGTTTCCGCCGAAACGGTATGGTGTTCCCAACCAGGAAGCCACCTCCCCGATCAGCCCTGGGTTTTCGTTTCCCGAAAGGGGAAATCCCAAGATTCGTGAATGTTCATCGTAAAACGATTGGCTTACAATCGTTGGCTGCTCTTTGGGTTGCTTCCTGAAAATGGCACAACCGGAAAAAAACAGGACCAACACTAAAAACAGGAGCAATGGGGCCGAAAATCTTTTTGAAACAGGTTTTTTCATCAAATGGTTAATCATTCTCGTTTTAACGCCCCAAACAAGCAGCGGAAAACCACAGCATCAGCATTTCTTGCCAACAAGGCAAAAGTAATAAATTTTGCCAACAGGGTCGATTGATTCTTAAACTAACAATCAACTTATTTATAAGTTTTGTTTGCGAATACTCCTTGCCGAATCATGCAAAATGTTTACCTTTGATTCCCAGGAAACACAACAAAAATCACGCACAAATGAGACAAGATCATTTCAGGTTAAGTCCGAATCCCTTGGTAAGGCATCTTCAAAAACATCCGTGGCAGTTTACCAAACAAGACATCATCAGGTACATCGAAGAAAACGAGATTGAAATTGTAAACTTCCGGTATGTTGCCGGCGATAGTAGGCTTAAAACACTCAATTTCGTAATTCAAGGGTTGGATCACCTTGAGGAGATTTTTTCGACCGGTGAACGTGTTGATGGAAGTAGCCTTTTCAACTTTCTAGAAGCTGGTTCGAGCGATCTGTACGTTGTTCCGTGCTTTCGTACCGCCTTTCTGAATCCCTTCGGTGAAATTCCGGCAGTTGACATTCTTTGCTCTTACTACGACAAGAATGGGAATCCGCTGGAGAGTGCGCCCGAAAATATCATGCGCAAGGCTCACCAGGCGTTGGTGGAAAAGACCGGATACAGCCTTGAAGTAATGGGCGAAATAGAATACTACATCATTAGCGAAAAGGATGACCTTTACAGGGCTACCGACCAAAAGGGATACCACGAATCATCGCCATTTGTAAAGTGGGAACAACTTAGAATTGACGCCCTTAGGGCCATTGCCCAAACCGGCGGCAAGGTTAAGTATGGCCACTCGGAGGTGGGTAATTTTTCTGACGAGCACCACGAGTACGAGCAAAACGAAATAGAATTCTTGCCAACAACCGTGCAGGATGCTGCCGATCAACTCATCATTGCCAAATGGATATTGCGCGAGGTTGGGTATCGCCACGGTGTTACTGTAAGTTTTGCCCCCAAAATAACAGCTGGTAAGGCTGGTAGTGGCATGCACATACATATGAGGCCAATGAAAGATGGCAAGAATGCTACCCTTGACCGGGGTAAGATAAGCGATGTTTCTAAAAAGGTCATTGCCGGAATTCTTGACATAGCGCCATCGTTATCGGCATTTGGCAACACAATTCCCACATCTTTCTTCAGGCTTGTGCCGCATCAAGAAGCACCCACTAACGTTTGTTGGGGCGAGCGCAACCGCTCAACCTTGATTAGGGTACCTCTTGGGTGGGTTGGCGCTGCCGACATGATAAACACCGAAAACCCGCTTGAGCCAAAGACCGATAAAGATTTTAGCGACAAGCAAACTTTCGAATTCAGGTGTCCGGATGGTTCGGCCGATATTTACCTGTTAATTGCCGGTCTTTGCGTTGGAGCCAGGCACGGTTTCGAAATGCCCAATGCCCTGGAATTTGCCGAGAAAACTTACGTGGATGTTAACATTTTTCACGATGAGCACAAGCATCGAACCCAGGAGCTGGCTCAGTTGCCATACTCTTGCAAAACCGCCGCGGAATATCTCGAAAAACACGCCGATGTTTACAAGGAGCACGGGGTGTTTTCAGAAGCATTATTGAAGGGAATTGTTAAGCGGCTCTTGAGTTACAACGATGAGAACTTGAGAGAAAAGATCGAGGGTAATCACAAGGAAACCATGAAGCTCGTTAGGCAATTCTTGCATTGCGGGTAATCAAGACGGCATCGAAGCCATAATTAAAAACCCTGCCATGGATAGAAACACCATGACAGGTTTTTTTTCGCCCCTATTTATGATGTTATTAAAAATTTGGTCTTTTAGTAAGAGCTGTTACTCGGGTTTTCCAGATTTTTGATATCAACGTTTTTCAGGCGACTTACAACTTCAACAAGGCCATCGGTTAGGCGGCTTGCCCCGAACCTGAGCCACTTGTTGTTCATCCAGTTACTGCCAAGAATATGATGTGTTAGGGCAAAGAACTTCAATGCCGTTTCGGGATCGGCAATTCCGCCTGCTGGTTTTATTCCTACCATTTTACCAGTTCTTTCGTGATGATCTTTTATTGCTAGCAGCATAACCAACATTGCTTCGAGCGTTGCCGCGGGTTGTATCTTGCCCGTTGATGTTTTGATAAAATGGGCGCCGGCATCAATTGCAATCTCACTGGCCCGACGTATGTTGGTTGCGGTAACAAGTTCCCCGGTTTCCAAGATTACCTTTAAGTGTGCGCCACCACAGGCTTCGCGTATTGCGGCAATTTCGTCATAAACCAAGCTGTACTCTCCTTCGAGGTACTTGCCTCTTGATATTACCATGTCAATTTCGTCGGCCCCCTCGCCAACGGTATATTTTACTTCCTCAACTTTAATTTTTATAGGCGATTGTCCCGACGGGAAGGCACCTGCCACGGCAGCAACCTTTACCCCCGAACCATCTAGGGCTTTGCGTGCCACGCGAACCAATGTTGGATAAACGCACACGGCAGCCACGTTTGAGAAGCCCAATCCCAATGTTTCGAACGATTTGGCCTTGTTGCACATTTTAATAACCTTTTCGCTGGTGTCGGAACCTTCGAGGGTAGTGAGGTCAATGATTCCCATGATTGATTGGTAGCTGTCAAGAAGAGGGTAGGCACCTGGATGTTTGTAAATAATTTGTCTTACTTCTTGTTCTATTTCAGCATCGGATATTTCAACGGTTTTGGAGTAGTCTTTCATGTAAATTTTTCTTAAAAGGATTGGTGTGCTTGGATTTTGCAAAGATAATGAATTTGTAGTTGACACCGCGATGATCGCAAGCAAACCTTGGATGAAGTGGTTCTATTTGTCGATGGCAAGAAATGCAGCCAGAGGTGTTGACAAGCGGCCTGCTGGTTTATCGCCCCACAATGCCAATAACGGTCTGCCGTTTTGGCGGGTTGGCGAGTTTTGGTGCGGCAACTTGAGTGCAAAGTGCAAAAAAGCCCATCCTCGCCCAAGGGCGGTTTAATGATTTAAGGATTAACGAAACCTGCCGATACGAACCTCGAGAGTTCAATAAACACGAAAGCATACCAAAACATCTTAAAATCAATTTCGCCCTTGATCTTTTTTTCATTTTGGTAAAGCAAAAGAAAAAAGGAAAACCTAAAAGTTGTTTTTTTAGCCAATAGCCAATGCTTAAAATCAAAAACCCCCAAAATGCCATGTTAAAGAAAAAAATCGAGAATATTCAAAAATAAGTGTTAATTTTGCGGCACCGATACCAACAATAAGCAACGGTACCATAGCTCAGTTGGTAGAGCAACGGACTGAAAATCCGTGTGTCCCTGGTTCGATCCCGGGTGGTACCACACGGGGAGGCTCCAAAAGTGCCTCCCCGTTTTTTTTTACTTTCGTCCGAAATCTGCCGGTATTTCTCCCCAGAACTCGGTGTTCCATTTAAGAATCTTGTTTGGCCACGTGTTGCTTTTGAGCCAAAGTTCAGCTCGATCGATTAACTTGAACAATTCCTGGTTTTGCGTGGTCTGCTTAACCTTTGTTTTTGAGTGTCTGTTTCGCACCCAACTAAGGGCTGTTTTAGAGTCGGTATAAATTGGCAGATCGAGTTTTTTTTGCTGGCACCACGCCAACGCATGTACTATTGCCAAGAACTCACCAATATTGTTTGAGCCCCCTTTGTAGGGTCCCTGCCTGAAAATTTCTTGCATAGTCCCGAGGTAAACCCCCCTGTATTCCGTTTCGCCGCTTACCATGTTGCAGGCGCCATCAGTGGCAATACTGTTTTCTTCTGGCTGCCCTGCAGCCTTAACTTCTTCGGGCGAAAGGGATTTGAGCTTGGGTTCTGACTTGAATACTCGCCAAGGGTTTTGCTTCAGGGCTTCTGTTGCTTCAAATTCGGAGTCGAAAGATTTGTAAAGGGCTCCCTCGTAACCATTTACCAGTTCGTGGCATTTGTCCCAGTTATCGAAAATTCCAGTTTCACGGCCCTTCCACACCACGTAAAACTTCTTTTTTTTCTTTGGCATTCGGGGTTTTCCTTTTTATTAATTCAACATTTGAGTCCACAATATAAATACCTGTTTTTTTCTCACGCATGTTTCAACAACAATGCTGGCGTTAACCATTTGATTATCAAGAACAAAAATCAACAAAAAGGAGTGCCATCGTGTCCGACTTGTTGCCAATAAGCGTGAAAATGGTTAATAGAGTTGGCTCACATTTGCAAGTTTAATGATTTCCGAAACAAGGAAACTTTACTTTTTAAGGGCATCCCAGCCTTGGGCGGTCAATGGAACCTGCTGCCCCGCGGCGGTAACAAGCGAAGGTGCCACCGACGATTCAACCACGTGGCCCAGTATTGAAATTTCCTCTATTGCCTTAATCTTTTCGTGATCGCTTTGAGTTATGGTAAACAACAGTTCGTAGTCCTCACCTCCACTAAGGGCACAAACAGTCGGATTTATCTTGAACTCGTTGGCCACTGCAATTGTTTGGTTGTGAATAGGTATGTGTTTTTCGTAAACCATCATGCTATTGCCTGAGTTTTTGCACAAATGTAGTACCTCGGAAGCCAACCCATCCGAAATGTCAATCATGGAGGTTGGCACCACGCCAGCGGCCTCCAGTTTGTTTATCATGTCTTGTCGGGGTTCGGGTTTTAGTTGTCTTTCCAGAACGTACTCGTAGTCTTTAAGGTCGGGCTGAAACTGTGGGTTTGCCTTAAACTCCGCCTTTTCTCTTTGCAAGACCAATAGTCCGCAGTAGGCTGCCCCGAGGTTTCCGGTTACGCACAACAAGTCATTTGGCTTGGAGCCAGATCTGTAAACTGCTTTTTGCCGTTCAACTTGACCCAGGGCAGTTACCGAGAGTACCAGTCCCAATTGCGAAGCGGTCGTGTCGCCGCCCACAAGATCAACCCCATACTTGTTGCAGGCGAGATAAATCCCCGCGTAAACCTCCTCCATGGCTTCCAACGAAAACTTACTTGATACTCCCAGCCCAACGATTACTTGTTTCGGATGTCCGTTCATGGCATAAATATCAGAAAGATTTACGGCAATAGCCTTGTAGCCCAAGTGTTTTAATGGAGTGTAAACCAAGTCGAAATGAACACCTTCCAACAACAAATCTTTTGTTGCAATTAGTAGTTTATCCTTAACTTCGATAAGTGCTGCATCATCGCCTACACTTTTTACCGTTTCGGGATTTTTGCTGACGTTGTTTAGGGTGAGGTGGTCAATCAGACCAAACTCGCCGAGCGATTCTATTGAGGTTAGTTTTGGTTTGTCTCCTTGGGTCATCATGAAAATTTTGGGTTCAAATTTAATTTTCGATTACTACATCGCCGATGTTGCCTTTTTTGCCAGAAAGATATTCATGGGCAATTTGGAATTGGCATAATGATATGGCGTTGAGTTTACTTGGCGATAGTGACATGATATTATTGGTTTCTCCCCGCTCGAAGCAGCCCAAATCCATACAATGGTGACAGTTGTCGGGGGCAAACATGTGAAGCAAGCCAAAGCTGTGGCCCAATTCGTGAATAAAAGTATTGAAACACCCATCGGTATTGCCTTGTGCAAACCTATCGTACCAACCTTTAAACAAGATAAAATCCTTATTGCCGATTCCCGAAACTTGCCCCCCGTGTGTGTTCCATGTTCCTGCAACAATAACATGGAGGGTGCGGTGCTTTTGTAAATCCGACAATTGGTGGTTTTGAATGACATGCCTTGTGTGGGCGGTTCTTGCGTGCTGGTATACTATCCCTGCTTGCGAGAAACCCTCGTAAATTTCGTCATCTATCCTGAAGTATATTGTGTCGAGCTGCAATTTAATCCGCGAATCCTTAATGTAGGGAGAGGTGATTTCGGCAGAATTTAAAGGTAGCAGGGGTTGAAGATTTTCAAGCAAATGGTTTGTTCGGTCAATTGTGTTTCTGAAAAATGCCAAATCGGGTTCGTTGTTATTAAACGACCGTTGGCCCGAGGAGTGTTGAAAAACATGAAACGCAACCCTCAAGGTTTTTGTGGGGGTTTGGCTGGTGTCGTAAACCAAATTTGGCAATTCGCCGTTGTGGTTTTCTTGCGAAATTTGAACGTTAACCGGTGTTTTAATTATTTTCTTGCTCGAACAGCCAATTAATGTCAAAATGAAAATCAAGAAAAACAGGGCTGGCCGTGATGATAAATTCTTCATGTGGGAAAAGCATTTTCCAACCATTTCGAGTTAACTACCTTTGAAATTCAAAAATTAATTAACGCAACATGAACCTCAGGCTGATTCCCGCGTTGGTGTTCACGTTTTTGTATTGGTTTGAAATAAAAGGAGTGTTTATTGTTCTGTCGAAGAAAAACCTGAAAGTGGCAGTGCTGCTAAGCTGATACTCTGCGGAGCTCTGCAAGGTAAATATTCTTTGTCCGGACGAAACAAGGTCAACCTCCTCAACAAGTTTTCGCAAAACCGTTCTGTTGTCTCTTACCGAAAGGTCGAGTCTCAAAATAAGATCGCTGGTAATTCTTCTCCTGCTTCCACCGCTCGAAACCGAGAATGACAGGTTGCGGATCCTGTAACCTGTGCCCACCACCATCTCGTTTGAATTCATATCGGTAAGCTGGTTGTTGGCAAGGCTAAGGGATATATTTCTCGACTTGCGGTATTCGAATCTGGTAATCAAACTATTGTGCCAGCTTATATCAACATTTATGAGGGGGTTAAACTGTTCGCTAATTGAAACGGTTCCAATTTCGTACCGGGAAATGAAGTTGTTTGACAAATCCCTTTCGGCTCCCGTTGCGAACTCCGGAAGGTTGAAGCGCGGGTCGGAGGCAAAGTTACCCATGGAGAACAAGCTTGTATACCCATGAGTAATTATTACGTTTTGGAAGAGCCTCTGCAATGCAGGAATGCGCGAGAGGCCATCAAACGTTACCGACCAGTTAGGCATTGGAAATTTAACAAACGGAGAAAGAGAGGAGCCCGCCGGATCCCATCCCGCGTATGCAGCAAGGAAAGCCGGGACAAGCACTTCTGACGCGGTTGGGCCGTATCCGTCGGGGAATTGACCTGGAGCGGCAGGGGTGGTTCTTCCGTCATTTTGGGCAAGCCTGTTGGCAATTACACTGCGGTATTCCTTAAACCGGTCGAAATTTCTTGAAGTGCCTCCTGGCCCAAACCCGTCAAATGCGCTGCCGAGCGAAAAGAACGTGATGGAAAAACTACCGGTTTCAGTTTGGTTGAACCTGTTTATAAACCCGTTTTCGTCGGGCTTCAAGAAGCCAGAATTTGACCTGGTTTCGTTGCGGCGGGCATCAACTCTAACAAGTAATCCCGGTATTGGCTCTATTTGAGTGTTTGCAATAATATTTTGAATTTTGTTGTTTCCAAAAGGCGAGTTGAACTTTGGATCGTCAGAAATCCAGCCCTCTCGGATTGCCCTGTCAATAATATTGCCCTGTTCTCCAAATATGAAACCGGTGCCAGGTGCCATCAAGTTCCAATCTTGACCGAGGATTCCAGTAAGTGGCAAGAAACCGGGAAGGTTGGTTCCGCTACTTTGGGTGAAGTTAACGTTAACGCTTCTAACGCTCATGAGCAACCTAAAGCCGGCATCAACCAACCTTTGCCCAAAGGGCCTTGAAACGGTTTCTCGTGGCTGCTCTTGGGGCCTTGGTGCCGGTCTTACCCCTTGCTGTTGTCTTCTGCCTGTTGGTGTCGGGCCACCTCTTTGGTTTATTCTTTGCAAGAACCCAACCTTGTTGTACAAATTGACCAGGTTGGCCGAAACATTCACGCGGAAGGTTTGAGAGTTTTCGATAGTGTTTCCAATGTCAGGAAATGCCGGAGGGGCAGTTAGCCAATCGTAAGTGCCTGAATATTCAGCGTTGGTGTTTATCCAGTTTAACAACGGAATCCTGTTAAACGGAAGGGTGTAGTTTACGCTGAACCTGTGGTTATAGTTGGTTGTTTGCCCTAATGATCTAATGCTTTGCCAAACTTGTTCGCGATAAATCAGGTATTCTTCCGTTCCTCTTAAAACTCGGCCTTCGGGTTCGAGAATCCTGGCCATGTTTGAAGCACTAAATTCAAGTCTAAGCGCACGAGTTAGGTCCCACCTTATGTCGTAAAGCCTGTCCCACTCAAAAGTTTTCATGAAGTTTGGAGTAAGGATTATTTGCCCCTTGCTTTTAGGTCGCATCAGCATTTCATTGTAGTTGCGGTTCATACCGGTTCTAAACGACAAAAAATTCGGGAAGTAAGAAAAATTTATATCTCGAATCAGATGGAAAGCCTTCCCTTGGAAAAGTTTTATTTTTGAAAATGGAGTGACGGGTTTAACATTTGGCGCAAAGTTGTAACCAAGGGCAAGCCTCCACCTGGTTTGGTTATCGTATTCCATGTTCACGTTACGCGATTTTATCTCAGAATAGGCGTATGTGAAATCGAAGTTGTCAAGGCTGTATATTTTTCGCGGGCCAGTACCCGATCGAGTCACGTTGGTGAAGTTGATGCTTTTGCGTCGGGTATAGTCTTGGGCCAAGCTTCTTATGGAGTCTCTCTCTGCCTTGTCTTCATAAGAATTTAAGTCGTCGGCCAACAAAATATCGGGATTAAGCGGGTTGTAAAGCGGGTTTATAAAAGTTTCGCTGTAGCTAAAATGCATTGGTATTCTTAAGCCCAGAGAGGGTGGAGTAAGCTTTCCAAGTTCAAGGTTGGTAGCCACATCGTATGTTACCAGTTGCTCGGTTGACCTTTCGTGAACCTTTTGGTCTATTGCTCCAAAGCCAGGGGTGCTAACAAGCCCCGCAAAAGTAACATTGCCAAGGTCGGCCAAGGTTGCGTTTAGCCTTCCTGTTGCCGCCCATCCCGACCTGTCTTCAAATTCGAAAAGCCTGAGCTCGTTAACCCAAACCTCAACGGATTTTGGCAAACCATCATCGTGGAGAGTTGAAAATGAGCGTTTGGGGTTCCTTACGCCAATCATGAGCACCTTGATGTTGCTCAGCGTGGGGGTTCCAACTATTCTCATTGTGTTTTTACCATCGGGCAAGCCAAAAGGTGTGGCAAATGTTACCCCGCTGTTTGGATCTCTTGACAGTTCGTTTCTTCTGAGTTTAAGCTGTTGAAGTTTTTCGAACGAAAGGTTAATCTCGTTTTCTTCAGGCCAAATTGCCCTGGGGTTATTGATTGAGGTAAACCATGGTGTTATGGCAAGGGGCACTTCGTATTCGTAATAATTATTGGTAAAGTCGGCTCCCAGGCGCAAGAATACCGTTACGTCTCCACTGGCCACATCTTGTGTTTCGCCGGCGGCTTCGGCGTGGGCAAACATTTTTATCCGGCGGTAGTTGCGCACGTCTAAGTCGGATGTTTTGTAAACAGCCCTTGCATCTCCATCTTTGAGGTTGATTGTCCTTAGTGAAAGCGACTGCTCGTTTCGCCTGAACTGTGTGGTTGTTCCCATATCCAGTTCCCTTTCAATGCCCGGGGGCAGAACGTAAGGTACTGGTTGGCGGGCGCTGTTTTCTTCGATGTTAACTGCTGAAACCTCAAAGGTAGTTTCGCTGTTGTCGGGGATGTACTCGCCCGGGCTGGTGAGAGACCGGTCGTAGGTTCGCCAGGTGCCCCTTACCAGCTCGAGTGTTGCAAAACGACACACTATTTCTTCTTCGAAGCCTTTAAAAAACATGCGCATGAAACGTACCGACTTAAAGTCTTGAATGTTTCCAAAAGTTTGCCTTTCGGGGGTGCGCAGCGGAATTTTAAACTGGTACCACTTAATGGTTTCGGTGGTTTGGTTTGCCAACAATACCGTTGCTTCTCTCACGTCGGTAATAAAATTCTTCCCTGCCACCATGTCTTGAGGCCTCAGGCTCACGCGGAACTGAAAGTATGCCTCGTTTTCGCTGAGGGTTCCATCGTTATTAATATCTTCGGTGTTTGGGAGGTGGGTAGCCGAAGTAGGATATGGCTCGGGCGAGGCATCTGCCGCCGGGCTGTTGCCTTCAAAGCCATTAAACATTTTGTACCTTTCGAGAATTGAGGTTTGTTGGGAATCGTAAATTGAGCTCCTGAAATATCGGTAATTGTCTGATGAGGGGTCGTTCCAGGCTTTTTGATAAGCCTCGGAATCTGACCCGAATATTGTTGCTATTTGCTGCAGGTAGTTGGCAAAGTGTGCTCTCTCGTCGGTGGTGCTAAGGCCATCGAGCCCTATGTCCTGATAAATCCTCGACCCGGGGCTGTTGTCAAAGGCATTAACAACGGCTTGAACCGTTGGAACGCGCCCCCAAATCGTGGTTGCGATGTTGGTGCCCTCAGGGTTTGTTGGAAGCCCGTTTTCGAAAGCCTTCCGGCCGTCTCTTAGCAGGTCTTCCGATATACTGCCAAGATTAAAAAACAGGTCTCCGCCGGTATGGTTGGGGTTGTAGATGAAGGGGTCCATCATCCAAAACTCAATGTATTCAACCCCTGCGGCTTCGAAATCGGGTGTTGGTACCGAGCGCATTATTCCGCTCCACCTGGTTTTTGGCTGATTGAGAAGCCCCTGACTGTTGATCCCTCGACTAGTGGAGGTTGCAATTGCATCAAAATTGTAAGGCCCTTTTTCGGCTGGGTAGTAGGCAAGGTTCAAAACCGCTAAGGGTGAGGGTATATTTGCGGTTCCACTTTCCTTGAAAGGCCATATTTCTGTTTCGAACACGTGGCGCACCCTGTGGTCGGAACGCTGGTTGGCGTCGTTGCGTATGTGCTGCGGTGTAATTGACGACTGTTGGAAAGTAAATAGAGGGTCAACCATGTACCACGCAAGCTTTGCAACATTTTTTCTGAAAGCCAAGCCGGTGTTAGGGGCCCCTTCCGGGAACATCCCGGGGTTTGTTTGGTGTTGTGGCGTGCTTGCCAAGAACCACGTTTGAACGGCCCTCATATCAATGGCTGACTTGCTTCCCTCAAAGTCATCGATGTATGATGTTCCTTCTTTGCCCAAGCGCCTGGAGTGGCCTGGAAGGAGTTGTGCAAACTCGCCCACAAACGAAATGCGCGAAGGCGACGTGCTGTTGTAGAAGGGTAATTTGTTTACCAGGTTGGTTAAGAATTGCGACTCGGTTGCGTAGCTTGTGTTGAGACCCCATATAGTGTTTGAAATAGATTCGTAACCTATGTTTACCTTTTGGGTTAGAGGCCTTTCGGAAAGCCGCATTATGGTTGCACCAACGTTGAAGTTGTCGCTAAACCTGTGGTTTACGTGCGCACCTACAAGAGTCTTAGTCTGAATGTCGAACATGTTGGAACTCTCGAGAGAAATTCTAATCGGTGCTCCCGAGTTTATGTGGGCCTCATTTATAATTCTAACCCTACCAAGAGTATAGTCCACGGTGTAGTCGAGGTTTTCGATGAGCGGCACTCCACCAGCGGTTACTTTTACCGAGCCTTGTGGTACGTTGAGGGCATTGAGCATGATTTCTGCACCTGCCGAACCGCTGCGATAACTTCCCTCGAGCAAGAACCTGTTTCGCTCAGGAAACTGCTGGGCCTGGTGTTTGGTGGTGGTATATAGCGAATCGTATGCATATTTGTCGCCCAGGGCAGGATCGCCCAGCATTTTCCTTAAATGCGACCCGAAGGGTTCAACAACTGGAAAATACAATCGCCCAGTTGAAGATTGAATCGTACCACCCTGTGTTGCCGCGTTGTCAATAAAGTCAAAAATGCCATCGGGGTGCGGGTCGCGGTTCATGTTTAGGTTATCCATATTCATAACCCTGATTAGCGGTTTTCCGGCAATTGGCCCCTCTTTGAGATAGCCCATTTGCACGCCTATCTCGTCGCTTTCGTAAAGAACATTTAAGATAAAGTTTTCGGGGCTAACCTGAAAAGCTCCCAGATGGTAAACATTTTTCATCATCAAGTTCCACAGCGGAATTCGAGTGTTTACCTTGGTATTCTTTAGCAGCTTGACTATCAAGGTGTTTGGTGCGTCCAAGTCGTTTGAAAACTCCCCAACTTGATAAACACGATTATCCCCGATTATGGTGTACTGAAAGGCAACAGCCAAAACATGATCGGGGTTCATGGTTCTGTTTAGAGAAATAAACCCAAGCCTCGGATTGTAAGTATATTCGTTTGGGTTGAGTAGCCGGGCATTTTCAATATTTTCATAATCATTGCTTATCGAGTAACCTTGCCCTTGAAGGTAGCTGTTAACCAAATGGTGTTGTCTTATGCTGGGCTGGTTAACCATGTTTCCGTAAAGGTTGTTGGAGGCGTTGTCGGGATTTGTAATCGTGCCTTGTGTTACCAAGGGGCTGTGAGGGTTTCGCTCTCCAAGGTCGGAAAAAGCCACGATGTTACGGTTTCTTTCGGTTGCTGCACCAATGTTTGTAACCCAGACCTCCATGCGGGTTATGTTTATGTTGGAGTTTACCAATGGTAATGTCGAGAGTGCCTGGTCGTAATTGTCGCGAAAGTACTGGCCAATGAAATAGTGCCTGTTTTCTTCGTAATTGTCTCCCTTGATCAAGAATTCTGCAGTTTGGGCTCCACCCCTCACTTCGATGGTCCTGGCTTCGGTTTTTTGTTGCGAAAAAACACCAGTAACCGTGGTGTTTCCAAACTTCAGCTCGCTTTTCAGACCAAATAAACCTTGTGATCCCGTGATAAGTGTACCGGGTAGCGGCAACGATACGTTGCCAGCCTCAAGTACCTGCAAGATTTCGTCCTCGTTGCCCCTGTAATCAAGTTTAATTTTATTGTCGAAATCGAAAATTGCCTCGGTATTGTAGTTTACTCCAATGTCAATTTTGGTTCCAATCTTTGCCTGCACCCCCATTTGTATTTTTTGCTGGAAGTCAAAGTTGGTTGTGCGCCTCCTGCGTTCGTCTATGTTTGGGTCGTCTCTGCGGTTTGACATTATACCGAAGATTAGCTCTGCCGATCCCGTAGGTCTTATTTCAATGGCTTCTCCGCCAAAAATGCTTTCGAATAATTCGCCACCAACCTTAATCTCCGGAATCAGCCCTCCGCGTGCTTGGCTTGTTTGCCTTGACACCCTTTGTTGCCAATGCTCGCGCAAGCTTTTGTCAATATCATAGTTCAGGTATTCTTGAAGTGTCATGTAAACTGGCCTGCCTAGTACCATGTTGCCAACCTTAAAAACCTTAACGTAATAACCAGAAACCGGATCGAAGGTAATTTGAGTGGTAACGTTCGGAGGATTGGGCAAGTTAAAGCTTCCCCTTGGGGGGGTTACAAATGAGTTTGGGTTTATGCGCGGCAACGGAAACGGAAGAGTGTCGGATGCCAGGTATTCGGAGTATGTGAATGAATTTTCCTCGCCCTTGTAATTATGGCTGAAAGCACCAGAATGGTTGGCCGAGAAGGTGCCGAACCAAGCAAAAAGCAAAACGGTTTTGATAGAAGATAAATTGACCAAAGTAAAAATCTTTTTACGTGTTAATCTAGAAGTTTTTTAAGGCCTCCTTGATAATAAACTCCGAAGAGCACGGCACCCCTTTGTTATTTTTCACAATATTATAAATGGCCTTTAGGGCCGCGGTCCTCGCAAAACCCAGCATGACTAAAGCGGATAACGCTTCTTCTTGGCTTGTATTGTCCGAAACGGCCATTCCTGTCTCCTTGATTAGTTCTTCCTTGTCGATTTTGTCGCGAAGATCAACTACTATCCTTTGGGCCGTTTTGCCGCCTATTCCCTTAATTGTTTGTAATAACGATGAATTATTGGTTGCTATTGCATTTTTTACATCGTTTGGTTGCAACGACGATAATACCATTCTTGCCGTGTTTGGCCCAACGCCGCTTACCGTAATCAAAAGCCTGAAAATATGCCTTTCATCTTTGGTTGCAAAGCCAAAAAGCACGTGGGCGTCTTCCCTGATTACCTGATGTGCAAATAACTTGACCTGATCTCCAACTTCGGGCAATGACGAAAAGGTGTTGAGCGAAACCTGAAGGATATACCCCACCCCGGCGCAATTTACCACCACGTAAGCAGGGTTTTTTTCCTCGAGTGTGCCAGAAATAAATTCAATCATTTTCTTGCAATTGTTATGCGATTATTAACCGGCAAAGTTAAGAAATTTTCGTTGCCAGATTTCAATGATATTTGAAATGGCTGACGGGTTCAGGCTGGTCTTTACGCTTGCAGGGCGCAAAAAGACATTGGCTCGATGTCTCTTGCACCCTGCGGCAAACAATTATCTTTAGGACAACAGTCGGGCTTTTTTACATTCCGTACATTTCAATTATTTCTTGCTTTGTTTTGCCTAGGATGTTGTATTTGGCCCCAACCTTCTTGAAGGCTTCGAGTGCTTTTTCGAGGTGGTGCATTTCGTGTCCTGCCGAGATCTGAGTTCTTATCCTTGCCTGACCCTGTGGAACCACCGGAAAGAAAAAACCAATGGCGTATATCCCCTCTTCAAACAAATCGCGTGAAAAGTCTTGCGAAAGCTTGGCGTTGAAGAGCATTACCGGCACTATCGGCGTATCGCCTTCTTTCAAAACGAAACCTGCCTCTGTAAGCCCCTTGCGCCAAAACTCGGTGTTAATTTCAAGCTTGTCGCGCCTGTCGGTGGAGGCCGATAATATTTCGAGCACCTTGATTACCCCTGCAATGATAGGAGGGGCAATTGTGTTGGAAAAAAGATACGGCCTTGCCCTTTGCCTGCAAAGCTCGATTAATTCTTGGCGACCCGAAACGCAACCGCCCGAAGCTCCTCCGAGCCCCTTTCCAAAGGTGGTGGTAATAAGGTCAATCTTGCCCATGACGCCGCACTTTTCGTGGGTTCCGCGCCCTGTCCTGCCAATGAAACCACTAGAGTGCGATTCATCCACGAGCAGCATTGCATCGTACTTGTTGCACAGGTCAACCATTTCGTCGAGTTTGGCGGTGTCGCCGTCCATCGAGAACACCCCATCGGTAACGACCATTTTTAGCCGCCGGTCGCCGTGAAGCTGTAGTTTGCTCTCAAGGTGGGCCATGTCCGAGTGCTTGAAAGTGTCGTGAATGGCACTGCAAAGACGAATACCATCAATAAGGGATGCATGAACCAGACGGTCAGAAATGATAACATCATCCTTTGAAAGGATTGCCTCGAACACCCCTGCGTTGGCGTCCATGCACGAGGGAAAAAGAATGGTGTCTTCGGTGCCGAGAAACTCGGTAACCAGGTTTTCGAGCTTGCGGTGTATGTCTTGGGTTCCGCAAATAAACCTAACCGATGACATACCGTACCCGTGGCTTTTAAGCCCTTCGTGGGCAGCCTGGACCACTTCTGGATGGCTCGAAAGGCCAAGGTAGTTGTTGGCGCAAATGTTGATAACCTTCTTTGGGGATGCGCCAGAAGGAAACTCTACTTCAATTTCGGCGGCTTGAGCCGAATGTATGAACCTTTCTTGCTTGAACAGGCCTGCGTTCTTGATGCCGTCAAGCACCTCGGCAAACATTACCCGAGTTTTGTCTGAATAGGCCATGGCTTCCTCCTACTTGTTTAAGAAACTGTTTACCAAATCAACAATCTTGTCAACGCTGTCAAATGCCTCGGGGGTGGCATCATCATCGGGGATTGAAATCTTGTACTTGTTTTCGAGGAATCTTTTTAACGAAACCATTGAAAACGAGTCAACGATGCCGCCCGAAATAAGGGGCGTGTTGTAGGTGATTTCCGTGTCGTCTTCAACGTACTCTTCAATTACGTAGTTGCGAACAATTTCTTTCATTTCTTCCATGGGGCATTGGTTTTTGATGTTTTAATTAATGGTTAATTATAAGTGGTAAATGTTTGAGTGTTAATTTCTAACCCCCCTCGACAAATAAACTCTCTCAGCGAACTAATCGTCTTCCAGTGTTGAGGTGTCGCCCATTTCTTCGCCCCATTCCTTTGCCTTCAGGATTCGGCGCATTATTTTGCCGCTTCGGGTTTTTGGAAGCGACTCCACGAATTCAATTTCTTGGGGCATTGCCAAAGGCGATAGTTTTTTTCTCACGAAATTCATTATTGCGAGGTCGAGGTCGGCGCTGGGTTCATTGCCTGGTTTAAGAGTAACGAAAGCCTTAACCACTTCCATGTTAACGAAGTCAGGTTTTGCCACAACAGCCGATTCGGCCACGGCCGGATGTTCGAGCAGTGCCGATTCAACCTCAAAGGGGCTAACCAGGTGCCCACCGGTATTGATAACATCGTCGTCGCGGCCCACGAACCAAAAGTATCCCTCGGCGTCAATAGAGCTTCGGTCGCCGGGCAGGTACCAGCCGTTTTTAAACTTTTCGTTGAATGCCTTTTCGTTTCGCCAATACGTTCGCATAATTGCCGGCCAAGGTGGTCGAAGCGCAATAAGCCCCACTTTTCCCGGCTCGGATAAAGGTTCCAAGGTTTGAGGGTCAACCACGGTTGCCGCGATTCCCGGAAACGGCTTGCCCATTGAGCCTGGCTTAATCTTCAATCCCGGAAAGTTGGTTATGACCATTGAGCCAGTTTCGGTTTGCCAATAGGTGTCGTAAAATGGTTTGCCAAAAAGTTTCTCGGACCAAATCACGGCTTCGCTATTAAGGGGCTCACCCACCGATGCCAGGTGTCTCAAGCACGAAAGGTCAAATTTCTTAACCACCTCTTCGCCTGCTTTCATTAAGGAGCGAATTGCTGTTGGTGCCGAGTACCACATTGTAATGCGGTGCTTTTCGATAAACCTGTACCACGCTTCGGCCGAAAATCCAGAGTCGAGCACGCATTGCGTTACCCCGTTGCTAAAAGCACCAATAATTCCGTAAGATGTGCCCGTAACCCAGCCCGGGTCGGCAGTGCACCAATAAATGTCATCATCGCGAAGGTCGAGTACCCACTTGGAGGTAAGGTATTGCGAAACAAGGGAGTAGTGCACGTGCTTCACACCCTTGGGCTGGCCGGTGGTGCCTGATGTGTAGTGTAGAACAGATGGCGATTCGGCTTTTGTGGGGTGAATTTCAAAATGTTCGACCTTTGGCAATGCTTCGAGGTCGAGAATTACCTCGGCCGGGCCAAGTGGTTTGGCCGGGTCATGGTCAACAATTATTATGAATTCGAGTTTTGGTAGCTTGTCAATAATTTTGCGAACCTTGGGAGCATGCTTCTTTTGAGTTATTATTGCACGTGTTTCGGCATTGTCGAGGCGAACGAAAAGCGACTCGTCGCCAAATGCCGAAAACAAGGGCTGGGCAATGGCTCCTATTTTCAAAATTCCCAAAAACCCCAGGTACAGTTCGGGTATCTTGTCCATAAAAAGACACACCCTGTCTTCGGGCATTATTCCAAGATTGCGCAAAAATTGACCAATGGTGTTGGTGTTAACCCGCAGGTCGTTGTAGGTATAGGTCTTTTCCTTTCCGCCAAGGCCTTCCCAAATCAGGGCTGGCTTATCTGCCTTGCCCATAAGGCAAATCCTGTCAGAGCAATACCAGCCAATGTTTATAACATTGCCTGGCTCGAAGTCAAGTTCCTTTTCGGCAATTTTCCAACTGAAATTTTTTAATCTTTCTTCGTAAGATCCGATGTTTGTCATATTGTTTTGATTGATTGGTGTGGTTTAGCTTGAGGAAAGAAATAACATGCCGTCTTGTAATCGAAAGACGGAGTTTTCGCTTTTTTGTATCATTTCGGGGGAATTATTTGACCAAAATTACAAAGGCCTGAGCTAATTCTTTTAGGTGGGTTAAAGATACAAAAATTTTGGAAAAACCAAATTTTTCGAACAAATCTTTCATTTTTCCTTCCAAAATTATCCCGGGTTTTCCGCTTGAGTCGTTAACTACTTGAATTTGTGTAAAAAGCAACCCTTCATGCATCCCTACACCCAGTGCTTTTAAAAATGCTTCCTTGGCGCAGAACCTTGCAGCGTAGTGTTGGTATTTACGTTTCATGGCTTCGCAATACTCTATTTCTGCTTTGGCGAAAACAGATTTAACGAACTCTGGGTCGGCCTCGATTGCTTTTTGCACGCGACCCACCTCGATCATGTCTATACCTATTCCTGCAATCAAATTGCTTTTAGTCTTTTTCCGACTTTTGTAAACTTGTCTATTGCAAATTCAATCTGGTCTTTTGAGTGTGCTGCACTTAGCTGAACCCTAATACGTGATTTCCCTTTTGGCACCACGGGAAAGTAAAATCCGATGACGTAAACCCCCTCTTCGAGCAGGGCATCGGCGAAATGTTGAGACAGTTTGGCATCATCGGCAAGGTGTCCAAACAAAACGGGCACTATTGAATGCACCCCCGGAACTATGCTAAAACCGGCATCTGTCATTCCCTTGCGGAACAACTGGGTGTTTTCGTAAAGCTTGTCGCGCAACTCGGTGGACTCAGAAAGCAACTTGATGACCTCGAGAGTAGCACCCGCAATTGATGGAGCAATTGAGTTGCTGAAAAGGTACGGACGAGCCCGTTGCCTAAGCAGGTCAATAATTTCTTGCTTACCCGAAATGCAGCCACCGGATGCGCCACCGAGGGCCTTTCCGAAGGTGGTGGATATAATATCAATCCTATCCATGACATTGTGGTACTCGTGGGTTCCGCGACCAGTTTTGCCAACGAAACCAGTTGCGTGCGAATCGTCAACCATTACCAAGGCGTTGTACTTTTCGGCCAAGTCGCAAATTTTACCAAGGTCGGCAATAATTCCATCCATCGAGAAAACGCCATCGGTAACAATTAGCTTGAAGCGAGCATCTGACGCTTCGATCAGGTTTTTTTCAAGGTCGGCCATATCGTTGTTCTTGTACCTGAAACGCTTGGCTTTGCACAGCCTAACGCCATCAATAATTGAGGCGTGGTTTAGCTCGTCTGAAATTATGGCATCCTGCTCGCCGAGCAATGGTTCGAAAACACCGCCGTTGGCATCGAAGGCCGATGAAAACAGAATAGTGTCTTCCATGCCCAAAAACTTGCTTAGGCTTTTTTCCAAATCCTTGTGCACCTTTTGCGTTCCGCAGATGAACCTTACCGACGACATTCCAAAACCGTACTTGAAGAAGGTGTAGTTGGCCGCGGCCATTACTCTTGGGTCGCTCGAAAGGCCAAGGTAGTTGTTGGCGCAAAAATTCAACACTCTCCGACCGTTGGCTTCGATAATAACGCCTTGCGGGCTGGTAATTATCCGTTCCTTTTTGTACAAGCCCGCTTCTTTAATTTCTTTGAGTATTTGCCTCAAGTGGTCTTGAAATTGTCCGTACATCGTTTTAGAGTTTTGAAGATTTTTTTGGGGTCAAAAGTAGTAAAAAAGTTTAAAGAGTTTAGGGTTTTACGGGTTGAGGGGTTTAGAGGCTTATGAGTTGAACGTAAGGTGCTAATATGGCCATGCGATTTTAACCACCGGGGCAAATAATTGCAAGTTATTAAGATTTAAGACTTTTGCAGGAAATTTTTATCCGTGAGAATCCGCGAAACAACTTGTTCGAATCTGTGGGTAATAAATCATTAATCGTCAATCCATTGTGGTAGTTTGGATTGGCGGTGAAAAAAAACGCCCAACCAACTCGCACATCCTGTCAATATCATTATCGGGGAGTTCGAAGAAGAAGGGCAGCCTAATTAGCGTTTGTGAGTAGCGCACCGAGTTGGGTAATTCGCTACCGTCGTGCAGGTTTTTGTAAAATTCCGATTTATGAAGTGGCAGGTAATGGAAAACGGCCAAAAACCCATTATCTCTCAAATGCTTAATCAGCCCGTTTCTTTGTTTCTCGTCATTGCAAAGCAGGTAAAACATGTGGGCGTTGTTGGTTGCAAACTCGTCGATAAATGGCAATTTTACCAACCCTTTACCTGCAATGTGCTTTAGGTTTTGGTAGTATCTGTTCCAGATTTTCAACCTCCTATGTTGAATCTTTTGCAAATTTTCGAGTTGTGCCAAAAGGAAGGCGGCAATCATGTCTGATGGCAGGAAGGAGCTCCCTACGTCCACCCACCCGTACTTTTTTACCTCGCCTCTGAAAAACTCCGCACGATTGGTGCCCTTTTCCCAAATGATTTCGGCACGGCGCGCGAACAGCTTGTCGTTTACCACCAACATTCCCCCCTCGCCACATTGTATGTTCTTGGTTTCATGAAACGAAAAGGCTGCAAGGTGCCCGAAACTTCCTAATGGTTTCCCCTTGTAATAACTGTCAATTGCCTGTGCGGCATCTTCAATCACGATCAGGTTGTGCCTTGAGGCAATCTTAGTTATGGTTTCCATGTCGCACGCCACGCCCGCATAATGCACCCCAACAATTGCCTTGGTTTTTTGTGTTATCAAGCCTTCGATCAGCGAAGCGTCAATGTTGGGATTGAGGAGATTGCTGTCGGCAAAAACTACCCTTGCTCCCCGCAATACAAATGCGTTGGCGGTCGAGACAAACGTGAATGACGGCATGATGACCTCATCGCCCGGCTCTATGTTCGATAGAATTGCCGCCATTTCAAGCGCATCTGTGCAACTAGTGGTCAACAAGCATTTTTCAAATCCAAACTTCTTTTCGAATAAGTTATGGCACTCCTTGGTGAAAAATCCGTTGCCCGAAACGTGTCCGTTTGAAACGGCCTCGCGGATGTAGTCAATTTCTTTTCCGGAGAGATATGGCTTGTTAAACGGAATCATTATTGATGTGGTGATTTGAAGATGTGAGGATTAGCAGATGTGGTGATTCGTTTTTAATTCGTGCATACGCCAGTGGTCGGGCACGGTTCGTGGCCAAATTTGTTCTGTCTCTAAAGCCATAAATGATAAACGTTAATTTGCTCGCATGATTTCAAGCTGTTTTTTTCGTAAAATTCGCAGGCGGCCTTGTTGGCTTTTTGCGTATAAACTTCCAGTTTATCAATACCACTTTGTTTTGTAAAAGAAATGGCTTGGTTTAATAATGCAGTTCCAACTTTCAAGCCTCGTGCATTTTTGTCAACACCAAGGAGTCCAATCTTTCCGGCTTTAGGTGTAAGCTTCAGGCTGACCAATCCAAGTATTTCATCGTTTCGTGTGTAAACAAAAACCGTATCGTCGAATTGGCCTTTAACGGAGTTTGTTATCCATTGCTGGTAAAGCCGGTTGCAGGTATCATGGCCAAAACCTTTGTCAATCCTGAATCTGGAATGCTCACTTGTTTGCAATGCAATTTCAAACATTTCAGGGGTTGGTTGGCTTCCCTCGAAATGGATAACATTTGCCTTTGAAGCCTCGGTAAGGCTGGCTTTTTCAATGCAGTACTTAACCTTTTGGTCAACCAGCTTGCCTCCGGCATTATTGAGGGCTTCATTTCTTTCGAAATCATCGGGCGCGACAAAACAATATGCTAGCTTAACGTTTTCGGCTCGCAATTCTGCAAGAGTTTCTTGGAGGGTTTCAACACAAAACGAATTGCCCATCTTGGCAACCTTGAATCCGAAAAAATTAGAGTCCCATTGAAGTATTTCAAAAGACCTACTCATCGAGGTTAATTTTGTCTTTAATAATGAATTGCGGCCTGTTTTTTACCGAGTCGAATGTTCGGCCAACGTAGAGGCCAACAACCCCAAGCAATAAAATTATTACGCCCGCCAAAAACCAAATAGATAGTATTAGACTGGTCCAGCCGAGTTCAATAATCTGCCCCGAGAAATACTTGTAAAGGTTGTACGCGCTGAAAACCAATGAAAAGGCGACAATGGCAAGTCCTAACTTAATGGTTAACCGCAAGGGTTTGTCCGAAAAAGTCAAGATGGTGTTAAGGCCAAGGGTAAAGAGTTTTTTAAACGAGTATGAGGTTTTACCTGCGGGTCTTTGGTCGTGCTGAGCTTCAATTGAGGCATGCTTGAATCCAGTCCACTTGACCATGGCAGGGAAGAACCTGAACCTGTCGCCCATTGCCAAGACGCTATCAATGGTTTGCCTGGAGTATATGCCGAAGTTGCCGATCGTGTGGTCTTGATCGGTTTCGGTAAAGTAGGCAAGCGTTTTGTAAAACAGCTTGGAAAAAAGCTTTTTCAAGGCTCCGTGTTTTCTTTCCTTGCGCTTTGCAAAAACCATATCGAACCCTTGAGCAGCCTTTTTAAACAGGTTTGGGATTTCCTCGGGGCGGTCTTGCAGGTCGCAATCCATCACCACCACCCATTGACTCCTGCTTGCTTGCAATCCGGCTGTTATGGCGGCGTGCTGCCCGAAGTTTCTTGAAAGGTTTACACCTTTTACCCTAGTGTCCTTTTCGCATAAGCCTTCAATTGCTTTCCACGAATCGTCGGGACTACAGTCGTTTACCAATATAATCTCGTAATTTTCAGACACTTTTGGCAACACGCTGGTAAGCCTTAAGTACAGCTCGGCAAGCAAGTCCTTGCAGCCGTACACGGGGATGACTACAGATAATTTTATCTTTTTTTTCATTTTTCAAAGGTAATAAATAAAATTTGAGGGAACTGAGGCGATGGTATTACTAGCTCCGATAGTATTTGTTAGCATAAACAATTGATTGGAGGTTCGCCTAACAACATCAAGTTTCGTATTTCCTACAAATATATTACTTTTGGAAACTTGTAAACTAAGGTTAAAGGACAACACATAATGTTTTTTGCTTCCCAATGAAAAAATTTGCCATTGTTATTCCAGCTTACAACGAAGAAGCATCCATTGCGAGGGTTGTTCGAGAAGTTTTGGCTGTAAACCTTACCCACGGGGTTGTTCAAACGGTTGTTGTGGTAAACGACTGCTCCACCGATGCCACCGCTAACATTGCAAAGACGCTCGACTGCGTTCTGCTTGACTTGCCGTGCAATTTAGGAATTGGGGGGGCGGTTCAAACCGGATTGAAGTACGCCTGTGAAAACGGTTTTGACTATGCGATGCAACTCGATGGCGATGGGCAGCACCCAGCCAACCAAATCAACAAGTTTATAAGTCGTGTGGTGGAAAACGATGACGATGTTGTGATAGGTTCGAGGTACATCGAAAAAAGGGGGTTCCAGTCTTCGGTGCAGCGACGTATGGGTATTACCTACCTAAAACACCTGATCAAATTGCTCACAGGTATGAAAATAACCGACAGCACTTCTGGTTTTAGGTTGCTAAATCGCAGGGCTTTAGATGTAGTAAAGAATAAATATCCCGACGAATACCCTGAACCGGAGGCACTAATACTATTTCACAAACACAAACTGAAGGTGGTTGAAATTCCAGTGGAAATGGAACACAGGTCGGGCGGACAATCTTCGATCAGGTACTTCAAGTCATTGTATTATATGGCTAAAGTCTCTTTGACCATAGTTTTTTCTTACCTCAAAAAAACAAACTTATAGATATGGATAGTTTTTCAATTAGAATTCAGATTATTGGCATAATTATTAGCATTTTGTTTTTGGTAATTACCGGAAGGCTAATTATGAAAGGCAAGCTAAGGGCTGAGTACGCAATTTTTTGGGTAGTGGTAACATTTCTGTTGCTGCTATTTTCGTTTTGGCGAAACGGGTTGGAGCTCTTTTCCAACCTACTTGGGGTTTACGAGGCTCTCAATTTGGTGTTCATGGCGGCAATTTTAGGAATTTTTGTGTACCTGCTTCACCTTTCAATTGTTGTTTCAAAGAGCAAGGAAAACACCAAAAAAATGGCCCAGGAGATTGCTTTCTTGAAGCAAAAGATTAAAGAACTTGAAGAAAAGCGTGAATTGCCATCAGGAGGTTAAACTGTTTTGCTTGTAAGCGAAACAACACTTGCCAAATCAATCAATAATTCGATAAACCGACAGGTCGTCGAAATGGGCATCCTTTCTGGATGGATTCCAGACATACAACTTTATTGTGCCACCAGGTAGGTTTTGTGGAATTTTAACACTAACCTGAATCCGTTCCCAATCATCCTCCTTTTCTACTGCTCTATTGGAAGCAATGTATAAATCATTTGGGTTTATGGCAGAAACCACGAGAACCGCCTCTTTGGAATTTCGCGTGTGCCCCCAAACCTCTATGCTGTATTCTTCTCCTGGCGCTACTGCTACTTCGTGAGCCATCGCAAAGGGCGTAATGTTGTTTACCAATACCGAATGATTTCCCGACCTTGCAAGTTTTGTTGTTTGCTGCGCGCCTCCCTCCAAAAAAACCTCAGGGTTGCTTGTCATGAAAAATGTGCCTTCGTGGTTCAGCTCCTCCATATCGCATTTAAAAAGTTTGACCCTGCCTCTTGGTGTTTCTGGTTTTTTCGGCACTAACGGATCAATTGCATAAATACCCTTTATAGCTAAATCGTAATCGGGCGCCCTCCAGTAATCTTTCAATTCTGGGAATGGCCTAAGCCTACCAAAGGCTTTAATGTAAGACTCCCTTGTCATTGAATCCCAGTGTATTGCACCGTTGTAGTACTGTAGTGTTTGAAATACTGAAAGTATAGTGAAGGCTGACAAAACAAAAAACAGCGAGATTTTGATAATTAGCTTTCGCGAAAAAGCCCATTGAACACCTGCGGCAAGCGGGAAAGCCATAAAGACTAATGATTCAATCAGTGGTCTGGCACCGAAGCTTCCGCCGTACCACCAACTCCACCAAGAAAAAATCACGTAAACGTTTAGCACCATAAATATGACAATAGCAATAAACGTCCTTTTGGCTAATTTGCGCAAAATGAAAAAACCTGCTGTAGCAACAAGCATAATTGGGGTGTAAATGAACCATCCTTTTCGGAAGCTGAATAAACCTTCGATTATCCTTGGCGAATTGAAAAAGAACCCCTCTTCGCCATACGAGTCATAAAAAATCTGCCCTGTTTGGATTTTCCAGTAAAGCAATTGTGGTATCCAAATAGCGATTGCAATAGACGACATGACCAAAAGAGCCTTCCAACGTCCAACCAGCAGAAAAACCCTTTCCTTAAGCTCCTTGATGTTGCCAACATTCCAAAACAAGAAAAAGACACCAACAAGGGCATTGGTAGGCCTAATCAATGAAATCATTCCACATACAATCCCCAAAACAACCGCGTGCGAAACCTTGGCCCTTTCCAGCCACTTGTCAAGAACATGTAGGAAAATTGCGAAAAGCGCAAAACTGTACGTGTGCGACATCCCGGGTTCCATGGTTGAATAATACCAAAGGTTTGTACCAAGCACAATCAATATCAAAGTAATGGCTGTTGTTTTTTCATCGAAAAACCTCAGAAGCAGCTTTCGCAGGAAAATTAGCCCTAGGAGTAAGTAAAACAAAGCACCAATTGAGATCAAAAACTGATATGGGGGCGAAAACCCATCAGGGGCATAGCCCAAAGGGCTGGCAACCAAGTTAGCAATTGCAAAGAAGGGGCTGTAAAGCAACGCCATCCCCATTGAGGTCTTTATTACATTACGGCCTGTTGGTGACTGGGATGGCCAGAACCTATGCGAAAAAGATTCTGGGTCGTTCTGGGCAAACTCCAACGACAAGTCATTGTAAATAATGGTGGCCGGAAGGTAAGCGTAGTAAGATATTGCATCCCAAACAATTACCGCATCCCACCTCCATTTCTTTGCCGAGAATTGAAACCAAATGCTGCAAAGCAAGACCAAAATAATGGCTGCCTTGCTAAGAGAAATTTTTTTCAACGGAAATGCCATTTCAGATTTCATTGCAGCAATTTTTTCTCAGCTTCAATTTTGGTTGTGCTAATTTATAGGTTCTGGTTCCTTTTCTCTTTCTAAAACCCTGAACAGATAAACGGCGTAATAATTATCGCCCAGCACTTTGAAAGGATGCTCCGGCCTGAACGCTTTAATCAATTCCAGTTTGTCGCTTTCCAAAACCCGTTGCAATGGCAGCCTGCCTTCGTTGGCACTAAAGTGTGCGTCCCAAACAAGTATGCTTCCCGGTGCCATACCCTCGCCAGGGTTTGAAACGCTTGGGATTGATTCAAAAACTCGAGTGTTGTCTTGTGGGTTAATTCCAAGGAAGAAGAAAACGTGTGGGTCATAGTAGTGAATGATATTCTGGTCAAGTTGGTTTTCTGCAAGGTAAGCCAATGCCTCCTTCAACACGGCTTCCTTTTGGCCTATCGGCACCGGAAACCTGTAAATGCTAAAAGCTGTTCTCACTACCATGGCCAAAACAACAATCTTTAACACCAGCCTGATGGTATTTCTGTTAAATGAAAGCTTTTCTTCCAAGAAGTTGAACCCCTTGAGGCTAAATAATACAAAAGAAGGAATTGTCAAAACCATAAATCTATCTAACGCCAATGCCCCCGTGCCTAGAAACCACGCTAATGAGTGGAAGACAACAATAACAAGCACCGGTAATAGCAGCAGCACAAACTCGTCAACATCTTTTCCCTTGAGAGAAAGCTTGGTTTTAAGGAGGCTAAAAAGATGAATCACCGTGCCGACCACGAAAAGAATGGAGAGGGGTATGCCCCAAATAGTTTTGGTACTTTTCATGTAATAAAACAAATCGCCACTTCCATAAATTTCTGCCGAAGCCGAAGAATAGGGCATTTTGTTTATCACCCAGAGAAAGTCGCCATAAAACACCCCCCCCACAATGCTATAGAAGAGAAAACCTGTAAACACCCAAGGTATTACTTTCCACTGTTTTCGCAACATAAGCATCAACACGAAAAGCGGTATTATAAGCATGCCTTCGGTTCGGGCAAACGGCAAGAATGAAACAACTATTGCAGCAGGTTTGTAATCGTCTTTAAAAAACAGGTAGGTAGCCAGAATCAAAATCATGGCGCCTGTAATTTCGGTCATTGCACTTGGAATTAACGATGCGAACACCGGTGCAAATATCACGAAAGGTATTATCATCCAATCGTTCTTCAAACCACGGTTTTTGGCCAAGAGCCATGCGAAAAGAGCGGTAAGCAATGCTACAAATACATTGTAGAGTTTAGCCCCATTATACCCGAATTGCGAAAACACCGAGCTCAACGTGGTGAAAACAGGCTTACCCCAATGGTCAAAGAAAAATTGCGGATTTGAAAAGGCATAGCGCGATAGCCGGTAATGGTGCAAATCATCGGCACCCCCGTAGCTTGCTTGCGACAAAAACGACAACACTCCAAACAAAACCCCCAGCATTAGGAGCATTGATATTACCAGAGTGTTTTTTTTTGTTGAAAAAACTTCCTTGGTGAAAAGGTTATACTTCAAAATGCACCAAATAGCCCTGAAACCATCCTTGGCGGTAATCTTCTTGCCTTCTTCGTAGGTGCGGCCGTAGTACGAAATGCCTACTTCGTAAATGCGAACGTTGGGTACGCGCGAAATCTTGGCCGTTACCTCAGGTTCAAATCCGAAACGGCGTTCCTTGAGCTTCAGGCTTTTTAGAATTGGAGCCTTGAATAGCTTGTAGCAGGTTTCCATGTCTGTTAGGTTCAGGTTGGTGAACATATTCGACAGGAAGGTGAGAAGCTTGTTGCCGATGGTGTGCCAGAAGAACAAGATCCGGTGAGGGTTTGCCCCCATGAACCTCGAGCCGTAAACCACATCGGCATTACCTTCTAAGATGGGTTTAAGCAAGTCTTTGTACTCCCGTGGGTCGTATTCCAGGTCGGCATCTTGTATTAGAATGAAATCGCCGGTGGCCTCGGCAATTCCGCGATGCAAGGCAGCACCCTTGCCCCTGTTCTTGGGCTGGTGAAAAAATTTTATGCCTGCCTCGGGGTGTTTTTTAATGTAGCTTTCAACTGCTTCAACGGTGTTGTCCTTGCTGCAGTCGTTAACAATTACAATCTCCAATTCTATTCCATATATTTCAACGTTGCGGATCCTGTCAAGAATAAGGTGTATGGTCTTGCCCTCGTTGTAAGCCGGAATGATTATTGATAGTTTTTGCATTGATGGGTTTTTGTTGCAAAAGTATGAAAACTATTTAATGATTAGCTGATGTGATAAGGCGAGGGTTGGACGGGGTAGATTGAAAAATTTTTAGCGAGAAAAGGTTAATTATCCATTGTTATTTTAATTTGGCTTCACCGGCATTTGCGCTTCTAATATCATCGGGGGTTATTTGGCTTCGCCGCTTTCTGAAAAACGAAGAGCAAGAAACAGGGGCAGGGATTGGAGGAGGCGCAATTATTTGTGCCTCAATGCCCTGTAACAAAACGCTGCTCGCCTCTCTAAAGTGCCCGCGTGAAAAATCTTTTGGCGCATGGGAGGGGTGTTTGATTTTTTGCAAAAGCCACCATTCGCTGATAGCTATTTAGTAGTCACGCATCTCTAACTATGGTGAAGTCAATTAATTTAACCAGCAATTTGCGCGATTGGTTTTCGGGCAGGGTTAGCAGCAATGCTAGGGCTTCGTTTTTGAATTGAATCATTTTGTTTGCAGCGTAGTCAATTCCACCGTTTTCATTGATTTTTTCGACGAGCCACAAGGTTTTTTCTGGTGTCTTCCCATTTTTGCGCACAATGCCAAGAATTTTTCTCCTTTCGAAGTACCCTGAGTTGTTGAGCAAGTATATAAGGGGTAGGGTGATTTTTCTTTCCTTAATGTCGGTGGTCGAGGGTTTACCTTTTTTACGGCCTGTTTCCAAATCCATCAAGTCGTCCTTTATTTGAAATGCCATGCCAATTTTTTCGCCAATGGTTTTCATAATCCTTACTTGGTCGGGCGTGGCACCTGACGATTCTGCTCCTGCAGCAAGGCAAGATGCAATTAACGATGCGGTTTTTTTGCGAATTATTTCGAAGTAAACCTCCTCGGTTATGTCGAGGGTGCGTGACTTTTGGATTTGAAGCAGCTCCCCCTCGCTCATTTCTTTTACTGACTCGGAAACGATTTTCAAGAGGTCGAAATCATTGTTATTAAGTGCAAGCAACAACCCTCTTGAAAGCAAGTAGTCGCCAACCAAAACCGAAATTTTGTTTTTCCAGAGGGCGTTGAGCGAGAAAAACCCCCTGCGTTCGTTGCTGTCGTCAACCACGTCGTCATGCACGAGCGTTGCAGTGTGGAGCATCTCTAATAGAGCTGCAGCACGATGTGCCTTTGGGTTGATTTCGCCAAAAAGTCCGGCAGAAAAGAAAACGAAAAGAGGCCGCATCTGCTTGCCCTTGCGCTTCATCAAAAAACGCATGATAAGGTTTAACAGTTTCGAGTCACTTTTAATTGCCTGTTGGAAGCACTTTTCGTACTCTAAAAGGTGAAAACCAACCGGAGCCTTTATTTCGTTCAGAGTCATGCGCAAATTTTTTTACCAACCACCTCAGAGGCCTTGCCAAAAACCAACCTGAAAAATCGGTGCAAAGGTAAAACCATTATGCAAAAGAAATGTTTGGTGTGTGTTTTAATTATTTAACTTCCCCGGGTAATAGAACCGCAAACAAACATGAAAAACACGGCTTTTAAAGCTGAAGCCTGTTCTATTGACGTCCCCTCAAACAGCCATATTCATGATTTTCTAGCTGGTAGAGAATATCTTTAGCAAGTTATTTCAAATCAGGAGATGTTAAGTGACGGTATGATTATACTTGGGTGTTAACGCAGTGGTACAGGGCGTTTGACTTTGAGAAACTTCGTACGGCAACTTTTTTGCTGTTACACAAAAACTACAGAAAGTCCACACCTGTTTCGAGCCATCCGGCAAAAAACGATGAGACCGGGGCATGAGCCCCTGAAAATCATACTTATTTGTCAACTTTTGAATCTTGCGAAAGCTGAATCTATAATTGAATGGCCGCCTGAACAATTAAAATTCTAATTTTAGCAGCAGGCATTTTTTATACCTTTGCACGTTAAACCAGCTTTTAGCCCATGAAAAAAAACGAAACAGAACCCAACAGGCGCGAGCTAACCATTGGCGAAGAAATTGCCAATAGCATTACCCATGGCATTGGCGCCCTCCTTAGCCTTGCAGGACTTGTAATACTGGTTGTGGTGGCAGCAAGCAAGGGAACGGCTTGGCACGTGGTTGGTTTCGCAATATTCGGGACAACAATGGTAATTCTTTACTCCTCGTCAACGCTTTACCATAGCTTTACTCACAAAAAAGCCAAGAACGTTTTCCAGCGGCTTGACCATGCTGCAATCTTTGCCCTAATTGCAGGCACATACACCCCTTTTTTGCTTACCACCATACGAGGGCCCCTGGGCTGGACTTTCTTCGGAATAATATGGGCGGCGGCCATAACTGGTATGGTGATACGTAGCATATACCTGCACAGGTTTCGTAAACTTATGGTTGTGGTTTACCTGATCATGGGCTGGATGTTTGTGTTCATGATCAAGCCAATGCTTGCCAACCTGTCTTCCACAAGCCTGATTTTCTTGCTAGCAGGCGGAATTTCATACACCGTCGGGGTTATCTTTTACGCTTGGCGCAGTTTGCGCTACGGGCACGGAGTTTGGCATCTGTTCGTGCTTGGCGGAAGCATGGGGCACTTCTTCGCGGTATTGTTTTCGGTTTAGGTAGTGGTGGCTGGTTATCCGCAAAATTGGAAGGCAGCGATCGGATATCGGTCGAAATCCGTGCAGCCATCTATAAAACCTGCCCGATTGCTGGCGGACTTGTGTATAAATATTAGTTCGGTCTTTCAATCTTGCCTCCGTTAAGCGTTTCTGCCGGTCAATCGTTCAACCAAGCGCCCCCCCGTTAATTAATCGAAGAAAAAATTTCGTACCTTCGCACGTTCTTTCACTAAAGGTACAATTTTAACTTAATCGATCATTAAAAAGGCTTTCAAAAACAGATAACTATATGAAAAAAAGAGTTTTAGTAACAACAGGTGGTGGTGATTGCCCTGGCTTGAACGCCGTTATTCGCGCCATAGTTCTTCGTGCGGCCAAGGAACGCGACTGGGAGGTTGTTGGCAGCATTGATGCATTTAATGGTGTGCTTAAAGAACCAAATGAAATTGTTGTGCTCACCGAAAAAGAAGTTGATGGCATTCATATCAGGGGCGGCACCATCATAGGCACCACCAACAAGGGTGGCCCATTTGCCTGGCCAATAAAGAATCCCGATGGCACGTGGGGCGAGGCCGACAGGTCAGACGAAATGATGCGCCGACTTCAGTTCTTGGGCGTTGATGCAGTGATAAACATTGGCGGTGATGGTTCGCAAAGAATTTCGCAGGCACTTTTTGAAAAAGGCCTCAATATTATTGGTGTTCCCAAAACTATTGACAACGACCTTCAAGCAACTGACTTTACCTTTGGGTTCCAAACCGCAGTACAGGAAGCCACAACCGCCGTTGACAAGCTTGTAACCACGGCGGCAAGCCACAACAGGGTGCTGGTGCTCGAAGTAATGGGTCGTTATGCCGGATGGATTGCCCTTCATAGCGCCGTGGCAGGTGGGGCAAATATTTGTCTTATCCCTGAAATTCCTTACGACATAAACAAGGTTATGGATAGTCTTTACAAGCGTTTCAGGTATGGCAGGGGTTATGCCATCATTGTTATAGCCGAAGGAGCAATGCCCAAAGACGGAACCATACACTATCATGAAAGCACCGAGGTTGGTTACGAAAATGTAAGGCTTGGGGGGGTGGCCGCGAAACTTATTTACGAACTTAAACAGGCTGGCCTGGAGGCAGATATGCGCGAAACGGTTCTTGGTCACTTGCAGCGTGGAGGCACCCCAATAGCTTACGACCGTGTTCTTGCAACCCAGTTTGGTGCCAAGGCATTTGAAATGGTATTAAACAAAGAATTCGGGAAGATGGTGGCTTACAGGCATCCAAACATTGTTTCGGTTCCAATTCAAGAGGCAATCAGCCACCACAACTTTGTTGACCCAGATTCCGACTTGGTGAAAACCGCAAAGGGTATAGGAATTGGCATGGGCGATTAATTGGCCGAAACCTTTTAGCAAAGGAAGGTAAAAATGGGCAAGCCAATTAAAAGTGAAAAACGAAAAGCGAAAGATTATCGTTTTTCGTAATCTAAAATTTGTTATTCCTTGGGGCTGCAACTTTCGACCTTTTTTTTCCTGATAGTTGCCTGCTAAATTTTACTTCCAATAGCTGATGTCGCCCAAAAGAAGTAACTTTGGAGTATCAAAGTTGCAGCTTTCTTTATGAACCGCCGTACCCTATTTGCCGACATTTTGCTGCCCCTGCCCGTGCAGGGTTACTTTACATACAGGGTTCCGCAGGAACTCAACGATGAAATACTGGTAGGACAGCGTGCCGTGGTGCAATTTGGGAGCCGTAAGATTTATGCAGGTTTGATTAGAAGGATTCACGAGCAACCACCAAAAGAATTCACGGCAAAATACCTTGTTTCGTTGCTCGACCAATTTCCGGTTGTTAAAGAAAATCAATTTGAATTTTGGGAATGGCTGGCGCATTATTACTGCTGTACTCAGGGCGAAGTTATGGCGGCTGCTCTTCCTCCCGCCATGAAGCTTTCGGGCGAAACCAAGATGGTTTTGAACCCTGACGCCCTGCTTGAAAATAACCACGCGATAAACGAAAAGGAAGCCAACATCCTGTCGGCACTCGAGAACAGAAAAGAACTTAACCTTTCGGAGGCCGCAACAATAGCAAGCCTGGCAAAGGTCCTGCCTGTCGTTAAGGGTCTGGTTGAGAAGGGTTTAATCCATTTGGTCGATTCACTCGACGACACCTACAAGCCAAAGATAGAAACCATTGTAAAACTCGCTGACGAGTACAACAATGACCGTAGTTTGAAAGAAGTTTTTGACGAGGCAGAAAAGAAAGCTCCAAGGCAGCTTGAGCTTCTAATTAACTTCGTAAGTATGTCCAGGCGTTTTGACCCCAACCCCAAAGATGTTGTCAAAAAGGAATTGATAGCCTCGGTAAAAGGCGGTGCCCCGGCCTTTGCAGCACTTCACAAGAAGGGGGTTTTTTGCACCGTGGAGCACACGTTGAGCCGATTCAAGCACAACGCCCAAAATAACAAACCCTTGGTCTTGAACCTGCATCAGGAAAACGCCCTGAAAAAGATAAAACTTGATTTCGCCACTCATGATATTTGCCTGTTGCACGGGGTAACTTCAAGCGGAAAAACAGAAATTTACATAAAACTGATCAACGATTATCTTGCAAGAGGAATGCAAGTGCTTTACCTGCTGCCCGAGATTGCCCTTACGGCCCAAATCATAAACAGACTGCAAAACCATTTTGGCAACAAAGCCGGTGTTTACCACTCGCGGTTCAACGCCAACGAAAGGATGGAGGTTTGGAACAACCTGCTTTACGGGGGCATCGAATCAAGCGAAAAAACCATCAAGTACGATCTGGTTCTGGGGCCACGCTCGGCAATGTTCTTGCCCTTTCAAAACCTCGGATTGGTTATTATTGACGAAGAGCACGAACCAAGTTACAAGCAATTCGACCCCGCACCACGTTACCATGCCCGCGATGCTGCAATTTACCTGGCATCGAAACACAAGGCAAAGGTTTTGTTGGGGTCGGCAACGCCTTCATTGGAAAGCTTTTTCAACGCTTCGCGCGCAAAGTATGGCCTCGCTGAAATTTACCACAGGCACCGCGGGGTAATGATGCCACAAATAGTGGTGGCCGACCTTAAATACGAAACCCGTCATCGAAAAATGAAGTCGCACTTTTCGTCAATTCTTTTTGATGAAATTGCAAAAGCCCTTGAAAACAAAGAACAGGTTATCCTTTTTCAAAACCGTAGGGGCTTTTCGCCCCGAATCGAGTGCAGTACCTGCAATTGGATACCCGAATGCCACCAGTGCGACGTGAGCCTTATTTTTCACAAGCAAGTAAACAAGCTAAGGTGTCACTATTGCGGGTTCTCAATGGTTCCGCCAAGCAATTGCCACTCTTGCAATTCAACAAACCTCCAACTAAAGGGCTTCGGAACGGAAAAAATAGAAGAAGAATTGCCATTGTTTTTTCCCGATGCCAAAATGGCAAGAATGGACCTGGATACCACCCGTTCAAAAAACGCATATCATACCTTGATTAGCGATTTTGAAGAAAGAAAAATCGACATACTTGTTGGCACCCAAATGGTGAGCAAGGGACTCGATTTCGACAATGTTGGCGTGGTAGGAATACTAAATGCCGACAACATGCTGGGATTTCCCGATTTTAGATCGACCGAAAGGGCATTTCAATTGATGGCACAGGTGAGCGGACGGGCCGGAAGAAGCCATAAAAGAGGGAAGGTGGTTATTCAAACTTGGAATGTTGAAAATAGAGTAATTAACCAAGTTGTTGAAAACAATTACCAGGGCATGTACTTGGATCAAATGGCCGAAAGGCAAAGGTTTCTTTATCCGCCTTATGTTAGATTACTTATTATTTCGGTGCTTCATCATGATGCCAACGTTACCAACAAACACGCCGCCGAACTAGCATCAAGACTTAAAAGGGAGTTTGACAACAGAGTGCTAGGCCCCGAGTTTCCAATAGTTTCGCGAATCAAGAACCAGTTCATTAAGAACATTATGGTAAAGCTAAACCGCGACTCTTACTTGAGTGCCAACAAGGCAAAAATTGGCGAAATAATTGATTTTTTCAGGGCTGACTTGAATTTCAAGGGCTCGCGAATTGTTGTTGACGTTGATCCTATGTAATTTATCCTTCCCCAATACGGTTGGCAAAAAATGAGGTTAATCCTCCTCGTCAATCAAAAAAACATCCTCGCCCTCTTTTTTCATAAGGTATTTCTCGCGTGCAAACTTCTCAAGGGCATAAGGATTTTCTTTCAGGTCCTTTATGCTTAGGCTGTCCTTGGTGATTTCGTTTTGATAATAAGTCTTTTCCTTTTTCAGTTCCCGCAGCTGCTTGCGTAGCCTTAGCTGGTAAAAGAAATTGTTGTCGTCAAGAAACACCAGCCACACAATGGCAGCAAATGCCACCAAAAAGTACTTGTTCTTTAATATGGATGGTATCTTGAAGTTCATCGTACAAAGTTAAAAATATTAGGCTAAATAAATTAAAAGCAAACACGTTTCACCTTTTCTTGAACCAAGTTAATTAGTGCTGTTTACATCCAGCAACTCTTTTGTGGTTTCCCCGAGCAATCCGAAAGACCATTTGATTATAACCAATGAACTAATTAACGCTGCTATTGTATCAACAAAAGGGATGTCCCAAATCATTGCTGCCAGCAATCCAACAATCGCCGAAACACTTGTTAAGGCGTCTGCAATTACGTGTATGTAAGCTGCCTTGATGTTGTGGTCGGAGTGCTCGTGCCTGTGTTGCAAAATAATTGCACTAACGATATTTACAACCAGCCCAAGTGTTGCCACGATAATTGCTTCGCGATAGATAATTTCAGCAGGATTTTTAAATCTGCCAATTGCCTCAACTATGATGACAATTGCAAAAATCAGCAAAATCAAACCACTGCTATATCCTGATAACGAGAGGATCTTGTTTGGATTTCCCTTGAATTTTTCGCTTTTCGATAATTTCCTGACGATTATGTAAGCAACCCAACTCAAACCAATTGCCAAAACATGCGACCCCATGTGTATTCCATCAGCCAATAAAGCCATTGATTTGGTTGCAAGCCCGAAATATATCTCGACAACCATGGTTACAGCGGTTAAAACCACCACCCACATGGTCCTCTTTTCATTCTTTTTTCTGTGGTCGTCCATTTTAAATTGTCAAATTTCCATTTAATGGTAATTTGCTTCTCAACCCTGTTTAAAACACTTGAACCAATAATTTTCATCGACAAAACCTCTCAACATCGCAACCCATAAACCATTTAATCTTCACAAGCCCCCTTAATTCATGAAGCCCCTTTAATACATGCTTCAATTAAAGTTTTAATTGTCAATTATCCATTGCTCGTCAGTCCCTTCACTTTTGGTTTGCCCGCCACAAAGTCTTTGAGGTAAAACGGCTCGTAATAGGCCACGTCGGCAAATTCTGCTTTCTCAAAAAGCCTGAATGCTTCTTTTACCATTCCGCGTGCCGAGGTCTGAATATTGTCAAAAACCATGGCATTGGGGTGCAACAAAACTTCGCGACATTTTGCGGCTCCATCGCCAAAAAAGGCAATTGTGTTATTTTCGAGCAGCTCTCCAAACGTGGTGGGTTCAACAATTTTGGCCGAGGTAGGCGAAATTATGTTCAAATCGGGGCAATGAAGCGCCGTGTAAACCTCCAAGCGTCGAGCATCAATCATGGGGCAAAGCAAAAAATGTTTACTTGTATCTTGATGAACCATTTTAATACCCTCGGGCTGTAATAAAAAATTGGCCGAAAGAGCCTTTAGCGTATCAACTGCCACCAATGGTTTGTCGAGACCAAAGCAAAAACCCTTGGCTGCAGAAACGCCAATTCGCAAACCCGTGTAAGATCCTGGGCCACTGCTTACTGCCACGCAGTCAATCTGGCCAAATTCCAATCCTGCCCTCTCGAGTGCTTTCTCCACAAAAACCGTAAGCAACCGTGAATGCGAGAAGTTTTGATTGTTGTCCTCTTCAATCCAAATAAGTTGACCGTTGGCAGCAATCGCAACCGAGCAAACCCGTGTAGAAGTTTCTATCAACAAAATATTGGCCATAAACAAAAATTGACACGTTGCAAAAGTACCGGTTTTTGCGGCAATATATTGAAATACAAAAAATGTTCATTTAAAAAATGCAAGTTTTTTTGCAAAAACTATTAGTTTAGTTAAACTTTTTGCCAAGAATACAGTCTAAACGTTGCTAATTATGCATAACTTCATGTTTCACTAAAAAACAAAAAAAATGAAAACCAAAACAATTTTCAAAATTTTACTGGTTATTGCGCTTTTCTTTTCGTTTGGGTCATGTCAGAAAGAAAAGTTAAAAGTTGCGGAAGAAATGGGCGAAGAAGAGGTGATTGCCGAAACCGTGTGGGGTGAGCTACTTGGCGAATCTGACGACGTGGGCTCCCTGTTGCATGGCAATTCTTACCTAAATGCAAACCTGGAAAACGACCCTATCTATGATGCCAAGAACAGGCCATCTACATCCGGCCAACGAATTGTTACCATAGAACAAATTCCCGGAGAATCACAGTGGCCAGGTTTCCCCAAAAAAGTTACCATTCAATACATTGATTGGCAAATTGGCCAAGGCCCGATAAAAAACGGGTTCATGTATATCATCTTGAATGGACCCATCGACAGGCCCGGCACTAGCAGAATTATTACAACCGAAAACTATACTGTTGGCGGTAACCTCATAGAGGGAACAAAAACCATTGCGCGCGTGGATGCAACCAACTGGCAAATCACGTTGGTAGGTGGAAAAATCACTTTTGAGGATGGTACTTTTGCCACACGCGAAATGACTCGCAACCGCAAGTGGGTTTCTGGAATGCGTACTCCCTTTTTTATCTGGGACGATGAATTCGAAATTACCGGCAACGCAAGTGGCACCAGAAGAAACGGAGTAGGGTACTCGGCCACCATAACCAATCCAATTTTGATGAAGATGGCTTGCAGGTGGTTTGTTTCTGGCACAATAGAAATGGTTTCAAACAACAACACCATTATAATAGACTATGGCGACGGTGAGTGCGACAACATTGCAACCGTTACAGTTAACGGCGAAACCCAAGAAATAACAATCAAGCCAAGGCCACGACCAAGGCCGTAGCACAAATTCTTTAAGGAAAGGGGCTCGATTTTCGAGCCCCTTTTTTTATCCGTAATGGTATGTTTTGCTCATTTTCGCAAGCACTGATACGCTATGCTTTTCGCATCAAACTTAGTCATTTGCCCAACGGTCTTCGCCCCTACGCCATCGGGGTTGACACACGAGGCCAAATCATAATATGGTCGCACCTGCCGCACCAATGCTTTTGCATTAATGCGACTTGATTTACAACAAGACCGCCCCCACCGGGCTTTATCATTTGCCTACTGCTTATCTCTTAATAAATTACCTCCTGCATTTGCTTGCGGGCTATTACCGCACTTTTCGGTTAGTGGCTTTAGCCAAATTGTTTTGGACTAAAATTCTTTAAAACCAGCAAGGCGCAAAGCCCTTCGTAAAGGGCAGGGTAAATGATGCTGCCCCAATCAAGCCTTTTTGCCGGTTATCGCTCGCGGCTCGCGAATGTGGGTACGGATTTAACACGCGGGGCTTCGAGCCTCTACCTCCTGCCCTTTGTTCTTTAAATGCCGGCGAAGCATAAATGACGATTAACCATTAAAGGGTAGCGATTAAAACTATTAAACTTTAAACCCTTAAACTTCTTTAATCAATCGATAACCCCATCAACCTATAAACCTTTCAAACCCCATAAACTCTTCCAAAGAATGCGTACCTTTGTGAGCGTTTTAACATATTCTATCAAATGGCTATTTTAATCACAAACATCAAGGAGCTCATTCAAATCGAGTACGAGCAGCGCCAAAAAGTTTCGGGCAAGGAGATGTCGAAACTGCCCACTATCGAAAATGCTTGGTTATACATCGAAAATGAAACCATAAAAAACTTTGGCAGGATGGAAGATTTTCCGGGAAGCGAATATGCACGAATTGCCTCGTACAGTCAAACAACCCTGATTGATGCCAAGGGCAAGATGGTTTTCCCTGCCTTTTGCGATTCGCACACCCACCTGGTTTACGATGGAAGCCGCGAAACCGAATACATCGACAAGATAAAAGGGCTCTCTTACGAGGAAATAGCCAAGCGCGGCGGCGGAATCCTGAACTCTGCAAAAAGGTTGCGCCAAGCATCAGAACAGCAACTAATTGACCAAGCCCTTGAAAGGCTGGAAGAGATAAAGTTTCTTGGCACAGGTGCTGTTGAGATCAAAAGCGGCTACGGCCTCACCACTGAAAGCGAACTGAAAATGTTGCGGGTAATCCGAAAGCTAAAAGAACTAACATCGTTAACCATAAGGTCAACATTTCTGGGAGCCCATGCCGTTCCGCAAGATTACAAGGGTAATCAAGCTGGCTATGTTGACCTTATCATTAACGAAATGATTCCGATGGTAGCCGCCGAAGACCTTGCCGACTACATTGATGTATTTTGCGACAGGGGTTTCTTTACACCTGAAGAAACCGAACGAATTTTAATGGCTGGAATAAAACACGGACTTCGGCCAAAGATTCATGCCAACGAACTCGATTTTTCTGGTGGCGTTCAAGTTGGTGTCAAGTACAACTCGCTATCAGTTGACCACCTCGAATTTACCGGCGATGCCGAAATTAAAGCACTCCTCGACAGCGAAACCATGCCAACACTTTTGCCCGGGGCGGCTTTCTTCTTGGGTATGGTGCAACCTCCCGCCCGCAAGATGATTGAATCGGGTCTCCCGGTTGCGCTTGCCAGCGATTACAATCCCGGCTCATCGCCATCGGGCAACATGCAACTCATTATGGCAATGGGGTCAATACTGCTCAAACTGGTTCCCGAAGAGGTTATCAATGCAGTAACCCTTAACGGTGCTTACGCCATGGGCGTTGAAGACCAACTCGGCTCAATAGCCATGGGTAAAACTGCAAATCTTTTCATAACCAAAACCATACCATCATACGCGTTTATGCCCTACGCCTACGGCAGCAACAAGGTTGAAAAAGTAATAATAAACGGAAAAATACAATGACCCAAGAAACCTACCCGGTAGTAGTAAAAACCCTCGCCAGCCTCGAAGAACCCCTTGCCAAGGAGGTTTACGAAATAGGCATAAGGGAAACCAAAGTGCTAAGGCGCGGTATTTCGTTTAAAGGAACCCTTGCCGATATTTATAGGACAAATATGTATTGCCGCACCGCAATTGCAGTGCTGCGCGAGGTGGGTTCGTTTTCCTTTTCCGACAAGGAAGACTTTCATGAAAAAATGATGGAGATTGAATGGAGCAAGTACTTCGGGCCCGAAAAAACCATCGTGATTTATTCGGTGGCCACCCGCAGCGAAGTTTTTACAAACACCCTGTTTCTGTCGCAACTTACCAAGGATGCGGTGGCTGATTACTTCCGCGCAAAAACCGGAATTAGGCCAACAGTAAACAAGGACGATGCCGACATTAGGCTCAACATTTATGTAAACGAAAACCGCTGCATTGTTTCGCTCGACAGCAGCGGCGAACCGCTATTCAAGCGTGGCTACCGCAAGCAAGCAGGTGGAGCACCACTCAACGAAGTGCTGGCTGCCGGGCTGATTATACACTCGGGCTGGGACAAGAAATCTCCATTTGTTGACCCAATGTGTGGCGGCGCAACTTTTTCAATCGAAGCAGCAATGATGGCCAGAAACATTGCCCCCGGAAGCCTTCGAAAGGTTTTCAGCTTCATGCACTGGAAAGATTTCGACCCGGAGCTTTGGGGGCAAATCAAGAAAGAAGCAAAAGATCAAGAAACCAACAACATTCCACCGATTGTTGCTGGCGATGTTGCCTCGAAATCAATCGACATGTCGCGAAAGAACATCTTGCAGGCAGGTTTTTTGGGACAAATAAAGTTGCAAAAGCAAGACTTCTTCTTGAGTAATCCACCGGCCGGAAGCGGCGTGGTAATTCTCAATCCGCCTTACGGGGAAAGGATGAGGCAAGACAACCTTAACGAGTTTTACGCCAAAATTGGCGACACTCTCAAAAAGCAATACCCGGGCTACAAGGCAGGGATTATCACATCTGACGTTCCTGCGATGAAATCAATTGGTCTAAAGCCCATAGCGAGGGTTCCTGTTTTCAACGGTGCCTTGGAGTGCAAGTTTATGGTTTACGAAATATTTGCCGGCACCCACAAAGACCACGTTATTGCCACACGCCCCAAGCGCAAAAGAATAATCACAAGCAACGAACAGCCCGGGGAAGAACTCGGAGGTTAACAGGTTGATAAGTCGATGGGTTTAAAGTTTAGGTGTTTGGGGGCTGGGAAGGTTAGAGATTTAGCTTACAGGGGTTTATATTTTAAGATGTTTAAAATTCGCTCACATTAGCCTTAAGTCAGCTGGAGGATCGGTATAATCAGCGATCAAGAAAAATATTCCAGAAATGTCTAGAGCAACCCTAATCATCAAGTTAATCCTTTTAATCAGGACAGGTTGTGCCACAAAAAAGAACACGCTTCAAACCGTGCATTATGTTGACCTTGACCAATACCTTGGCAAGTGGTACGAGATTGCCTCTTACCCCCACAGGTTTCAACGTGGCTGCCACTGCACCACCGCCACTTACACCATTGGCCCCAAGGGGCACATGATTATTGAAAACCGCTGCCTCAAGGGCGGCACCGATGGCAAGGAGGCAATATCAAGAGGAAAGGCATATGTCAAGAAAAACAGCGGCAACGCAAAATTACAGATTCAGTTCTTTTGGCCATTTAGGGCTGATTATTGGATAATTGATCTCGCCCCCGACTACAGCCATGCAGTGGTTAGCCACCCCGGCATGAATTACCGTAGGATACTCTCACTAACCCCCGAAATGGACGAAACTCTATTCAACCAAATAATTGACCGACTGGTTGAGATGGGGTTTGACAGGGAACGGTTGCAGAAGACCGTACACTGCGATTGAAGGGTGCATAACTTGAGAAGTTCAGGGTTAAAAAAACCTAACTTTGTGCCCCCGTGGCTCCCTTGTTGACACAGTCTTAAAACAAGAATGATTAACGACAAAGAAACGCCAAGGAGGAGAGATGTTTTTTGTTTTAGGCATAAAACGCAAGCCGTTGCATCTTCGCTAAATCCACTTTTATATCTTCGGCATTCTCAATTCGCCAATTATCTTACCCGGATCTTTTCCGTCACAATTTGCGAAATGCCATCAATGCCAATGCGTTCTTGCTGCATTGTGTCGCGATTGCGGATGGTTACCGTGTTGTCTTGCAGGGTTTGATGGTCAATGGTAATGCAGTAAGGAGTGCCTATGGCATCTTGCCTTCGATAGCGGCGGCCTATGGCATCTTTCTCTTCGTAGTAACACATGAAATCGTGCTTCAAACCGTCGAGAATATCCCTGGCTTTTTCGGGGAGCCCGTCTTTTTTCATGAGCGGCAGAATTGCCACTTTGTAAGGAGCCAAAACCGGAGGTATGTTGAGCACCACCCTTTCAGAGCCGTCTTCGAGGGTCTCCTCGGTATAGGCATACGATATAATTGCCAAAAAGGTGCGGTCGAGCCCGATTGAGGTTTCCACCACGTAAGGCACGTAGCTTTCGTTGGTTTCGGAGTCGAAGTAGTGTAGCTTCTTGCTGCTAAATTGCTGGTGTGCTGCAAGGTCGAAATCGGTACGCGAGTGAATTCCCTCAAGTTCCTTAAATCCAAACGGAAACTCGAACTCGATGTCGGCCGCGGCATTGGCGTAGTGCGCCAGCTTTTCGTGGTCGTGGAAGCGGTATTTGTCGGCAGGTATTCCAAGGGCCAGATGCCAGCGCATACGCTCCCGCTTCCAGTGCTCGTACCATTCCATCTCGGTGCCAGGGCGCACGAAAAACTGCATCTCCATTTGCTCGAACTCGCGCATTCGGAAAATGAACTGCCTGGCAACTATCTCGTTGCGGAATGCCTTGCCAATTTGGGCAATGCCAAACGGTATTTTCATCCTGCCGGTTTTTTGCACGTTGAGGTAGTTGACGAAAATACCCTGTGCCGTCTCGGGCCTGAGGTAAACAATGCCAGCATCTTCGGTAACCGAACCCATTTGGCTGCTAAACATCAGGTTGAACTGCCTAACATCGGTCCAGTTGCGCGAACCCGAAATGGGGCAAACTATGCCAAGTTCTTCGATAAGAGCCTTTATGTCGCCCAGCCTATCTTCTTCCAGTGCCGAAACGAACCGTTTGTTTGTTTCGATAATCTTCTCTTGGTTTTCCAAAACGCGGGGGTTGGTTTTGCGAAACATCGCCTCGTCGAAGTTTTCGCCAAAGCGTTGCGAAGCCTTCTCAACCTCCTTGTCGATCTTCTGCCTAATTTTTTCAACGTGCTCTTCAATAAGTACATCGGCACGATACCGTTTTTTAGAGTCCTTGTTATCGATAAGAGGGTCGTTGAACGCATCAACGTGACCCGAGGCTTTCCAAACCGTGGGGTGCATGAAAATTGCAGCATCTATACCCACAATGTTTTCGTTAAACTGCACCATGGTTTTCCACCAGTAGTCCTTGATGTTGTTCTTGAGCAACGCACCGTTCTGGCCGTAATCGTAAACAGCACTTAAGCCATCGTAAATTTCGCTCGATTGAAAAATGAATCCGTATTCCTTGCAATGAGAAATTACTTTCTTGAACTTGTCTTCTCCCCTGATCATATTATTGATTTTACCTTTTTAACAGCCCGCGATTTTTCGTGGACATAAAATATTATTTGTTTGTTATAACTTTCAGGGCACTCTCAACAATCGAAAATTCAAGTGGCGAGTAGCCTAACGATTCGCCATCGGCTTCCAAGGGCACGGGGCGGTCTGATTCTATTCTTATGTTCTTGCCTTGCAGCATCGTTACTTGTTTAACCTTTCCAATACTGCCATCAAGCAACCTGCGGAGGCTGATTATCATTTTTAACAAGGGCATTTCCTTGATTATGGTAAGATCTAGAAGACCGTCGTTGGTTAATGCATCTGGAGCCTGCATCATTCCTCCACCGTTGTACTGACCTATACCCACGCTCATGCTAAACACTCGCGCCTTTATCTCCTTTCCGTCTGTAATTATTTGCAATAGGCTCGACTTGTACGAAAACAGCGAAGTAAGCAGATTTGTGAAGTACAAGAACGGATTGCTCTTGCCCTTGGCCTTATCTGCGTTTACCTTTTGCGCAACGGTGCCGTCAAAACCAAGTCCAGCCATGTTGGCAAAGTAACGCTGGCCATTTTCACTTCCGTTGGTAAACCTTACAACACCAACATCTTGAAGGGTTGTTCTGCCAGTTTTAATGGCATCAATTGCTTTTTCCAAATCGCTGGACACATTGTAAGACCGAAGCCAGTCGTTGCCCGTACCAACGGGTATCATCCCAACAGTGAAATCTGTGCCAGGCACTTCTTTCTGCGAGAGCAGACCGTTTACAACCTCGTTTAGAGTTCCGTCACCGCCAACCACGATTACTCTCCTGAATCCCGCTTTCACGAATTCTGGCATTTTTTCTATGGCATGAAAGCTCCTTTCGGTAAAGAACTCCTTGAATTGCATACCCTTGTCAACAAGCATCTGACTTATCTTGCTCCATTCTTTCTTCCCCTTGCCAGCCCCGGCGTTGGGATTGACCACTACAAGGTAGTCCTTTTTTTCGGTACCATTCATACTTTGATAATAATTGAATAACTCAAAAAAGCACCTCGTTTTTCGGCCCAAACGAGACCTTTTTGAAATAAAAACAACTGTTTGGAAAAAACAAGGATGCAAAATTAAGAAAATATGCCAACAATGCATTTTTTAACACTGTTTTTAAATTTGGCAACGGCAAAAGGGCGAACGGGAAGATTTGGATTGAGTCAAATTGGCCTAAATTTCTTAAAATTCTTTTATGTGAAAAATATGATATTTGGTTCGAATGCATACAAAAACAGATTGGTTTTTTTATGTCAAAAGTTCAAGCCAAAAACACGAGGTTCATAGGTGGCGCGAGTTCGACCCAGGCGGTCAGTAATTCAGTTTTTCATCATCAATGATTTCTGGCTTTAGAGAAGGTTTGTTATCCAGAAAAGAATAGGCTGCCCATACGGCTATCAAGTTTGGCAAGAAGTTCTCGACGAAACGGTGCCTCGTGTATTCCATTCGGAAAATGTTATTAAACAAGTCGCTCGCCTATTATGCCACGGCCCTTTTCACCGGGGGCATCTTGTACTGCATTAGCATTAGGCTGTTCTTCATATTCTTGCGGATCTTTGTAACCGGTTGAATTGGCACCAAAAGGTTAATTACCTCGCTATCTGATAGTGAAAACTTACGATTCGTTGGCATAACACCATTGCCTTCTGTTAGGATGCGTCCCCTCTTGACTAATTCAAATTCTTGGCAAAAGCTGCCTGTTAAACGAAAAATTTTCACAACTTTGTGATTGTTAATTTACACACGATTAATTGCTATATCCTTGGTTGGTAACCCTTAAAAAGCACCAATAATTCTGAAAAGGAACAGCATTTTTTTTGTTTTTTCGCTCTTGCGTAGAACTAAAGTTAATTGGGATTGCAATTTAAAGATTGTTTTTTTCTAATGACTAAATTCTGGGAATTTGCCGTTATTTAAATTTTGGTTGAACTGCAATGTTGGTATTTTAGCTCCAAAAGTCATAACTTTATAGCCTTGAAATAATATTTTCTAAAAAAATTGTGGACGATACAGCACCTTCAAATCCCCTATAAATGAAAACCCCCGATTTTTTTTACCAAGAACCCTTTCCGCAAGAAAAAGACACCACTGAGTACTACAAGATTACTGACCAGCACGTTAACGTTTGCGAATTTGAGGGCAAGCCGATTTTAAAGGTTGCTCCCGAGGCGCTTACAATGCTTACCCGCCAGGCGCTCCACGACTCGTCGTACATGCTGCGCACTTCGCACTTGAAGCAAATGGCCGAGATCTTGCACGACCCGCAATCGAGCGAAAACGACAAGTACGTAGCGGTAACGATGCTCAAAAACGCCGAGATTTCAGCCAGGGGCTTATTACCCTTTTGTCAAGATACAGGCACCGCAACGGTTTTTGCCAAGAAAGGGCAACAGGTATGGACTGGCGCCAACGACCACGAGGCCATTTCGCTAGGGGTTTTCAAAACCTTTACCGAAGAGTACCTGCGCTACTCGCAAGTGGCTCCCCTTGATATGTACACCGAGAAGAACACCGGCACCAACCTTCCGGCACAAATAGACATTATGGCAACAGAGGGTATGGAATACGGGTTCTTGTTCGTGCTTAAAGGTGGTGGTTCTGGCAACAAGACTGCATATTTTTCTGAAACCAAGGCGCTGCTCACTCCCGAGAACCTTGAAAAGTTCATGGTAGAGAAATTGCGCTCGCTCGGAACCTCTGGCTGCCCTCCTTACCACGTTGCATTTGTAATTGGAGGCACTTCGGCCGAAGCATGCGTTAAAACGGTGAAGCTTGCCACGGCAAGGTACTTGGACAATTTGCCCACTTCGGGCAACATTCACGGCCAGGCTTTTAGGGATGTTGAGCTGGAGAAGAAAATCCTGGACGCTGCTTACCATTTGGGAATTGGCGCGCAGTTTGGAGGCAAGTACTTTGCCCTTGACGTTAGAATTATTCGCCTGCCGCGCCACGGAGCGTCCTGTCCGGTGGCAATTGGCGTATCGTGTGCCGCCGACCGCAATATCAAGGCAAAGATCAACGCTCAAGGGCTATGGCTAGAAAAGCTTGAAGACAACCCCGGCAAGTATATTCCAGATAGCTTCAGAGCCCAAGAGGGTGGAAATGTTGTTAACGTTGATTTGAACCGCCCAATGAATGAAATCCTGAAACTCCTGTCGCAATTCAGGGTGGGTCAAAGGTTGTCGCTCACCGGAACAATAGTTGTTGGCCGCGACATTGCCCACGCCAAGCTAAAAGAACGCATTGACAATGAAGGGGGGTTGCCACAATACATCAAGGATCACCCAATATATTATGCCGGCCCCGCCAAAACCCCCGATGGGATGCCATCAGGCTCCTTTGGCCCAACAACTGCAGGGCGTATGGACACCTATGTTGACCTGTTTCAGCAGCACGGTGGTAGCATGATTATGATTGCCAAAGGAAACCGCAGCAGGCAGGTAACAGAAGCCTGCCAAAAGCACGGCGGTTTTTACTTGGGCAGCATAGGTGGCCCGGCGGCAATACTGGCTCAAGAAAACATCAAGAAGGTTGAGCTGATCGAATACCCCGAACTGGGTATGGAGGCCATTTACAAAATAGAGGTGGAGAACTTCCCGGCGTTCATCCTTGTTGACGACAAGGGAAATGATTTTTATGGAGCACTGGCGAAGTAGGCTGGGAAAAGAAGAACGAATGAGGGGGTAGAGGAACAAACAGAAACGAGGCGGAAAAAAAATCATTGGGAAAAGAAGAACGAATGAGCGGGTAGAGGTGGGCGATTGGCTACGGATTGAATTAATGGCAAATTGTTTATTGTCATTGGGTAACCTTAAACCCACGTTAATAAGCGATTACATAGCAATCAGTTAAACCCGCGCTCTGTTTTTGGGATTGCTGGTGCAACTGATTACTAACATCGACGCTGATGTTGGTGTTATTTTGGGCCTTATTCGAAAACCCCGTGTTCTACAAGTGCGCTTTACGTGGATATCCCGTACCCTAAATTTATATAATAGGTACAACTTTTGGCAGAAGAGATTTGTGTTAAACACATTATGGTCCATGGGGAATGACCTTTATCTCTTTCAAAAAAAATGTTCGGATTTTAGCAACACATACACCTCAAAGTTGCCCCGATGTGGACAACTGGAATGGTATATCGTTTGCTGTCTGCCATACCAATGCTGCACCGAAACGAACAAAAAAACCAAAATTTCCTGTTTTGAAAATTGAACTGATTGGCCAACAAAGAAGGTTTTAGCTCAAAAACCAAGCAGCCCAAGGTTTTTCCAAACAAATTGAGAAAACGACGAAAGCTAAAAATTTCTTAAATTTGCGCGCTTTACTCCAAAACCCGCTAAACTTTTTGAACATGACGGCATCATATTTGGTAAAAAGCAGCGTTGTTAAACCAAAAATTCTAATTATGCAGAAAAAGTTCTTAGCAGCATTGGCCTTGGTTGTAGGACAAATGTTTTTTGCAAGCACCAACCTCTCGGCTTGCGGCTTTACCTTCGACATTGTTGAAAACAAGAAAGAACACTACTCATCCGGCGATAAGTTCGTGGTTTCCATAATGATAAAAAACACCTGTAGGGGGTGCAATACAGATATCAATAGCACCATATTCGAACTTAACGGGCTGAAAAATATAAATGCAACTCCCTGGAGACAGGTAATAGAAGGTGTTTTTGAGCGTAGGTTTACTCTTGAGGTGGACGGTAAGGGTAAGGCAAAATACTCTTTTGATGCAACAAGGATGTGTCCCAAGCGACACAGCACAAGCAAAATTGAGCTCACGGTGAAGTAAAAGGACAATTCTTCTAATGCTTTTGTTTTGCGTTTAATTGAGGTTGTTAAAATCCTTCAAGGATAGCGATTCGTTTTTTAATTGGTGGATGTGTTGCAAACAAGCCTGCCAACGATGATGCAAAGCCCTTCGATTCATCGGGATTGTAATAAATACACATCTCCTTCATATCGTCGCTTTTTATGCTACTCACGTTGTGGTTTCCCGAAATCTTGCGCAGGGCCGATGCCAGCGCCCAGGGTTTGCGGGTTATGTTGGCAGCCCCTGCATCGGCAAGATACTCGCGCTTTCGCGACAAGCCAAACTTGAAGAGCATGGTTAGGAAATATGCAATGGCAGCAATAATTAAGGCCACTATAATGATGCGGCCATCGCTCCTCCTATTGCTCCCACCCATACCCCCCCACAAAAGGTTGCGGAAAAGCACCTGCACTACTAAAGACAAAATTCCGACAAAAATGATTGAAATCACCAATAGTCTCACATCCTTGTTGCGTATGTGCATCAACTCGTGGGCAATAACCCCCTCTAGTTCATCGTCGTTTAGCGTGTTGATTATGCCGCGAGTAAGCGTTACGGTGTAGGTCTTGTCGTTTAGACCACTGGCAAAGGCATTGAGCGCCGGATCTTCAATGATGTTGATTTTGGGCATTTTCATGCCTTGCGACAGGCATAGGTTTTCGGTGAGGTTGTAAACCCGCATATTCTCCTTTCGCGACAAGGATCTTGCGCCGCTGGCGGCGTTGATCATTGTGTTGTGAAAGAAAAAAGCAACGATAAACCATATAGCCACGCCCACCACAACATACGGCACAAGTGAAAAGAATTGCTGGTTAACGAGTTGAATCCGGCCTCCATGATCGTCGGCGGGGGTTATGAAAAGCAAGAAAACGTATACAGCGGCCAGGATTATTACAGGAAAACCCATAAGGAAAAACACCGAATTGAGGTTATTCCTTGCAATTTGGGTATTAATGCCAACGTACTTTGCGCTCATGGTTTAAAAGCTAACTTCGGGTGCTTTTTGAAGTGCTTCCCTCTCGGCGCTCAAATCAAAGAATGGCTCAAGCTTGAACCCAAACATCCCGGCAAAAAGGTTTGCCGGAAAAGTTTGAACGGCAGCATTAAGCTCCCTGGTGGAAGAGTTGAAGAAACGTCTTGCGGCAGCAAGCTTGTTCTCGATGTCCGACATTTCGCCCTGAAGTTGCAGGAAGTTCTGGCTTGCCTTTAAATCAGGATAGGCCTCAACCTGAATCTTTAATCCGCTGAGTGCGCTCGAAAGGTTTTGCTCGGCACTAATTTTGTCGTCAATGGTGCGTGCACCCATGGCTTGAGTGCGGGCTTCGGTAATGCGTGTAAGCACTGCTTCTTCGTGCTTCATGTAGCCCTTAACGGCGTTTACGAGCTGCGGAATGAGGTCATGACGCTGTTTAAGTTGCACGTCAATGTCGGCAAATGCATTTTCGCGGGTCATACGCAACTTTACAAGGCGGTTGTAAATGCCAATAACAATAAGTGCCAACACGGCAAAAATTCCCAAAATAATTAGTATGCTCATGGTTAGATAGTTAAAAATTTGATGCAAATTTAACAAATTTACCAACGCCAATGGTTATTTTAAAATCACAAAGTGTTAAATTAATGTTTGACGATCTGCCAATGCTCGCATCGCTCAAGTATGTAGCTTGATTTACGGGTTCAGGTCGAAATTGCTGCAAAAGTAATTTTTGCAAAATCCCTTACCCCACTCATAATTAAATCCCATCACAAGGCTTATTTAATCCGAGTATAAATTAATGATTTTGAGGCAAATAATACCGGCTGTTAATGAACTCTTGAATTCTTTTTGGTATTTTTGCAAAAGACGTAACATAAATCACACAAAAACATCAGATTTTTTTATGGAAACAAAAAGCATTAAAGGGACACAAACCGAAAAGAACCTTCTTAAATCCTTTGCTGGCGAATCGCAAGCCGCGCGCCGCTACGAGATGTATGCCAAGGTTGCAAGAGAAGAAGGATACGAGCAAATTGCTGCCTATTTCCGCGAAACCGCCGACCAAGAAAAGCAACACGCGAAGCTGTTTTATAGCTTCCTGGAAGGCGGAATGGTAGAGATAACTGCCACATACCCGGCCGGAACTGTTGACACCACTGCCGAAAACCTATTGCACGCCGCTCAAGGCGAAAACGAAGAGTGGACTTTGCTATATCCCGAGTTTTCAAGGATCGCAGCCGAGGAAGGCTTCAAAAAAGTGGCATTAACATTTAAAATGATTGCTGCTGCCGAAAAAAACCACGAAGAAAGATACCTCAAGCTTCGCGAAAGGGTTATTGATGAAAAAGTATTTGAAAGAGGGGAAAAAGTGCATTGGTACTGCCGCAAGTGCGGTTACATTCATGACGGCTCCAAAGCTCCAAAGAATTGCCCAACTTGCCATCATTCGCAAGCGTACTTCCAACTTTGGGTTGAAAATTATTAATTCTACATCCGCCTGTAAGTTGATGATTTGAATTACCCGTAAAGCTCAAAAGTTTAAAGTGTATAAAAAGTTTTATTTGGCAATAACCTGCCTGCCTGGCTCTTGAACTCGCTCTTGGCAGGCAGGTTATTGCTTAACTTGGCGAAACCCAAGATTATCTGTTCAGGGTTGCCATACAAATATTTAGCTGTTTCGATAAACAAAAATTTTCTACCTTGTAAGCCGATTGCGAACCCTCATGGAGTTGCGCAAGGCTTGGGTTGTTTCGATATTTATATCTTTCGGAATAAAAACCTCAACCGTTACTTCTTGAACCCGCCAGCCCTCTGAGCGGTTGAACTTGAAAAAAGGCTCAAACCGAATGATACTATCAGTTTTTTCGAAGAAGTAATCAATTTCGGAAGCCATGTTAGAAGCCTCGCGAGAATTCTTGCCCCTTGCACCCTTGTTCACCACAACTTTTATCTTTTCTTCCGACGATTCGCGCAGGAATAACCTGGGTGACCCCACCATCATTTGCTGGTCTTTTGACAAGAGGAGGAATCCATTGTCGAAAATAATTTCCACGTCAGGGTCGTTTTTCCACTCTTTAAGTTTAGCGTCGTTTACATCAATAACCAATGTTTGCTTTGGTTCATGCTCCAAAGTAGTTTCGAAAGTCAACTCTCTGTGGTTTGCAAAGTTTTGTCCGGTTGCCACCAATATGATGAGGCAAATTACCAGCCCCAGAACCCAAAGCGAAGTTGTGGCAACACCCAGGAACCTGTGCTTGTGCTCGAATCCAAAAAGTAGCTTGACGCCTGCATAAGTCATTGCAAGGAGCGGAATTCCAAATACCAAGAACAGCCCAATTATTGAAAATACCACCATGGTTTTGCTGACCATTACCAGATCGAGCAGCCAGTAAAGCGAAACGTTGGTGAAATTTGCTCCAGGGCCAAAATTAACAGGAACCCCCATCATGGCCACCAAAAACGACCCCAAAAGAATTATTCCGAAAAAAATCAATGACACACCCACGGTTATGACCACAACCCTTGCAACCACCTTTAAAGACCTGTCGAGGCCGCTTTCAGAGTAAGAGTACTCGCTACTTGCCCTCGTTCTTTTTTTTTTGTAACGGGCTTCGGTGCTTTTTAAAGTGCTTTCGGCTTTTGCGACAAACTCTTGCAGGTTGCTGCCAGCATCTTTTAGTGCCCCTTCTACCGACCTTTTGATGTTTGAGATGTTTACCCTCTCTCCGCGCATCTCGAGCCTGTCTGCTGTTGTCTTGGCCTTGGGCACGACAATCCACAGGATAATGTATAACATAATTCCGAATCCGGCAAAAACCGAAAGCGCAAAGAGTACCCTCAACAGTGTTGGGTCAACACCAAAGTAGGCACTTAGTCCTCCGCAAACTCCACCTATAATGGCGTTGTCAGGGTCGCGATACAGTCTCTTGGAAGGCCTGCCATCATCGTAAGGGTAACCTGATGAAAATGCAGTGTCTTCGTCTTCGCCAACAATTTGTTCGGGTTCGCCAAGCTGTTTAATTAGTTCCTTCACGTCGTTGAGCCCAATGACGATTTGTCCGGCCGCCACTTTCTTTTGATAAGTTTCGGCAATGCGGTTTTCAATGTCAGCCATTATTTCATCGCAACCGGGCTCGGAAGAAAACTTGCTGCGCACCCTGTCAAGGTACCTGCTTAGCATTTCAAACGCATCATCATCTATTTGAAAAACAAAGCCACCAATATTTGCTGTTACTGTTTTTTTCATTTTTTTATTGTTTTTATGGTTGAAAAATTAATTTATTGATGTTGTCTTGGTAACGGTTTCCACCAGTTCGTCCCAGGTTAGTTTCAGCTCTTGCAAGAACCTGTTGCCAAGCTCGGTGGTTTTGTAATATTTGCGCGGGGGGCCTCCGCTTGATTCCTCCCAGCGGTAGGTGAGCAACCCGTCGTTTTTCAAACGGGTAAGGAGAGGATAAATGGTGCCTTCAACAACCAAGAGCTTCGAGTCCTTCATCGATTGGATAATCTCCGAGGCATAGGCTTCTTGATTTGACAACAGCGATAAGATGCAAAATTCCAATACGCCTTTACGCATTTGTGCTTTCGTGTTTTCAGGGTTCATGTTTGATGAATTTAAGTTTCACGGCACAAAGATAAAACAAAATTTTATTACTATGCAATACAAGGTAGTAAATTCTTTTAATTTTTTTGACAAATGATTGGAAAAAATTACAAACCATTGTTTTTCAGCATCTTGAAAATGAAAATTCTTTCTTAATTTTTCCCAAATCAAACATTTTAAACAAAATTATTGTTATGTATTTGGATTTAGTGGCAAAATCCCGGTGGTAAAATTGCAAAACCTAATTTTTTTCATGCTCTGCGAAACTTTATGGTCAATAATGGTAAAAAAATTGTCAAACCATGAAATTTTCCATCATATTTTTCATAGTTATTCTTTTTTCTTGTGTACCAGCAGGGGATTTCACACCTTTCGTTCAAAGCTTAAGTGTTAAGGAAGCCAAGGAAATCCTAAATGCCAGGCGACCTGCTGAATTATTTCTCGTGGATGGCCGAAGCCGGCAAATGTTTTCTGAGGGGCACATTGCAGGTGCCACCCTTATTGATTCTAGGCAAGAAGACGCAAAGGAAAAGCTAGGTTCTGTTTTGATGTATCGAACAATTATGGTATATTGCTCCACCTTCAAGCGCTCTGGCGAAATTGTAACCAAGCTTCGCGATCTGGGTTACCGGGGAACGATTTACACCATAAGAGGAGGGATAACAGCTTGGCGTGAAGTGGGTTTCGAAATAGTTTCAGAATAGTTGGCCATAAGAGGCCTTGGGTGTTTTGTTAAGCATCGAAGAGTGTTTTTGGCTTAGAATTTTGCACCAAGTGATTAGTGCTTGCCCCCCGCGAACATTTCATTGATACGATTTTGCAGTTCTTTTATTTCTTCGGACACAGGTAGGTTTTTGTCTAGAACGTGAACTACTATAGTCCCTTCATTTATGACGCAACTGGCAGTGCCAGGCAGAAGGCTTATAACCCAGGCAAGAATTAGTGTCTTTTGCGTATTCCCGTCGTGTTCAACTGTTATGAAATCAGGGTCTATGGGAACTATTCTGAAAAAGACTCTTCTGGCCACATCCCAGCCACCTCGCACGGCCGTGAGCATAAAATAGGGAAAAAACTTGACAACTCCCAAGGGTTGCAGGAGCCATTGCCGAGGAGGTACGGTATGGATGCTGACAAGTGTAGTTGCAGCAACGAAGAGAAAGACGAACCAAATGTCGCCGAGTTTTTGGCCTCCAATCAAAATCATCCAACCTGCTGCAAAAACTACAAATCGCATAATAAAGCTTTTGAGAGGAATACTTTTGTTCGAGTTTTCATTGCCAGTTTTCATTGCCGTGATTTTTATCTGAGGAAGAAAAATAAAGATAGGAAAAAGATAAAAAAGCAAACGCCGACAAAGTCCCAACGCCTGAATAAAGTTTCGACAGATTCACTGATTTGAGAGGTTCGTTTGTCGTCGAAAATTCGATACAAAACTTGCTCGGGATTCTTCGCAGATTTCAACAAAGGCTGCAGCAAAGAAATTCCCTTGCGAAGAATATTCGCAACCCTTTTTCCGGCCAAGAAGATTGGTTGAAGAAAGTCGCCTGGCGGAATGAGAGGCTTCTCTTTGGGCCACCAATTGAGGTGGGCAAGTTTGAGGGTTAAAACCATTATTCCTGCTCCTGTCATGATTGGCCAAAGTGCTTTCCAATTGGCCAATGGGTTCCAAAAAACCCCCAACAAGCCCTTTTTTCCCGCTATGTGGTTTAGCAATTCCGCTGGCAAAAGTGAGGACGACATTGTCCACCATCCACCGGCAATCAAGAGTAGCATCCAGGGCAGCAGAAGGGCTGGTGCTCCTCTGTAATGAGGTGCCTCTATTCTCTGCAAAAGGTGCAAGAAACGACTCAGCAATAATGTGGTTGTGATAGTTGAAAGGAGCAGTAAAAGCAAAAATACTTGGACCCCAGGGAGGCTTGTTTCTCCAAGGAAGCTTTTTAGCAAGTATTTGGTCCAAAGACCACCGGTCAGAGGGCCTCCGGCAATGGCAAAGACTCCAACCCCCAACCCCACCCACATTATAATTCGCCAGTATCCACCAACCTTGGAAGGGAGGGCTGTGCCCAAAAACAGCAGGGCTTTGGCTGTTCCGTGATTAAACGCAAAAAGAGCTATTGCCGGAAGGAGCAATCCTGCAGGGATGCCTCCTTTTAATCCCATTCCCAGCAGTGCGGTCATAAGCCCCATTTGGCTAATGCTTGAATAAGCCAGGTTGGTTTTCGGGTCAACTTGAGTAAGGCCTATAATAGCCGCACCCAAAGTCGCGGTAAATCCCAACGAAACCATTAATAAACTCAATGAATGCCATTCGACCAAACCCACAGGAGCAAGGTGCATCCAGCCAACCAACCCAGCCTTGATCATGGCACCGCTAAGTACCGCACTGGCTGGGGCGGGGGCTGCCGGGTGCGCCAATGGTAGCCAAAAGTACAATGGTATTGCCCCAACCTTTACACCAAAACCAATCAAGCCAATCAAGAAAATCAGGCTGCCGTTGGGGGCATTAGCCAGGGCCCTTGGGATGTCAGCCAAGATCAAGCTACCTGAACTTTTCACTGCCAGATATAATGCTGTTATTAAGAAAAGCTCCCCTATGATTGCCATTACAATGTAAACCTTTGCCGCCCATCGGGCAGATTGGGTTCGAGTATGTATGACCAGGCCGTAAGAGGCAAAAGTCATTAAGGCAAAAAATGTGTAAAAGGATGCTACGTCTCCGGAAACAAGTAGTCCGAAATTTCCCGCCATTGCAGTGCCAAAATAAAACGAGAACTCACCTCGTCGGGAATCGTTCTTTAAATATTCTCCTGCAAAAAGACCAGCGAGGGCCCAAAGTATGGCCGTAAGCAGGAGGATGATCCTCCTTGGCGTGTCGAGAGAAAAGTGTGTTTCTAACAGAAGCCATTGTGTAGTGACCCCTGACACCCCTCCCAGTGCGAGCAAGAAGGCAGGAAGGGTTGCGCAAGCAAGTATGAGTCCAACTCCTGGTCTTCCGGCGGGTACTACCCGGGCGATTAAAGCGGCCAACAGAGGCAACAATATGGCGAGAAACCAAATCATCGAATGTAAAGTTTTTCGGCGATTTCACGAGCAATTGAAAGAGGACTGCCACCATATGCGGCAAACACTCCTGCGCCGAGTGAAAGCAAACCCGTAACCACAACCGGGATTAACAATAAAGCTGAAGCCTCCAGGCCACCCGAACGCCGTGTCTGAACAACCTCGTTTTCTGGCTCGCAGAACCATGCCCGGTAAAGGATGGGTAAAAAATAAGCCGCGTTCAAAGCACTGCTCACAAGAAGAACCAAAACCACCCAATAGCTTCCGGCCTCTACAGCCCCGAGGCCGAGATACCACTTGCTAACGAAGCCAGCAACCGGAGGTAGGCCGATCATTCCAAAAACGGCTACGGTGAAGGCACCCATTGTTAGGGGCATGCGCCGCCCTATGCCGTTTAGTTCGCTGATTTTGTGGTAACCATAGGTTTCGGCAATGTTTCCGGCCGCGAAAAACATTGTAATTTTCATTATACCCTGGTGCACAAGGTGAACAATGGCACCGGTGGTGCTTATAATTCCGGTAATGGCAACGCCAAGGGCAATGTATGAAAGCTGACTGACCGTGGAGTAAGCAAGTCGTTTCTTGAAATCATCCTGATAAAAGGCTCTAATCGAACCGTATATAATGGTAAATGCCGCAAAATACGCCAAGGGAGTTAACAGTCCCATTTGATCTGAGGTTTCTATTCCGTAAACATCGTAAACCAGCCTTACAATACCAAATGCCCCTGCCTTGACTACTGCCACGGCGTGCAATAGTGCGCTAACGGGTGCTGGTGCAACCATGGAAACTGGCAACCAGCCATGCAGCGGAAAGATTGCTGCCTTGACACCTAACCCTGCTAGCAACAAGAAAAAAAGAATGCTTAGCTGGGTCGGGTTCTCTGACATTAAGCCTCCAATAATTTCGGTTTGGCCAAAATATATTGGGCCAGCCACCACAAATAAACCCACCACGCCCAAAAACAACAGCGTGCCCCCACCAATCGTGTACCATAAATATGTCCTGCCGGCCTCAACCGCCTTATCTGTTCCGCGGTGAACTACCAAGGGATAGGTTGACAGTGTGAGAAATTCATAAAAAATGAAGAAAGTAATCACATTTCCCGAAAGGGCAATGCCTGTACTTGCTGTTACACATAAACTGAAGAAAGCAAAAAACCGCCTGCGGTGCTGGCCGCCTTCCAAGTACCCGATGGCGTAGAGGGTTGTGACGAGCCAAAGTACCGAAGATAGGGTTGCAAATAAAAGCCCAAGTTGATCTACGCGCAATGCAAAGGTAAGGTCGGGAGCCAGGCGGAAAACAAAGTTATATTGCTCCCCGCGCAGGTACCCGGCAAACACCCAAGCGATCAGACCCACTTTGGCCACAGCCCCCAAAAGGTTCAAAAAAGTACGGTACGCAATTTGCTCCTCTCGCAACATTAAAATAAGCGTTCCGGGAATCAGTGAGCTGATTAGGATTAGCAAGGGCATGACACTATTCGACTCCACGAGGACCTCCTTCCATTAATGTTTCGATACCAGAGCCAAAAGTTTCGCTACCTCCCAGAAATTGGATGATGTTTTCTGCCGGTAAAACTATCAAAAACGAGCCCAGAGCCATCAACAGGGCAATGACTTGTAAAATTTTTGGAACCGAACTAAACGGTTTGTTTTCACGTGCGGGAGCAAATGCCAAGCGCAGAATCATGAACACATAAGCAGCGGTTAGCAAACTGCCGGCAAGCACCACTGGTGCCCACCACCATTGACTACTCAGAAATACTCCCTTTAGCAGCATCCATTTGGCCATAAAACCTCCACTTGGTGGAAGCCCAATTAAACTAACTCCTGCAATGCCAATTGCCATGGCCGTCATTGGAAGACGCGCCACCAAATCTCGCAATGACTCTTTATTGTCGTTTCCGAAAGCCATAACAACAATACCTGCAGATAGAAAAAGGGAGGATTTGGCAAAGGCGTGTGCCAAAGTTTGGTATATTACAGCAGTCCATGCCGACGAAAGCCAGCTTGCCGAATTGGACGCTACCCCCGGAGCGAGTATCAATAGAGGGAAAATCATGACCAAATAGCCCAGCTGTGCAACACTTGAATGTGCAACTATCAACTTTAAGCGAGTCTGAATAAGGGCCTGCCATGAACCCCAGATCACGGCCATTGCTCCAGCCAGTCCAATGAGCTGTCCGGCAGCAAAAGTAAGTGAAACACCAAATACTTCCGTCCACAGGCGAAGCAAGATATAAAAGGTTCCCTTAACCACCAATGCCGAAAGAACAGCACTCACGGGAGGGAGAGCCGCAGAATGAGCAGGTGGCAGCCAAAAATGAAAGGGAAAATTGGCGGTTTTGATCATGAGACCCAGTGTAATGACCAGCAGGGCAAAGGTTGTTGTAGTACCAGGTTGCAAAGTAATGCCAAGAAGTTCAACATCCAAGGTTCCGGTACTTCCGTAAAGCAAAGCAACGCCAAAAAGATAGGCCATAGATCCGGTAATTGCTGCCAACAGATAACGTAATCCGGAAAACAAAGAGTCTTTTTTTCCGTAAAGTACCGCCAAGGCAACAGCACATATTCCTATGACCTCTATGGTAACGAAAAGATTAAAGAGGTCGTTGGAGAGAAATAGCCCGTAAAGCCCCGCCCAAAGAAAAAGCCACAGCGGCCAAAACAGCGGGAATCCTTTTGTTTTAGGTTCTTGGGCGCGCAAATACCACCAAGCATACAGGCTAATGAAAACTCCTACAGTGGCCGTCATCCCTATAAACACTGCCGCCAAGGGGTCTAGCCGTAGTAAGATTCCCAAAGGGGGTTTCCAGCCTCCGAGGACATGTATGACCGTGCCCTGCTTAATCACGTCTAAAATTGCAATAACAGACAATCCTCCCGTAAGCAAGCTTCCTAAAACGCCTACCATTGCCTTGCCCTTTGGTCGGAAAAACAGGCTCATGGTGGCCAACAAAACTGGCAAGCCCACTAGAAGAGCAGGAAATGGCGATGTTGGCATGTTAATCATTTGTCGTTGCGAAAGGAATCTTCTCCGGTTATTTGATGAATGCGACGGGCAAGGGCAAGGGCAAAAGCTGCCGAGGCCACCGCCACAACTATTCCAGTTATCACCAGTGCATGGGGCACCGGGTCGGCAAAGTTTACGGCATCACGATCGGCAAAACTGACGAAGCACAGAAAGACCCCTCCACCCATTATATTTGTAGCAATTATTTTCTTGAAAAATTGCTTGGCCGCAAACACTCCAGCCATACCGATGACAAACAGAACGGCGGAGGATAAGCTATATATTTGATAGATTTCCATGTTTTTGTTCAGTTGGGTGGTTCAATTTCGTTCGTTTCGCTTTTCATTTGGTTGAAGTGGGCGAATATTGTGGTCAGGGTCGCAGCTATACTAAATGCAGCCAGGGTTTCAACGATCAAAATAAGGAGTCCAGCTTGTGCAACTGGGTATTCAAAAAGAGCACCCCCACCGGCAATGAAAAAAAAGCCCAATACCAGGAAAAACCCTAACCCGACCGTGAGGATAAGCTTGTTTAGCCAAGGTGATATAAGGGCAAGAATTGGCCAGCCTCCCAGATGAAGAAGAATGCCCATTGCTCCCCACAAAACCGCAGCCTGAAAGGCTCCACCGGGGCCAGTTTTTCCAATGTAGAGAAGAAAAGAACCAAAGAGGAACAATACCGGCGCAAAAAATAAAATTACCTGCTTTAACAAAGGATCCTTGGCAGCAGTGCTAGGGTTGCTGCAAGCCTCTTTACCCCCGATTGCAAAAATTGCCAATAGGCCCATTAGTATGACACCGATTTCTAACCAAGTATCATAACCGCGATAATTAAGCAAGACTGCTGTTACAGGGTGCTCGACCCCCGATTGCGTGAGCATGGCCTCGGCAACTGCGGCCAATCCTCCTCCATCAGGAATCTTCCAAATGGCTTCAAACGAAATCAGCAAAAAAAGTCCCAATCCCAATGCGAGAGCAATTTTTGGGAGTAGGCGATAATTAAGGTTTCCAACCGGTTGATAACTTCTGTTGGTTTTAAGGTTTTCTTGTTTTTTAGAATCCGTGGAAGAAAAGTCCCTCAGGGCATCAATAAGCAAAACGCCAAAAAAGCCGGCAGCAATGGAAGCCTCGGCAATTGCCACATCTACAGCCCCCAATCGGCTCCATGCCAGCGCAAGCACCAGTCCAAAGGCAAAAAAAAGAAATACCGACTGAGAAAGCCTCGGTGCAAGCAAACTCTGCAAGGCAAGATAAATTGCAAGTATTGCCAATAAAACGTCAATCATTGCGCTCATTGTGGTTTTTTTTGTTGCAATAACCCTCCCGCTCTTTCTGGAAACGGGCAATGAGATAACATGAAGTTGAACTTGCCAACAAGGTGAAGAGCCAGATAAAGAAAATCTTAACCGCCGCCCAAGGGGACGAAATATAAACCGCCATCCCGGCAGCAATAAAGCCCAACCCCAAATTGTCGGCCTTGGTTAGGGCATGAAGGCGAGTGAACAAATCCGGGAAACGAAGCAAACCAAGGGTTCCTGCCAGGAAAAAGAAACAACCAACCACCAGTAGAACAATAGTGATTATTTCATTTATAGTCATTGTGTTTCTCCCTTATTTTTATTCCAAACTTGCACAAAGCAAATAACAAGCAAAATGGCAAGCACATTGAACGTTATGGCAACATTGAGCAAAGTCAATTCATTCAAATAGCCTGCCAGCACCAATAAAATGGCCATTCCCGTGGTGCCGAAAAGTTGTGTGGTAAGCAAGCGATCTGCAACGGTTGGTCCGCGCCACACGCGGATCAACCCCAGGGCTATGGTAAGCAGCAGGAAGATAATAACAATGGTAAAAAAAACGTCCATAATAAAATAATTTGTTGAAAATATTTAAACTAATTGTACAAAAAATGAAAAACTCGATTAAACCCCCAATTAATATTTACCGGGGAATATTAAATAATATCATATCGGCTATATAGCTCCAGGTTTACCCGTGCCCGTTTAAGGAACCAACAATTGGTCAAAAAAAATGTTCAAACGCACATCACTGACCGTTACCTCAATTGTTACGAACTATCAAGAAAATGCAAAAGTGACCATTGTGGCTACTTTTCCATAACAAAAGCCTGCTGCCCTGGATAAAACACGGCTCTGTACCTTGCGTTAGATGTAATGTTTTCTTGCCCCCATATCATCGTATGATACTGGTTGTTCAAGAACATTTGGGTTTGGTTGAGGTAGTACTTGCTGGCAGGTATTCCAGAAATACCCGTTGGGATTACCACGTAATTATCGGCCCAGTTGCCGGGCTGGAGAATGTGCCTTTGCGATGCCCCGTGAACCACCTCAAAGGGCTTGCGATAACTGTAAGCGAAAGGCGAAACGGTGTGGTAAGTGCCACCAACTTCGTATGGCCCTCGGTTTAGTTTGAAAATCCTATTTAGAATCTTAACACTGCCCAATGGATGCTTGATGGCAATTGTGTGAATCTTGCCCCACTGCCACTTGTCGGCATCCTTGTTGAGGTTTTGTTCGAGCCATTCAACGGTTTTCTTGAAACTATCAACCAAAAGATTATCAATGGTTTCGATTTTGGGCGTGTTAACATTGTCTATCCAGCTTGATTGATGATTTTTCCAAACGTGTTCGAGCAGGTTAAGTACCGCCCACCTGTTTCCCAGCAATTCAGTGTACAGTGCATCGCCGAGTTCGTCATGGGCGAGTTTTCGCGGAAACTCAATGAAGAATCGTTCGAATACTGCTGCAGCGCCACTTTTGGCATCTAGCACGCCATCCCAGTTGCTGAGCTTTTCTAGGGCCTTGGCTTCATTTGTCGAAAAACCTTGCTGTGCTTTTAGCACTTCAAGCATGCCAGGCAGATATTGGTCAACCTTTTTCGATTTGAAGTCGGCAAGCATTTCCTTGAAATCGTCAACGCCAATTTTTGGCTTACTCTTGAGCACTTCCCTTATTCGGTCAATGCGATGGGGAGCTGCAAATTGGTAACCGAAGTTGTATGGGTACTCCGCGCCAATTGTTCGATTGTTGGCCGAAGAAAGATGCCCTTCGGCCGGGTTGAATGAATAAGGAAGCTCTTCAAAGGGCACAAACCCGACCCAGTCGTACTTATCTGTTTCGCCGGGTTTTATGAAAAACCCATTGCCGTTTTTGCGTAATGGAACACCGGCAGCGGTTTGTAGGCCTATGTTGCCTTCAACATCGGCGAAAATCGCGTTTTGACTCACCGAAGTCATCGTACTCAATGCATCTCGAAACTCCTCCCAGTTGCTCGCCCTGTTGAGCTTGTACATTGTTCGCACTTCGTTGCTGGGGTGGTTTCCTGCCCAAGCCATTGAAACAACCTGCCCTTTGAAATCTCGCAGGTCAGATAAAACCGGGCCGCGATGCGTGAACCTCAATTCCCTTTCCTGCACCTTGCCTCCCTTCACGGCTATGTTTTCTTTTCTAATCTCCATATCGCGCCATTCACCGTTAAAAAGGTACTTGTTAGGATTATCTGGGTTTGTGGTTTCGAGGTAAAAATCGGCATCGTCAACCGAAACGTTAGTGAGTCCCCAGGCAATGTTTTGGTTGTGTCCGGCAACCACCAGCGGCTGCCCCGGCAACACCACACCAGCCACTTTCAACCCGCCCTCTACCTCTTGATACAATTGGTACCAGATGCCGGGAGCGCCAAAACCCAAGTGCATGTCGTTGGCAAGCATGGCTTTGCCGGTGTCACTTTTCTTGCCCGACACAACCCAGTTGTTGCTGGCGCTGAAAATTTCAATTCCCAAATCACGAAGGTTTTCAGCACCCTTTAACAGAGCAAACAAACCATCAACGTTAGAAGCGTTTTCGGTAATGTGAACCGGGGTTGCCGGTTGCTCGAAGCCGGTGGTTAGTTGCATGAACTTTTCCTGGTCGAGTGCCTGGCGAAGCCTATGCATGCTGCTTTCTGCACCCCACGAACCCGATAAATCCCAGGCCATGTAGCCAATAAGGCTTGCCGAGTGGATTGGCTTCCATGGGTCGGGTTTGTAACCTAAAATTGTAAATTCAAGCGGCAACTTCTTTTGATTTTGTTCAATGAAAAGATTTACCCCGGCAGCAAAGGCATCAATTGCCGCAATAATTTCAGGTTCAGAATTGTCAAGAACCCACCTTGCTTTTTCGGGCATCCGCAAAGCTCTAAGGAATATGTCATTTTCTATCATATCCTCCCCGAAGATTTCTGCCAATAGGCCTTGTGTGACTCGCCGCAAAAAATCCATTTGCCATAACCTATCTTGGGCCATGACATAGCCCGTGGCAAAATAAAGGTCGTGTTCGTTTTGGGCAATTATGTACGGAATGGCCATGTTGTCGCGATAAACCTTTACCTCGTCAATAAGACCTTCCAAAGCTAAGGATTTGTTATAGTCGGGCAGTGCCTTGCGCGAAATGTGCCTAATAAATACTCCAGCCACGACCATTACCACCAGTACCAAGACGGCAAGTGCAACAAAGATTTTTTTTGGTGTTTTCATGGTAATTATATTTATGGTTTGTGAGGGTTGCGGGGTGTGCGTTATAGGTTGAATGTTGGCAATTGGTAATCGCTATTCACTTTTGGCATTCAACTTTTTGCGGTCACAAGATTCAGTTCAACATGAAGTTCACGAAGCTTCGCATGTGCATGCTATATGCCGAAAACCTTTCTGCTACCACTTCGGTCATCTTGTCAATGCTTTCCTTGCCATTTGCGGCAATCATTACATCAAGCAGGTTGTCGAGTTCGTAACTACCGCTCACTTCAAAAGACGGGTCACTTACCAATTTCTTGGGAAAGTTCCTTCTGAGAGCTCTTGCCGTGGCCCTGCCCTTGCGATATGCTTCACGGGCAATTACCTTTCTTGGGAAATCAGTAGTGAAATCGACATACTTTGTTGGATTTGCAAGTGCCATGAAGAACGGATGTTGGGTGTCGCCGGAGAGGTATGCCCGCTTCAAAACCATCCATTGAAACTGCTCTAAAACCGTGTGCTGGTTTGAAACAAGCTGCACGGCATTGTCACGGCTCTTTGGCCAGCCAAGCATCGCTTTCAGGTTTATCCACAACATGCGCAGGGTGCTAACTCCAGGCAAAACCGATGAATGGTATGGCATGCTCAAATCGCCGATGTAGTGCATGGCCCAGCCCATGAAGCGATAGCCCCAGTAATCTTGACCCGCACTGAAGGCATACTGCGCAAGCGATTGAAATAGGTTGATCCGGTATTCCACGAAAGTGCGTTTTAAAAATGAGGCGGCGGCGAAAACTATCCACGATTCGTGGTAAAACCCCATGTGAAACGGTGCTTGCGAACTATATGCAAGGTTGGGATTGCCAAAGGTTTGTTTGCCGAAGCCGTATTTCTGGCCCCAGGTTGTGTTGTTATCATCAAACAAACCCAGGTCGAAACCATAATCGGGCTCGTTGTTGGCCGAAGCCAACACGAAGATGGGCTCGATAAGGTCGCCCGCGTTTAGCTGCAAGTAAGTGGCAACCTCCATTTCGCTCGAACTGTCGAGGGTGGTGAGGAGCCTGAAATTTAGAGTATCGCGGCCTGGGTTTTCAAGCCCGGGAGGCAAGTGGTGATAAAGAGCCAGTTTAATGTTGGGATTAACACGTATGGCGGTTAGAAAACGCATGACAATATCGTCGGGGTTTCCGGTATATTTAAAGGCAAGCCCGTGGGGTCTTGGGGCATAAGGTTTAAGGGTAGCCCTCGCCCATTCTTCTTGCTTCGACAAAAGTGCTGCAATACCTTCTTCTTCTTCAATCAAGAACTGCTCCAGGGTCTTTACTCCTATAGGCTGTGCGTTTGCAACTTTAGGAATGCTTTTGAGTACCGGATAAACAATGAGCGGGTGCTCGGACCACGCCAGGGAGGTGGGCTGCGAAACCAGGGCTGCGAAAAGCACAAAAAAGAGAATCTTCGAAAAGCGAGAAAGAGTTTTCATAAATTTTGTTTTTGATTTAAACGAGTGTCAAAAATACAAAATATTGATTATATGGAGTTTTTTTCGATATAAAATGATTCAAAGGGTTTTGAGCTCAAATGCGCCTGCTTTATTTGGCTAAAATTGCATGAACGGAATAATTTTCTAAATTTGACCTTTCAAATTCGATGCAATGCTAGCAAGAGACCTTATAAGCCTTACCATATCCCCGTTGACACCAACCGATGAGGCCGTAAACGCTTTGGCTTGGATGGACGAGATGCGGGTGCAGCATGCCCCAGTGGTTCTTGAAGGTAAATTCATCGGACTGATTTCCGAAGATGAAGTACTGGCAAGCAACACCCTGGAAGAACCAATCGAGAAGCATCCCTTTTTGGTTGCCGGATGTAGCGCTTACGAATCACAACACCTGTTTGATGTTGTAAGAATCATGACCGACCAAAAACTTACGCTGGTTCCGGTGGTTGACCAAAGCCATAACTACCTTGGCAGTATTACCCCAACCACCATTGTTTATCAACTTGCAAGGGTGGCTTCGTTTCAGCAGCCGGGAGGCATTATAGTTTTGGAGGTAAACCAGCGCAATTATTCTCTAAGCGAAATTGCCCGAATTGTTGAAAGCAACGATGCCAAGGTACTAAGCTCCTATATTAACTCGTTTTCTGACAGCACCCGGATAGAGGTTACCGTAAAGGTTAACAAAATTGACACTTCTTCAATTATTCAGACCTTTAATCGATTCAACTACTTGGTGCTGGCAAGTTTTTCTGAAGAGAGCAAGCTCGACGAGCTTTTAAGCAAGAGATACGAATCGTTAATGAAATACCTTAACATATAACCAGGGGGTTACTTTTTGGCGTTTTGAATTATTTACTTAACACTTAAATTGATGAAACACAGACCACGCTTAAATTTTTGGCAAATCTGGAACATGAGTTTCGGGTTTTTGGGAATTCAGTTTGGCTTTGCCTTGCAAAACGCCAATGTTAGCCGCATTTTTGAAAGCCTTGGTGCCGATGTTGGCAACTTGGCACTGTACTGGCTTGCCGCACCCCTTACTGGGCTTATTGTTCAACCCATCATTGGCTATCTTAGCGATAACACCTGGACTAGGTTTGGTCGACGCAGGCCATATTTCCTCGTGGGAGCCATATTGGCTTCTATATGCCTGTTGATAATGCCAAACAGCCCAATGCTTTGGGTGGCAGTTGGGATGCTGTGGATTCTTGACGCAAGCATTAACATTTCAATGGAACCCTTCCGTGCATTCGTGGGTGACATGTTGCCCCCAGAACAGCGCACCAAGGGATTTGCAATGCAAAGCTTTTTCATCGGGGTTGGTGCGGTGGTTGCCAGCGCATTGCCATACGTAATGAGCAATTGGTTGGGAATATCCAATGTTGCCGATGTTGGGGCCGGACAGAGCATTCCGCCTTCAGTGAGGTTTTCATTCTATATCGGCGCAGTGGTATTTTTCTGTTCCGTGGGGTGGACAGTTTTTCGCACTAAAGAATACTCGCCCGAGGAACTTGCTGAATTTGAAAAACAGGAGTCGGGTGAAAAGGCAAAAGAATCAAAAAAAAGCGATGAAATTCTCCCTGCCAGCCGATTTTTCCAGTTCGCCCCCCTTTGGACCCTGATAGGCTTATTAAGCTCCCTTGCAATATATTATTTCAAATTAAAAGGCGAACTTTATATCATGTCTGGCGGATTGCTTGCTTTTGGCTTAATACAGTATTTTGTTGGATACTTTGTAAAATCAAATAAAACCCAAAATGGTTTTGTAATTGTATTTAACGATCTTTTCAAAATGCCCAAAACCATGGCCCAGCTTGCTGTGGTTCAATTTTTTTCGTGGTTTGCACTTTTTTCAATGTGGATTTATACCACTTCGTCCATTACATCGCACGTTTATGGCGCTACCGATACAACCTCCGAATTGTATAACCAAGGTGCCGACTGGGTGGGTGTTATGTTTGCCTCGTATAATGGTTTTGCCGCACTTATCGCCTTTCTCCTCCCGGTTTTTGCAAGACTCACCAACAGGCGCATAACCCATATGGGTGCCTTGATTTTGGGCGGGCTTGGACTAATTTCAATTTACTTTTTCAAGGAGCCAGGCTTGCTGATAGTGTCAATGTTTGGTGTGGGAGTGGCCTGGGCTAGCATCCTTTCGATGCCATACGCTATGCTTACCAGCTCGCTGCCTGCACATAAAATGGGTACATACATGGGAATTTTCAACTTCTTCATCGTTATTCCGCAAATTCTTGCCGCTAGCATTCTTGGGCTTTTCGTGACAACAATTGCCGGGGGGCAGCCAATTTATGCTCTAATGCTTGGTGGTGTTTCAATGTTCGCGGCTGCAATAGCCGTGCTTTTTGTTGACGATAAAGACGAGGAAATTATCAAAAAAGCACTATCCTAATTAATACAGAAATCTATTTATTCAGACATTTGAATCATGAAAAATAAACGTTCAAGCGGCCTGCTGCTGCACATTACATCACTGCCGGGCAAATACGGAATTGGTACCATGGGCAAGGAAGCCTATGCTTTTGTCGATTTTCTTGAAAAGGCCGGACAAAAAATTTGGCAAATCCTTCCTCTTGGTCATACCGGTTACGGCGATTCGCCATACCAGTGCTTTTCGGCTTTTGCCGGAAATCCTCTTTTAATCGACCTTGATCTTTTGGTTAAAGACGGACTTCTGTCAAAAACTCACCTGCCAAAAAATAAGAACTTTGATCATTACAAGGTTGACTTTGGCAGGGTGTTTACCTACAAGTATCCAATCCTGCGCGAGGCCTTCAAGCTATTTAAGGAGAACAGCGAGAAAAAAATCAAGAACGAATACCGTAGATTTGTTGAAGAAAGCAAGTTTTGGATAGATGATTACGCCTTTTTCATGGCCTTGAAAGATCATTTTGGCGGAAAGTCTTTGGCTCAATGGAATATTGACATAAAGACCCGACAAGAGGATGCAATGGCAACTTACAGGCAAGAACTCGACGACCAAATAAAATTTTACTACTTCGTTCAGTACGCATTTTTTACACAATGGCAGGCACTGAAAAAGTATGCCAACGACAGGGAAATAAGCATTATTGGTGACATTCCGCTATATGTTGCCGCCGACAGCTCCGATTCTTGGGCCAAAACCCACCTGTTCGATTACGACCATGACCTCAACCCAATTACCGTTGCCGGTGTTCCGCCGGATTACTTCAGTGTTACCGGTCAGCTTTGGGGCAACCCGATTTACAAGTGGAACGTACACCAACAAAATGGGTTTGCTTGGTGGATTGAAAGGGTTAGAGCCAACCTGGTCTTGTACGACATAGTGCGGATTGACCACTTTAGGGGGCTAGCAGCCTACTGGGCCGTGCCATTTGGAGAAGACACGGCAATTAACGGTCAGTGGATCGAGGCTCCCGGCAAAGACCTCATGCAAGCCATAATTAATGCCCTTGGTAATGCGCCCATAATTGCCGAAGACTTGGGGGTAATTACCCCCGACGTTGAAGAGCTCCGAGATGGATTCAACCTCCCGGGCATGAAAATACTTCAGTTTGCTTTCGACTCGGGCGAGGAAAACGATTTTATGCCACACACTTTCGTGAAAAATTGTGTTGTTTACACCGGAACACATGACAACGACACCACCCTTGGCCAATACAAGTCTGTTAAACCTGCAGACCGCAAGCTTATGAAAGAGTACTTCGAGCTTGACACCAAAGACCCTGCCTGGTCGTTCGTTAAACTTGCCTGGAGCACCGTGGCCGATGTTGCCATTGCCCCGCTCCAAGACATTTTGAGGCTCGGAAGCCAAGCGCGAATGAATTTCCCCGGCAAAGCCGCCGGAAACTGGATGTGGCGGTTCAAAAAAGGAGACCTCAACAATCAGCATATCAAGGAACTGCACAAGATTACCAGGCTTTACGGAAGGTAAAAATTTGGATGCGCCTTCGATGGTTCATTGTGGTCATTGGTGTTTATTGGCAGCCATTGGTTTTTTATTAGTTGTTCGGCATGTTGTAACAAAGTAATTGTTTGTGAAGTTTGATAAGGGGGGGGTATCAAATGGCTATGGAGCTTGGCCATGAGGTTAGGGAAACTGTTGTTTGGTGAAATTATTTATCTAATGATAACGCTAGAAAGCAACTTGTAAGGTCCGTTGATTCTATCGCCGCAAATCTATCCGAAGGTTTTGGTCGGTATCATTTTAAACAAGGATAGAATTCCGAGTATTACTCTCGTGCTTCTCTTTTCGAAACAAAAACGTGGTTAACCAAGGCACATTATAGGAACCTTATTTGCGATTAAGAACTTGAGGAGTTTTTGGAAAAAATAAACACCATGGGCGTAAAGCCAAACAACCACATCAAAACAATCGGCGCACAAAACAACACTTAACAATAATGACAATTAATGACCGGGCAGCCAATGACAAAGCAGCTTAATAACGCGCGAAGCGTAAATGACCCTCAATGACGTGCGAAGCACAAATGACTAAACAACCAAATCTTTAATTTAACACTTGGGTAAGAATATGAAGCAATTAGAAATTGTAAAATCGGCACTAGCCGAAATGGAAAATTGGCATGAGAGCCGTCACCTTTTGGTTGGGTTCGATGGTTTTGTCGACGAGATAATACACGTTGTTGATACCCGCAAAAACCCTGGCGAATTCCAAAGGATTGCAACGATCAAGGCCTTTTCGGACAGGATCGCTTCTGCCGCGGGGCTAAGTGCCAACATTGAACTCGTTACTACTCAAATTAAGCTAGGCGGGAACGGCCCCATAATGGCAAATGCTCTCATTGAACAGGGTTTTGAAGTAACTTACATGGGTGCGCTTGGAAAGAATACAATTCACCCGGTTTTCAACGAATTCGCCGAAAATTGCAAGCGTGTTATTAGCCTTGCCAACCCCGGTCGCACCGATGCTCTTGAATTCTTGGATGGCAAAATAATGCTTGGAAAGATTGACCTTGCCGATGTAAGCTTCGAAAAATTGCTCGATAAGATATCTGCAAGAGAACTCGAGAGCCTTTTGAGTGAAGTTAGTCTCATTGCATTTACCAACTGGACAATGCTATCCAACCTAAACTCTATTTTAGTTGAATTTGGAAAAGTTATGGCCGGGCTTAAAAAGAAACCACTTGTTTTTATTGACCTTGCTGACCCTAAAAAGAGAACAACCGAGGACATCAAGGAGGTGTTGAAGCTTATTTCAGAGTTGCCATGCAAAACTGTTCTTAGCATGAACTTGAGCGAATCAACCACCATTAGCCTTGCCCTTGGCATTAAGGCCGAGGATCTAGTAGAGCGGGCAAGCTTAATCAGGCAAGAAATGGGTATCGAGGCAATTGTTATTCACCCCGTTAACGGTGCAGCAGTTTCTCATACCCAAGAGTCGGCGTGGATTGATGGGCCATACACGGCCAAGCCAAAACTTACTACCGGGGCGGGTGATAACTTCAACGCCGGTTTTTGCAACGCCTGGATTGGCGGGTTATCCCTTGCCAAATGCTTAGCCGTTGGCGTTTGTTCTTCGGGCTATTACGTGCGCAATGCCAAATCGGCAAAGCGTAAAGAGTTGGTAGATTTCATGGGGTTGTGGGTAAAAGCCGACTGCAAGGTGGTTTAACAGGTAGATCCATAAAATTTCAATCCCTTATTAATCAAAAACCTGCACTAAAGCGGTTGACTCCACGTGAACCGACGATGAAAAGTTTCCCCCATTAATATCATCGTTGAAAATGGTGAAAAATCCATCGAAGTTTATCGCAAAAACGTTGTTTTCCTTTCGAGTAACCTGAATAACTCCCATAGGATCCCTTCCACTTTTAACAATGGCTCCCGTGGTGGTGTCGGAAATGTATGCTTTCGACAGCCACCCGTTGCAGGCTTGAGAATGGCTGGCAAGATAATGCTCAAGGTCGGCTTGCCTATTAACTATCTGGTAAACATCAGGTACGGGTTGACCCTTCAAATGTAGCAAAACGAACTCCAAGGCGGCAACCATGGATTGACCCCTTCCCCTTTTTGTTACAATGGTTTTATCGAAAACAGACGACCCAACTTGCAAGCTTCCCGGATGGGTTGAAACGGCTATTCCGTTGAGGGTGTTTAGTGTGAAACTTACTCCACCAACTTTGAAGGTGACTTTTTCCCGGGGATCGGGTTTGCAGGCTTGCTGAAACACTATTGAACACCAAATGAGGAAAAATAAACCAAATTTTTTCATGTCATTTGTATTTAGAATTGATGTATTGGCATGTCTTGCTCAAGCTATTTCTTGATGGCAAATAAATCGAGAAGGTTCCATTTATGGTGCTTTGAAACAAATTTGGCTCCATTCGTTTTTTTACCTTGACAGCACCAACTTTTTCGACAGATTATTAACCTTGACCACATAAATACCGGAGGCTAAATGACCCAAGTCAATTGTCATTGCTTCTTCGGTTATGGTGCTATAAACAATTTGCCCAAAAGCATTGTAAAGAATCAGCTCCTTATTGTAACAATCTGTCGGAAAAACGAAATTAACCTCTTTTTTGGCGGGATTTGGAAAAACAACAAAATTTGTAGCCGGGTCTGGCTTAATTAATGTTGAGGGCGAATTGTTGGCTTTAAAAGTGGGAGGCTGGATTACAAAATTACCGGTGCCGTTTGGTACCCTGGCATAACCCATATTGGCTTGTTGTTGGCCAAAGATTACCTGGTCAACAGGGTTAAGGTGTGCAGAGGACAGGGTTACAGATTCACCTGCAACGGCAAGCCTAAAGGTTGCATGCAAAGGCCCTTCACCGGGTTCGTCATCGGCCCAAATAATAATGTAACCGTTTGCTGGCAATACCGAACCGGCAGGGAACTGCCACTTGGCAAGGTTGTTCAAGTTGTCGCTAAGGTAAAAACCGGCTATGTTTACCGGATATTCATTCAAGTTAAACAACTCAATCCAATCTTCGTAATCACCCGCCTCGTCCTGAACACCGTTTGTGTTTTGAGCAACAATTTCGTTTATCACAATTCCTAACGAAGCGTTAGTGGTGGCAACCCGGTAAACAAAAACATCATGCTCGGCTCCCTGGGGCAGGTAAGATGCCGACTTCGCAAGGTTGTTTGAAATTGCTTCAACGTAAAAACGAACTAGCGTTGTTGCATTGAAGCCAGGAATTGAAGCCCCAAAAATACCATCGCCGGCCACACCGTCGTTGTGGCCTCCATCATCAAACGTTTCTACCCGGGTGAAATTGCCCACCAACCCTGTTGCGTAATACAAATACACCTTGCTAATGCCCGAGGATGACGTAACAGAAGTTTTGACGTGACAAATTTCGCCGGCAAGTGGTTCGGCATACTCTTGATTTGCACTATTGTAAAACTTTGCATATGAAATGGTTGGTCCAACTTGAGCCACTTCTGAATTTGAGAACAAGTAATTTCGCCGGTTGGTTACAAAATTTTTTAGCGCAGGTATTCCTTGAATATAAGCAGTCGTGGTGTAAAGTTTTTTGGGGTCGGCTGCCACCAAGGCAGAGATCTGTGTGTTTAGCTCATCAATCAACAATGTTGCATTTGCGGTGGTAAACGTTTCGTTAAGAATGGTTCGGTAGTGAGCCAAGTAACGTTGTCTTAGTTCTGGGATGTTGATTAATTTGTTTAACAAAGGGTAGTTGGCGTTCGAAACGTTTTTAAAGGGCCCCCAACTGGTGCTTGTGGCCTGATTAATGGCAAAAGTTGAATTACCGTCGTACTCCAAAGGGGTAGTTCGGCCCGTTTCGGGCTCGTAATATATCATGTAGTCCATTTTGCCCTTCATAACATACCCGTCATCATCGGTAAAAATGTTTTCGCAGGCCAAAAACCATAGTGCTTTATCCACGTCAATCTTTTCTCTTAGCGCGTTGAGGTCGTTTGCGTTGGCAATTGATAAGGCATAACAGGCGTTTATTAGCATTTGCCAAGGGTCTGTGACTATATCGTTTGATTTAAGGGAATAATATTGTTGATAGGTTGCCGCATTGGGGCCAAGGTAATTCATACCCGCAGTACCGTCGCCCCACTGGGCAGCTCCAGAATTACCATCAACAGTCGCACGGAATCTGGCACCATCGTTGCTCAAAAACCATTCTTTAAGAAACGACTTATCAATTGCCTGTATGTTTGGATAAATCCCCCAATCTTCGTTGTTTATGAATAAATGGATGTAGTTACCTCTGGCAATTGGCATGTATTTGGAAGCCATCCTGCCATAAAGCACTTCACGCATGAATGTGGGGTCTAGGTGGGCATTATTGAATTTTAAATCATTGTATCCCATGATTTTTTGGTCGGAAAATGCAAAATCGGTTTCTATTGCAAATGATTTCTTTTGCGAATTGCCAATTTGAGTGTAAGATGTGTTTCCCCTAAACCTAACCCCAACCCCCGAATAAGTTACTCCATTGTAAACCATTGTTGCTTCCAGCAAAGTCTCGGAGGCATAGTTGTTTGCAAGGAGCGTCCAAAAGTTGGGCTGGCCAAAGGTTAAGTGGACTGTCTTGATCTCATTCTTGCTGTAAAATCCTTCGGTTTGCGCAACTCCGCCCGTATGTAAAATTCTTCCATCGGCAGAATAGTACATTTCTAAGGGAAGTTTTTGCGCAAATTGCATGATGGTCGCAAAAACCAAGAATGCGGTTAATGCCGGTTTCATGATTCTTGTTTGGTTTAACGATATTGGTTTCAACGAAATTCAATAGTCCTGTCTCTTAACAGGCTAAAACCTTGGCCCCACCAAATTATCGCATTTGCAAACCCTCAAATGCTCCAATCAATCAAAACCTTCCGGCAAGAACAGTGGTTCGTCTGTGTCGATTCACCGTACCGTCAATGCCGGTAATTTCAACCAGTACCAAATAAATACCGATTGCAGCTTTTAGGTTGTTGTCGGTGGTGCCATCCCAGGTAAAAGCTCCTTCAATCCCAAGCAAATCGGCCCTTACAAGGTTTTTGACAAGCCTGCCGCGGCTGTCGAACACTCTCACCGTTGCCACGTAACCGGGGTTGTCAAGTTTGTATGATATCGTCAAGAAGTCGTCAACACCATCGCCATCGGGTGAGAAAACTTCGGGATAAACCTCAATTTCGCCCACGGTGGGTATGGAGAGAGAGCTAAACTGCGAGTTTTTGAATCCGGGGGTTCCAAAACCAGAACCTTGTGCGGCAGAATGCCAATTGGAGCGGTCTTGGGTTGGCCTGTGGTAATTTATTCTTTCGAGGGCAACTCCTTTTCTTGAGGTAAGGAGCGCGAAGTGCATTTTTTCGTGATAGGCAAACATGTCAATTTCCAGCAAGCTTTTGTTTGCCAAAACTAGTATTCCGCTGGTGTTGGTCATGGAAGGGGCCGTGGGAAGCTGAATGAAGCCGTAAGGGTTGTTTGTCAAAAAGGTTCTTTGAACCGCGTCAGGATTTGCCGTGAGCACCACGTAATCGCCCGGGAAAAACAAAAAACTCTCAACGGTTATTTCTCTTATGGTTGTCAAAAACCCCGAAATTGTATCTTTCGAGCTAATTGTATGATCCCGAAGCTCGATAACCTTGTTAGAACGATTGTAGATTTCAACGTACCTGCTGCCTGAATCTGGTGGATTGAAAAGCACCTCGTTAAGCACCATGTCAAATGGCTCCGCTGGTTGCGGGATTGCCACTCTTGCGGTGCGGCGCGAAATGATATTGCCAGCACAATCAGTTAGGGTTGGTGGTAGGGTTATCTCGTAAATTTGATTTGCAACAAGCGGGGTTGCAATGATGAGCAATACCCTTCTAAAATCCGGCAGCATAGGAACAACAGCCGTAACGACACCGGCACCAAGGTTTTGACCAGCAAGATCATTTAATATGGCGGGATCCATCGATTCGGAAAAATGCAGTAAAATTGTAACATTGTTTTCAAAACCGATTCTTGCAAGCTCCGGGGCGGTTCGGTCGAGATTGTTTGCCCTGATGGAATTTTGCAGTCCTGGTGTACCGCCTCTTGGGTCGTTGCTCGCGGCCCAGTTTCCTGCACCCTCGCAAAAGTTAAGAGGGTCAATTTTTTCTAACGACCAGCCACCCGTACTCTTTGCGGGGTTTCTGTACCATTGGTCGGTATAGTTTACGAAGGAGATCAGCCTTTCGGCTTGACTGAAAAGTAACAGGCTTGTTCCTCCATCGGTAAGCGCGGTTGCTGATAGGCCAGTTACACCCATACCGTTACCAAACTGTTGCAGTGCTGGAGCAGCCCCAACAGTTGATAGCAGAAAGTATCCGAAGGGTTCAATAATTCCGACTGGAATGGTGCGGCGTGTAGTGCCGTGTTGCAAAGTCCATCCGGCAAGATTGACAGGAAACTCGGTGGTGTTGTAAAGTTCAATGTACTCGTGAGCAGGGAGTCCAACAACTGGCGAAGGCCTAACCATCAGCTCGTTGAAAACCACACCGTGCATTTGAACAACAAAATTTGCAAAGGTTCCCTTGAAATTGACCATGGTGTTACCCGAAAGGTCCTGAATGTTGTCGATGTCTATTTCGTAAATCACGTTTTCGGCAAAACTCTGACCAAATATCAAAGTTACAATATGAGGTGTAGCGGGTAATTGAGTTGCCGAAGAGGGGTTCCCAACGCCACGGTTTACCGTGTAATTTGAGGTGTTCTGAGCTGAGTGGGTGTAAACAGGCTCGCTGAAAACAACATTAACACTCGTGGGGCTTGTCAGTTCTACTGCCGAAACCGTTGGCGCGGTGTTGTCAACAATTATTGGCCCCACCACAAAATCATCGAAATAGAATCTATTCGCATTTGAAACCGTGTACGTACAAACCACTCCGAACCATGAAGTGGTTGTGTGGGTTAGGTCCGTTACCGTTCCTTGAGGAGCAAAAAACACGCCACCCGTGCCGTCGGCCAAAACATTCCATACTCCATCTTGAGTGCGGGTAACCCTGATGCGAATTAAATTATTGCTTGCCGTGGCAAGGTTTTGCGAACCCCGCAACAATTCGACATGGGTTGCACCATCTTGTCTTACCAGGTAAATCCGTTTATTGTCGGTTCCATCTCTACCAATTTGCAGGTAATAACCGTTTAAGCTCCCCCTTAGATTTTGCTGGTTGCTGACAAGATAAATGCGAGGATGGTTGTTGTTGGAAGGAGAAAAGGCAATTCTAACCCAAAAATCCCATTGCGTTTCAAGGGTAATGCTACTCTGTGTTGTGAGATAAGATTGACCCGCTACGTTGTCGTTTAGACGCAAAACTTGATTTTCTATAACAAATTTGTCAATGTCGCCAACCCAGGCAGGATTTTGGGTGAAGTTTCCATCGCTAAAATTATCGGAAAATTGCCCTGTTGCATAAATTGGGGCTAATATCAAGAATAATAATTGTATTGCTTTCATTGTTATTAGTTTCGAGGCGTAAATGTAGTAATTTTGCACGATTAAAAAAAAATAAACATGAAAATAGCTGTTGTGGGAGCCACCGGGCTTGTTGGCGGTGTTATGGCTAAGGTCTTAGAAGAGTTTGATTTTGCTTGCACCGAATTCATTCCAGTGGCCTCTGAAAGGTCGGCCGGAAAAGAGGTGTTTTTTAAAGGTAAGGCTTACAAGGTAGTTAGCCTAGAAGTGGCGGTTAACAATTCGCCAGATATTGCAATTTTTTCGGCCGGCGGGTCAGTCTCTTTGGCTTGGGCAGGGAAGTTTGCCGAAAAGGGCACTTTTGTGATTGACAATTCCAGTGCTTGGCGAATGCATGAAAACGTACCCCTGGTGGTTCCCGAGGTTAATGGGCACACCATAAATGAAGCAACAAAAATAATAGCAAATCCAAACTGCAGTACCATACAAATGGTTCTTGCCCTTGCACCCCTGCATGTGGCTTTTGGAATCAAGAGGCTTGTAATATCAACGTATCAATCGGTAACCGGAACGGGCGTTAAGGCCGTTAAGCAACTTGAAAACGAACGGGCCGGAATTGAAGGGGAGAGGGCCTACGCGCATCAAATTGATTTGAATTGTTTCCCGCATGGCGGTAATTTTTGCGAAAACGGCTATACAACCGAAGAGATGAAACTTGTTAACGAGACCAGGAAAATCATTGGCGCACCGGCAATGCAAATTACGGCAACAGTTGTTCGCATTCCTGTTATTGGAGGGCACTCGGAGGCGGTAAATATCGAATTCGAAAACCATTTCGAACTTGATGAAGTTAAGGAATTACTTGAAGCCATGCCCGGAATTGTAATACAAGACAATCCCAAAGAGAACCTTTATCCCATGCCGATTACCGCTAAAGACAAAAATGATGTTTTCGTTGGTCGCATAAGGCGCGACACTTCGATTGAAAATGGCCTAGACCTTTGGATTGTTTCTGACAACCTGCGCAAGGGAGCCGCCACCAATGCCGTGCAAATTGCAAGGTTACTGGTGGACAAGGGCCTGGTGGGAATTTGACAATGGATAATTAAAAATTACGAATTTACCACCAATCACTCTATTCAGTCTTGCCTTTCAAAAATTCCACCAGTTTCACTGTGACGTGATATCTGTGGCTTATGATGTTTTTTAGTTCTGCCGACATTTGGGCAAACGTTTGGTCGTAGCCATCGGGGATGAAGACCGGGTCGTAGCCAAAACCTTTTTCACCAATTGGTTCATTAATGATCTTTCCTTTAACAACACCTTCAAACAAGTACTCGTTGCCATCAAGAATCAAGGCGAAAACCGCCCTGAATCGAGCTTTTCGATTATCCTTACCCTCCATTTCGCGCAGTAGTTTTCGATAATTGTCGGCATAAGTTGGGTTCACTCCCGCATACCTTGCAGATATTACCCCCGGTTTTCCGCCAAGGGCATCAATCTCGAGTCCGGTATCATCAGCAAAGCAATCAAGGCCAAATTTATTGTAAACGAACCTTGCCTTTGCCAGTGCGTTTTCTTCTAAAGTGGGCCACGGCTCGGGAATGTCTTCGATACACCCAATTTCGGTTAAGGTTTTTAACTCGAAGGTATTACCTAACATTTGGCTCACCTCGCTTACCTTGTGTTTGTTGTTGCTGGCAAATACTAATTGCATGTTTGGGTATTGGTTTTTGGTGGCAAGTTCTTTAAAAAGGAAACTCCCTCAAGGTTTCGTGAACCCCCTTGTGTATTTCGTACCAGAAATCTAAAGAGGCAGTTGCGGGGTCGTTATCGAATCTTTCGAGCCAGAGATTTAAAGCGGGGTCGTCGGCTCCTTCTTGTTTTAGCTTTTGAATGAAGGTGTGAACGAACTCCACGTTTCGCCACGATTCCCAAAATGTTGAGGCATTGCGGCTGTTTATGCGGCTTGCGGTCAGTTCTATGGCATTCAAAAACAGCACTTTGTTCCCAAAAAGCTTGTCAATAATGTCGGGCATGATGTCTTCGGCCCAAGCGCGGTGAAACCTGCAGGTTCCCAAATTGTCAAGCATCAGCTCCTTCTTCATTCTATGGGCATTTTGCCGCCCAAGCTGCCTTGGTTCAATGAATATCTTGCCATAATCATTGTAATACTTGCCCATTATTGCCATAGGTGAAAGCACCCCGGCAGTCCAGTACTGGTTTGGAACCATCCAGCCGTGGCGGGCAAAAGATGTATGCACGAAAAGATCCATTACCTTTTGGCCTTTTTTTCTTGAAAGGTTGCGTGCATACTTTCGCGCCCCTTCCTTGAGGTTAATAGTGCCATCTGGATCAAGCATTTGATTCATTAACTCAATTGCAATGGTTGCGTTGTGCATCGAGTCGCTTACCACGTCGAATTCTTCTGGTTCGAAAATCGGCAGTTTGGTAATTCCAAGGTCCTTTGGCTCCAGCAGTTTTTCGTGCACGCACTCCATTAGCCATGAAAGGACTCCGCCTATTGAAATCCCATCGAAGCCCATTGAATCTGCCATTTGGTTAACTTGCTCGGCTGCTCGTTGGTCAAAGATTCCGCAAAGGGGCCCCATTGTTTGGTATGGCTCGTAGTCTTTCTTGAAATGGTTGTGCATCTTTTTGCACACTGCAGCGCAGGGTTCGCCGCAGGTTCTCTGCTGCTTTGTTGCAATGGTTTCCTCGTTGAATTGCTTCAAGTAGTGGTCAAGTATGAATTCCTTGTGCAGTTTCAGTCGTTTCTCTGCCGGCCAGTGGATAGTGCGATAGTTAAAGGCTATGATGTTGTCGCCCATCGAAGCATAGTTCACGCCAAAGGTTCCTCCGGTGTTGAAACCGGGGTCAAACCTGTACTTCGTGGTGGCTTCGAGTTGTTTGGCCGACAATTTTTTTTTGTACCTGTCTTCAAACCAGGCATCGGCAACGTTGCGGTCGCGAAAGTCTTCGTCAATGTGCGTTCCCCCATAAATTATTGCCGCTATTCCGTGTTGTTGCAATAGCTTGGTGCCAAAACCACCCCTGCCCGCCCAAGTGTCAACGTAGGTAATTTCTCCTTTTCGTATTGGCGCGGAGCCAATTGCCCCGAAATCGGTATGCAACGAAGCCGGGCCGGTGGCAAGCACCCTGGGGTCGTTTTGGTAGCGCGAACCAAAAAGGCGAAGTGCCTCTAGCATCATATTGTAAACCCCTTTGCGCCCTTCGTTCCATACCTGGTTTAGGTCAACGGGAACAAGCGCAACTTCAATTTCCTCGCCGTGATTACGGTTAAGGTATAGTATTGATGGATTTGCGGATTTGTTCTTTATGGAAAGAAGGTTAATGCCAAGATTGTCGAAAACCAATCCGGCACCGCCCATACTGGAAATGTAAAACCCGTGCCAGCAGGGGCTGTTGCCCGTAAAGATGAGCCTGTTGGTTCCCGGAAAGATTGACCCTGCAAGCAATCCCGTGCCTATGTTGAGGCTGTCATGTCGGTGCGAAAGGTGTATGCCCAGGTCAACGGGTCCCCAAAACGGCCCAATTTCGTGGCGAAGAACCTTGTAAAAGCCGCTGGAGGCATCAACCATTAGGGTCTTGAGGTGTGATTTTTGCATTTTCATATGTATAGTATTTAATCAACAAAAACAATTACTTAATTTATCTACTTTGTGTTAACCCACCTGTCTTGCCTAAGTAATTGCTTCTTGCGGGCAGGTTTACGCTCCTGTTTTTTGTATCACAAAGTTACACCAAGGACTTCACAAAGTTTCACAAAGTTTATGAATAATTCTGGCTTGGGTGCGATTACCTTAACCAAGTAGTACCTTAACGTGAAAAAAATCTTTTCAAAACGGTCTTTAATTGGTAAATTCGCGGAAATTTTCTTGAATGAATTTTTCGTCAGTTATACCCTTGGAGCAATGGACCATGTACAAAAGCAAGCCTTTTGTGATAGCAGGGCCGTGCAGTGCCGAAACCGAGGAGCAGGTTATGACAACAGCCACGCAGCTTTCACTTTCGGGGAATGTTTCCGTATTTCGGGCTGGCCTTTGGAAACCCCGGAGCCGGCCTGGAACCTTCGAGGGTGTGGGAAATATTGGCCTCCCTTGGCTGCAAAGGGTTCAAAAGGAGCTTGGAATGCAGGTGGCCACCGAAGTTGCAAAACCAGAACACGTTTTGGAAGCTCAAAAAAACGGCATTGATTTTATTTGGATCGGGGCACGGTCAACGTCCAGCCCATTTGTTGTTCAGGAAATTGCCGATGCCCTTAACGGCACCAATTTGGGAGTATTGGTAAAAAACCCAATAAATCCCGACCTTGAGCTGTGGATTGGTGCTTTAGAAAGAATTGTAGAGGCCGGGGTAAAAAGGCTTGCCGCAGTTCACCGGGGGTTCTCCTATTACGAGAAAGCCCGCTACCGAAACATTCCTCATTGGCAAATAGCCATTGAGTTCAAGCAACGTCTTCCCGAAGTTCCGTTTTTTTGTGACCCGAGCCACATTAGCGGTGACGCATCAATAGTTTCCGAAGTCTCGCAAAAAGCCATGGACCTGAAATACGATGGGTTGATGGTAGAAACACACCATACTCCTTCGGAAGCCTGGAGCGATGCGGGTCAACAAATTACACCCGGCCAGCTCATAACCCTATTGGAAAATCTTGTTGTCAGGAACACCTTTTCAGACGATCATTGCTTTTTGAGCATCCTTTCGGAACTTCGAAACAAGATCGATGAAATTGACGAACAATTACTTGAAGTGCTTGAAAAACGAATGGCAATATCAGAAACTATTGCCCGACACAAGAAAACAAGCAAGGTAACAATACTGCAACCCTCTCGCTGGAACGAAATATTGCAAAAAAGCATTACCAAGGGCCGAAAAATGGGTCTTGATCCCGAATTTGTGGAAGCCATTTTCAAGGCAATACACAACGAATCGATAATGCACCAGTCAAGGGTGATGAATAAAGAAAGAGACGTTTAGGGTTTAGGGGCTATCAACTTTTGGCAATGGGCCTAACTTGCCAATCTGCACGAACTTGTCCGGATAATGGCGCATCTGTAATACAAAAACCATCAGTCCACTAAACCACATAAACACAATCATTTCAATAGACCCACTAAACCTTTTCTGCAAATGAAACAAACCGTGCATCCAGCAAAAGTTAGCGGGAACCTATTTGCGCCTCCATCAAAAAGCCATGCACAGCGGGCCATAATCCTATCTTCGCTTGCAAGGGGTAGGTCTGTAATATCAAACCCGGGCGACAATGATGATGTTAGGGCTGCCATTGAGATTGGCAGGGCTTTTGGAGCTTTGGTTGTGCGGGCGGGCAATAAGCTGGAAATTTGTGGCTGTCAAATTCCTGCTTCAACTGTTTACAATTGCCGAGAATCTGGTTTCTTGTCAAGGGCATTTACCCCTGTATTGGCCTCTTTTCCGAACAGTTTCGAGGTAACCGGAAAAGGTAGCCTTTTGAAAAGAGACCAACTTATTTTAATTGAGTCTTTGGCTGCATTTGGTGTTCATTGCCAAGGCCATGACGGCATGCTGCCAATAAAAATCAAAGGTCCCTTCGAGAAATTTTCTGCATCAATTAACGGGGCTCAAGGCTCGCAGGTTTTGTCGGGGCTGTTAATGGCGGCTCCGTTAACCAACCAACCCGTAAACCTTTGGGTCAATGACCTGAAGAGTAAAAAGTATGTTGACCTTACCATTGATATTATGAGGCATTTCGGTGTAAATGTTGAGCAAAATGATTACGAGCATTTTTTTGTTCACGGCAATCAAGAATACCTTGCCGCAAGCATTAACATTGAGGGCGACTGGAGCGCTGCTTCATTCTTGCTTGTGGCCGGAGCGGTAGCGGGCAATGTTAATATAGCCAATCTGAATCCTGATTCATACCAACCTGATAAAGCCATTGTTGATTTGCTTCAAATGGTCGGGGCCGACATTGAAATTTCTGGCGATAAAATCTCGGCAAGTAAAAACAAACTTAAACCCTTTCGCTTTGATGCCACTAATTGTCCGGATTTATTCCCGCCGTTGGTTGCACTTGCAGCAAATTGCAACGGCACCTCAACCATAAAGGGGGTTGGCAGGCTTGCCAACAAAGAAAGCGACAGGGCAACTGCGCTAATTGATGTTTTCGAAAGCATGGGAGTGGAGATTACTGCCGCGGGCAACGAAATGGTAATAATGGGAGGAGGCAAAATACGGGGCTGTGAAGTACACTCGCACAACGATCATCGTATTGCAATGGCCGCAGCAGTTGCCGCATTAAATGCCAGCGGGCCAATTACCATTTCGGGAAGCGAAGCCGTGGCAAAGTCCTATCCGGAATTTTTTGAACACCTTGTGGCTTTGGGCACAGGGCATATAGCATAGAGCACATGGTATGGGGCACCGGGCATGGGGAAAGAACACAATTGCTGGAACGTGGAGAGGGATTTGCTTTGTGGAACTTTGTGAAATCCTTTGCGGAACTTTGTGCTACAAAAAAAGAACTTTTAGCAGCACCAAGTGTTATTGTTGGGTAATTACTTGATTCAATTTAGCGTAGAAGAAAACAATTTTTTTGGATATGAATACTTTTGGACGACTTTTCAGGATACACGTTTTTGGCGAATCGCATGGGTCGCTGGTTGGGGTTTGCCTCGATGGAGTTCCGGCAGGGCTGCATCTTTTGGAAAAGGATTTCGAAGCCGACCTGTCTCGCCGCAAACCCGGCAAGGTTGGAACCACGCCTCGGCAAGAGTCAGACAAGCCCAGCTTGGCATCGGGAGTCTTCAACGGAAGAACCACCGGGGCGCCAATTACCATATTGTTTGGCAACGAAAACACCATTTCGTCAGATTATGCCAATTTGGTTTCATCACCACGGCCCGGACACTCCGATTTCGTTGCAAGGGAAAAGTTCAAGGGATTCAACGACTACAGGGGAGGTGGGCATTTTTCGGGCAGGCTTACTCTTGCCTTGGTAGCGGCCGGCGTCGTGGCAAAAAAAATCCTCAATGATGTAATAATAAGTGCCGATTTAATTAGCGCGGGTGGCAGCATTAACATTGACGAGGCTGTTAATTGTGCGGTCAAATCGGGGGATTCCATTGGCGGAATCGTGGAATGCAGGGTTGAAAATCTTCCGGTTGGCTTAGGTGAGCCGTTTTTCGATTCGGTCGAGTCGGTAATATCGCACCTTGCCTTTGCAACACCCGCGATAAAGGGAATAGAATTTGGCTCTGGCTTTGCCGCGGCGACCATGAGAGGAAGCCAACACAACGACCCCATAATTGATGCAACGGGAAAAACCAAAACCAACAACTCCGGAGGCCTTAACGGCGGCATAACTAACGGCAACGAACTTGTTTTCAGGGTGGCGGTGAAACCCGCTTCAAGCATTTCGCATAAGCAGGAAACCTTTAACTGCCAGACCCAAAAGGTTGAAGCCCTGGAAATAAAAGGCAGGCACGATGCTTGCATTGCCCGGCGCGTGCCCGTGGTCTTGGAGGCCATAACCGCAATTTCCCTCGCCGATTTGCTTTTGATTGACAGGGCTTATAGGTGATTGTTGTATGGAACACCAATAACCGCATATTTTTTTTGGTTCTCAACAATCTTTACCATTCACCAATTACCGGCCAATAATCATGCTCCGTTTCCCGAAAAGATACACGGGGTAAGCGACCTGAGGTTGTACCTTGAGCTCATTGATTCGCCGTAGGCACCCGCCGATCGTATTGCCAGCAAGTCGCCGCGCTTTAGCCTTGGCAGCATAATTTTGGTTGCAAGGGTGTCGGTGCTTTCGCAGATTGGCCCAACCACATCGTATTCAACTGTTTCGTCACCATTTGCGGTAAGGCAATAAATGCCGTGCTTGGCTTGGTAAAGCGCTGGCCTTATAAGGTCGTTCATACCGGCATCAACCACGGCAAAAAGCCTTTCGTGGCCCTCTTTCACGTACAAAACCCTTGTAATAATTTCGCCGCACTGGCCTACTATTGAACTGCCTGGCTCGAAATGAATCTTTATGTTTTCGGGCAGAAGCAGGTTTTGGGCAAAGGTTGCAAAGTATCCTGCAAAGTCGGCAACCGGGTTTAACTCCGGGTTTTCGTAATCAATGCCCAAGCCCCCACCCAGGTTGATGTAAGAGAGGTCAAGGTGTTGGTTCTCCCTCCAAATCATGTTCGCGTATCGAGCAAGCTGGGCAAACTTTTCCGGGGTAGTAATTTGTGAGCCAATGTGAAAGTGGAAACCAATAAGTTTTATACAGCCAAGATTGGGAATCAATTTTAGTGCCTCTTTAAGCTCTGAGTCGCCAAACCCAAACTTGTTTTTGCTTGTGCCCGTGGTAATGTGTTTGTGCGTACCGGCATCAAGGCCAGGGTTAAGCCGCAAAGCCACCGGCATTACCGTTTCAAACAGGGCTGAGGTTTGATTAACCACCAATAATTCCTCGAGAGATTCGATGTGAATGCACCTTATTTTGTTTCTAATTGCCACCTCAATTTCTTCGTTTGTTTTTCCCACCCCTGCAAAAACAATGTCTCGTGGGTCGAAACCTGCCTCCATCGCCGCCTTAATCTCGTTTCCGCTTACACAATCGGCACCCCGATCCCGTGTTGAGCAATTGTTTCCAGAATTCGAGGATTGGAATTTGCCTTTACGGCAAAATGAAGTGTGTAGCCAAATTTTTCGGCCTCTTCCTTGGCCTGATTTACTGTTTGGTTTAGCAAGTTGAGGTTGTAGCGGTATGCTGGCGTGCCGGCCTTTTCGGTGTTGGTAAGCGACCGTATTGTCAAAACGCCTTGAAGTGCTTGCAGGGCAGCCACCTTATTCTTGCTTTCGACAAGCAGGGTAATGTTGTGCGAGCTTCCGCCGTACGAAATTTGCCCGATAGGTATCTCCCTCAAGGCACCAAGCACTCGATGAGCAACGCCAGGTTTTTCGGCCACGAAGTCGCCCACAACGCAAAGTATGGTTTGGTTCGAAACCAGAACAACCGCCGAAAACTTTACTAAAGCCTTCACGATTTCTTCAAGGTTTTTGGTGTCGTCAATGGTTAACGTTACTGCAACTTCCGAAGTCGTGATAAGGTCAACGGGTGTTTTGTAGATATCAAAAACCTCGAAAACTTTTTTCCAGAAACCGTGTGCCATTTGCATTCGAAGAGATTTTATCCTTATAGCCGTTATGCCATCCTTTGCGGCAACTGCAGTTATTTCGCCCTGGCCTTGCCTCGTGGTTATTGCCCTTCCAATGTCACTTGGATTTAGGGTGCTTTTAAGAAACACCGGAATGCACTTCTGCCTGCAAGGGTGAATGGTAGAAGGGTGCAGTATTTTGGCCCCAAAGTAAGCAAGTTAGGCAGCTTCATCAAAAGACTGTTCCCTTACGGGTATGGTGCCGCTCACGAAACGCGGGTCGTTGTTGCGAAACCCGTCGATATCGGTCCAAATTTGCACCTCGCTGGCGTCTATTGCATTTCCGATTATGGCTGCGGTGTAGTCGCTTCCGCCCCTTTTCAGGTTGTCAACATCTCCTGCATTGTTGCGGCTAATGTACCCTTGCGTTACAAACAGGTTTGTGCCTGGATAAAATGAAATCAGTTTCGCAAGTTTTGAAGAAACGTGCTGGTAATCTGGCTCTCCATCTTGGTCGGTTTTCATGAAATCGAGGGCGTGCAGCAATATCGATTTTTCTCCAACCTCCTCGAGGTAAGTTTGAAAAAGATTGGTTGAAAGTATTTCGCCAATGGCAAGAATTTCCTTTTCAGACTTTTGGTAATTTTTTTCAACTTTCAAAAATGCTATTTCAAAAACCGAGTTCACCATGGACAAGGCTTTTTGCTTGAATTGGGAATGGGCGAAAAGCTCATTGCAAGTGTCCTCGTGGTGTTTTTCAACAGATTTGAGCTTGTCAATTGCAAGTTTTTCCTTGCCTTCGCATGCCAGGGTTATCGTTTCTGCCAAGGCATTGGTTACCCCCGACATTGCCGATAGCACCACAATAACTGGTTCGTTGGCGGGAATTATGTTTCTAAGGTTTCGCAAACGCTCGGCAGTTCCCACCGAGGTTCCTCCAAATTTGTAAACTTTCACTTTCCAGTTTTAAAAGGGTTTAACAAAAAAAGCCTGCTTCGAGCGCAGGCCTGCTTTGGTTTTGATTGTAAGTATTTTATCACACGTCCAATTACACCGCCTGCAAATGCAAAAACATTTTCTTGGCCTTGCGCTTGTTACTTGCGGTGTATGATATTTGACTTAAAGTGGGCATGTTTGACAAAAAACGTGCAAGGGTAAAAAATTTTTGCTTTAAAGGAAGTTTTTTACGCACCTTTTTTACTGCTTTGACAAGAAATGGGCCTGCCCGAATTTCGCGTGCCGGGTTTTGGTTTTTGAAAATGATTACATTTGACGCGGCAAAACACATACCCCCTTGAACCATGAAACAAATAATTTCAATTATTGTCATAATAATCACTGACTTTGGTTTTTCGCAATCAAATTTTCCTGCATTTTTGCGGGGAACCTGGAAAATGGAAAACAAGGAAATTTTCGAGCGGTGGGACTTGTTGAATGAGAATTCACTGAAAGGGTTCTCTTATTACATCGAAAATGGAAAAATTTCGGTTTTGGAATATCTTGACATTTCGAAAACCGGAGAGGAGGTGGTTTATTCGGCCATTGTTACGGGTCAAAACAATGGCCAAAGCATTGAGTTTACACAATCCGGTTTCGGCAATGCATTTGTTTTTGAAAATCCAAACCACGACTTCCCCAAAAGAATTGTTTACCACAAGATTTCCGATAATGAATTATTTGTAGAAGTTAGGGGTGCTGAGGGTGAAGGGTTTTCATACAAAACCAAAAAGGTACCAGATTTGCCCCCGGTGCAAGACCCAAACATTTCAAACCCAAATTACGACGGACAACTGGCAAAAAAATTCGGTGCCGACGATTATGGAATGAAGGGTTATATTTTGGTGATGTTAAAAACTGGCACGAACCAAACCACCGATACCGATTTTATCAATGCCTGTTTCAGGGGGCATTTGGATAACATTAACCGCTTGGCCAACGAGGGGAAATTGGTTGTTGCTGGCCCTTTGGGCCGAAACGAAAAAGCTTATCGCGGAATATTCATCTTGAATACTGCAAATATTCAAGAAGCCGAGTTGCTGTTGCGCACCGACCCTGCAATCATGGAGGGCTTGTTGGATGCCGAAATTTATCACTGGCATGGCTCGGCGGCATTGCCGGTGTACCTTGATTATTCTGATAAAATCTGGAAACAAAAACCTTAAATCCACGCAAAATGGCCGAACTTAAAACCCAACAAACAAGTCAAAACGTCAGCGAGTTTATTAACTCTTTTGCCGAAACCGAGCAAAAACGACAAGATGCTTTCGATCTTCTCAAAATAATGCAGGAGTTTACCGGCTACGAGCCCAAAATGTGGGGGGCATCTATAATTGGATTCGGAAAATATCATTACAAATCGGAGCGAAGCAAGCAGGAGGGTGATTGGCCGCTTTTGGGGTTTTCTCCCCGCAAGGGCGCAATTTCACTTTATGTTTACACGGGATTATCAGAACACGAGTATTTGCTAAGGGATTTAGGCAAGTTTAAAGTAACCAAGGCCTGCATTTATGTCAAGAAGCTTTCCGATATTAATATTGACGCCTTGAAAAAGATAATGGGTGAAACCATTAAGTATTTGGAATCGAAATATTGGAAAGCTGAATAGAGTTTTAAGATTGGTGTAAACTGGCATTTGCAATCGAACCACCAAAGCCTTCAATAATTTTCAACAAAGGAGCAAGCAGATGCACCTAATTGATGCAATAAATTAATTGAAATTAGTACCAGAGTGAACCATTACAGCGCACAATGGCACGAGGAGTTGTCAATTTTAAAATCAATTATCCAGAAGGCGGAACTTGAAATATCCATAAAATGGGGAGCCGAGGTTTTTGCTCACAAAGGTAAGAATGTGGTTAGCTGTTATGGTTTCAAAAACCACTTCGCAGTGTGGTTCCACAATGGCGTTTTCCTGGAGGATAGACTCAAGGTGCTGGTAAACGCCCAGAACAATAAAACAAAGGCTTTGCGCCAATGGCGCTTTCTGTCAAAAGAAGAAATTGACCAAAAACTTATTCTTGAATACATTAAAGAGGCCAAAAGGCACGTGGAGGAAGGAAAGGTTTGGGAGCCGGAAAAAACAACTGAATTATTCATGCCTGAAGCCTTGAATCGTGCTCTTGGCGATGATAAAGAATTGAAAAAAGAGTTCAATCAGCTCTCACCGTACAAGCAAAAAGAGTATATTGAACATATTGGAAGTGCAAAGCGGGAAGAAACAAAACAGGCAAGGATTGACAAGATCATTCCAATGATTTTGCAAGGAATTGGACTGAATGACAAATACAAGAAGTGCTGAAATGGTTGGGCCAGGTTTTTTTTCTCTTTCCCCTGCTCCCCACGGGCAATGCCCCCTCTAAACCTGAACGGAGCGCAGACAAGTAGGAGACCCGTTGAAGCCTTGTTTGGTTCTTCAAAAAAAATGGGATTGCGGTTCAAGCCAGCATTTACGTGGTGAATTTGCCAAAGTTTAATTGAGCCAAAAATGCATCAAACCTGTCAAGTTTTGTTGATATAATCCCGGAAAATTTCGTAATATTGGCCTCCGAAATTTTAAAACTTCAAAATATGAACCAAGAATTAATGCAAGCATCGATAATTGGATTGCGCGATGCGATGGGCATAAAGCCCGAAGAAACTCTTTTGATAGTAACCGATGAGGTAAAGCGTGAGATTGGCCAAGCTCTGCACGAGGCTGGAAAGCAGCTCTGTAAAGAAAGCATTTTGGTAGAGATTAAATCGCGCGAGATTAACGGCCAAGAGCCGCCCGCCAGCGTTGCCGAACTCATGAAGATGGTTGATGTGGTTGTATGCCCCACGGCCAAATCGCTCACTCACACCGATGCTCGCCGAAACGCAGTTAAGCTTGGTGTAAGGGTTGGCACCATGCCAGGAATTAACGTGGATATTATGTCACGTTGCCTAAACGCCGATTTTGATAAAATAATCAACCTAACAAATTTTGTGGCCAAGAGGCTAGAAGGGGTAAAAACCATTAAGGTTGTAACCGAAGCTGGTACCCATTTAACAATGCCAATGGAAGGACGTATGGTACTTCCCAGCACTGGCGTGCTTCGCGAAAAAGGGCAGAGCGGAAATATGCCTTCGGGCGAAGTATATCTTGCACCCATCGAAGGAAAGTCAAACGGGACCCTTGTAATTGACGGCTCAATGGCAAGCATTGGCCTTATTAAAACACCAATCAGAGTAAAAATTGTTGACGGGTACGCCGAAGAAATTACCGGGGGAGAGGAAGCCGAAAGGTTAACAGCCATCCTTGATAAATCGGGCCGCGATGCTCGCGCAGTGGCAGAGTTTGGGATGGGCACAAATTACAAGGCAAAGCTTACTGGTCAAATTTTGGAGGACGAAAAGGTTTTGGGTACCGTTCACGTGGCCTTTGGCAACAACCTTTCCATGGGCGGAACAATTTCGGTTAACAGTCATCTTGATGGACTTGTTAAACAGCCCGACGTCTATTTCGACGATAAGCTGGTGATGGAAAAGGGCAAACTGCTTGGGTTTGAGGGGTAGGCGGTTTGTTTAGTTGGCTTTTCAAATAACCTTTTTGTGGAAATAGATAAATTCTAAATCCAATGGCCAATACATATTCGCAAATTAACATTCATTGTGTATTTGCTGTAAATGGACGTGAAAACATTATTGTGAAAACTTCCGCGAAGACCTTGTCAAAATATAGGCACGGGGTTTTGAAGGGAGATGGAAGTTATCTGTTGGCCATAAATGGTTGGAAAGACCACGTGCACGTTTTTTTTGAGCTCCAACCCAATATGTCTGTGTCCAAGCAGGTTCAAATGCCCGAGGCAACTTCTTCCAAATGGATTAACGAAAAAGGATTTGTAAAAGGGAAGTTTGTTGGCAAGAAGGTTACGGAGCTTTTTCTTATGCCCGTTCCCAGCGAAACAATGTTATTCAATACATTATGAATCAAAAGCAACATCATTCTAAGAAAACCTTCAAGGAAGAGTATTTGGAGTTGTTGGCAAAGTTCGAAATCCCGTTTGAACCAAAATACCTTTTTGATTTTTACGATTAAAAATTTCTTCGGCAAAATCATCAGGTACTTTTTATTGTCGCCCCGAAGTGGCTTATTTGTTGTTTCGCGTTGTGGTTTCTGCCATAAGGCCGCTCCTCCGGAGCTAATTTGAAGACGAATTTCCCATCGGTAAAATGATTGTTTTGAAAACGGTTTGCCTTTTTGTATCACATGATCCGTAGGGAAATGCTCTTCGGTTGTCTTTTTGGCTTCCAACTTTTCCCGGTGGGAAATCCTTATGGTAGAAATGGTCGAAAATTTGCAAACGCAAGTCCCGCAGGGACGACCTTTCATTAAGATAGAAATCCTCGTGGTTAATCCTTATTCCATTATCTTTGCAATCCGTTAAAACATAGGTTTAGGGATACAAAACTTTTGATTTCACTGAATAACATATCGGTTCAGTTTGCAGGCACATCTCTATTCGAAGATGTTTCTTTCATAATAAACAAGCGCGACCGAATTGGGTTGGTGGGCAAGAACGGTGCAGGCAAAACCACATTGATGCGCATTCTAAATGGAGTTATTGGTCCTACTGGTGGTTCGATTTCTGCCTCCTCCGGCGTTACAATTGGCTACTTACCGCAAGAAATGAACTTTTCGAGCCGCAAAACCGTGATGGATGAAGCCCTCGAAGCATTCAAGGAAATAAAAACCCTCGAGAAGCGAATAGAACGATTGCAAACCGACCTTGCAAACCGAACCGATTACGAAACCGCCCAATATCACGATATTACACAAAAACTTGCCGATGCCACCGACCGGTACCGAATACTTGAAGGCGACGAGAGGCACGGCCTTGCCGAAAAAGTGTTGCTCGGCCTTGGCTACGAACGTAGCGACTTCAACAGACCGCTTGCCGAGTTTAGCGGTGGGTGGCAAATGCGCATAGAGTTGGCGAAAATACTCCTTCAAAGCCCAACCTTGGTAATGCTCGACGAGCCAACCAACCACCTCGACATAGAATCCATTCAATGGCTCGAAGATTTCTTGATTGACTACCCGGGGGCGGTGATGATAGTTTCGCACGATAGAGCATTCCTCGACAACGTTACCTCGCGCACCATCGAAATATCCCTGGGCAGGGCCTACGACTATAACGCGTGCTACACCGATTACGAAATGATGCGCCAAGAACGGCTCCAGCAGGAGGTTTCGGCATTCAACAATCAACAGCGACAAATTGCCCAGGTGGAGCGATTCATTACAAGATTCAGGGCCAAGAACACCAAGGCCAAGCAGGTGAAGTCAAAAATTAAGATGCTCGAAAAAATGGAAAAGATAGAGGTGGAAGAGCTCGACCATGATGCCATTCATTTCCGTTTTCCCGAAGCACCGCCAAGCGGCAAGATAGCCCTCGAAGTTGCGGAAGTTTCCAAGAGCTACGGCTCAAAGGTTGTGTTGCAAAACCTGAACTTCATAATAGCACGCGGCGAGCGAATTGCTTTTGTGGGCCGCAATGGCGAAGGCAAAACCACGCTTTCGAGAATAATTATTGGAGATCTCGAGCACGAAGGAAGCTTGAAGCTCGGCCACAACGTTAAGATTGGCTATTACGCACAGAATCAGGCCGAGCATTTGGACCCCCACAAAACAGTATTTGAAACAATTGATGCAGTTGCAGTGGGCGAAATTCGCAAGCAAACTCGCAATATCCTCGGTGGCTTCCTGTTTAGTGGCGACGATATTGATAAAAAGGTTAAGGTGCTTTCGGGCGGTGAAAAATCGCGCTTGGCTTTGGCTTGCATGCTGTTAGAGCCAATAAATTTATTGGTGCTCGATGAACCAACCAATCACCTGGATATGCGCTCAAAAGATATTCTTAAAACAGCCCTGCTCAAGTTTGAGGGTACGGTAATAGTAGTGTCCCATGACCGTGACTTCCTGCAAGGGCTTACGGGAAAGGTTTTCGAGTTTAAAAACCGCCAGATACACGAGTTTCACGGCGATGTTTACGACTTCATAAGCAGCCGCAAGGTAGCTTCCTTGGATCATCTCCATCCTGCAAGTAAACCAAAATCGCAAGTTACCGAAACTACAGAATCGGAAGGCAAGGCCTCGTGGGAACAAAAAAAGCAGTACGAGCGCGAGCTTCGCAAAATCAAAACTGCCGTTGAAAAGGCCGAAGCAGAAATGGTTAAGATAGAAGCAGAAATTGCAAACGTAGAACGAATAATTGCCGACCCACACCTAAGCCCCCACCTGATAACCAGCGGCGAGGTCTTCGCGCTATACGAAAAGCTTAAAAAGCGTATCTCCGAAACCGAATACGAGTGGGAGGTGCTTCACCTGCAGCTCCAAGAACTGGAGAAGAAAACCGAGGAATGAAGTAAGGCAAAAACTTGAAAGGTTCTGCAATTTTTCCCGTTTACATGTTAACTTTGCGCTTTTATTGCTAATTGAAAATCTATGACAACAGAAGGTATAAGGGTGGCTCTTGGATGCGACCACGCAGGATTCTTGCTCAAACAAAGGCTGTTTTCGTTTCTTACCGAAAGGGGTTGCAAGGTTAAGGATTACGGCACCTACTCGGAAGAAAGTTTCGATTACCCCGACTCGGTTCACCCGCTTTGTACTGCCATCGAAGACGGCAACCACGATATTGGAATCGTTATTTGCGGAAGCGGCAACGGGGTAAACATGACTGCCAATAAGCATGCGGGCATAAGATCAGCTCTCTGCTGGAAGGTAGAACTGGCACGCCTGGCAAGGCTTCACAACAACGCCAACGTTTTGGCCCTTCCCGCCAGGTTTATTTCTGAAGACACAGCCCTTCAAATTGTTGGGATGTTCTTGAAAACTGGATTTGAGGGAGGTAGGCATACCAGCAGGGTAAGCAAAATATCTTGGGAACCAAACGATGGTATCATCGAACAAGTTGACCTTGAAGAGCAAGAAGAAAACGACGACTATTAATCGACAAGTAAAGTTTGCCAAATGACCTCAAAACTCAAAGAATTCTTAGCCGCAAGCGAGCAAAAAGCCTTTGACGAACGCCATCGCAAGATTATTAAGCACAACACGGGGGTTTACGAAAAGGCCTATCGTCAAGGACTCGAGCAGTTTTCGGACCTTGCCCTTGCCCGAAAGCGAGCAGCAGCGTGCAAGCATCGCGTACTCGAAAACCTTGAGGAGTACCTTAAGGAATTCGAACATAATTTCGTTGGCAATGGAGGAAAGGTTTTTTGGGCTCAGGATGCAAAAGAGGCTCTTGACGCTGTAATAGATATTGCCCAAAAGAATTTCGTCAGGAAGGTTGTCAAGTCAAAATCAATGGTTACAGAGGAAATAGGCTTGCGAGAGTTTCTCGAAAAAAACGGTATTGAAACCTACGAAACCGACCTTGGCGAGTACATAGTTCAGCTTAGCAAAGACAAACCATATCACATAGTTACGCCGGCAATGCACCTAACCGCCGCCGATGTTTCGAGTATCTTTGCCAAAGAACATGGCTTACCCGATAACTCATCGCCCCAAGAAATTACTGCCTTCGTGAGGCAGCACCTTAAGGAGAAATTCATCAATGCAGACATGGGAATAACCGGCGCCAATTTCTTGGTTTCGTCAACGGGCTCTGTGGCAATCACTGAAAACGAAGGCAACGGCGTGCTTTCGGCAAGCTTGCCACCAGTTCACGTGGTCATTGCCGGAATCGAAAAAATAATACCATCGCTCGAAGACCTCGATAATTTCTGGCCTCTACTCTCTTCTCATGCAACCGGGCAAAACCTTTCTTGCTACAACACAATTATCAACGGACGCAGAAAGCATGAAGAGCAAGATGGCCCCCAGCAAGTTTACGTGATTCTTCTCGACAACGGACGCAGCAATCTGCTCTCGAAAATACCGCAAAGGAGGGCTCTTTCTTGCATTAAGTGCGGGGCTTGTCTTAACGTTTGCCCAATATTCAAAAACATTGGCGGGCACTCTTACGGGGCGGTTTACCAGGGCCCCATCGGAGCCGTCATTAATCCTCACATCAACGATTTTAAGGAATACGTTCACCTTTCGTATGCTTCAACCCTATGCGGGAAGTGCACCGAAGTGTGTCCCGTTAACATTGACCTTCACCACCAATTGTTGAAAAACAGGCAGATGAATGTTGACTTGAACCTCCCCCACAAAAACGAGAAAAGAGCCCTAAAGGCCTTCAAGTGGATAATGAGCAAGAGAAGCAGGCTCGAAAAGATAAAACCCAAATGGAAAAATTTTGGAGTGCGGTTCTTCTTTAAGGAGAGTTGGGGAGAAAGGCGGGAATTACCAAGTGTTGCCCCGAAGTCGTTTGCCCAACTTTGGGAAGAAAAAAACAAAAGCCCAAAATAACATTCTGGGCTTTGTGGAGAATATCGGGTTCTTCACTGCTCTGGTAGCCATTGATTTACAATGATTTACATAGTGCCTTTTTTGGCAATTTTAGATTTTTGTCAACAGGGGTTATACACCCCTGGCAATCCGAAGTAATTCCTCCTGGCATTCCTTCAACTGCTTTTCCAACAAATCCACTTTCCCTTTTAGCTGTTCAACCTCTTTCCATCCGTATTCGCCGTTTTCTTCGCTGACAATACTGCTTTTGCCTTTAGGCTGGAGCATTTCCCCCGTTCCATCGGTCAGCCAAGTAGTGTTGATTTCAGGGTACCTAGTTTTTATTTTCTTGATGGTTGCCCATTTGGCGTTGTTTTGCATTTTGGCTAAATATGCATTACTAAGCCCGCAGTTCTTTTCAAATTTACTTACCGGTATATCAAGATACTCGATAAACTGTAATAGTCGAAGTTTAATGCTCATAATCTATTTTTTTTAGGTTTTTAAGTAAAATTTCTTAGAAATTAATAGGAAATATCCAAAAATTTTTTGGTTTTATACCAAATTTGAGTCATTCTTGCAATTTTTTTAGGACTTTACCACGTTGATTTTCAACGGTTTTAGAATTTGTACCAAATTTATTTTGCTTTTTTTCAAAATTTTTTTGGTTTGTATTGGTTTTAATTCTAAATTTGCAGCAGTAATTATTACAGATACAAAGGTAACTCAAAAAACAATTTAAACAATACCATAAAAATGGCAAAAGTCATCAAAGGATTTAAAAAGGGATATGGCCAACTCAAGCTTGCTGAACTGAGGGAAGCAAGACCACGAATGTTCAAAGCCCTTGGAATTAACAACAGGAATTCTTTCGCTCTATACAAAAAGGGTAAAATTGAAATGAAATATTCGCAGGTAACTGAAATGGAAGAGATTTTTAGGGAATACAAAATAATGAACCCCTGGGACTAATCAATAAAAATAATTAAAAGATGGAAACATTGACTCGACGTGAAAACCAGATTGCCGAGCTTATTGCACTCGGTTGGGCCAAAAAAGAGGTAGCGGAAAAACTCAATATCTCGTCACACACGGTTCATACTACAACCCGCAATATATTTGACAAGCTCCAAATACAAAAGGCTACTGAGCTTTCCGTATGGTATTTTATTACCAGGTACAAGCTGGTTCTGAAGGAAGGCGCAAAGGCTTCTATTGTCATAACCATAGTTATGTTAATTATGATCACTGAATTTAGTTTTTTACGGCCACGCACTCCCAATTGTAGGCGCACTGAAATTAGGCTTAGGCGGCGCCAAGAAAACGACAATACCCTATTCCAAGCATAACCCGGCCATCGGAACTGCCAAGGGGAGGTTTGAAAGGTTGCCTCCCCTGGCCCGGTGCCACAATAAATATAAAATGAAAATCTCACTACCAGCATTTTTTCAAAAGAGGCCAAAAACCAAACCAAATTACCGGGTGATGTATGTATTAACTGTTGACAACGAAGAATACCCCCGCCAATATGATTTGCACGCAACCAGCAGTCAGGATGCCCGAAACAAGGTTTTTAAACGCCATCTGGAAGCAGACCCCGACAAAATGTCAAGAGTACTAATCCTAAACATAATGCCGCTATGAACCTAACAAAGTACATTCAGGGCTACATAAAACAGGCCGACATTTTAACCAAAAGGGGCAATCCTTTCTTTTACAACAATTTTAGCCGTTTGTCAGCCCTGGACAGGCTCCTACCCTTGCTGCTTCTTACAAGCATCCATCCTAAAACCGTTGTGGCCAACAAGGATAACCTGGTAGCCGTTTTGCCACACCCCACCAACAAAGGCTACGAAACAACCAAAGGAAAATTACTTTCTGCCATCAATTACTCATTAAATTTTTTGAAAAATGAAAATCACAATCAAGGGCAGGTTAACTGCCATTATCAAAATTAATTACCAGGACAAAAAATTGACGATCCTGGAAATAACGACAAAGGATGAAACGCTGCCGGTAAAGGTTCACGAGGAATTCTCAACCTTACTGAAAAACGTTAAACAAGGCGACCAAGTAACAGTAAATGCCCATTTAGGAGGAATTTTAACGCAAACTAGAGCTGGCATTATTCGAAACCCAAGGATATTTTTAAGAGAAATTTACAAAAACTAATCTTTACAAAAACCCCAATTATTATGAAAAATTTCAGATGCTTTGTAAAAGTAAGCTCAGTCTTGCAGCCAACAAATAAGGTAAAGGAAATGCTAATAAAAAACCTTGAAACCTTTGACGGAACCCTTTTTGAAACCGAAGAAAGTGCAAAAAATGAAATCGACCAACGATTTCATAAAACCATAAAGCAGTATATCACCGGCGGGGGAAAAGCAATGTTGCCAAAAAAAAACATATACGATACGGGTTCAGGGTTTGGCTTCAACGCTGGCGACGTGATATTTTTACACGGATATGCCGTGAAAAAATATGTATTGGACAAAAAAGCAGATAACCCCGAAATTGCAACTCTCATAAAGGACATCCATTTAGATCCCAGCCTAAGACCTGAGCCGAAACGAAGACAAGATATCATAACTTCCTACGAAACTAAAGACATAAAAGAATAATAAAAATGGAAAAGATCATTACCCCCGAAATGCTGGCCAGTATTCCAACAGGAATTGCCACCTTAACAATTAGCAAGCAACGTATCACTTTTAACAAGGACGCAAAACTTGTTTTAAAACTCAAAAAAGAAGACTGTTTTGTTCTTGTTCAAAGAAACAGTTTGCTGTACTACAAAGAAGCTCCTGCCGAAACCGGTTTCAAAATTCACTTTGTCGGCAAAGAAACACCAGCTGCTAATTCATTTTCCCTTCTCAAATACCTCAATCTATCGGGACCCACCAAATTCCAAATATCCGAGTTCAAAGAAGGGATGAGAGAATTGCGACCGTTGAAAAAGGAGCCAAATCCTAAACCCATTAAAAAATAAACCAGTTACTAATTTTCAATCATAATTAAGAATTTAAATAATGGACAATCTAAAAAACGCATTTATTGACGAGCTAAATATACTCGGAATAAGCCAAGAATCAAAAGAGGGAACAAATGCCATACTAGCCCTACAAAGAGCAGAATCAAAGTTCAGGCTAAACCCGGAAGGTTTCGAACTTTTAAAAATGGCAGTACACGCCCTTGAAGAAGAAATGAAGGAGCTAAAGGAACTAGCCAACACCCTTTCGCAAAGGAACACAAGAGGATGCTGCAAAAATTAGCTTTCCAATTTCTATCGGTAAACCTTAAACCTCTCTCACAAACCTTTTAACCGAGTTAAAGAATGCACGTTGCACAAGAAATTATTGACAAGGTATTAGCAGCCGGCAAGATTGAAGCGGTAGCTGAAGATTTTTCAACATTAAAAAAGTCTGGCACAAGCCTTCAATCCGACTGCCCATTTTGCAAGGCAAGCGGCAAAAAAGGGCTGATGATACAACCAGCAAAACAAATTTTCAAATGCTTTTCTTGCGGAGAAGGGGGCAAAGGATCTTTGAAGTATTTGATGCAAGCCCATAAAATGTCTTATTTAGACGCCATAACTTACCTGGCAAACAAATATAACATTGACCTACACCCCAATCAAAACAACGGGAGCCCTAAGCCAAAGGGGAAGAAAGGGCAACAAACCTTTTGCGACTTGCAGCTTCACGCCTCGGGGCTAAGTTACGATGACATCAAGGCTTTGGTGTATCGCAACAAGGACGAGGAAAAAGAAATAGAAACCCATCCATTCAAATCAGGTTCGGTTAACGATTACTTCCAGTTGATACCCGATTACGGCGATGACATGGTCATTTATTACTACAACCTGGAAGGCCACCAAATAACCTTTATCCCACCAAAAAGAACAAAGCCAGAGGCTTTTTTTAGAATTAGATTCCAAAACCCCGATGCTAGGAAAGACAAATTTGGGAAGCCCATAAAGTATTACTCCCCAGCCGGATCGGGCACGAACCTCTACGTTCCGCAAGCAATCAGAAACATATACAAGGCAAGCGGAACCATCGAAACCCTATACATACAAGAGGGCGAGAAAAAGGCAGAAAAATGTTGCAAACACGGGTTGTTGTCGGTGGGTATTATGGGAATCCATAACATAGGAAGCAACAACACAATGCCAAAGGACTTGCAATATCTGGTACAAAGGTGCAAAGTCAAGAAAATAGTCTTGATGTTTGATAGCGATTGGCAAGACATTAGCCACAACCTTAAAAGCGGAGACAACCCCCAGATAAGGCCTCTAAGCTTCTTTTCGGCAGTAAGGAACTACAAGGAATATATGTTATCATTCAGGAACCTAAACATAAACCTTGAGATATATTTCGGAGCGATAAACCAAAACGAGGCCAACGAAAAAGGGATTGACGATTTGCTTGCCGGAACCTTCAAGCTGAAAGAAAAAGAACTGATAGAGGATATTGTAGCTACAATAAATGCCAAGGACCCGAAGGGGAAATATGCAACGATTTACAAGATAACAGCCCTTACAGACTTTCAAATAAGGGACTTTTGGAAACTTAACTCGCCCTCGGAGTTTGCAAAAAAGCACAAGGACCTGTTAGACAAAATACCAGAATTCTCAATTTCACGAACCAAATACAGGTTTAACGAAGATGGAGAATTTGAACTTGCAGAGCCACTGTTACCAGAAGAAAAGTTTTGGCAATTTACCGACAAAGGCAAAGCCCTTTTTCGTTACAAAAGGGCTTACACCTTTTTGCAAAATAGAGGTTACGGACGTTTGCATGTAGGCGGAAAATGGCGTTACGTGCACTTCAAAGACCACGTAGTTAAGGAAGTAGAAAGAGAGGATATCAAGTATTTTGTAATGGAAACGGCCGAGCAGGTTGCCAATGAGGAAGTGCAAGATATGCTTTTTCAAGGTGGCCATTTTTATCTGGGACCACACAGCATTGAAAACCTAAAGGCGGTAAATATTATTTTTGAATCTCCGAGCAAATCGAGCCAAAATCTTCATTTCAAAAACTGTTTGGTAAAAATCCAAACAGACAAGGTTGAAACTTTTGGCATAACCCAAAAAACCGAATCAATATGGGCAGATAAAATCATCAACTTTAATTTCAAGTTTTTTGAAAAGAACTTCATCGACGTTGAAGAAATATCGCAGGAGCAATTAGATGCCCAGCTACTGGATGAAGATACGCGCTACCATTTCATTGAGAAGGCAAATAAAGGGTACTTGGTAAAATTAGGAGAGGAAGCTATAAAATGCCATTTCTTGCAATGGCTTTTCAACGTCAGCAATTTCCATCACAACAAGTGCCCTAAAATATTGGAGGAAACAAGAAATGTAGATGCAGTTATAAACACTTCGCTGCACGTTTTAAGCAAGCTAACAACGCTTGGATATCTTTGCCACCGTTTCCATAACCCGGCAAATGCAAAGGCCATAGTGGCAGTTGATGGGAAGATTAGCGAGGTGGGCGCAAGCCACGGCCGAACTGGAAAGTCTTTGTTCGGGATGGCCTTGGCTCACGTAATGCCACAGGTTTACATAGGCGGCAAAGCCAGGAACCTGACCGAAGACCAATTTCTGTTTGAAGAAATTAACGAAAAGACAGAAAACGTATTCCTGGACGATATACGGACAAACTTCGATTTCGAGTTTCTATTTCCAAACATTACCGGGCAATGGAAAATTAACGCAAAAGGAGTAGGTAGATGGACCTTGCCGTATGCACATCCCCTCAAAATATTCCTTTCAACAAACCATATGATAAATGGAGAGGGTAGCAGCTTTACCGACAGGATGCATAACATCGTTTTTTCTGATTATTACAGCGACACGCGCAAACCAACGGACGATTTTGGGGCATTATTTTTTGATGAATGGGACGAGGCACAATGGAATCTATTCTACAACCTAGTGGTTTATTCTTTACAATTGTATTTTCAATATGGATTGATAAGCCCGCCATCGCGCAACATCGAGAAACGCCGATTGCGCCAGATGATGGGCGAGGAATTCCTAACCTGGGCAGAAGAGTATTTCGCGCCGGCAAACGTTGATATGGATTCGACCGACCCTGCAACAACTAACCTAGAGGTACGCATACCCCGCAAGGAGCTTTACGAGGATTTTAAAAACCGACTAAGGGGCAAGATGATAGATTTCTACTCCCCTACCAGATTTGGAAAGTGCATAAGGTTTTTTGCTCAATACAAGGATTACCACTTCAACCCACAGCTACCAAACGAACAGGCGCAAAATTGCCAGGACTACTTGGATGCCGGTGGATCTACTTTTATAGGCAAGGAAGATAAATCAGGGGGAGTAGAGTACTTCACAATTTCGAAAGTGCCGATAGATTACCCAATCTCTTACAGACAACCAAAATCGCCTTATTAAAAACCTAATAAAATGGACACAATAAACCTACACGAAACACACCTGGCAATGGGAATAGTAAATCGCTTTTTCGGGCAAACAATAGAGGTGCCCGAAAGCTTACTGCCAATAATAAACCCGGTGATAAAAAAGGCATACAAAACGGCAATGGACGAGCTGAAATTTCTCATCAAAAAGAACACCACCCCAGCAATGTTGCTAGATTTCATTTGTTTCAAGCTAGGCACGACCAGCGATGAGATAATAGGCAACAGGAAGCACGAAAACAGCTTTGCGAAGCACCTCTACCTTTTTGTTGGAAAATACTCGCTGCCATCGGCCAGGTATCGCGAATTGGTGAAGGAAGTTGAGGTAACACATTGCATGGTTACTTATGCAAGGAACAAAATACAAAATATGATCGACACCAAGGATAAACGGTTTTACGATGACATTATGCTAGTTCTGGAAAGCCTGAACATAGATTTATCGAAAAAAACCAGTTCAAAACCCGAAAAGTCCGAACCTTCACTGGCATACCACCGCCCGAATTCAGACAAAACGGTTTTATCTACGAGCCAGCTAATCAGTGTGGCTGGGTAGTTTATTAACTCATCACTAATCACCAAAAATGAAAAACACCCTTTTTACAGCAGACCAAATCAGAACGGCATCCGGGGCTTTTGTTGACATACTAAACCCCCAGCCCGAAAGTATAAGAATAGAGGACATAGCACACGCCCTGAGCAATCTTTGTCGGTGGGCAGGGCATACGGTTGGTTTTTACAGTGTGGCCCAACACAGCTACCTAACAGCCTCACAGGTGCCACCAGAACACAAGATGGCAGCCTTGCTTCACGATGCAACAGAAGCTTACCTGGTGGACATTCCCAGGCCACTGAAAAAGCACCTTCCGGAATACCAAAGAATAGAACATGATCTAATGAAGGTAATTGCCAAAAGGTTCGGATTTCAATTCCCTTTTGACCCCATCGTAAAAAAGGCAGATGAAATGATGCTGGCCATAGAATGGGACAACCTAATGGTTTGCCGCAAACCAAGTAAACACACTTACCTGCCTAGATCCTTGTCTTGCGACACCCCTGCAGATGCAAAAAAAGAATTTTTAAGCTCCTTTTTTGCAATAAAGGCAAACGCGCCACTTCACGTTTTTTATGCAAACAATATTTAACTAAGCAAATGCACAAACCCAGCTTAACTAATGCAGTTTTTCTCAGACACCCCCCAGAAAAAAAAGGGGGTGGCTTCAAAAAATAAAGTCTCATTTTAGCGATGAGGGAGACCTGTGCGCCTTTTTGATTTTCGTCATAATTTTTATTCAAAAATTACGCCCAAAACCCCAAAGGCTCGGTTTTAAGAGCAATCAAAACTTTTTAATAAAATGAATAAAATTTCAAATTTCTACAAAATCAAAATTTGGTTAGCCATAAAAAATAAATGGTTGAGGCCCCATTTACTTACAGAAAATGAACGAAGCAGATTGGCTATGCTTGAATTTCGCTCACTGGCATTGCTTATTGGTTTAGATGTTAGCAAAATGTCTGACGAAGAAATAATAGAAGGCGTCATTAAAACTGCTAAAGCATTGTCAGAAGCAGGCCTATCTGCTTCTGAAGCTGGTCAAGCTCTTCGCAGAATGGCTTTAGTTGGCAAATAACTCACAAATAAAAAATAAAAGCAATGAGAAAAAAAGAAGAATACTCGGGCTCCGGCGCTTGCGCCTGGATACTAATTGCCATATTGATATTTGGGTTTGTTTTCACGGTGGGGATGTTGTTGAATTAACGACCTGTTGGCAGCAATATTTCTGAATATGGCACTTAGAGAAAAAATAATTGAAAACGGAAACGCTACGATACACTTTGTTGGCGAAGGACAAAAAGATTACGCATTATGCGGTCAAGATTTGGCAGGAGATAGCAAATTAGGATATGAAAAAAGCGAAGGAACAAAAGAAAGAGTAACCTGCCGTGATTGCATTGCTATTGTTGAATATTGTAAAAAGATAAAGCGTTCTGAGTGGCGGTCTTAATATTGCTGCCAACGGCTGGCGGTATGAAACGTTGGGGATTGCGAGCCACGAACCTATCAGCCGAAACGGAACTTTGAACGGGGTACAAAGTTTGAATAACAGATTAAACCCCAATGTTTTATAACGCTTGTTATCATTTGTTTATTATGCGAAATTTTTACTTCACACAAAAAAGAGCAAGGCAATTTCGGATTACTTACGACCTGATAGATGGTTTGAAAAGAGCAATCTGGAATATGCAGATAGAAAATGAAACTCATACTCGTTTCGGGAATTTGGATGAAGTAGAAATGAATAATCGTTTAATAAGCAAATTTGAGCAAGATTTGAAACAATTAGAGAATGAAGGATGGATTGTTGATTATCCGTTTCCTTTAAATAAATGATAACTCCCAAATAGCTGCACAAATGTAGGACATTATGAGCCGTAAAATAAACAATGATATGAAACAAGAAACTTACATTCAGCTCAGCCTTTTCAACGAAGCAGATAACGGCATTAAGCATAACCGCTTGTTATACCCTGCTTTATTGGATGTGATTAACCATTTCATTTTAATACAAAGAAGCATTGACCCTGTTTGGTGGTCGTGCCGATGGAGCGATATGGTGGTATATACAACAACTTTAAACCCAAATCAAAAACCAAAGGGATGTATGTCATCAGGCAAGGAATACCCGTTCAATGTTTGGCAATTTGTCAAACAAGCAAACAAAGATGAATTTATTAACAATGGTATTGCTCAAGTCATTAAAAGTTGGGCATAACTCACAAATAAAAACAATACCTCTTATTTTTTCTAATTTCTAATTTCTAATTTCTAAATTTTTAAAAAAAATGGATCTACTCTACATCTTAGGAACCGGCTCTAAATGGAACAACAACGAGCTTCGCTATTCGCTTAGGAGCGTTGCTCAAAACCTAATCGGTTTTGGCAAAATTTGGATAGTTGGAACTGATCCTGGCTTCACTACCGGCATAAACGTAATTGAGCACCCAGACGAGTTTGGAACAATTAATCCAGGCGGAAATATGATAAGAAAGATTATAAGAGGCTGCAAAGAGCCAGAGCTGACTGGTAAATTCCTTTTTATGAATGATGATTTCATAATAAACCGACCTATTAACATAAACGACATAAGACCCCTACATAAAGGGGATATGGCCTTACATCCTCCAGCTTACTGGAGGGGCAGCAAATACAGGTTTATTTTGCGCAATACCTACTTAGCATTAAAGCAAAAGGGCTTACCAACTTTCCAATTCGACTACCACGCCCCTATGCCTATCTATAAAGAAAATTTCGAGGAATATGTTAGTAGGTTTAATTACCACAAAGGGCTAGGTTTTACCTGCAGAAGCATTTACGGAAATATAGCCTACCCTTTTGCCAATCCCCTTACATTCGAAAAGGAAGTAATATTCTCACATCACACACTAGCGCAAATCAATGCAAAGACAGGAGTGCCTTTTTTTGTAGGATTCAACGACTCCGGACTCAACCAGCCCTTGAAGGACTGGTTGCAGCAAAAATTTCCAACACCCAGCAAATGGGAGAGAATTTAACGTTTGACGGTAAACTCTCGTTACCGTACTAAATACGAGAGATAAATTTTCAAAATACAGCAAAATGAAAAACGAAGCAGAAAAGATTGATAGCCAACAAGGCAATGGAGTTTTACCGTGTGTTAGTAAACGTTATTGTGCGGGAACTATATGGCACAGGTATAGTGGAAAAGATTTAATTGAAAGGGTTATCGAAAAGGAATGGGGAAAAACAAAAGTAAGAATGACAAATGGGCAAGTATTTTCAAAGATATTTCTTAGCAAGTATTATCGTTGCATTGGGTAATGTTTGCTAATGGTCGAGGGCTTGGCGATGTTGCCGAAACGAAAAGTTAAATCGAAGTACAAATTTTTAAATTATAGATAAAATGTCAAACGAAGCACAAAACGGCAATATTGCCAAGCCCTTGTTAGCTGCTGGTGCTATCAAGGAAGCAGTTGAAATCCTTTCGGCTGAAATGAATGTATCACTACACTTTTCTAAATACCCACAAGATAGATGGAAGAATGAAAGCGAACCACCTGAAATAAGTAGATTGATTTCAACTGCTGAATTTCATAATAAGCGTTGGCAGGAAATTAAATCAGTAATTGACCATTTGGTTGCGGTGTCCAGCACTTGCAGCTAACTCCGATATTACTACACCTTTTAGAACATTAAGTCCGAAACACTAGACAAATGGAATTCCACAAAGCTTTAAAAATAGCAACAGAGATTAAAGACCTGCTAGAGCCACACTGCCACAGAATAGAAATAGCCGGGAGCATACGCCGCAGACGCCCGGAAGTGAAAGACGTTGAAATTGTATGCATACCAAAACCATACGAAACCGGGTTGTTTTCTTCGGGCATCGCCACGGTGATAATCAACTGGCCAAAGGTAAAGGGAGAGCTGCCCTGCAAATACACGCAGCGAATACACCAATCCGGAATCAAAATAGATATCTTTTTTGCCACCCCAATAAATTGGGGCTACATACTGGCCATAAGAACCGGCCCGCCAGAGTACTCACATAACGTATTGGGCAACACTTGGGTAAAAAAAGGCTACGTGGGCGTTGATGGCAACCTCACATCGAGGGGCGGTATAATACCAGTACAAGAAGAAATAGACCTGTACAACCTCCTGGGTTTGCCTTACGTGATACCAGAGCGGAGAGGGATATAGGTACCCCATAGGGATGCCCTACCAAAAAAACAAAAAACAAACACCAGACACAATTTTGAGAAGGAAAAGTATGCAAAACATATACAATGGAAGAACTTAAGAAAATATTAAAGGACTTGCAGAAACGAGGATATGAGCAAGTTGATATAGGGCAGGTGTTAGGCTGGATGTATAACATTCAAAAGGAAAATAGATTGAAACGTGCAGAACGTAAGCAAAATGAACGCCAACGGTCGAGTATTAGCGTTGTTGACAATACAAAATTTAATTAATAATACTAAAATTTGAAATTATGACAAACTTATCAGAAAGTACGGACGGCAATAACGTTAATACTGTCTTATGCCACGTTGATTTATTCCGCTATTTTATCCGGAAATTATACAAAGCCGTTAATATTAGCAATGATGATATTGACGAAATAAACAAAGAGTTTTCAAATTACTTAAATGATTTGAAACTAACCGATATTCAGAGAGAAAATATTTTACCTAAAAGTACTTTTGATGTATTATTAAATAGTACACACCCTTTTAGAGTTGAAGGTTTTCCACCAGCGTTTATATTGCACTTTGACTTGTTTGTTGAAAAAGAAAAAGCTAAAGCAATAGCAGAAGGTTATTCTCCCGAAAATGGGGCATAACGGATTGGCGGTATGAACAGGCCGCCTTGCAAGTCTGTTCAAAATTCATAAATCGCTGTCGGTGGTTTGTTTATACCGACCTGTTGGCAGCAGTAACGGTTTAATAAAATGAGAATAGTATCAATCGAAGAATTGGAAATCCACGACAGGGTTGTGGTGCAAGAAGACAAAGACACCTTGCGGATATTGACGGTAAAAGAAGTATGGCCAGATAACTGCCTAATTGTGTTTAAGGAAATGGAGCCTTTGGATTACGCTCCAGAAGACCCTGAACAGATTGTAGTAATGGACGATGAGTAGTTATTGCTGCCAACGGTGGCAAATAAAACCAGAAGCGATATGAAAGAACAACTTTTGAAAATAGTACTACGCTACGTTGATAACACAAAAGAAGCCAATGACCTCGTAAGTGAGCTTTTGGTTTTATTTGATGTTAGCGTTTCGTTTGGCGTGTACAGAGGTTATAAGATAGCAGAATCAATTCAAGGAGGTTATGAAATTAGCGTTTGGGATGGAAAAGAATGGAGGTTTTTACTGATACGAAAATCCGAAGAGGATTGCAAGCAGTTTATAGACCTGTTTCTAAAGCCAAATGAACGCTAACTCGGTTATACACACACTTCCGTAGGACATTATTTGTCATTAACAATTAAGACCTAACCACTGCTACCCCCGCCCTTGGCGGGGTTTTCTTTTTTCCCCGCACCCCCTCTATTTTAGTTACTTCGATTATTGGGCAATGATACATATTCGAGGGGGTATATATATATTTTTTATACTTTTTTTCTTTTTCTTAAAGGACTAGTATAAAATTAGAACATTAAACTGTGCAACCGTGCGCACTGTTTTTTCTCGCTGATTCACAAATGTTTACTCCGTACTCTTTTGCACAATGTATGCACTGTTCGTACTGTTTGGGTTTGTAAATTATGTTTATTGCTGATTTTCAACATACTAGCTTTTTTCCGTACTCCTGCACAGTTGTACAGTTTTTCTGACGGTTTACACCAAGTCTGTTTGAATCTAATCTTTTTGCCTTTTTTCTAAATTTTATTGGTTTGTATTCTAAATTGTAATAATTTAGCACTATTCTTTAGCCATTTTTGCAAATGAGGCAAACAATTACCCTGAAGCTCAAGCCGTACCTTCAAGAATTTCTTGTCTGCAAGCTTCACGACAACGCCCATATTGCTTCTAGAAAAAACCTCATTGGCGCAATGCTTGCACCACTTATAGAGTACACACCAAAGGATCATGTATTTGAAAGGAAAAAAGGCCCTGATTATTTCACCCTGGAAATTACCCAGAACCTCGGCCTGAAGGATAACCGGGGAAACCTGTACATAAGCGAAACAAACCTGGCACACTTCGAGAGAAGCCTGAAAATCTATTTCAATGAAATATTCCTTTCATACGTAAACGACAAGGTGAGGTACAATAACGAGATAAAGAAGTGCATACTGATGTTTTGCTCCGATTACAATATTTCGTTTAACTACATAACATACGAAATGCTTAAAAAGAAGTATTACCGAGAGCAGAAAAACTCTAAAAAACAAAAGAAACTTTCCCCCAAATTGTCCCTCTGTTGTCCCTTAATCTTTTTACTACTATGACCATAACAAACTTTCCCAAGCCAATCACCCCCGATGTGGGTGGTACCAAGGATTTCAGCTTCATTGAAACAGACCTTGTGCCTCAAATTCCCTTGCCTATCTCTAACGAGATTACGGCAAATCTAACTCTTGCACCAGGTGCAACAGTTAAAGCTGGTTACGCCTCGCCGTTTTCGTACCAATTTGACCTAAAACCCGACCAAGAACCCTTTCCAAACTATTATAATTTCGTTTTATCCGGGTTTTATCCCGAAATATCGAAAAATATCCTTTCATTGTTCGAATCAATGAAACAAAAGAGTTTCATTGTTATTGCTACCGATAACAACAAAAAACAGAGACTGGTGGGAAACGAGCTAACACCACTGTTTTTCAACTATGTAGAGGTAAACGGACTAAACGTACCAAACAAAAAAGGACTGCAATACCAGTTCTTTGGGGCACTGCTAAAGCCACCCCCATTCTTCAAGCCGGTAAGTCCTTTAACAGCTCAACACAAGGCAATAACATTGCAGTGAATTTCAACTCATTGCAATGAACGTACACCACGAACTTAGCTCGGGAATATTCCTGGTTAACCAGGCAACTGCAAATATTCTAAATCCTTACCTATTTGCCGTAAAAACAAACCCGGGATCACTGTCTCAAATACCAAAACATGATCGTACCGGGGCGTCTATTGCTTTTTCATCACAACAGAAAATTTTTACCGCAGACATTTACGATATAAACTGGAGTCCTGAAGAAATTCAGGAGCCAACCATTTTTATATTGGACATTGTTGGGCCCATATTAAAGTACAACAATTGGTGGAATTACGGAATGATGAATATGGCGAATTGGCTAAAAATGGCCGATAACCATCCCAATATCTTCGCCCACGTTTTACGAATCGACTCCGGGGGCGGCAATGGATATGCCTCTGAATTTATGGTAGGATGCCTGAAGGATTTGAAAAAGCCTGTCTTTGCTATTTGCGATGGTATGCTGGCTAGCGCAGCATACGAAATAGCTGCTGCAGCAGTGCACGTAAGAGCAGCCCTCCCTTCAAACTACATAGGCTCCATTGGAACCTACATCCCATTTTGGGATGATTCCAAGAGGATGGAAAGCCTGGGCATTGTTGATGTTCAAATATACGCCCGGAAATCAAAAGACAAGAACGCCGAATATCGCGATGCAGTAAAAGGAGACTTCGCAAAAATGCAAGCTCTGGCAGACCAGTACAACGAGTTCTTTTTGGATTCCATCACCAACAATAGAGGCGAAAAGCTTGGCCCCGAATCTGAATGGGGTACCGGTAAGATGTTCTTTGGCCAAGAAGCTCAGGACATAGGCCTTATTGATGATATAGGTTCTTTTGATGATTACCTGCAAAAAATTTATGACGAGTTCAAACCTAATTAACCCTTTTTCTAACTAAACCACTTTAAAAAATGTTCCCTGTTTCAGCCCAAAAACACGCCATTGTTGTCGCAGAACGCGATAACGCCATTGGCGAAAAAACGGCCTTACAAGTTGCCCTGGATGCAATTGCTGAAAAGCTTGGATGTCCTGTCTCTGACATTACAACCAAAATTGATGCCTTGATGCAATCTGTTTCTGAACTTGAAGGCACCGACCTAAACGAGTTGGTTAACACCAACGAAACCCTCTCTACAAATCTGGAAGATGCTAACCTGCAAGTTCAACAGGCTAACTCACAGATTGACACCCTCAACGCTTCTATTTCCGAAAAGGACCAGAAGATTGCTGCAATGCAAGCAACCATCAACAGGCTCAACAACAAGCCTGGCGAAGAAACGGCTATCATAGTAACGCAAGGCGATACTACCTCCGACAATTCCCACGCCAACCTTCGCGCTTTTTGCGAAAAGAACGAGGATGATATTATGGCAGTACTGGCCAAAATCGAAGCTTCCGGGCTTTATTCGTAGCTCAGTGCTTCACTCACTAACAAACTATTCCCAATCTAACAATTTTTTAAACCAAAAAAACCCCTTACATGTCTGACGTAAAAAAAATAACCCTTGATGCCATAGCCAGCGCTGCCGTACAGGAAGACAAAATCCTACGCGCACTGCCCTTTATGGTTTTACGCCCTAAGCTCGAAGAGCTTGGCGTTATCCTTCTCGAAGCCAAAGTCAAAAACCGTAAAACGGTTTTTCGCAGGAAAGGCTCTATCTCCGGCCCTTACAAAATTGGTGGTACCAATGAATTGCTCGATAAAGCTATCCTCAAAGCTGTTAACAGGGATCTAGACCCTGAGCCTTGCTATGCTGCCCTTATCGACAATATCATGAATTACCGTAACCTGCAGGTTATTGGCATTCCTGGCACTGTCGACAACAAAACCAAAAAACACGGTTTGGAGTTCATGATCCTTAAAGCAGTTATCGACACCGTTGGTGAAGATATCATCGATGCTTTATTCCACGCAGAAAGAGACGAGGATGGCGATTCGCCCCTTGAAATGTTCGATGGTTTCAATACCATAATAGACAAGGAAATTGTTGCAGGCGATATTTCTGTAAGCAAGGGTAACCTTGTAGAAACCGGTGCAATTACCGCTCCTGTTGATGGTGACGATACCGATGCATACGATGCTGTTGAGGCATTCGTTCACGCTGCCAATCCCTTCTTGAAGAAGAATGGTATTTTGTACATCACTCCCGATGCTCTTTTTTCTGCCACTAAGGCCCTTGGCAACAAAATCAAGTACAAAACAGCCTGGGCTTTTGCTGAGTTTCAAGAGCACCTTGCACAAAGTGCAAATGCTCCCAAGCTTAAAATCATCAGCGACCCTGCCCTGGGCAGTGGTAGCCGCCTGAAGCTTACTGTTCCTGGCAACCTTGATTTTGGTATTTCCGCTCAGGATGATACCACTTTCATTGATGTTGCAAAAGCTTTCAACGACCCCAACATCGTGCGTTACTGGTTGCAGTACCAAGCTGCTACCAGGATCACCGATACTCACGCAAAGGTTTTCTGCGTCAACGAACAAGTTAACACTGCCGTTGCTCTTAGTGGCGATTATCAAAGTGACGATACGCCACCTGCTGAATAAACACACAAAAAGCGGGGGGGCTTCTCCCCTCCCCTTTTTTCCCTAACTCTTTAAATCACTTCTTTTTAACCTCCTTACACAAATTAACATGAAAAAACATTTTAAATTTTTTGCGACCTGTCTGGGTCTCATTTTTTTCTCTCTATTTATCTTCCAGTCCTTCATCGTTCCGGAAGTCTCTCTGTCAATTCACTCAATAGCCTCGAACATCGAACCCATTTCCCTGGCTATGTCTGGGGTAGCTTTCGCTGACGTGAATTGGGACCCTGGGGATAACATGGGTGGGTTCACTACTACAGGCTATCTTATTCTACTTAACGAGGTTGCAACGTTCCCCACTAAAACCGCTGAGCCAACTACCGATGCCCAGATGATTGAAATAAGAGGCAACTATGTTATGAAACCTACAAAAAAGGCCTATAGCATAACTTGGTTTCCTAATACTGCTGGGGCTACAAGTGACGTTGCCGGCGAGCCAGGAAGTCAATGCTTTAATCAAGTCCCGAAAGTTTTCGTTAAAGGCACCAAAACAGCCCAACTCGCCTTTGCCACTAAAATAAACAATCAGCTAGGAATTTTGCTCCTACGTGACCCCAATACCAGGGAATTGAATCAGTTTGGTTGCGAAGACTTTCCGCTAGTATTTAAGGCTAATACAAAGCACGGTGAAAATGCTACCGATAAAAGAGGTCTTGAAATTGAAGGTCAAGCCTATAGCATACGCCCTGCCTACATTTACAAGGGTACTTTGCCATTGACCCCTGCAACTTAGTAAGCTATGAAAAAGTTCAAAGTAATAGGGCTACAGCATCCCGGCAAGATAGTTCACCCTTTGGTAGGTACGGTTGAATTGCATAATTGCAGCGACAAAACTGCAGAAATGCTTTTCGAAGCTGGCTGTCCGTACCTAGAAAAGGTTGAACCTGAAAAAGCCGAGAACAAACCCGATGGAGCTAAAACCAAGAAAGAAATTTCAGACATACCACCCCCGAAGTAGACTGTAGCTTAGTTCCTCCAAAGACCTGTCTTATTATGGCAGGTCTTTTTTTTTTATGATTATTAGGGATAGGGCGATTTTCCTTCCCACGCACAACCCAACGCAACGGAAACCGGGCTTTACGCTCATATCTTTTTGCCCCCCCCCCATTTTGCCGAAACCAGCAAAAAGGATAACCGCTTCAATCCCTATCGCAACCCACCCACAAAGCCAACAGTCCAGGAGCCTGCCACAACGCTGGCAACGGAAACCCTTGCCGCAGCACCAACCCACACGGCACCTGTACTAATTGCCTTTTTTCCCTCGCAAAGCATCCTCCATCCAATTAATTGTCCTTTTCGCAGCCGCGAAAAAGAAAAACCTTTGCACTGCTTTTAACACAAAAACCCCCACCCCCTATGAAAAAGAAAATCCAAGACTGGCTGAAAAATCCCAAAGACTACAAAGAAGGTCTAAAACTGTACAATGCAGTTAAAACCAACACTTCAAAAGACGAGTTCTTTTCCATCGCGCCCGATGCCAAACCAGCGCCCCTGCAAAAGAATATCCTCATCAAAACCTTATCCACGATCGCAAGAAAAATGCCACACGGCACTCCGGGAAAACCAAGTGCAACAGCCAAAATAGTGGCTGCCGAAAAGGCACTGTTCTTTGAAGGAGCAACAATAGACGTTGATAAACTCCCTGAAGAAGCCCGAGCTGCTTACAAGGAAAATAAAAAGCTAACCGTTACGCTGGCCGGGCTTCATCAAGAGCTAAGAGCTGCATTAACAGATTCAGACAGAAAAGAATTTGCGGCGAAAATTTCAGAGGTAGCAGCGAAAAGAGAAGAAAACTGGCAATTGATTAACAACCACCTACACCCCGAAAGCAAAAAGAAAACAAGCCCTGCCACCAACGTTGATACCAACGAACCTGAAAGCACAGAAAGTCCTGAAGAAAGCATCTCACCAACCAAAGAACAAATAATCAACGCCACCAAAAGGCTCAAAATTGTTGCCGACAATATCAACAGGGCGCAAAAAGAACTATCTACACCTGGCAAGCTATCAGACAGGCAGAGAACAAACAGGGAGATAAGCATTGCCAAATGGAAAAAGGAAAAGGAAGACATTGAAATCATCTTAAAAGATGTTTCAACTAATTGAAAAAGAATTAGGGCCTATTGAAGAAAATTCTTCAATGGTAAGGGTAATAGATGGAACCTGGCCTCTATACATGTTGATTCATTACATTCTCAACATAGTAGGCCCTTCAAATATTACCCTTACTAGCTTCACCTTTTCGGAAGCTGCAATAAGGCATTTGCTTTTTCTAAAAGATGAAGGCTTAATTAAACAGCTTACAGGAATATTCGACAATGGAAACCGAAGGACAAAATCACCATTGCTTTATTTTGCAAACGAAGTCTTTGACAATCTTCGATTGTCGGCAAACCACAGCAAAATAACAGTAATCGAAAATGCAAAGTTCCCAATCTCCATAATTACATCAATGAATTTGAGCCAAAATAAAAGGATCGAAAACCTAACAATAGACACCAGGGCGGAAACCTTTATCTACCTGCAAAACAAAATTGCCGACTTATACCAAAATTCAATCGATATATGAATCTAACACCAGAGCAAGAACAGGAATTGTCGGAGCTGGCAGCAAGCTTCCTCACCCCCAGGGAAATTGCCATCATCCTTGATGTTGACTTCGAAGAGTTCTTTGATGAAATAAAAGCAAATACTAAAATTTCAAGGCTGTACCATAAGCCAATATTGTTACGCAAGGCTAAAATTAGAGGGAAGATCCTAAGCCTGGCCGAGATGGGAAGCCCACCGGCACAAACAATGGCCAACGAATTTATGAAAGAACAGCAAATAGCATTTGAAAATGACACGCCACACTAAAGAAGATCGCATCACCTTAGCTATGTTTGGAACAGCTAACGCTATTTCCAAAAGAAAACAAACCCCACTAACAGCCAAGGAACTAGAAATTAAAGCTCGATACGAGGGAGCGTTTACCTTCTGGCTGGCTAACCCCTGGGCATCCAAAGGTGAGGTGGCAAGGTTTATCAAAAACACCTTCAACGTCAAAAAAACCATTGCCTACCAAGACGTAGCAGTAATTGAAGCCCACCTCGGAAACATAAGGGTAGCATCCAAAGAATGGCTCCGATATATGGTAACAGAAATGAATAGGGAAGCATACCTCTTGGCCAAATCCCAAAAGAACCCTGTAGCAATGACATTGGCAGCCGACAAGATTGGCAAACACAATAACCTAGACAAGATAATAGCAGATGCAATACCTCACGACCAAATTATTCCACCTGACTGGGAACCTGCAGCCGACCCCTCAATACTAGGAATTGCAGCAGAGTCAATATCAGAAAAGGTTCGGATTACTCTAAGAAACAAATATCTAAAAAAATACTTAGTCGGGAAAATTACTGATGCCGAAATTATTGATGAAAGCTAAAAAATATTTCAACAATCGCCAACAAGAATGTATGGCTATTGCAGCCAGGGATGAGTACATAATTGCCAGTAGAGGGTTTGGAAAATCTGAAGGCATCGACGCGCCAAGGCTTTTAAGAAATACTCAAGCAATGCCACGAAGCGCGGGCGCGCTTCTTAGCCCAACATACGGCAAACTTTTGAGAAATACACTGCCTGCTGTATTCGCTGCACTTCAACGCTTAAATTACCGTCGAAATATTCATTACGTTATTGGGCGAAAACCTGACAAAAGCTTGAATTTTGAAAAACCAATCATTGATCCATTTGATTATGAATATGTCATTGCATGGTATAATGGCTCCATTCAACACCTAATTAGCTTCGATAGGCCAATGTCGGCAAACTCAATGAGCTTGGATTATGTCTTTGGGTTTGAAGCCAAATACCTTAATTACGAAAAGATAAAAACCGAGGTCCTTCCGGCCAACCGGGGCAACCTAAACTATTTCGATAAGTGCCCCTGGCATCACGGCGTACTTTTTACAACAGATATGCCAACAACCAAAGCAGGGCAATGGATCCTAGACAAGCAAAATGACTGCGACCAAGATCTAATCCAACTCATAAAACTAACATACCTAAAATACAAAACCACAACAAACGAAATCCTTAAAGCAAAATACTTTAAGGAGCTTCAAGAATACAGGAAAAATGCCGTACTATATGCTGAATATGATGCATTTGACAATTTAGAATTACTTGGCGAAAGCTTCATAAAGAACATGGAGCGAAACCTACCACCGCTAATATTTAATTCGGCCATACTTAACCGCCGACATACCAAAATTGCCAACGGATTCTATTCGGCCTTTAAGCAGGAAATACATACATACGCCTCATACAACAACGCAAAACTAGAGGAACTAGACTACAACCTAACCAAAACAAACAGCTGGGCGTTTGATGGAGACATAAACCCCGACCTGCCAATTTGTATTGGGATGGATTACAACGTTTCAATTTGCAACCTAATTGCAGGGCAAAGAACCAACAGCAATGAAGCTCGCACCCTCAAGTCCTTTTTTGTCAAAACCCCCAGAAAAATCAAAGATTTAGTAAACGACTTTTGCGATTACTATGCAACATACCCCAATAGAAACCTCGTTTACTTTTATGATTCAACCGCAGTAGCCGGAACACCTGCTGATGCAGATTCTTTTGCCGAAGAAGTAATCCACACACTTCAAAAACGAGGATGGGATGTTGAACCAGTTCACATTGGACAACCTATGAAATTCCAAGAACGACACTGGCGAATAGACCTAGCATTGAAAGGAGACCCCAAATACCTATTCCCAACATTCAATGCCGACAATAACGAATATCTAATACTAGCCCTAGATTCAACCGGAACAAAAATAGGTAAGTCAGGATTTGAAAAAGACAAGTCTGCAGAAAAGAAACTCGACTCACTAGAAGAACCAGACGAAACAAAAACCCACGTCACCGATGCCTGGGATACACTATTTCTGGGTATGCAATTCCACTTCCCAAGTATAACCGGATCACAGCAAATAACCCATTACGGAAATAGCTAACACCACGTCTGCCACACTCGGCTCATTCCCAACTCCATTCTTACATTGGTAATTCGCCAAGCAAGGCAGACTTCCTGAAAAACGAGCCACGTTTGAAATTTGCTTCGCAAAACTCAAACGTGCGATGCCATTATAGAGGCAGGTGCACAACCATCATACTTCTATAAGGTACGGGCATTTGAGATTTGCCGCCGCAAATCTCAAATGCGCGATGCTGTTATAGGGGCGGCCGCAAACCTGCCAGGCTATTGCGGACAATTTCCGCAGCATATAAGGCTATGTAAAAACTCGCTGCAGCGACACAAACGAAAGGGCGGTGCGGGCTACTCCGTAGGGGGGGCGGACGTAGTCCGCCAAGAAAAGAGGTTAAAAAATTAAACCCCAAAAAATTAGCCCCCCAAAAAACGGAAAAACCAAATAGGTAAAAAAAAAGGGGGGGACACCCCCTTTTTTTTGTATGATTTATTAACGAAAAACCCATAACTATCTAATTTAGAACGGTTTTAAATTTATAAAAATTACACATTTGCGTATTTTGTATTGATTTTTTTTGTAATTTCATAGTGAGAAACAAAAGCTCTTTGACATCTTGGGAAATTAGCGAGAACAAATTTTTATTAAACATTAATTCTAGGTGTGCCGAAAACCTAAACAAACCCCTTGCGGCAAAGGGTAATTTATCATGAATAAAAAAGCTAATGGAAAATCCATTATGGTTGTTGAACGCAACAACGAAAACCCAATCGAGGCGCAAACCAACGAAGCACCAAAGACCACCCAAACAGAACCAGCAGAGGAAAACCCGCAGGTTTTGGAGTTGAGCAAAAAGGTCGCAGAACTGGAAACCAAACTAAAGGAAGCCAACAAACCCCGAGACATCGAGGCAGCAATTTTGTATTTTGAGGAAAAGAAGCGCAAAATTAACCAACTCGAAGCCTTTGAACTTGTGGGGCAAAATCTTTTCGAGGCAAAAACAGAGGTGGAAAATGTGAGCGACCCAATGGATATGAATGTTAAACTTTTCAAATTGTCGCTAACAAAGCACAATGAGTACAGGGAAGGGGAAAAGCTTTTGAGCGTGACGAACAACCCCGTAATTTTGAGGGCAATTGATTTCTTGATGGAAGAGGTTGCCAAAAAGGTTGAAACCCTAAAAGATGAAATAAGGGGGTAAGGCTATGAAAGAGCAAACAAAAATAAAACGCCAACTGTTGGGCAAGCTAACAGCAGCAGCCAGAGAGATAAGGGATGCAGAGATTAACAGATTAAGCGAAGAAGGAAAGCCAAACGAAGCATTGAGGGCAGCATGTAGGAGTTTAAATTCTTACATAATAGAAAATTTCTACCAAGATGCCGAAAACGTGATTTTCAACACCTTCAACCAATGGCAGCAACAAGGCTATAAAGTTAAAAAAGGCTCAAAGGCTTTTGTTTTATGGGGCAGGCCACTGGCGAGCCAAAAGGCAGAGAGGCAAGAAGAACCCAAAGAGGGCGACGAGCAATTTTTTCCACTTTGCCACTTGTTTAGTAATGCCCAGGTAACAGAGAGGGAAAAGGAAGAAACCGAGCAAGAACCCGAACCCGAAGAAGAAGAAGCCGAAATTTTGCAGGAGGTTGAATTATGAAAGACACCAGAGAACTAACAGTGCAGGGGGAAATTTTACCCCCTGCACGCAACCAACGCCCACGAATAAAACCCAAACTTTTGCTTTGTGGTTGGTGGCTGGAAACGGCAAATATTTTTCCGGGGGGAACGGTGAAAATAATTGTTAACGAGAATGGATTATTAATAAAACCCATTTAGGGTAATTTGTAAAGCCTTGACTATTTCTAGTCAAGGCTTTTTTTTGAAAAAATTTTGCCGAGCTTCGCTCGTTGGTGCGAAATTAGGCTCTTGGCAATGGCTACGTTGCCGCATTTCGCCCTTCAACTCGCGAAGCTCGGAAAGTGGTAAGTATGCCATAGTCTTTAATTTTTTATTTTTTAAGGTAGAAAGCCTGATGGCTAAGAGGCTGGGCTAAAACCTGGCTTATTTAGAATGAATATAAATTTTAAAATAATTTGTTAGAAACAAAATTGTTTCGTACATTTGTGATGAAATTAAAAACCTAGGTGTGCCGAAAACCTAAACAAACCCCTTGCGGCGAGGGAAAAGAAAATGAAAAAAGAAATCATTGCTGATGAAATTTTTGAGAATGGTCAAATATTGACCGTTGAAGTGGCCAAAGGTTTACTGGGAAAAAGGATTGCAGTAACCAGCCCGGAAGATCGGATGAACAGACCATGGGTCCGGGAGTTTGTTGTTGGTAGTTTGCTAATTGAATGGGACTGGGCTGCGGGCCAAGCGTACCCAGAGGATAAGTTCGCTACCAGGCAAGAACACTGGGCTTCATATATGAATAACCATCAAATAGCCTCGAAACGCTCAAGGCTGTTGCTTCTCGACGATAAAGGGGAGCGGCAGGCAGTCGCCGAAATCAACCCATCTTTATCATTCTTTAGCGAGCCAACCTTCCACGGCTCGGATGCCGACAGAGCAGTCTTTTATGTAGAGGTTTCGGAAAATGAAAACTAAATGCTACTCAGTGCGCCTTGCGAGCCTGCATCCTATTTCGGATAGGGCTTACAAGGCCACTGCCTTTGATGGCAGTGAGGATATCATCCCCGCCTCGCAGGTGTTCGGGCAGGATTATGACGTGATGAAAAGCGAAGCTTACTGGATAAGTGCCTGGATACTAGACAAAAAAACCATCCAGTACTCCACAAAGAAGGAGGCTTGGTTTGATAAACACGGCCAAATGCTACCAACCTATCATATTGAAAAGCACATACCAAAAAAAGTTGAAATTCAAAACATTAAACCTTTAAAAGATCTAAAACGATGAAAACCTTAAGACTTAATAACCAATCAGTAGAAACAATTTCACTTACCGATAATAAATTTCAGGTTTGGAAGGGTAAAGCAATATTGCAAGTCATAAATGAGGAATATTTTTTTATTTCCAAATCCGAAAGTTTTAAATGGGCTACAAATTTTGATTCCTTCAAAAATGCTCTCTATCACGCCAATATTTATATAAAGGCAAGTAACATCACAGGAGCAATTAAGATTTTTAGCGGTAATTTATTATTTGCAAAATATGAAAATACACAGTGGGTTATTTTTGACGAACCAGTAAAACAACTCCTATAGTGGAATTACTAGATAGCCAAACTACAGCTATAACAAAGCTTAACCAATTCAAGGTTGGGGCCTTGTTTATGGACCAGGGCACGGGCAAGAGCCGCACGGCCTTGGAGTTGGTGCGCTCGGTGTCGGACGTTAACTACGTGCTGCACCTGGCACCTTTTAGGTCGGTTAATCCAAAGGTTGCTGGCAGCGGAATAAAAAGCGAAGTGGAGAAGTGGGGTGGGTATGGGGTTGAAACCGATTTTATTGGTATCGAAAGCATAAGCGCAAGCAGCCGTATTTACCTTGAATTGTACTGCAAGTTGCAAACCAAAAGGAATCCTTTTATCATTGTTGATGAAAGCATTAAGATAAAGAACTGGGGAGCAAAGCGAACTAGCCGAATTATTGAATTGGGCAAACTTTGCCAGTTTAAACTAATCCTGAACGGTATTCCTATAAGCCGAAATCTATTGGATATTTGGGCACAGATGGAGTTTTTAAGCCCAAAAATTCTGAACATGGGGCAAGCCGAGTTTCGTAATACTTTCTGTGAGTGGACTAAAGTAACCAAGATAGTAGGTAACAAGCGTTTTACTCGTGAGTTTATTACCAAGTATCACAACGTAGATTACCTGTACAGTTTAATTGGGCATTACGTTTACGAGTGTGATTTGGAGTTGAGTGTTAGGGAGCATCATTTCGATTACTCTTATTGCATTGACTGCGATATAAAAGAGGAATACTACAGGTTGAAGGAGAAATACCTTGACGATGAAATTTTAATGGCCAAAAACAATAACATTTTTTTGGAGCTCACGCAAAAGATGCAACACCTTTACTGCTGTTCGGCGGAAAAGTTTAACCTAGCAAAAGAACTTTTTAAGAGTTGGAACCAGGAAGAAACAATAATCTTCTGTTTTTACCAGCGCAGCCAGGAGGAATGCAAGAAGGCATTTCCGAAGGCAACTGTTTTAAGTTTACAGAGCGATAGCACCAGCCTAAACCTACAGCATTGCTGCAATACCATATTTTGGGATAAAACTTGGGACTTCGCCCTGATTGATGGAGCTATCCACCGAACGCTGCGTAAAGGGCAAAACCGAGACTGCCGATTTGCCCACTTCAATGGCGATGTCAATTTAGAATCCTTACTTTCTGGCAACAACCAAAAGAAAAAGGATCTCCTAAAATACTTTAAGCAAACCGCTTTACGCGAACTAGTAAAAGAGTTATGAAAAAAGAACCTGTTAAGCTTTACAATAGAGATAAAAACGTGCTTAAAGCTGCTTTTGAAAGGATTAAGTATGTATTTGACAATTATCCCGATGAAAGGATATTTGTAAATTTTAGCGGAGGCAAGGATAGCACCTGCGTCCTATTCCTAGTTTTTCAATACGCACAGCAATTAGGTAGAAAATTTAACATTATTTTTATCGACCAGGAGTTTGAAAACAACACCACTATCAAGTTTATCGAAAGCATATGCCAGAACTACAAGGATAAGTACATAAAATTCTACTGGGTTTGCCCTCGTATGTGGAGAAAGATTACTTTTCTTGACGATAGAGTTATTGAGGTTTGGGCTAATGATGAATCGAAAAACGTTAGACCTCTCCCATCGGATTGCTACCACCACGATATGACTAAAAAGATGCCAAAGAAAAGCAGCCTGATTCGTAAAATTTCTGCTTCATTCTATGCCGAACAAAAGTTAACAGGGTGTGCTTTTTTTCTTGGGTTAAGAGCCAACGAAAGTCTTCGCCGATACGTGGCCGTTACGTCTAGGGAAGGAATTAAGGATATACCGTGGAGTAGCCGAGGAACTGGATTACGAAATATGAATTTTTATCCCATTTATGATTGGTACGATAAAGACGACTGGAAATTTATAAACGATTACAAACTACCATACAATCCTATCTACGACCTGTATTACCAAAAGAATATTCCTGTTCAAGAGATGAGAACATCATCAATATTAAATCTTCACGCATTAAAAAAACTAAGCATAATAAAAGAAGTTGATATTGAGTATTATGATATGATTGTTAAGAAAATTGCCGATGTAGCAATACTTGAAGATAAACAGGTAGTTATTGAGAAGGTAAAAAAAGCAAAGGCAATAAAGAAGAGAGGTGCGAGCAAAGAGCACAATATTATTCACTTTAACCGATTGAAAGACGAATTAAAAGCCAATAAATTATGAGTATAATTTCATTCCCCTGCTTAAACGCCAAGTTGGTACCAATAGAAAAACTTATTGCTAACAACTATAACCCTAATAAAATGGAATCGAAAATGTTTCGATTACTTAAAAAGTCCATAATGGAGGATGGCCTTACAATGCCAATAGTTACTTATTACGATAGCACTCGGGACGTTTACGAAATTGTTGATGGATTCCATCGCTATACGGTTCTATTAAGAATGAAACAACCATTGGTTGCTATTTCGATTATAGATAAACCAATCGAGGAACGAATGATGAGTACTATCAGGCATAATAAAGCAAAGGGTACTCATCAACTAGGGTTAATGAAAACTCTTTTTAATACCCTTAAAGAAAAGTTACCATTGCCGAAGATTGCCGAAGGAATAGGAATGGAGGCTGAAGAAGTAGTAATTTATAATAGGGGGGCAAAGGTCGCTCAAGACGTTGGAGATAATATAGAATACTCTAACTCTTGGGAGAGAAACCCCAATGACATTATTATGCATAAAAATAAAAAATACGACGAATACGAAATTGAATAACAATCGAACAAAATGCAAACACAAGACAAACAACGAATACTCAACCTCGCAAAGATATACGCCGATATGATCGAGCGTATTGATGGCGAGGAGTACAGAGAAACTGCCAGCCGGCTGAGGAATGCCGTGGGTGGCAGAATTGAGGAACCGGTATTTAGAAAAGCAGTTGAATTAATTAGGAAAAAATGAAAAACAAACCGCACCCCAACTCTTGGCAGCTATTGGTCTTACTCCTGAAAGACGTAGCAGACCAGAAAGGTATAACCCAAGAAGCAATAGCCACCGCAGTAGGATGCCATCGCCAAGCGATAGTCCGATTATTTGCAGCTCGATACAAACCAAACCTCCAGTTTTTCCTGGACGTGGCAAACGCCGTGGGGGTTAATTTCTTTTTCGAAGATACCGACGGCACTAGCGACCTAAACCAGGCATTTGAAAAAGCAATGGAGCAGATGGGCAGAAGGCCAGACAAACTACCAAACAACTAAATACCCCCCCCCACCGGCGGGGGTTTTTTTTGTAATGCAATAAAAAATCTTACAGCAAATGGATCCTGCCTAATTGAATGTAATTTGGAATCATTTTAAATAAAACTTGGAGTGCCAATGGTATTCTATTTTGTATATATATTTGCAATAAATCTATAAACCAATTTTTATGAAAACAAATCAAAAAGTTCTGCAAATCGAAAATCCAATAGTATTAATAGGACTTGTGCTATTAATATTTTTTAGTTCTTGCGCAGTAAGTTCAAAGGTTGCAAGTAATGTAACTTATGTTAAAAGCAATTTTTCCACAAGGTCATTGGAGGTTGGAGGCCTCGCACTATTACCGGTGGTGGCAGGTAGTGGTGTTGAGGGCTATCGCAGACCTTTTGGCGAGGTGATGAATTTGGTGGCGGACTCTTTAATCCAAAATTTTATGACTTGGAATGAAACCTTGGATAAACTTAACGATGCAGATCTAGTATCTGAATACAACAGAGCAATTGTAGCTTATCAAGAAACAAGTATAATTGATAAAACCATTTTAAGAAAGATGCAAGAAGCGACAGGAATGGATTACTTTCTTTTTGTTCTACTGGCACCTCCCACCTCCGACACAAAAATAAGCCACAGTATTTGGACTGGTAACATAACAACAACAGAGACTAAAAGCGTGAGCGCTTTTGCTTTGGTTTGGAGTGCAATAGATGGCGACGTGGTTTGGGAGGCAAGCTCAACGGCAGAGGTAAAAACAGGTTCATATACCTACACTAGCGAAACAGATATGCAAAGGGCAGAAAAAGTAGCGAAAGCAATTATGTCAAGCCTTTATAAATAAAACCCTCTCAAAATTAGTAATTATCAAATAATTTTTGTTTAGCTTAACTGTCTTGTCATATACCTAAACGCCCCGAATTTTCGGGGCTTTTTTTTTGTCCTTTCCTTACAGCCTGGCATAGCCTTTTTTTGTACCAAAATTAAAAGCTATGTCATTTCAAGAAAAAGCAGTAAGCACGGTCCACCTCGATGGGCAGCAGGCAGAATCACAACTAAAAGAACTACGCAAGCAAGCCAGAGAGGTAAAAAAAGAGCTCAACCAAATGAAGCTCAACAAGGATCCAGGTATTGCAGCCAAGCAAGCGGAGCTTAACAAGCTAGACGACGATATAAAGAAGGTAACAAATTCTACGGTTGATTTCGATAAAGTCCTACGAAACATTAGTGGGGCAAGTATGAAGCAATTAACGCAAGCCAAAAACAGGCTAAGTGCAGAGCTTCGCAAAATGCCAAGAGATACCAAAGCGGCTGAAGCTGCTTGGAACGCAAAGAACAAACAGCTGGTTGCCGTAAACGCCCAGTTAACAACGCTAAACGCCCAAATGAGGGGGGTGGCTGTCAACCAATCAGTTTTCTCTAGGCTGGCAGGTGGGTTTAACAAGTATTTTATGATGCTCGGAACCCTCACGGCTTCGTTTGCAGGGTTGATCATGGGATTTAGGGCAGTAATAAAAGTGTTCAACGATTTCGAAGAATCAGTCGCAAACCTCAGCTCTCTCACAGGGTTAACAGGCGAAAACCTCGAATGGTTAACGCAGCAAGCTAAAGACCTATCAATTGCCACTGTGGAGGGGGGGGTGAGGATAAAACAATCTGCAAAAGATATTGTGGATGCCTACACCCTGATAGGTAGTAAAATCCCCATATTACTAGAAAACAAAGAAGCACTAAATGATGTAACCAAAGCGGCCATAGTATTATCCGAATCGGGAAAAATACCACTTGAAACGGCAGCAACCTCGATGGCTGCAGCTATTAACCAGTTTGGACTGGACGCCTCAAATGCAACCGAGATAATTAACCTAATGGCCGCGGCTTCGCAAAAAGGTGCCGGTGATATAGCATATATTGGCGAAACGATTACAAAGTTCGGTGCCGCAGCCAGAAGTGTAGGAGTAGATATCAACGATGCTATAATATTAGTGGAAATTATGGCCAAGGGCGGGCTTGAATCATCGCGAGCTGGTACAGGATTGAAAACCTTTCTCTTGCGGTCTGCCCAAGCCGCAAGTGAGTTTAATGTTGAAGTCGTAGGTTTGCGCCAAGCACTGGAAAACATGAACAAGGCAGGACTGAGCACCGTTGAAATGACGGAGATGTTTGGCACCGAAGCCTTTGTAGCTGCATCCATTTTAAAAAACGAAACAAAAGAATTCGACAGGCTGAAAAATGCTATTGTCGGAACAAATATAGCTTACGAAATGGCAGCAACCAACACCGAAACAAATGCTGCCAAACTCGAACAAGCAAAAAACAGGGCGCAATTACTGAGAATAGAAATTGGTGAAAAGCTAGCACCAGCACTAACGTTTAGCACCAATGGGTTTTCATATTTACTGAAAGCATTGAAGCTAGTCGTAGAATTCTTCACTAAAAACAAAGAGATTATCATCCCCCTTACCAGAGGTTATCTTGCGTACATAGTAGTTCTAAACCTGGCTATAATAAAAACAAAAGCCTTGGCAATGGCTAAAGGGGCCTTAAACGTGGTAATGGGAATACTGATCCCTCAAAAAGCAGCCCTGCGGACAGCTAGCCTATACCTAGCCCTGGCATACGCACAAATGACCGGCAATGCCACAAGGGCTGCTGCAGCAAAAAAACTTCTAGGGCTTGCCTCTATGGCAACCCCTTGGGGGATGATCGCCGCAGGGGTAGCGGCTGTAGTTGTTGTCCTGGCAACACTTAGTTTAAGGAAGAAACAAGCTACTGAGGCGGAGCTTGCGCACCAGAGAGTCTTAAAACAGGTAAATGACGAACTAGGAACCCAAGAAATACGGCTGGAAAGGTTAATCAAGGTGGTTGAAGATTCAACGTTGCCATTGCAACAAAGGCAAGATGCCATAAAGGAAATAAACACAATAATGCCGGAGTATAACGGACACCTTGACCACGAAGGAAAACTAATAGGACACAACACTGGCCTCATCAGAAACTATATTGAGGAACTTAAAAAGTCAATAATAATTAAAGCCAATGAGGCTGAATATACTAACTTATTCCAAAACCATCAAAAGCTACTCAAGGACATAGAGCTGGCAAAACAGAAGCTTAAAGATGAAGTGGAAAAAGAAGCAAAAAGAAAGGGCAGCACCTTTGTTCCTGGTCTTAAAATAACTCTCGCAGAAGGAGCTTTGGCAGGTTTGAATAACAAACTCACCGAAAACGCAGAAGCCTTAAAACAAATTGAGGACCAAATTACAAAAGCTTACTCGGTAGAGCCAATTTTGGAAGCCAAAAAAAGAATAGATGAAATAAACAAAACCTTAAACTCGCCAAACATATCATCTACCGATGATATTATGGCGTTAAAACAAGAACTAATTTCCCTTGAGGAATTCCTTAGCACCCCCCTTTCGAAGTTAACAATAGAAATAGATGTTGTAAAAGGTAGGCTAAATTTCCCTGAAATACTAAAACCTGGAGAAGAGAAAGAACTTAGAGAAAAACTAAAGGAACTCCAAAAGGAAAAATGGAATCTGGAAAACCCTTTGGTGAAAGAGCCCAAAGGAGGGGGTGGTGGGCTTGAGGAAACAGCTGGAGCCTACCAGAAAGTATCAAAAAACATTGAAGAGCTAAGGCAAAAACTACAAAATCTAGTAGCAGAGGAAAACTACAAGGAGGCAATGGACGTAAGCGAGGCCCTGAAATCGCTAGAGGCTTACAAGCGGGTTTTAGACGGAATAATATCGCACGGCGGAAACGTATCTGCATATGTTGACTCTCTAGACGTTGCTGCATTAGCCGAAGAAGCTGAATATGATGCCAAAATGCTAAACAACCTTTTTGAAACTGTTGGCGAGGAAGGCAAAAAAATAAGGAAAGACCAGGAAGACAGGAGGTCTACAGAGCTAGAAACACAGGTTGACAAATACCTGTGGGAAATGGACTACCAAGATTGGTTAGACTATAGGGAACAGCTAAGACAAGACAAAAAGCTAGCGGACCTAAAAGAGTGGCAATCTGCATCCATTGACATTGCTCGCTCAATAACAGATGCACTGGGTAGCATATATATGAGTGGCGAGGCAAACAAACTGGATATTGCGCTCAGGGCATTAGATAGACAAAAAAGCGCCGTGCTGGATTCTGAAAAGCTTACTGCAGAAGAAAAAGCCGCAATTCAAGAGGAGTTTCTGGAAAAAGAAAGACAGCTGAAGACAGATGCCTGGAAGAAAGAACAAGCAGCAAAGGTGGTAATGAGCATCATAAACACTGCCCTGGCAGTAACCGAAGCCTTGCCAAACATACCAAGAGCAGTAGCCGCCGGAATAGCAGGAGCAGCCCAAACGGCCGTAATAATTGCACAACCGGTACCACAGTTTTTCAAAGGCCGTTACTCGGTAATAGGGCAAGACGATGGGCAAACCTACAACGTACCATACACAGGCCCGGCCAAAACGGGAGTTTACAAGCAGCCAGCCCTTATTGCCGAAAAAGGCGAAGAATTGATAATTGACGCACCCACCTACAGAAACATAAAGCTTAACAGCCCAGAAATCATTCAGGGCATAATGGCACACAGGGTGCCCCAGTATGCCAAGGGGAGGTATGAACCCCCTAAATCCCCTAAGGGGGACTTTGAAGGGAGCACCCCCTTTAGGGGGGCGGGGGGTAGTGAAGCGGCAATGAATGAAGCAGTAATGCTATTCCTGGTCGCAGTTAAACGTTTCGACGAGGCTACACAAAAAGAGCTAAAAGCAAACATTTCGCTCTTTGAGCTAAGAAAAGCCCAACAAAACCTAGACACCATCGAGAAACAAACCAGCTTCTAAATTCAACAAATCACTTACTAACAAATTGCAAATAGTATAACAACATGATCACTCCACTAAAAAGCCCCCCAACAGTAGTCCTATCCGGACATCCTGTGTGGTTTGTTTTACAAACCGACCAAGAACAGGCAAACACAATGACGGCAAAAATAAAGCTAGGCTGGAAAATAATTGCCGTAGAACAGTCAAACATCAACGAATCGGGAGAGGCTACATTCGAAATCTCGGAGCACCTACACGAAAACATACACCCCTCCTTTCCGGAAACAATGAGTGCAAGAATGCAAGTGAACGAATCCTTGTCTAAAGAGTTTGAAATCATCGTTTCCGATGGGCACTCTGATTTAATTTTCGTAATTACTGCCATTAAGGGAAAGTTGCCCCTTCATATTGAAGAAAGTATTTTCGAGAACCACGAATCCTTTTTGGATTATTTGATACAAACAAAGTCGGGCCTCTCCTTTGAAAAAGGACAAATACCTTTCTACAAAAACGACCAGCACCAAAGAATATACTTCCCCTGTGTAAGTAATATTTCAAGCAACCTTACCCTAATAATTAGACTACAAACAAACCTGGAACTAATCGATAATGGTTTTGGAACCTTACAACATCCTGGCTTCGGGAAGGTAATAGAGATAGATGTTTCAAACTACGAGTTAATCCTGAACTATTTATTGCCTACTGGACATATACCAATTTCGTTTACGGCTGAGATCTGGCAAGGCGCCGTAAAGCAGTACACCTCTCCAAACTACGTTTTAGAGGCTACGCCTCTAAACCTAAAGCAGTTTGTGTTCCACAACCCTGCCGGGGGCTTCGACACAATTTCCCTGAAGGGAAATTATGAAATAGCAATAGAAACCAAAACAGAGGTTGTCAATTTATTGCCAACCTCACAAGGCAACAAACACAAATTGTTGGCCCACCTCGACACGAAGGATTCAAGGAGAGCCGAAAGCGGAGGCCTTGACAAACACCAAATAAGCCAACTGGCTCATTTGGCATCTTCCGAAAAAGCATACCTCTGCGAACAAGCGGGCAAACCCATACCGGTCATAATCTTAGACGCAAAAATTTCGGTAATTAAAACACCCAATACTGTTCACGTTGCTATGGTTGAATATTACCTTAACCTGCCGCACCGCCTAGAAGTAGCCGGTGGATCTTCGCAAGTAAATGCAGCCGTTACTTTCAGTAACATCACCTGCAGTTATAACACAGATGGAGTTATCACTTTAATCAACGCAACTGGCGGCTCGGGAGTTTTCGAGTATAGCTTAGATAATACAAATTGGCAATCGAGTGAATTATTCGAAGCATTGCAAAACGGAACCTACTTCCCAAAAATCAGAGATAAAAACAACATCGGAAATGTTAAAACACTTCCTTCGGTAGTTTTAACGCTACCAGAAGCCTTGGAGGCCGATTATGATGTTTTACACGCTGGATCAATGCAAGAAACAAACGGAAGAATTACAATAAAAAACCCTTCTGGTGGCTCGGGAGTTTTCGAGTATAGCATAGGAGGGACTACCTGGCAGACCTCGCCTGTTTTCAATAACCTTTCCACAAAAACATATTCTGTTTATATGCGAGACAAAAACAATCCGAATTGCATATTCGATTTTGGTGGAATTTGGGTAGGGGGGGTAAACTATCTAGACCCACTTTCGGCAACCATAGTTTATTACAACCCATCGGCCTACGGAGTTAATGATGGAGTAATATTTTTAAGCGATCCAACCGGTGGAAGTGGAACTGGCTATATGTACAGCATCAACAACGGTGGAACCTGGCAAGCCTCGGGCGAATTCAACGGCTTGGCTGCAGGCACATATCACGTCAAAATTAAGGATGATTACATAAGTGAGGCCTTGTTGGAAATAGTAGTGCTAACATCGAGCAACCTTGCAACCCCAACTGGTTTTAGTGTGGTGCAAATTACACAATGCGATGGGCCAACACTTAGCTGGAATTCAGTTGCAAACGCACACTTCTACGAATATATGAGGACTAGCGACGAAAACCCAGTTATTGTTAGAAGATTCGCCTCACAAGTTATAGACTGGGAAATGGATTCACATTACACATCTTCAAATCTGGTTAGCTACAAGGTAAGAGCAGGAAACGCACAAAGCTTTAGCGACTGGACGGCAGAAGTTACTTTGAGCCTTGTCTGCAGTGGTGGAACCCTGTATAATCCCGCCAATCATAAATAAGAACCAAAAAATCTCAACGGGCGGTCGATTTTTTGGAAGATCAAAAACCTGTCGTTGCGCCTCCAGTTTTTGCTAAGAGAAGAAAAAGCCACAAAATTATGTCGTTGCGCCTCCA